>NZ_JBFBFF010000004.1:0-588478 GCF_040684035.1 Streptomyces sp. NPDC093018
ACAACGCCCGGCATC
Source organism: Streptomyces sp. NPDC093018 (assembly GCF_040684035.1). Taxonomy (NCBI): domain Bacteria; kingdom Bacillati; phylum Actinomycetota; class Actinomycetes; order Kitasatosporales; family Streptomycetaceae; genus Streptomyces; species Streptomyces sp. NPDC093018. Next base: position 16 of record NZ_JBFBFF010000004.1, read on the forward strand.
TGGAGCAGTCCGGGGCGGCGGTCGCGCTGACCGGCGAGGTGACGGCGGCCCGGTTGCAGACAGCGGTGGGCCCCCTCCTGGCTGACGCCCACCTCCGGCGGGCCATGGCGGAGCGGGCCCGCATGTACGGCCGCCCGGACGCGGCGGACCGGCTGGTGGACGAGGTCCTGGCCGCCGCGGCGGGCCGGCCGGTCACTGCTGGGGCCGGCCGACGTGGCGAGCCGTCTCTGCCGCGATGAGGGTCGCGCAGTGCTGGCGGGCGGCGGTCACCGGCTCGACGGTCTGCCTTGCCGCCTCCCGATCACGGCCTGGCGCATGATGCGGCTCCCGCGGTCTTGAGGGCCTGCCCGAGGGCGGTGACGACCTGGTCGATGTCGTTCTCGGAGAGGTGCTGGTGGAACGGCAGCGTCAGGATCTCGCGCCCGACCTGCTCGGTGGCGGGCAAGTCGCGGCGCCACTGGGCGAACGCGGGTTGCAGGTGGTTCGGCGGGTAGTGGACGCCCACGCCGACACCGCGGGCCTTCATCTGCTTGTGTACCTCGTCCCTGTTCGGGATGAGGATCTGGCACAGGTGCGGCACGGAGCGGTCGACATCGACGTCGATCAGGCGCACGCCGTCCAGGGCGGCGAGGGCCCGCCGGTAGGCGCGCCACAGGATCCGGCGGGTCGTCTCGGCCTTGTCGAAGTGGTCGAGCTGGACGAGGCCGATCGTGGCGTTGATGCCGGACATCTGGTAGCGCAGTCCGAAGCCCTCCACGCCGTAGCTGGTGGTATGGCCGCGTTCGGCGTGCGACCGGACGACGCCGAGCATCCGCAGACGGCGGAGCGTGGCGGCCTCGGTGAGGCTGCGCGGGATGACGACGCCGCCTTGACCGCAGGTGAGGTTCTTGACCGGGCCGAAGCTGAAGCAGGTCAGGTCTCCGGTGGCGCCGACGCGGCGGGCGCCGTTGCGGGAGCCGAAGGCGTGCGCGGCGTCCTCCACGATGGCGATGTCCCGGCCGGCCAGTTCCTTGCGGACGCCGGAGAGGTTGACGGCCCGGCCGCCGAACAGGACCGGCATTACGGCGCGGGTGCGGTCGGTGACGGCCTCCATGACGAGCTGATCGGTGGCGCACAGCGTGGCCGGGTCGACGTCCGTGAAGACCGGAGTGGCGCCGGTGGCCAGGATCGCCTGGACACTCGCGCAGAACGTCATGGACGGCACGACCACCTCGTGGCCGGGACCGACCCCGGCGGCGAGCAGCGCGGTGTGCAGGGCGGCGGTGCCGGACATGACGGCGATGGCGTCGCGGACGCCGAGGAATTCGGCGACCTTCTGCTCGAACCGCTCGGTGACGTCCGTGTGCCCGTACTGTCCGCGCTGGAGTACCTCGGCGACCGCGGCGGCCTCTCCCCCGTACAGGTACGGGCTGGCGTTGCGCCCGGCGTCCGGGCTGGGCGAGCTGGTGTGCGTGGTCACTTCGCCTCCGTGATCGGCTGGATGATCGGTCGGATCAGCGCGCCGGCCTTCTCCAGGGCCAAAGCGGCGTCCGCAGCCGACGGCCCGGCGGCGACGAGCAGGCCGATCTTGTGGGCGCCCTGGTCATGAGGCCGTACGAGGTCGCCTGGCTTGGCGTACAGCTCGACATCGGTGACCTCAGGGACGCTGCGGGCTTCGGCGATGCCCTCCCAGGCGACCAGTTCGCCTTCAGCGGCGAGCGGTGAGCCGATCAGCTCCAGCGCCGCATGCTCGGCGCGCGTTGGCGTCAGGTGGTCGCCGAACGGCTCGCCGAGTACGAGTGCGATGAGCGCACGCACGACGTCCACGCCGTAGGCGGCGGCGAGCAGCCGGGGGATGCCGGCGCCACCGAGGCGTGCGTTGGCCTCGATGAAGCGTCCCCGTCCGTCCTCACCGAGGACGACGTCGAAGTTCGCCGGCCCGTTGACGATGCCGAGTACACGGCACAGCCCTTCGGCGGTGGCCTCGAGTCGGGTGCGCGTCGCAGGGGGCAGCTGAGCAGTGCGCAGCCGCCCGAGCACGAGACTCCCGTCGACGAACTCCTCGTCTACCACGTAGGTCTTCAGCGCTCTGCCGTTCCGCATGAAGACCTCGATGGTCAACGGGCGCCCCTGGACGAACTCCTCAGCGATCACGGTCTGGGAGGCGGAGTAGGAGCGGGCGTTGGCGACGGCGGCGGGCAGCTCGTCAGGGCGGGTGACGCGGGTGACGCCCTTGCTGCCGGATCCGTCCGCCGGTTTGATCACGAGTGGGAAGCGCAGCCCCGCGGCCTCGGCGACGACCTGCGCCGGGTCGTCCGACGCGACCCATCCGTATCCGGTGACGCCGCAGGACGCGGCGATCGCGTGGAAGGCGGCTTTGTCGCAGGCGGCGAGTGCGCTCTCGGGGTACACGTAGGCCGTGCCGTACCGCATGCCCAGGGCATGCCAGCTGGCCAGCGCGGCGTCGCTCGCGCCGCAGACGATCCCGACGGGGTGGACGTCGCCCAGCGCATCGGCGATGGCGTCGGTGTCCCGCGTGGAAATCTTCAGGGCCGTGTCGGCGAACGAAAGCGCGGGGGCGTCCGACCGCATGTCCACCGCAATGGTCGGGATTCCCCGGCGCCGCGCCTCCTGGTACAGCGGGATCTGCTCCTCCGACGCGCCGAGCACGATCAGCGCGTCCTGCGGCCAGTGCTTAGGCATGCTGCGGCTCCAGGGTCGTGTCAAGGGTGACGCGCGGGGAGGGCATGGCCGGCAGCGGGCTGCGGGAGAGCGGTGCCCACCGGTCGGCATTGCGCCGGTACCAGTCGGCGGCCTCCTCCAGCCCGGCCTCGAATTCGTGGACCGGCTTGTAGCCGAGGGCGGCGAGCTTGCCCCAGTTCATGGCGTACCGGCGGTCGTTGGACAGCCGGTCGCGGACGTAGGTGACGCGGTCCCAGTCGGCGCCGCAGATCCGCAGCAGCTCGCCTGTCAGCTCCTTGCCGGACAGGTCGGTGCCGCCGCCGATGTTGAAGACCTCGCCCGGCACGCCCAGGCGCAGGACGAGTTCGATGCCGGCGCAGTTGTCCTCGACGTGCAGCCAGTTACGGATGTGCTGGCCCTCGCCGTGGAGGGTGACCTGCTCGCCGCGCAGCAGGCGGGTTACGAACAACGGGATGATCTTCTCGGGATGCTGGCAGGGCCCGTAGTTGTTCGAGGAGCGGGTGACGCAGACCGGCGCTCCGTACGTGTGCCAGTAGCTGAGGGCGACCAGGTCGCTGGCGGCCTTGGAGGCGGCGTAGGGGACGGTCGGGCGCAGCGGGTAGTCCTCGGTGGCCGCGCCGTCCAGCAGCGGCCCGTACACCTCGTCCGTGGAGACGTGCACGAACTTGGTGATGCCGTGCCGCATGGCGGCGTCGGCGAGGGTCTGCGTGCCGATGACGTTCGTGGTGACGAACGTTCCGGCGGTCGTGAACGAGCGGTCGACGTGGGACTCTGCGGCGAAGTGGACGACCGCGGTGTGCTGGGCCATGAGGTCGTCGACCAGGCCGACGTTGCAGATGTCCCCGACGACGAACACCAGCTTCGAGTCGAGGAATGCCTGCCCGAGGTTGCTCCTGCTGCCCGCGTACGTCAGTGCGTCGAGGACGGTGATCTGCTCGATGTCGTCGGCGCGAAGCATGCGCCTGACGAAGTGGGAGCCGATGAAACCGGCGCCGCCGGTGACCAGCAGCTTCATACGTGCCTCCGATGAGGATGACCGGCCGACGGCATGGGTGTGCCGCAGTTGGAGGTCCGGTCGAGGAGACGCCCGGCGTTTACCGGGTGCGGTCTTCACCATGGCGGCCTGCACAGGCCCTGCGCAGTGGCCGGACGGGCATCGGCAACCGGTGTGCGGATCCGGCACACGATGTGCATCCGCGCGCCCTGCCAACGCCTCGCACGCGCCGCTAGGTTCTCTACCACCCCACCCCGGGACCAAGGAGGTGCCCATGGGCGCGGATGTTCGGATCGGCGCTCTGTTACGCGGGGCGCGCTGTGCCGCGCGCCTGACACAGACGCAGGTCGGTGATGCCTGTGGCTATTCGGCGTCGGCGGTCTCCCGCATCGAGAGCGGGCGGATGAGCGTCGACTACCCGACCCTGCTGAAGTTCGCGGCGTTCTTAGGGATCCCGCCCGAGCAGCTGTGTGCGTCTGCCGTACCCGGCCTGACCAATGTCGCTACGGTGGCTGGAGGTTGCCGGTCGGACGAGGAGGACGAGGTGCGTCGTAGGGAGCTGCTGACGGGAGCGGTGGCAGCAGGGGCGGCGGCCGTCGTCGGTGCCGAGCCGGCCGCCGCTGCCGAGCCTGTGGATTTGGACGTGGTGCTGTTCCGGCTGCCGCAGGCGGCGCCGGTGCCGCTGCCTCGGCTGGTTGCGCAGATCGCCGCGGCACGCCGGGACTACTGCGCCACCCAGTACACGCGGCTCGGGCAGGCGCTGCCCGGCCTGATCGCCGCGGCGACCGCGACACGGGACGCCGTGTCGGGCCGGCCCCGAGAGGAGGCCGACCTGGCACTGGCCCGTTCGTACGTGCTGGCGGCGGAGCTGGCGACCAAGCAGCACAGCGATGCGGCGTGGGTGGCCGCCGACCGGGCGTTGGCGGCCGCGCGCTGCAGCGGCATCCCGGTGGCCGTCGGTGAGGCCTCCCGGCAGCTGGCGATCGCCATGCGCCGCTCGGGCCGGTCCACGGCCGCGGTGCACCTGCTGGCCAAGGAGGCCGCCGACCTGGACGCCTCCCGCGACCACACCGGCGCGGTGCGGACGATGCTGCTGCTGACCGGCGCATACTCGGCGGCGACCGGCCGGGACAGGACAACGGCCCTGTCGCTGCTGGAGGAGGCTGAGGAGGAGGCCAGTCGGCGGGCTGCGGTTCCCGGCCTGTTCACGGTGGAGGCGACCCGGACGCAGGTCGACGAGTACCGGATCAGCGTGCTGAACGCGCTGGGCACCCCGGACGAGGCGGTGCCGGTCGCGGCCCGGCTGGACGTCGACCGGATGTCGACGGCGGAGCGGCGGGCGCGGGCATGGACCGACGTCGCCCGCATGTGGAACGCGCTCGGCGACGGCCAGCAGACGTTCGCCGCGCTGCGGCGGGTCGAGCAGGAAGCGCCGCAGGAGGTGCGGCGGCCCTCGCTGCGGGCGCTGACGGCCGGGCTGCTGTACGGGCCGACCCGGATCGAGGGCGTCCGCGAGTTCGCGGCCCGCACCGGTGCTCTGGCGGCCTGACCGCTCGGGTGTCCTGGCCCGGCTGCTCTGCGGCCGGGGTAACCGGCTCGGGCCGGTCGCGATGGACAGGAGCTGGTTCACGGCTTCGAGCCACTAGGTCCAAGGTCGCAGGGGGAGGGGGACCTTCGACAGGAGTCATTCGGGGTTGTGGGCCTTACTCTGGCGGGCATGAGTGTGCTGGGGTCCCGTGTCGACGACGTCGTGGTGGAGGAAGGCTTCGAGCAGGGCGGCGGGGTGCTGGGCCGGGCCCACCGGGCGTTGAGCGTCGGCATCGTGTCCGTCGTGTTCCTGATCGCCTTCGAGGCGACCGCCGTCGGCACCGCCATGCCCGTCGCGGCCCGCGAACTGCACGGCGTGGCGAGTTACGCCTTCGCGTTCTCCGGGTTCTTCACCACCAGCCTCTTCGGCATGGTCCTGGCCGGTCAGTGGGCCGACCGTCGCGGCCCGCTCGCCGCGCTGACCACTGGCATCGGCTCGTTCGCCGCGGGCCTGGTGATAGCCGGCACCGCACAGACGATGTGGGTGTTCATCCTCGGACGCGCCGTACAGGGACTCGGCGGCGGCCTCGTCATCGTCGCGCTGTACGTGGTCGTCGGCCGCGCCTACCCCGAGCGGCTGCGCCCCGCGATCATGGCGGCGTTCGCGGCCGGCTGGGTCGTGCCGTCCATCGTCGGCCCCCTCGCCTCCGGCGCCGTCACCGAACAGCTCGGCTGGCGCTGGGTCTTCCTCGGCATCCCGGTCCTCGTCGTCTTCCCGCTGGCCCTCGCCCTGCCCCAGATACGCCGCCGGGCGTCGGGACCGGTCGACGCGGAGGCCGCCCCCGCCCCCCTCGACCGCCGGCGCATCCGGCTCGCCCTCGGGATCGCCCTCGGCGCCGGGCTCGTCCAGTACGCCGCCCAGGACCTGCGCCCCCTCTCCCTCGTCCCCGCCGCGGCCGGCGCCGCCCTGCTGGTCCCCGCCGTCCTCGGCCTGCTGCCGCGCGGCACCTACCGGGCCGCCCGCGGACTGCCCTCCGTCGTTCTGCTGCGCGGGGTGTGCGCGGGATCGTTCGTCGCCGCCGAGTCCTTCGTGCCGCTGATGCTGGTCACCCAGCGCGGCCTGTCGCCGACGCTCGCGGGGCTCTCGCTGGCCGCGGGCGGCGGCACCTGGGCGCTGGGCTCCTGGCTCCAGTCCCGGCCGCGCCTCGCGCCGTACCGGGAGCCGCTGATGACCGCCGGGATGGTGCTGGTCGTCGCCGCCCTGGCGACCGCGCCGAGCGTGCTGCTGCCCGCCGTACCGGCCTGGATCGTCGCCGTCGTCTGGGCCTTCGGCTGCCTCGGCATGGGCCTGGTGATCTCCTCCACCAGCGTCCTGCTGCTGCGCCTGTCCGCCCCCGAGGAAGCCGGCGCCAACTCCGCCGCCCTCCAGATCTCCGACGCCCTCTCCAACGCCCTCCTCCTCGCCGCCGCGGGCGCCGCCTTCGCGGCCCTCGGCGGCGGCACCGCCGCCCACCCCGCCGCGTTCGCCGTCGTCTTCTTCGCCATGGCGGTGGTCGCCCTGGCGGGTGTGTGGGTGGCGACCCGGTGCGGGAGCGGCGACCGGCCGGCCAGCAGGAAGACGGCCCCGGCGGGCTCGTAATCCCGTGGTCCGGCCCCTGATCACACATCTACGCTGGCCGTCATGCGCCCACTGACCGTGCACCTCGACCCCGCCACCCACCAGGCACTCTGCGACCTCGCCGACGCACAGGGGCACACATCCGAGCAGGTGGTGGTGGAGGCCGTACGCCGGTATCTGACGACGGAGGAGACGGCCGTGCGCGAGACCGCCGAGCGGCTGGCGGGCGCCCACGCCGACCTGCTGAGGAGGCTCGGCGAATGAACACCCGAGACACCACCGATACCCGAGACCCCACCGTCACCGGAGACACCTCCGTCACCCCCGACGCCGCCGACATGCATGACATCACGGACATCCGAGACACCGCCGGCACCGGAGACACCCCCGCCACCCGCCACCTCACCGTCGCCGACGTCACCGCCCTCGCCACGCTCGCCTTCGGCGGGCGGCCGCCCGAGGCGCGGGAGCCGGGGCTGCTCGCCTCCGCCGTGCACCGCCCCCGCGCCCGGATGTTCGGCACCGCCGCCTACGACGACCTGTACGAACAGGCCGCCGCCCTGCTGCACGCCCTCGCCGCGAACCACCCCCTGGTCGACGGCAACAAGCGCACCGCCTGGCTCGCCACCGCCACCTTCCTCTCGCTCAACGGGGTCGACCTGGCCTGCGCCGACCAGGACGCGGCGTACGCGCTGGTCATCGATGTGGCGGCGGGGACACAGAGCGACGTGGGCGTGATCGCGGGGCGGCTGCGGGAGTTGTGACGTGGGTCCCACCCGGCGCCGACCCCGGGTCGTTCGGGGCGGGAGGGGAGGGTGACGCCGGTAGGGTGGCCCGGTTGTCATACGTAGCCGACTGAACCTGACCACGGAGACCGTGACTACCACCGCCGCTTCCTCGCACCACCTTTCCCCCGCCTTCCCCGGCCGCGCGCCGTGGGGTACCGCCAACAAGCTGCGTGCCTGGCAGCAGGGGGCGATGGAGAAGTACATCCAGGAGCAGCCGCGTGACTTCCTCGCCGTCGCCACGCCCGGCGCCGGCAAGACCACCTTCGCGCTGACGCTGGCCTCATGGCTGCTGCACCACCACGTGGTGCAGCAGGTGACCGTCGTCGCGCCCACCGAGCACCTGAAGAAGCAGTGGGCCGAGGCGGCGGCGCGGGTCGGCATCAAGCTCGACCCGGAGTACAGCGCCGGGCCGCTCGGCCGGGAGTACGACGGCGTCGCCGTCACCTACGCGGGCGTCGGCGTCCGGCCCATGCTGCACCGCAACCGCGCCGAGCAGCGCAAGACCCTGGTGATCCTGGACGAGATCCACCACGCCGGCGACTCCAAGTCCTGGGGCGAGGCGTGCCTGGAGGCGTTCGAGCCCGCGACCCGGCGGCTCGCGCTGACCGGTACGCCCTTCCGCTCCGACACCAACCCCATCCCCTTCGTGACGTACGAGGAGGACAACGCCGGCATCCGCCGCTCGTCCGCCGACTACACCTACGGGTACGGCTCCGCGCTCTCCGACGGCGTCGTGCGCCCGGTCATCTTCCTCTCCTACAGCGGGCAGATGCGCTGGCGCACCAAGGCCGGTGACGAGATCGCCGCCCGGCTCGGCGAGCCGATGACCAAGGACGCGGTCAGCCAGGCCTGGCGCACCGCGCTCGACCCGCGCGGCGACTGGATGCCCAGCGTGCTGCGCGCCGCCGATCAGCGGCTCACCGAGGTCAGGAAGGCCATCCCGGACGCCGGCGCGCTCGTCATCGCCTCCGACCAGGACTCCGCCCGCGCCTACGCCAAGCTGATCCGCGAGATCACCGGTACGAAGGCCACGGTCGTCCTGTCCGACGACACCGGCGCCTCCCGGCGCATCGACGACTTCAGCGCGAGCGAGGACCGCTGGATGGTCGCGGTCCGCATGGTGTCCGAGGGCGTCGACGTGCCCCGCCTCGCGGTCGGCGTGTACGCCACCACCATCTCCACCCCGCTGTTCTTCGCACAGGCCGTCGGCCGTTTCGTGCGTTCCCGGCGGCGCGGCGAGACCGCTTCCGTCTTCCTGCCGACGGTGCCCGACCTGCTCACCTTCGCCAACGAGATGGAGAAGGAACGGGACCACGCCCTCGACAAGCCGAAGAAGGAGGGTGAGGAGGACCCGTACGCCGAGTCCGAGAAGGAGATGGAGGAGGCGAACAAGGAGCAGGACGAGGACACCGGCGAGCAGGAGCAGTTCTCCTTCGAGGCGCTGGAGTCCGAGGCCGTCTTCGACCGGGTGCTCTTCGACGGCGCCGAGTTCGGCATGCAGGCCCACCCGGGCAGCGAGGAGGAGCAGGACTACCTCGGCATCCCCGGACTGCTGGAGCCCGACCAGGTGCAGATGCTGCTCCAGAAGCGGCAGGCCCGGCAGATCGCGCACAGCAAGAAGAAGCCGGACACCGAGGCCGATCTGCTCGAACTGCCCGCCGAGCGGCGCCCCGTGGTCTCCCACAAGGAGATGATGGAGCTGCGCAAGCGGCTCAACACGCTCGTGAGCGCCTACGTCCACCAGAGCGGCAAGCCGCACGGGGTGATCCACACCGAGCTGCGCCGGGTGTGCGGCGGACCGCCGAGCGCGGAGGCGACGGCGGGACAGCTGAAGCAGCGGATCACCAAGGTGCAGGAGTGGGCGACCCGGATGCGCTGACGCGCGGCTGACGCCTCGGGTTACGCTGCCGTACGTATCCGGACGTATACCGTCAGTTCGTCTTCGTCCTTGCCCGGATTCTGGACCAAGACTTCCGCTCAGCGAACCCGCTTCGCTACTGTCCCGCTACGCAACGCCCCGTGGCAGCGCCGCCGCGGAGCGCAGCCGTGAAAGCGACAGGGTCCGGAGCCGCCGGGCCGTCCTGCCGATCGGCGGCCTCTGGAGCGCGTCGCCGACGGGACTCGGTGACGCATTTCCCGCTCGGGGGTACCGCCGACCTCACCGCCGAAGGAGTGGGCGTCGTGACCGCGGAGACCTCTCAGACGCTCGACCGGGGACTGCGTGTCCTCAAGCTGCTCGCCGACACCGACCACGGGCTCACCGTCACCGAGCTGTCCACCAAACTGGGCGTGAACCGGACCGTGGTGTACCGGCTGCTCGCCACGCTGGAGCAGCACGCTCTGGTACGACGTGATCTGGGCGGCCGGGCCCGCGTCGGGCTGGGGGTGCTGCGGCTCGGGCGCCAGGTGCATCCGCTGGTCCGGGAGGCCGCGCTGCCCGCGCTGCGGTCGCTGGCGGAGGAGATAGGCGCGACGGCGCATCTCACGCTGGTCGACGGCACGGAGGCGCTGGCGGTGGCGGTGGTCGAGCCGACCTGGACCGACTACCACGTGGCGTACCGCGCGGGCTTCCGGCACCCCCTGGACCGGGGCGCGGCGGGCCGCGCGATCCTGGCCGCCCGCCGGGCCCCCGTCGCGGAACCCGCCTACACCCTGACCCAGGGCGAGCTGGAGACCGGCGCGTGCGGGGCGGCCGCGCCGCTGGTGGGGGTCACGGGGGTGGAGGGCAGCGTGGGCGTCGTCATGCTCGCGGACTCCGTCCCGGAACGCGTCGGCCCGAGGGTGGTGGAGGCGGCCCGGGAGGTGGCGGAGGCGTTGCGCTGAGCCGCGGGGCTCCGGTGCGCGTCGCGGCCGAGGGCACCGCGGCGCCCCCTTGAGGGGCGCGGGGAACCGCGCGCCGAGGCCGCACTCAGCGGCGGCCGAAAACGATGCCGTGCGCCCTGTCGGTCACCGCCGGGCCGCCGGAGGGCACACGTCACGTAAATTGAATCCGTGCTCTCACGTCTCACGCGCCCCCAGGCCCTCACCCTGTGCGCGCTTCCCGTCGTCGCGCTCCTCGCCACCGCGGTGTTCGCGCCGCTGCCCTTCTCCGTGGCGCAGCCCGGGATGACGGCGAACGTGCTGGGCTCGAACCGGGGCGCGCAGGTGATCACGGTCAAGGGCGCCGACACCCGCCGGACGAGCGGACAGCTGAGGATGGTCACCATCGAGGCGACCGGCCCCGACGCCCGTCTCACCCTCTCGGACCTGGCCGGTGACTGGTTCCGTACCGACCGGGCCGTGATGCCCCGCGGCGCGGTGTACCCGAGCGGCAACACGCTCAAGGAGATCGAGCAGCACAACACGGCGCAGATGCGGCAGTCGCAGGACGCGGCGACCAGCGCGGCGCTCAAGTACCTCGATCTGAGCCCCGACAAGGTCAAGGTCACGCTGAAGCTGGCGGACGTGGGCGGCCCGAGCGCGGGCCTGCTGTTCACGCTGGGGATCATCGACAAGCTGCACGGCGACGGCCACGGCGGCGATCTCACCGGCGGCCGTACCGTCGCCGGTACGGGCACGATCGACGAGGCGGGCAATGTGGGCGCGGTCGGCGGGGTGGGCCTCAAGACGCAGGCCGCCCGCCGGGACGGTGCCACCGTCTTCTTGGTCCCGAGGGCCGAGTGCGCCGACGCCCGCGGCGACCTCCCCAAGGGCCTGCGCCTGGTCCCGGTGACCACCTTGAAGAGCGCGGTCGACTCCCTGCATGCCCTGGAGACCGGAAAGGGCTCGGTACCGAGCTGCTAGGACCTGTCCGACGGGCCCTAGCGCGCGAGCGCCACCGCCGGGCGCGGGGTGGAGACGAGCCGCAGCCCCAGGTCGACCAGGGTCCAGCCGACGCGGGTCCGCAGTTCCGTCGCCGGCCTCACCGCGGTGGCGAGGTGGTGGGCGGTGGCCCGGGCGCGGAGGTCGGCGCGGTGCTGCCGGGCGAGCTGGGTGTTGATCTCCATGGCGGTGCCTCTCACTTCGGGTCGGATTACTTCGCGTTGATGGGGAACAGGTGCGTGTGGACGCGGACCTGCTCCGCCTCGGGAGCGTCCGCGGCGATCTCGCGGTCGCGGTAGCCGTCGATCAACTCGTGCATCTTCTCGATGAGTTCGAGCGCGAGGTCGGGCGTGAGCCGCAGCTTCATGTCACTCATGTCGGTGGCCCGGGACCACGCCGGGGACCATTCGTCGCGGGTGCTGAGCCAGGCGGCCAGCTCACGGCCGTGCCGGGCGGCGCCCTCCTGGAGGAAGACCTCCGTGAGCCCCCGTACCTCGGGGCTCGCGTCCTCGAAGTCCGTGCTGTCGTACGCCAGTCCCTGGGCGACCGCCTGCCACCAGCGCTCCCGGCCCCTGCCCAGCTCCGGCGCGTCCTCGACGAAGCCGTGGTCGGCGAGCTGGCGCAGGTGGTAGCTGGTCGCGCCGCTGGACTCACCGAGCCGCTCGGCCAGTTGGGACGCGGTGGCGGGGCCGTGGTCCCGCAGGGCGTCCAGCAGCTGCATCCGCAGGGGATGGGCGAGCCCGCGCAGTGAGCGGGCGTCCAGCCGGCGCTGTTTCGGTGTCTCGTGCTCCGTCATGCATACAAAGATAGCTATGCAAAGCCTCCTTTGCAACGCCTCTTTTGCATCAACTTCTTTGCATCGACTGCCCGTCGGACCTGCCCGCCCCGCCCCTCACTCCTCCGCCGCCTGCTCCACCAGCGGAATCACCCGCAGCGGCACCGGGTTCTCCATCACGATCGCCGTGGAGGCCCGCACGATGCCCTCGAAGCCGACGACCCGGTCGATCACCCGTTGCAGATCGGCGTTCGAGCGGGCCACCAGACGGCACAGCATGTCCCCGCTGCCGGTCGTGGTCAGCAGCTCCAGCACCTCGGGCACCGTGGTCAAGTAGGCCCGTACGTCGGCCCCCTGGCCCTGCCGGATCTGGAGCGTGGCGAACGCGGTGACCGGATAGCCGAGGGCCGCGGGGTCCACCTGGGGGCCGAAGCCGCGGATCACCCCGTTCGACTGGAGCCGGTCGAGCCGGGCCTGCGCGGTGCCCCGGGCGACCCCGAGCCGCCGGGACATCTCCAGCACGCCGATACGCGGCTCCCGTGCCAGCAGCACAATGATCTGCCCGTCCAGATGATCGATCGCCACAGCCCCTCCCGGGGTGGTCATCATGTACAGAAAGTCCGGCCGATGGGCCGTTCCGCTTAACAAATTGCCCAGTGAATGCGGGAACTATTGCGCACCTTGCAGAGTCCGGTCACCCTTCCGCTATGACGCAGACCACACAGCACACTCCCGACGCGACCGCCCGGCAGGCCGACCCCTTCCCGGTCAAGGGAATGGACGCGGTCGTCTTCGCCGTGGGCAACGCCAAGCAGGCGGCGCACTACTACTCCTCCGCCTTCGGCATGAAGCTGGTCGCCTACTCCGGACCGGAGAACGGCAGCCGCGAGACCGCCAGTTACGTCCTGGAGAACGGCTCGGCCCGGTTCGTCTTCACCTCGGTGATCAAGCAGTCCAGCGAGTGGGGCCGCTTCATCGAGCAGCACGTCGCCGAGCACGGCGACGGCGTCATCGACCTGGCCATCGAGGTCCCGGACGCCCGCGCCGCGTACGAGTACGCCGTCGCGCAGGGCGCCCGCTCCATCGACGAGCCGTACGAGGTCAAGGACGAGCACGGCACCGTCGTCCTCGCGGCCATCGCCACCTACGGCGAGACCCGCCACACCCTGGTCGAGCGCACCGGCTACGAGGGCCCCTACCTCCCCGGCTTCGTGGCCGCCAAGCCGATCGTCGCGCAGCCCGAGCGCCGCACCTTCCAGGCGATCGACCACTGCGTCGGCAACGTCGAACTCGGCAAGATGAACGAGTGGGTCGGGTTCTACAACAAGGTCATGGGCTTCACGAACATGAAGGAGTTCGTGGGCGACGACATCGCGACCGAGTACAGCGCGCTGATGTCGAAGGTCGTCGCGGACGGCACCCTGAAGGTGAAGTTCCCGCTCAACGAGCCCGCGATCGCCAAGAAGAAGTCCCAGATCGACGAGTACCTGGAGTTCTACGGCGGTCCCGGTGTCCAGCACATCGCGCTGAACTCCAACGACATCGTGCAGACCGTCCGCGACATGCGCGCGGCCGGCGTCGAGTTCCTCAACACCCCGGACTCGTACTACGAGACCCTCGGCGAGTGGGCGGGCGAGACCCGGGTGCCGGTGGAGACCCTGCGCGAGCTGAAGATCCTGGTCGACCGCGACGAGGACGGCTACCTGCTGCAGATCTTCACCAAGCCGGTCCAGGACCGTCCGACGGTGTTCTTCGAGATCATCGAGCGGCACGGCTCGATGGGCTTCGGCAAGGGCAACTTCAAGGCCCTGTTCGAGGCGATCGAGCGCGAGCAGGAGAAGCGCGGCAACCTCTAGACGGCAACCTCTGGACGGCAACCTCTGGAGAGAGCGACCGCCACCCCCCTCATGACGGGGACCGCCCGGTGCCGCACCCACCGGCCGGTCCCCGTCATGGCTCAGCCCGGCACCGCCACATCCGGCGGATTCCCCAGTGCCGCGAGGGCCGACTTCGCCTCGCGGGCCCACAGCGGGGAGAACGCCGGGCTGATCTGGAGCGCCTCCTGCAGGCTGCGCCGGGCGGGCCCGTCCAGTTCCAGGGCGGATTCGATCGCGCCCCGGTGATAGGCGTACAGCGCGCTGCGCACGCCCCCGCCCTTCGTGCCGTCCGTGGCCGTCGTGGCGTACTCCAGGGCCTCGTCGTCCTCGCCGACCCGGTGCAGCGCCCAGCCGAGGGCGTCGGCCACCTCGGTGCCGGGCTGGCGGTCGTACTCGCCGCGCAGCCGCTCCACGGCCTGCTGCGCGTCCCCGTGATCGGCCTCGTACCGGCCGAGCACCAGCTCGTCGTCGACCCCGTTCGACGTCTCCCGCCGGGCCAGCTCCCGCACTTGGTCGTAGCTCTCGCGGGCCTGCTTGGCCATGCCCAGCGACTCGTACAGCTCGCCCAGGTCGAGCGCGTCGCGCGGGTCCGGGCGGCGGGCCAGCGCGGTGCGGTACGCGGTCACCGCCTGCGTCGAACGGCCCAGCGCCGCCAGCACCCGGGCCCGCCCCGCCGGCGCGGCCGGCTGGTCGGCGTCCTGGCGCAGGGCCGCGTCATAGTGCCGCAGCGCGTCCTGGAGGTCGCCGCGCTCGAAGGCCAGCTGGCCCAACTGGGTGAGATAGGCGGCCTGTTCGGCGGGGGTGCGGGCGGCGGCGGCCGCGTCGGTCAGCTGGGCCACCGCGTCCTCGCGCCAGCCCCGGTTCCGGTAGACCGCGGCGGCCCGCGCCATCACCGCGGGACGCTCGGCCGCGCCCGGCTTGAGCGCCATCAGCTTGTCGAAGGAGTCGCCGACCGCGTCGTAGTCGCCGAGCCCGGTATCGGCGTCGATGAGCTGGGAGTACGACGACCACCGCGCCGGAGCCAGCTCCTGGGCCTGCTCGGCGTAACGTTTCGCCTCGGTGAAGTCACGGCGTGCCAGGGACAGCGCGGTCAGGCCGTCCAGCGCCTGGAGGTTCTGTTCCTCGTCCACCATCTGGAGCGAGGTCTCCAGCGCCTTCTCGGCCCGCGGGAAGTCCGCCGCCCCGGCGGTGGCGCGCCCCCGTTCGACGTACGCCGTCCCCAGCACCGCCCACGCCTTCGCGTCCTGCGGCTGGGCCCGCACCCGCTGCTCCTGCTGCCCGATCAGCGCCGTCAGGGCCGGCAGCGTCGCCGGCATCCCGGAGGTCAGCGCGGTCAGCGCCTGCGCCGCCTGTACCGGGGCGCGCAGCTGCGCCCGGTGGGCCCGGGGCCCCGGGGCGGGCTGACTCGGGGCCCCGGGTCCGATCCCCGGCCAGATGGCAAGGACCGCTCCCGCGACCACACCGCCGCTCAGCGCGGTGACCAGTACCCGCCGCAGCAACCGCCGGGAACGGCGGGGCGCGGGCGGCCCGCTCGGCAGGGGCGTTCCCGGCTCGCTCACTCGGTTGTCCATGGCGCTCACTGTGCGTCAATATGACAAGAAGATCGCGCCGGGCGTGGCGAGAGGCTGACGGGGTTCACACCGATGGCCGTGAGTGCGAACCTGTGATCATGAGCCGCATCGAAGCACGTCGCGATGAAGCCATCGAAGCCATCGCAGCAACCGGCAGCCTCACCGACCGGCTCCTGGCCGGACTGCCCCCCGAGGCCGTGCTGACCGACCCCGACGTCACGGCCGCCTACGCCCACGACATGGCCAGCTTCTGCCCCGCCGGAGCCCCCGCCGTCGTGGTCCTGCCGCGCACCGTGGAGCAGGTGCAGCACGTCATGCGCACCGCCACCGCACTGCGCGTCCCCGTCGTCCCCCAGGGCGCCCGCAGCGGACTGTCCGGCGCGGCCAACGCCTCGGACGGCTGCGTCGTGCTGTCCCTCACCAAGATGGACCGCATCCTGGAGATCAGCCCCGTCGACCGGGTCGCCGTGGTCGAACCGGGCGTGATCAACGCGGACCTCTCCCGCGCCGTCGAGGAGCACGGCCTGTACTACCCGCCGGACCCCTCCAGCTGGGAGATGTGCACCATCGGCGGCAACATCGGCACCGGCTCCGGCGGCCTGTGCTGTGTGAAGTACGGCGTGACCGCCGAGTACGTCCTCGGCCTGGACGTCGTCCTCGCCGACGGCCGGCTGCTGTCCACCGGACGGCGCACCGCCAAGGGCGTCGCCGGCTACGACCTCACCCGGCTGTTCGTCGGCTCGGAAGGCTCCCTCGGCATCGTGGTGCGCGCGGTCCTCGGCCTCAAGCCCAAGCCGCCCCAGCAGCTCGTGCTGGCCGCCGAGTTCCCCTCCGCCGCGAGCGCCTGCGACGCCGTCTGCCGGATCATGGCCGGCGGCCACCTCCCCTCCCTCCTCGAACTGATGGACCGTACGACCGTCAAGGCGGTCAACGAACTGGCCCACATGGGCCTGCCGGAGACCACCGAGGCACTGCTGCTCGCCGCCTTCGACACCCCGGACCCGGCCGCCGACCTCGCCGCCCTCGGCGCCCTGTGCGAGGCCGCCGGTGCCACCGAGGTCGTCCCGGCCGAGGACGCGGCCGAGTCCGAGCTGCTCCTCAAGGCCCGGCGGCTCTCGCTGACCGCGCTGGAGGCGGTCAAGGGCACGACGATGATCGACGACGTGTGCGTACCCCGCTCCAGGCTCGGCGCCATGCTGGAGGGCATCGACCGGATCGCGGCGAAGTACGACCTGACGATCGGCGTCTGCGCCCACGCGGGCGACGGCAACACCCACCCCACCGTCTGCTTCGACGCCCAGGACGAGGACGAGTCCCGCCGGGCCCGCGAGTCCTTCGACGAGATCATGGCCCTCGGCCTGGAACTGGGCGGCACCATCACCGGCGAACACGGCGTCGGGGTACTGAAGAAGGACTGGCTGGCCCGGGAGATCGGGCCGGTCGGGGTGGAGATGCAGCGATCGGTGAAGCAGGTCTTCGATCCGCTCGGCATCCTCAACCCGGGCAAGCTCTTCTGAGGCCGCCGGGCGGGTCGCTCCGGCCGGTTTCACCGGGCGAGCAGCTGGTCGAGGGCGTCGTCGATGCCGAGCTGCCCGCCCTCCGTGCCCGGCGGGACCACCCGCAGGGTGCGCTCCAGCCAGGCGGAGACCTGCGGGGTCGGCGCCTCCAGGAGCGCGTCCCCGTCGGGCGAGGTCAGCGCCATCAGGACGACGCTGCGCCCCGCCGACTTCGTCGGCCACACCCGCACGTCCCCGTGCCCGCACGGCCGGAACACCCCCTCCACCAGCAGATCGCGGGCGAACGTCCAGTGCACCGGGAACTCGGAGTTGATGTGGAAGACGACATGGACGGCGTAGGGGTCGTCGGAGCGGTAGACGAGCCGGGCCGGGACCGGGATGCTCCGCTCGGGCGACAGGATCAGCTTGAGTTCGAGCTCCCGCTCCACCACGGTGTGCTGCATGACCTGGGTTTCCTTTCGTGCCGGGGACTGCGCGGGGCCGCTCGGTGCGGGCCCGTACCAGGGGAGAGGGGGCAACGGCCCGTGCATTACGCGGGTCCGGAGAAATTTTTTTCGGCCCGGTCCGGGCGGCGCGTGCGGCGTTGCCCGGATGGAGTGGGTCCTGCGGGACTGGCGGTGGCGCGTGCCCGCGTCTGATAGATGTGGGAGGCCCCATCCCACCCACGAGCAGATACGGGACGACGGACATGAGCGCCCCAACCCCGGCCCCCGGTGACGACCGGCCCCGCGAGGGCTACTACCCGGACCCGTCCATCCCCGGCTACGTCCGGTACTGGAACGGCGCCGCCTGGGTGCCCGGCACCAGCCGCCCGGCCCCGAAGGACGGCGAAACGCTCGCCCCGCCCCCGGGTGTCACCCCGGCCGTGGAGGAGACGGGCCCGCACTTCTTCGACGAGGAACCCGGCGGTCCGGCCGCCTCGGGCCCGGCGGTCACGGGCAACTCCGCGCCGGACGCGGGGGGTTCCGGCGCCCCCGGGCCCTGGCCCGCGGCGGACGGGACCGGTGCCCAGGGCCGGGCGGGGGTGCCCGGTCAAGGGGGCCACGCGGGTGGTTCCGGCCAACTCGCCGGAGCGGCCGGGCAGCTGGGCCACCCGGGTGCCGCTCCCGCTCGGCAAGGGGGACAGCCGGGCGTGGGCGTGCCCGGCCAACAGACCGGCCAGGCGGGCGTGTCGGGGCCCGCGGGGGAGTGGGGCGGCCGATCGGGGCAGGGCGGCCCCTGGGACCAGAGTGCCGCCGCCGGGCAGCAGGCCGGGCCCGCCGATCCGCGGCAGGCGTCCGTGCCCGCACAGGCCGGAGCCCCCTGGGGTGCCGACCCCCGGGTGCCCGCCGAGGAGCCCGCGCAGCCCGACGGGCGGGCGGAGCGCACCGACGGCACCGCCGCGATCCCGCCGGCCGAGCGCGACGCCCCCGACCCCGGCACCTTCGTCTTCCGGCGCCCGGTCACCGGTCGTACGGACGACGGCACCATGACGATGCGCCCGGTACCGCCGAAGCAGGCCGATGCGCCCGGCTTCCACGCCCAGGGCCCGGTCGCCGCGCCCACCCCCGCGACGCCCCCGGCACCCGCCACGCCCGCGGCCCCCGCCCCGGGGTCCGGCTTCGGCGCCGTACAGCCGCCCCAGAACCGGGGGCCCGCGCCCGCCGCTCCGCAGGTGCCGCCCCAGGGCGGGCCCGGACAGGGATCCTGGGCGCAGCAGGTGCACCAGCTGGCCGGGGGCACGGCGGAGGAGCAGCCCGTCGCGCCGTGGAAGCCGCCGGTGGAGGACGTCTTCCAGGCGGCGGCGCGCAGACAGGCCGCCGCCCGCCCGGCAGGACTCGGCAAGCGGCTCGCGGCCCGGCTGATCGACACCGTGGTCGTGGGCGCCGTGACCGCCGTCGCGGCCGTCCCCCTCGGCACCCGGGCCCTCGACCACATCCAGCAGAAGGTCGACACGGCCCGGCAGTCCGGGCACGAGGTCACCGTCTGGCTGCTCGACGGGACCACCGGCACCAGCCTCGGCATCGTCCTCGCCGTACTGCTCGTCCTCGGCGTCCTCTACGAGGTGCTGCCCACCGTCAAATGGGGCCGCACCCTCGGCAAGAAGCTGTGCGGCCTCGACGTGCGCGACATCGAGGGCCATGAGCCCCCGGCCTTCGCCCCGGCGCTGCGCCGCTGGCTGGTGTACAGCGTTCCGGGGCTGCTCGGCATCGGGATCGTGGGCGTGCTGTGGTGCCTGTTCGACCGGCCCTGGCACCAGTGCTGGCACGACAAGGCGGCGCACACCTTCGTCGCGGGCTGACCCGGGGCGTCGGCGGATCGGCCGTGCCCCGTACCCCGTACGGCCGTCCGTCGGATGCGGAGCCGGGGCGTTCGCGATCCACTCGGGCCATGAGCAGCGCACCGCCCCCCGGCTCCGGAGAGCAGCCACCCGAGGACGACCCGTTCAGGAAGCCGCCCCCGCCGAACCAGGGGCAGGGCTCGCCGTACGACTCCCCGCCCCCGGGCGGCGAGCGGCAACCGCCTCCCTACGGAGGCCAGGAACCACCTCCCTACGGAGGCCAGCAGCCACCCCCTTACGGGGGTCAGCAACCCCCGCCCCCCGGCGGCCCTTACGGGGGCGGCCCGCACGGCGCCGGGGGCTACCCCGGCGATCCGCTGGCCGGCATGCCCCCGCTCGCCGACAGCGCCAAGCGGACCCTCGCCCGGATCATCGACATGATCCTGGTCGGCATCGTCGTCTACCTGCTCACCTGGGCGTTCAATGTGCGCGAGTACGACGTGAACGGCGACCGGATCGACGCCGCCCGCTCCCTGGGGCAGTCCGTGATCGCCGCCGTGCTCTACATCGCCTACGACACCTTCTTCATCCACAAGGCCGGCCAGACCCTCGGCAAGAAGTGGCTGCACATGCGGGTGGCCAACCTGTCCGACGGCGCCACCCCCAGCGCGCAGACCTCACTGCTGCGCGCGCTGGTGCTGTGGCTGCCGTTCGCCTTCTGCTGCGCCTGCATCTGGACCGTGATCTGCGGCGGCTGGAGCTTCTTCGACAAGCCCTACAAACAGGGTCTGCACGACAAGGCGGCCAAGACGGTCGTGGTCAGCACCGAGACCGAACCGCGCCGCTGAGCGGCCGGCCTCACAGGGCCGTCGGGACGCGCTCCCCCTCCGGGGCCGTTCCGGCGGCCTCCTGCTGTGCGCCGCGGGCCCCCGGCACCGGCACCGTCATCGCGACCAGCAGTCCGAGCGCGAGTGCCGCGAGGGCGATGACGGCGATCCCGACGCCCGAACTCGTCTGGGACAGCAGCAGCATGGCGAGGGTCGAGAAGATCACGGTGCTCGCGCCGTAGGCGAGCTGGGCGACGGTCGGACGAGGCATGGCAATCGTGTCCTCGGAGGTCTTCGGGTGTCGGGGTGGCCGTTCGACTCTCTCCTCGCCTGCATGCCCGAGCCGGCGCTCCGGTAAGCGTGACCTAACCCACGCCGCCGATGCACGGGGGGCGCACAGGAAGCACGCTCTGTCTAAAGCCGGTGTCAACTCCGCATAGTGCACCGAGCCTTACCGAGTCAAGATCTGTCTTTTCTTCTAAACCTCTAGTCAAATGTCGTCACTTGAACACGCGCTTGTCATGCGCGCACGGACTTCCGAACACGGGAACCCCCTGTCCGCGCGCGGGGCGCGGGGGAGGAACTCAAGTGACCAGCAGATCCTGGACGTTCAGAGCGGCCGCGATCGGTGTCACGATCGCGGCGGCCTCCGCCACGTTCGCCACCTTCGCGGTCGCGGAGGCGAGCACCGGGCAGGCCCCGGCCAGCGCCGTGCACCGGCACGACCCGGCCCCGGTGCAGCAGAAGTCGCACGACCTCGACGGCCCGCTGAGCAAGACCCAGAAGGCTCAGCGCGAAGAGGCGCTCAACCAGATCATCGCGGGCAAGGCCAGCCCGCAGGAGCGCGACGGCTCCAAGGTCGTCAAGCTCAAGAGCGGCAAGGGCAAGAGCAAGTACGTCGAGCTCAGCCGCGAGAAGACCGACAAGATCTTCACGATCCTGGTGGAGTTCGGCGACCAGACCGATCCCAAGTTCGGCGGCACCCCCGGGCCGCTGCACAACACGATCGCCGCGCCGGACCGCAAGCAGGACAACTCCACGGCCTGGCAGAAGGACTACAACCAGAAGCACTTCCAGGACCTCTACTTCGGCACCGGCAAGAACACCGAGTCGCTGAAGAAGTACTACGAGAAGCAGTCCTCGGGCCGCTACTCCGTGGACGGCGAGGTCTCCGACTGGGTCAAGGTCCCCTACAACGAGGCCCGTTACGGCAACGACGCGTGCGGCTCCACCAACTGCACCAGCGTCTGGAACGTGGTCAGCGACGGCCTGAACTCCTGGGTCGCCCAGCAGAAGGCGGCCGGCAAGTCCGAGGCCGACATCAAGAAGGACCTCGCCAAGTACGACCAGTGGGACCGTTACGACTACGACGGCGACGGCAACTTCAACGAGCCCGACGGCTACATAGACCACTTCCAGCTGGTGCACGCCGGTGAGGACGAGTCCGCGGGCGGCGGCGCCCAGGGCACGGACGCCATCTGGGCCCACCGCTGGTACGCCTTCGGCACCGACGCCGGCTCCACCGGCCCCGATGCCAACAAGCTCGGCGGCGCGCAGGTCGGCGACACCGGTGTCTGGGTCGGCGACTACACCATCCAGCCGGAGAACGGCGGACTCGGCGTCTTCGCCCACGAGTACGGCCACGACCTCGGCCTGCCGGACGAGTACGACACCGACGGCGGCGACAACTCCACCGGCTTCTGGACCCTGATGTCCTCCGGTTCCTGGCTGGGCACCGGCAAGGAGTCCATCGGTGACCTGCCCGGCGACATGAACGCCTGGGACAAGCTGCAGCTGGGCTGGCTGAACTACGACACCGCCAAGGCCGGCAAGAAGTCCTCGCACAAGCTGGGCGTCGCCGAGTACAACACCAAGAACAAGCAGGCCCTGGTGGTCAGCCTGCCCGACAAGGCGGTCACCACCGAGATCACCCAGCCCGCGCAGGGTGCCACCCAGTGGTGGAGCGGCAGCGGCAACGACCTGAAGAACACGCTGACCCGGTCCGTCGACCTCACGGGCAAGTCCTCGGCCACGCTGAGCCTGGACGGCTGGTGGGCCATCGAGGACAACTACGACTACCTCTACACCGAGGTGTCCACCGACGGCGGCGCCAACTGGACCGCCCTGGACGGCACCGCGGACGGCCAGGCCATCCCGCGTGACGGCGGCGACAAGCCCGCGCTGACCGGCTTCTCGGAGACCGACAAGAAGCTGTCGTACTCCCTGGACGCCTACGCCGGCCAGAAGATCCAGCTGCGCTTCCGCTACCTCACGGACGGCGGCGTCGCGGAGAACGGCTTCACCGCGGACGAGATCACCGTGACCGCCGACGGCGCCGCGCTCTTCTCGGACGACGCCGAGTCGGCGGACAACGCCTGGACCTCCAACGGGTTCTCCCGCATCGGGGCGTCCTTCACCAAGGACTACCCGCAGTACTACATCGCCGAGAACCGGCAGTACGTGTCGTACGACACCACGCTCAAGACCGGCCCGTACAACTTCGGTTCGAAGGCGCGGCCCGACTGGGTGGAGCACTACCCGTACCAGAACGGCCTGTTGATCTGGAAGTGGGACCTGTCCCAGGCGGACAACAACACCAACGCCAAGGACCACCCGGGCGTCGGCCAGATCCTGCCGATCGACTCGCACCCGACCGCGCTGCGCTGGAGTGACGGCACGCTGATGCGCAACCGGATGCAGGCGTACGACTCCCCGTTCAGCCTGTACCGCACGGACGGCCTCACGCTGCACAACGCGGACGTCGCGACGAAGATCAAGTCCTCCAGGGGCGTCTCGGTCTTCAACGACCACACCAGCGACTACTACGACCCGGCGAACCCGGCCGGCGGCGTGAAGGTAACTGACACCAACACCAAGATCTCGATCGTCCGCGAGGCCAAGGACGGCTCGACGATCTCGGTCAAGGTCGGACCCGCGGTGAAGTAACCGGCATCTTCGCAGGTCAAACGCGTATCGGCGGCAACCCCCTGGCGGGTCGCCGCCGATCGTGTTTAGGTGCGTTCTGTGACTCGCTTATTGACACCGACCGGAACGGGGATGTGACCGCATGGCCGCTGGAGGCTTCTGCAAACTGCCGAACGGCACGGTCGTCGTCGCGCTGAACCTGCCCGACGACGCCGCCGGCGTCCGGGTCCTGGTGCACGCAGGCAACCGCGCCCGCGCCCTGACCCGGCTGCGCAATCTGGGCCTGCGGCCGATCTATCTGCGGGGCAACACCGCGCCCCCGACGCCGGACGAGATCACGGCGGTCCTGCACCACCCCGACGGCCTGATATGGCGCACGGCACCCGCGGACAACGGTGTCCTGCCGCCGGAGCTCTGGCATCCGATCCGGGCGCTGCTGCGCAGGTCAGCGGTGGTCCAGTAGCGGATCAGCCGCTCACGACGGGCTTGCCGGTGAGCTCCACGCCCGCGTCCCGCAGCTCCTCCAGGGCCCGCTCCGTCGTCGCCGGGGAGACACCCGCCGTCAGGTCCAGCAGGATCTGGGTGCGAAAGCCCTCCCGGGCGGCGTCCAGGGCGGTCGCGCGCACACAGTGGTCCGTGGCGATGCCCACCACGTCGACCTCGTCGATCTCACGGGCCCGCAGCCAGTCGGCGAGCGGGGTGCCGTTCTCGTCGGCGCCCTCGAAACCGCTGTACGCGGCGGAGTAGGCGCCCTTGTCGAAGACGGCGTCGATCGCGCCGGAGGCGACCGCCGGGGCGAAGTTCGGGTGGAAGCCCACCCCCTCCGTGCCGGCGACACAGTGCGCCGGCCAGGAGCGGACGTAGTCCGGGTCGTCCGCGAAGTGGCCGCCGGGCGCGATGTGGCAGTCCCGGGTGGCCACCACATGGCGGTACCCGGTGCCCCCCGCCTGCCCGATCAGCTCGGTGATCGCGGCGGCGACATCCGCACCCCCGGCCACCGCGAGGCTGCCCCCCTCGCAGAAGTCGTTCTGCACATCCACGACGATCAACGCGCGACGCATGATGGTGTCCTTCTACTGGTGTGAAGTACCCGAGCCTAGAGAATGACGGGCCCGTAGGGGAGGGGGGCGGACGACGGTCCCGCTCTAGCTACCCGAGCGCTCGTGGACGTACTCCGTCGGAAGGACCGGTTCCCCCCGCGACAGCTGCGTCGCGGACAGCGGGAGGTTCGCCCGCGCGGCGATGTGCCGCTCGCGCGCCACGTCCAGCGGCTCGCGCGCCACGACCCGGCCGCCCTCGACCAGCCGTACCAGCAGCTGCCGCTCGGTGAGCTGTGCCGGCACCGGTCCGGTGCCCACGACCTCCGCCTCGGCCACCCCGTCCGCGTCCAGCCGCCGCGCCGCCCACTTGCGGCCCCCGACGGACGCCTTGCCGCCGCTGGACTTCTTCGCGACCGGCACCAGCGGCGCCCCCGGATCCGCGGTCTCGGCGCGCGCGACCAGCTTGTAGACCATGGACGCGGTCGGATGCCCGGAACCGGTCACCAGCTGGGTGCCCACCCCGTACGCGTCCACGGGGGCCGCGGCCAGCGAAGCGATGGCGTACTCGTCCAGGTCCGAGGTGACCACGATCCTGGTCTCCGTCGCGCCCAGCTCGTCCAGCTGCTGGCGGACCCGGTGCGCGACCAGCAGCAGATCGCCGGAGTCGATGCGCACCGCGCCCAGCTCGGGCCCGGCCACCTCCACCGCCGTACGGACCGCCTCGGCGACGTCGTACGTGTCCACCAGCAGCGTGGTGCCGGGGCCGAGGGTGTCCACCTGGGCCCGGAAGGCGTCCCGCTCGTGGTCGTGCAGCAGGGTGAAGGCGTGCGCGGAGGTGCCGACGGTCGGGATGCCGTAGCGGAAGCCGGCCGCGAGGTCGGACGTGGTGGCGAAACCGCCGACATAGGCGGCGCGCGCGGCGGCGACGGCCGCCAGCTCATGGGTGCGGCGGGCGCCCATCTCGATCAGCGGGCGCTCACCGGCGGCGGAGGCCATCCGGGAGGCGGCGGCCGCGATCGCCGAGTCGTGGTTGAGGATGGAGAGCATCACGGTCTCCAGCAGCACGCACTCGGCGAAGCTGCCCTCCACCCGCAGGATCGGGGAGCCCGGGAAGTACACCTCGCCCTCGGGGTAGCCCCAGATGTCCCCGGTGAACCGGTACCCGGCGAGCCACGCCAGGGTCTCCTCGTCGACGATCCGCTGCTCGCGCAGGAAGCCGAGCTGGCCCTCGTCGAAGCGGAAGTTCTCCACCGCGTCCAGGACGCGCCCGGTGCCCGCGACCACGCCGTAGCGCCGTCCCTCCGGCAGCCGCCGGGTGAAGACCTCGAACACGCTGCGCCGCTCGGCCGTACCGGCCTTCAGCGCGGCCTGCAACATCGTCAGTTCGTACTGGTCCGTGAAGAGCGCCGTCGACGGAACATCCACCGGCAGCCCAAGGTCCGCTGTGTTCATGGCGAGGATGGTACCCCCTATTCGTCAGTGTGACGATTTCCGGGCCACGTGGCAGCATGGGCACTGTGACGTCACCCGCGCCCGTAGAGATCGAACGCACCGAGTCGGCGGAGGATGCCTTCGCCGTACCCGAGCCCGACGTCCCCTGGGTCACCATCGTGCACAACGACCCGGTCAACCTCATGAGCTATGTGACGTACGTCTTCCAGACGTACTTCGGCTACTCCAAGGACAAGGCCAACAAGCTCATGCTCGACGTCCACCACAAGGGCCGGGCGATCGTCTCCAGCGGAACCCGCGAGGAGATGGAGCGCGACGTGCAGGCGATGCACGGCTACGGTCTGTGGGCCACCCTCCAGCAGGACCGGAAGTAGCGACCCAAATCCATGCCCGGACAATTCGAACCGCTTCCCGGCGGCGGCGCGGCCGTCGCACTCGACGATGTCGAGATCTCCATCATCCGCTCGCTGGCCGTCCAGCTCCTGGAGCTGATCGGACCGGGCCCCGGCGAGGACGCCTCCCGCGACCCGCTCGCCGAGCTGTTCGCGGAGGGCCCGAGCGAGCCGCCCGCCGACCCGGTGCTGCACCGGCTCTTCCCGGACGCGTACAGCGACCCGGAGAAGGCCCCGGACTCGCCCGCCCAGGCCGAGGAGCGGCGCGCGCACTCCGCCGAGTTCCGCCGCTTCACGGAGAACGACCTCAGGGCCGGCAAGCGGGAGAACGCCCTCGCGGTGATCCACAGCCTCGACGCGCTCGCCCCGGTGGACCAGGGCGGCGCCGTACTGAAGCTGTCGCCCGAGGAGTCCCGGCGCTGGCTCGGCTCGCTCAACGATCTGCGCCTCGCGATCGGCTCCCGTCTGGAGATCGCGGACGACGACGACACCGAGCTGCTCTACCGGCTCCCCGACGAGGACCCGCGCAAGCCGATGGTGATGGCCTATCTGTGGCTGGGCGGCCTCCAGGAGACCCTGGTGTCGACTCTTATGTCGTGATTCCGGCGATCTCGGTGGTTTATGCGTCCGCTCAGCGGACGCTCAAATCCGGATAACGATCCCGTCACCCTTGCGGCCGGGTTTGCCGTATTCACCCGCTCTTTGTCCGCTTTTCCCTGTGAAGCGCGCCACATTCCCACCCCGCGATCAATATTGCGGTCGTGATAAATCTTCACGACCGCCCGGCGAACACCACCCTTGTCCGCCGGGTGCGCCACCGAGCCGACGACCGTCGGCCAGGCACCAACTCCATCAATCCGGGGGGATTCGAAACCCGGTCCGCGGCCGACGAAAGGCACGGATCGGAATGGAGAAAGGCGCACCACCATGACCTCAGCGCAGGTCGACCAGCGTCCCGACGGCACGGAGCCCGCGTCGGCGGAGGGCGGCGAGGGCGAGGGTTATCAGCGCGGGCTCGGCTCCCGCCAGATCCAGATGATCGCCATCGGCGGTGCCATCGGCACCGGTCTCTTCCTCGGCGCGGGCAAGGGCATCTCCAAGGCGGGACCCAGCCTCATCCTGGCGTACGCCGTCGCCGGCCTCGTCATCTTCTTCATCATGCGCGCGCTCGGCGAACTGCTGATGTACCGCCCGGTCTCCGGCTCTTTCTCGGAATACGCGCGCGAGTTCATCGGCCCCTTCGCGGGCTTTGTCACCGGCTGGACGTACTGGCTGTTCTGGGTGGTCACCGGCATCACCGAGGTCACCGCCGCGGCCGCCTACATGACGTACTGGTTCGACATTCCACAATGGGCCTCGGCACTGATCTTCACGTTCGTGCTCTACGCCGCCAACCTGATCTCCGTGAAGCTCTTCGGTGAGCTGGAGTTCTGGTTCTCCATGGTCAAGGTGACCGCGATCATCGGCATGATCCTGATCTGCGCGGGCATCCTGACGGTCGGCTTCTCCGACGCCGGCGACACCGCCTCGGTGAGCCATCTGTGGAACCAGGGCGGCTTCTTCCCGCACGGCGTCGGCGGCACCCTGATGACGCTCCAGATGGTCATGTTCGCCTTCCTCGCCGTCGAGCTGGTCGGTGTGACCGCGGGCGAGTCCAAGGACCCCAAGAAGGTGCTGCCCAAGGCGATCAACACCGTCCCGTGGCGGATCGCCGTCTTCTACGTCGGCGCGCTGATCATGATCCTGTCGGTGGTGCCGTGGACCGAGTTCCACCCGGGGGTCAGCCCCTTCGTGGCCGCCTTCCAGAAGATGGGCCTGTCGGTCGGCGCCGGCATCGTCAACTTCGTGGTCCTGACCGCCGCGCTGTCCTCCTGCAACTCCGGCATGTACTCCACCGGCCGCATGCTGCGTGACCTGGCGCTCAACAACCAGGGCCCCAAGCTGTTCACCCGGCTGACCCGCAGCGGTACCCCGCTCGTCGGCACCACGTTCTCCGCCGCGCTGATGCTCGTCGGTGTCTGGATCAACTACCAGTGGCCGGGCAAGGCGTTCGACTACGTCGTCTCCTTCGCGACCATCTCCGGCATGTGGGCGTGGATCGTCATCCTGATCTGCCACATCCGCTACCGGAGGGCCTCCGACCGCGGGCTCCTGCCCCGCTCGGAGTTCCGGGCCCCCGGCGCCCCGTACGCCAGCGTGCTCTCCCTGCTGTTCATCGGCATGGTGATCGTGCTGATGGGCATCGACAAGGACGCCCGGGTCTCGCTGTACTGCGCGCCGCTGTGGGGTGTGATCCTCGGCGTCTCCTACGCGGTGCTCAAGCGCCGCAACCCGGAGGCCGCGGCCTTCGCCAAGCGCTGACGCCACCGCCGGACCCTCACCGGGACGTCCGGCCGCCGGGAGCACTCGTGGCGCCCCCGGCGGCCGCCGCTCAAGGACGTCCAGCATGCGGGCCGTCTCGTACCATCCCTCGGTACGAGACGGCCCTCTGCTTATCCTGACCGCATGCTGACCATCACCCAGGCCCTCTACGACCAGATCGTCGCCCACGCCCGCAAGGACCACCCCGACGAGGCGTGCGGCGTCGTCGCGGGCCCGGCCGGTTCGGACCGCCCCGAGCGGTTCATCGCGATGCTGAACGCGGCCATGTCGCCGACCTTCTACGAGTTCGACTCCGGCGATCTGCTCAAGCTCTACCGCGAGCTGGACGACCGCGACGAGGAGCCGGTGGTCATCTACCACTCGCACACCGCGACCGAGGCACACCCCTCGCGCACGGACATCTCGTACGCCAATGAGCCCGGCGCCCACTACGTCCTGGTGTCCACGGCCGACACGGACGGCCTCGGCGACTTCCAGTTCCGATCCTTCCGGATCGTGGACGGAGAGGTCACCGAGGAGGAGGTCAGGGTCGTCGAAAGCTACTGATCTCAGCATCCGACCGGGATCCGTCCGCCAGTTGGGATCACATTCCGGTCCACTGACCGGGAATCGATACGATGAGCCCATGGTTACGACTGTGGTGCGCGCCCTCGGCTTCTGACGGTGGCGTGCCCCTCGGCTGACGTACCGAGCCCGCAGCCCCCGAAGACCCTTCCGACAGGAGCCCGCAACCATGGCCATCGAGGTCCGCATCCCGACCATCCTCCGCACGTACACCGACGGCCAGAAGGCCGTGGAGGGCAGCGGGAACACCCTCGCCGAGCTGTTCACCGACCTGGAGAGCCGGCACGCGGGCATCCAGGCCCGCATCGTGGACGGCGACCAGCTGCGCCGGTTCGTCAATGTCTACCTGAACGACGAGGACGTCCGCTTCCTGGACGGCATCAACACCAAGCTGTCGGACGGCGACAGCGTGACGATCCTGCCGGCCGTGGCAGGAGGATCTGCCGCGGCGGAGCCGCGTCCGACCGGGGTTGGCGGTCGGGCGACGGGCGGGCATGCGCTGATCGGTCGCTGAACGCAATGCGCTACGACTCCCCGCTCGCCGCGGTGGGCAACACCCCTCTGGTGCGCCTGCCGCGGCTGTCGCCGTCCCCCGAGGTCCGGATCTGGGCGAAGCTGGAGGACCGCAACCCCACCGGCTCGGTCAAGGACCGGCCCGCCCTGCACATGATCGAGCAGGCCGAGAAGGACGGCCGGCTCACCCCCGGCTGCACCATCCTGGAGCCGACCTCCGGCAACACCGGCATCTCGCTGGCCATGGCGGCCAAGCTCAAGGGGTACCGGATGGTGTGCGTGATGCCGGAGAACACCTCCCAGGAGCGCCGGGACCTGCTCGGCATGTGGGGCGCGGAGATCATCCCCTCGCCGGCCGCGGGCGGCTCCAACACCGCGGTGCGGGTGGCCAAGGAACTGTCGGCCGAGCACCCGGACTGGGTGATGCTCTACCAGTACGGCAACCCGGACAACGCGGGCGCGCACTACGCCACGACGGGCCCGGAGATCCTCGCCGACCTGCCCTCGATCACCCACTTCGTCGCGGGCCTCGGCACCACGGGCACCCTGATGGGCGTGGGCCGCTACCTCCGCGAGCACAAGCCGGACGTCAGGATCGTGGCCGCCGAGCCGCGCTACGACGACCTGGTCTACGGCCTGCGCAACCTGGACGAGGGCTTCGTGCCCGAGCTGTACGACGCCTCGGTCCTCACCACCCGCTTCTCGGTGGGCTCCGCCGACGCGGTCACCCGCACCCGTGAACTCCTGCGGCAGGAGGGCATCTTCGCGGGCATCTCCACGGGCGCGGCCCTCCATGCCGCGATCGGTGTCGGCAACAAGGCGGTGAAGGCGGGGGAGTCCGCCGACATCGTCTTCATCGTGGCCGACGGCGGCTGGAAGTACCTCTCCACGGGCGTCTACACGGCCACCACGACGGAAGCCGCCATCGACACCCTTCAGGGCCAGCTCTGGGCGTAGGTCCCCGGGTGCGGATTTCGGCCGCGTTACGTCTCAAGTGATCACCAGCCCCCTCTCACGAGGGGGCTAAGCCGTTCCTATGGGGAAGCAAAGAAATCCGTCCGGCACTGCCCGCTGGTCGGTGTCCGGGGCTAGGTTCCTCCCGCACCCTGTCATGTCACGTTCAGCGACATGGGGGGTGCCTGAGATGTCATGCTCATGACTGCGTGGTCGCCGCTACGCGCGTCACGGGCTGCCAACCAGTGCGAGAAACCCCACTTCCCGATGGAGGCAGTACCCACATGCGTGAGTCACGCCCGAGCGGGCGAACCCGAAGTGCACGAAGACTTCTGGCCGTCGCCTTTCCCGCTCTCTCCCTGACCGTCGCCGGATTCGCCGCCGCGCCGACGGCCGGCGCGGCCCAGTCCGCCGTCGCGGCCCACCCGCAAACCAGCAAGGTCACCACGAACAACAAGGCGCTGACCGACCCCCAGCGCCAGACGTTCCACTCGACCGGCAAGGCCGGCCAGAAGGTGCCCACGACCCATGTGTGTGCCTCGGACCACACGCCGGGCCACGCGTCCTGCTTCGCCCAGCGCCGCACGGACATCAAGAGCAAGCTGGCGGCGGCGATATCGCCCAACGCCACGCCCTCCGGCCTCTCCCCGGCCAACCTGCACAGCGCCTACAACCTGCCCACCGCGGCCGGTTCGGGCATGACCGTGGGCATCGTCGACGCCTACAACGACCCCAACGCCGAGTCGGACCTGGCCACTTACCGGTCCCAGTACGGCCTCTCCGCCTGCACCAAGGCCAACGGCTGCTTCAAGCAGGTCAGCCAGACCGGTTCCACCACCTCGCTGCCGACCAACGACAGCGGCTGGGCCGGCGAAGAGATGCTCGACATCGACATGGTCAGCGCGGTCTGCCCGAACTGCAACATCGTCCTCGTCGAGGCCAACTCGGCCACCGACGCGGACCTGGGCACCGCCGAGAACGAGGCCGTCGCGCTCGGCGCCAAGTTCGTCTCCAACAGCTGGGGCGGCTCCGAGGACTCCTCGCAGACCAGCGAGGACACCCAGTACTTCAAGCACCCGGGCGTCGCGATCACCGTCTCCGCCGGTGACGAGGGCTACGGTGCCGAGTACCCGGCGACCTCGCAGTACGTGACCGCCGTCGGCGGCACCGCCCTCAACACCGCCTCCAACTCCCGCGGTTGGAGCGAGTCGGTGTGGAACACCAGCTCCACCGAGGGCACCGGCTCCGGCTGCTCGGCGTACGACGCCAAGCCGAGCTGGCAGACCGACACGGGCTGCTCCAAGCGCATGGAGTCCGACGTCTCCGCGGTCGCCGACCCGGCCACCGGCGTGGCGGTCTACGACACCTACAGCGGCGGCTGGGCGGTCTACGGCGGCACCAGCGCCTCCTCGCCGATCATCGCCAGCGTCTACGCGCTCGCGGGCACCCCGGGCTCCAGTGACTACCCGGCGAAGTACCCCTACAGCCACACCAGCAACCTGAACGACGTGACGAGCGGCTCCAACGGCTCCTGCTCCACGGCGTACTACTGCAAGGCGCAGACCGGCTACGACGGTCCGACCGGCTGGGGCACCCCGAACGGCACCGCCGCCTTCACCTCGGGCGGCAGCACCGGTGGCAACACCGTCTCCGTGACCAACCCGGGCAACCAGTCCACCACGACCGGCGGCTCCGTCAGCCTCTCCGTGAAGGCTTCCGACAGCGCGGGCGCGGCCCTGACCTACAGCGCCTCCGGCCTGCCGACCGGCCTGTCGATCAACAGCTCCACCGGCGTGATCTCCGGTACCGCGTCCACCGCGGGCACCTACCAGGTCACCGTCACCGCGACCGACTCCACCGGCGCCACCGGCTCCGCCTCCTTCACCTGGACCGTGAGCACCAGCGGCGGTGGCGGCGGCTGCACCTCCTCGCAGCTGCTGGCCAACCCGGGCTTCGAGTCGGGCAACACCGGCTGGACCGCGAGCAGCGGTGTCATCACCAACGACACCGGTGAGGCCGCGCACGGCGGCTCGTACAAGGCGTGGATGGACGGCTACGGCACCTCGCACACCGACTCCCTGTCCCAGTCGGTGACGATCCCCGCGGGCTGCAAGGCGACCCTGTCCTTCTACCTGCACATCGACACCGCGGAGACCAGCACCAGCACCGCGTACGACAAGCTGACGGTCACCGCCGGTTCGACCACCCTGGCCTCGTACTCGAACCTGAACAAGGCGACGGGCTACGTCCAGAAGACCTTCGACCTGTCCTCGCTGGCGGGCCAGACGGTCACCCTGAAGTTCAACGGCGTCGAGGACTCCTCGCTGCAGACCAGCTTCGTCGTGGACGACGCGTCCGTGACCACCAGCTGATCACCCGCATCACCTGAACCACCCTGTGATCCCGCACGCGGAACTCCGCGTGCGGGATCCGTTCGTTGGCCGGTACTTTGCCTGATGGCGGGATCCGTTCGCGGCCGCGGTACGTCCCATCCGTACCAGGCGGGCCAACCGGCGGCCCCGCAGAAAGGCGGTCCCCCCATGCGCCGTACGACACTTCTCGCCCTCGCGGCCACCCCGCTGCTCCTCGCGGGCTGCGGCACCCACACCAGCTCCACCGGCAGCGAAAAGGTCTCCGCGGCCCCCGGGGGCCCGGTGTGCCGAAACGACGTCCGGCTGACGGCCGCCGACAGCGGTCGTACCGTCTGCGTGGCCAAGGGCGGAGAGGTACGGCTGAGCCTCGGCGGTACGAAGGAGCGCCCCTGGAAGCCGGTCACGGTCACCGGCGGCGCCCTCAAGGCGATCAACTCCGGCCTCGTCATCCGGCCGGGCAACGCCGAGGCCGCGTACCACGCGAGCGCGCCCGGCACCGGGAAGCTGACGTCCTCCCGCCCCATGTGCGCGACCACCCCCGGCCAGATGTCCTGCAAGGGCATCCAGGAGTGGACGGTCACCGTGACGGTGAAGAGCGGCTGACCCGGTTCCGGCGGGCTTCAGCGGGCGAGGTGGCGCACCTGGTCCCACAGGACCGGGTCGACCACCCCCACCCGGCGGCGGAAGTCGCCGACCGGCACCTCGCGCAGCTCGTCGGTCTGCAGGAAGCTCGGGCGGCCCCGCGCGTCGCCCACCGCGCCGGGCGGCAGCGGGATCACCCCGGCGCGCTCGTCGTGGTACTTGGTGGTGATCTTCGCGACCGTGGCCCGGTCCCCGCGCACGGCCAGCACCAGACACGGCCGGTCCTTCGCCCGCCCGTCGCCCGCCACCACCCTGTCCGACGCGCTGCGCGCGGCCCCATTGGATTCCGCGCGGTCCTCATACGGCACATTCGCCCACCAGATGTCACCCGGTGCCGGGCGCCCGCCGCGGACCGTCGCGGCATGCCGCTGCCTGGTGCCCGCCCGGCCCGGTGGCCGCAGCCGCCGCCCGGCGGGCCGGCGCCCGCGGCCCCAGCCGTCGACGACCGTGGCCACCAGCGCGAGCAGCACCACCGCGGCGAGCGCCAGCCACCAGGACGTGTCCATACGACGACGTTACCGGCGCGCGGCGCGGGACGCGCGCCCTTGTACGGATCCCGTGCGCCCCGGGGTCCAGCCGAACCGGTGACAGCACAGGTGAGTTCGCCCACAACGGCCCCTGGCAGAGGAGCGGCCCGCGCCCGGGCGCCGTACGCTCGACGGACCGCACGACCCCCGTCAGCCCTTTTCGAGGTTCCTCGGCTCTGTGAGGACCCTCGACCCACCTGTCTTCGCCTACGGAGGTTTCTGCTTCATGAAGCTCACCGTCGTCGGCTGCTCGGGGTCGTTCCCGTCCGCGGAATCGGCCTGCTCGAGCTACCTCGTCGAGGCCGACGGCTTCCGGCTGCTTCTCGACATGGGCAACGGCGCCCTGGGCGAGTTGCAGCGCCACTGCGGTCTCTACGACCTCGACGCGATCTTCCTCAGCCATCTGCACGCCGATCACTGCATCGACATGCTCGGGTACTTCGTCGCACGCTACTACCGCCATGACGGCGGCCGCTGCGAGGCACTGCCGGTCTACGGCCCCGAGCGCACCGAGCAGCGTCTGACCACGGCGCACGGCGACACGCCTGCCGCCTCCTCGATGAGCGAGGTCTTCGACTTCCGCACCGTCAAGCCGGCCACGTTCGATATCGGCCCCTTCACGGTGCACACCGACCGGGTCCGCCACCCCGTGGAGGCGTTCGGGATCCGGATCGAGCACGGGGGCAGATCCCTCACGTACTCCGGGGACACCGGGGTCACTCCCGTACTGGACGAGCTGGCCCGGGACACCGACCTGTTCCTGTGCGAGGCCGCGTTCACGTACGGCAAGGAGGACATCCCCGATCTCCACCTCAACGGCCGCGAGGCCGGCGAAACCGCCACCCGCGCCGGGGCCCGCCGCCTGGTCCTGACCCACATCGCCCCCTGGACCGACCCGGAGGTCAACCTCCGCGACGCCCGCGAGGCCTTCCCCGGCCCGGTCGAACTGGCGGCCCGGGGCGCGGTGTACGAGATCTGAGGGACGGCACATACCCGAAGGCCCCGGAACCTGGACGGTTCCGGGGCCTGGTCGATTCCGGGGCCTTCGGCCGGGACGGGGTCAGACCGTGTCCTGTTCCCGCGCCTGGGCCAGTACTCGGGCGAGCATCTCGAAGTCCTCGGCCACGCTCCGGCCGGTACCGCGCGCGTCCGCCTTCCGGTAGGCGGGCAGCACCGTCTCGTAGCGGCCACTGGCGAGCGCGAGCGTCGACTGCAGTGCGAACAGCCGTCCCATGAGATGCCGGTTCGACGGATCCTCGGCCGACTCCACCGCCGTGACGCCGTCGACCAGCACGGACAGCCTGCCCAGGAGCCTGCCGGCCTCCACGAGGGTGCGGTAGTACGTGGCCTCCACCATCCGTCCGGCCCGCGCCAGCAGGTCCGTGTATGTGCGCAGGGCGTCCGCGTCACCGAGCCGGACGGCCAGCTCGCACAGCAGGCTCCAGGAATCGACGGTGCGCTCGGTCCGGTAGCCGGGCTCCTCCGGTGCCGCGTCCGCGGTCGCGGCGGCCAGCATCGTGAAGGCCGCGCGCGCCTCCTGCTCGGACATCGACGGACCGAGCCCGTCGCGCACCTCGTAGTAGACCCACTTGGGATTGTCCGGCTCCTCGGCGCGGCCCAGCCTGTCCAGGGCGACGTACCGCTCGCGCTTACCCTTCCTCTCGATCACCTCCGGGAGGTATCCGGAATGGTCGAAGCGGACATCGACCTGCACACGCGGCGGGGCGAGGCCGTCCTCGGTGTAGGGGTGCTCATGGACCCGGCCCCGGAACCGGAAGGGGCCGTCCGCCCGCAGCCAGCGCTGGGTGCTGGTGTACACCGGTCCGCCGATGTCGGCGATGACCGGGGAGACGACGAAATCGTGCCCGGGCAGCAGATGGTCGAGCAGGGACAGGGCACGGCGCAGCCTGCCCGTGTGCGCGGGCACGAGGACCTCGTCGGCGTCCACATGGCACAGCCAGCCCTCGGCGGCCTCTGCGAAGGCGAGATTGCGCTGGTGGGAGAAGTCGTCCGCCCATGGTGCGGACAGCACCCGGGTGCCAGGGCGAGCGCGCAGCGCCTGCTCGACGGTGCCGTCCGTGGACCCGGAGTCGATCAGCAGGCAGTCGTCGATGTCGTCGGACAGCGCGGTCAGGCAGGCGGCGATGGAGTCTTCCTCGTCCGCGGTGAGCACCACCGCGGTCACGGGACGGGGACGGCGGGAGGCGTACCCCGCCGCGAGGGCCGCGGGGTCCGAGGACGGCAGCACGGCGTCGGCGAGGTCCTGCGACACGGAGGTGATCAGCGCCAGGTCGGAGGCCAGGCCGGAGGCGGGGAGGGCGCCGGGTACATGGCAGAGATCGAGCAGGTCGGAGAACTTCATCGCGAAAGAGGGCTTTCGGTGCGCGGGCCGGTCGGGAGGGCGAAGGACAGCTCCAGGTCGAACGCGATGTCCTGGAGGTGCCCGTGGGACACCATGATCTTGGTGCCCTGGACATGACGGAGTTCCGCCCAGATCCGGGCGGAGGTGTCCCGGTCGACACCGCTGAAGGTCTCGTCGAACAGATAGACCTGCGGGGCGTGCAGCACGGCGCGGGCGATCGACAGGCGCTGGATCTGTCCGCGTGACAGTCCCGCGCCGGTCTCCCGTACCGGCTCGTCGAGCCCTTCCGGGAGGGTGTCGAGGACCTCCTGGAAGCAGGCGATACGGCAGGCCCGCAGGATGTCGGCCGTGCTGTGCGGGGCGCCGAGGGTGAGGTTCTCGCGCACGGAGGCGGTCAGCAGGACGGGGTTCTCCGGCACGTAGAGGACATGGCGCGGCAGCTCGTCGGCGGCGATCCGCGCGATCTCGGCCCCGCCCAGGGTGGCACTGCCCGTGTAGCCGTGGTGCGTGCCCGCCAGCAGGGCGAGGAACGTGCTCTTGCCCGAGCCGTTGCCGCCCCGCAGGAGCATGGTCGTGCCGAACGGGATGTCGAGGTCGACTCCGGTGAGCGTGTCGTACCGGGCTCCCGGGTGGCGGAAGCGCAGGGACCGGACCGAGATGTCGGCCGGTCCCACGGGGCACTCCGTCTGAGCGGCCGTCAGCGCGAGCCGGGCGTCGTCCTGCTGGAGCACCACGTCCCGGTAGCGGTTGAGGGCCGCGGCGGTGCGCTGGGCCGTGACCTGGAGGGAGGCGACGGAGTCCATGGCACCCAGGAAGTAGCCGGCCATCGTCAGGAAGCCGAAGACCTCGCCGACCGTGAGCGAGCCGGACAGCATCCGGATCAGCGCGGCCCAGGCCGCCACCACCGTGAAGACGGTCTGGCAGGCCGTCTTGATCACGGAATTGATGTTCTCCAGCCGGCCCAGCCGGGTTTCCGACTCGATCCGGCGCTCCAAGGTGCGGCTCATGCGCGCGAAGGCGTATTCACGCTTTCCATAGCCGGTCAACTCCGTGTGTCCGCGAAGGGAGTTGAGCGTCTCGGATTTCAGTGTGGCGTCCCGTTGGAGAGCCTCCTCGGCGGCGTTCCTGATGTGCGGGTACAGCAGCATCGAGCTGAGCACATTGATGGCCGCGGGCGGAATCAGGAGGAGGAAGAGCACGGGGTCGGTCGCCAGCAGATATCCGCCGACCGAGAGGACGACGCAGAGGTCGATGGCGGCCCGGACGGAGGCGGCCGTGACCAGAGCCTGGATTTCCTGCACATCGTCGATCCGGCTCACCAGGTCGCCGGCTCTGCGGCCCTTGAAGTAATCGGCGGGCAGGCGCAGGAGTTTGTGGAGATAGCGCTCCGAGAACTGTCGTTGCAGTGATTGGCTGAGCGCCACGATGACGCGGCCCCGCGCGTACTGGATCCCGGCCGCCGCCAGGGCGATCCCGATGAACTCGGCGGACATCACCGCCAGCGCCCGCCGGGAGCCGTCCCGCAGGACTCGGTCGACGGCCAGCTGGACGAAGAGGCTGTTGAGCAGGGCGACCAGGGCTACGACGGCGGTCGCGGCGAGGACGAGCAGAAGGCGTCCCCGGTGACCGCGGACGGTCCCCCACACCAGGCTCTGCCGGGAACGGGAGCGGATCCTGGCCCCCAGGGGCAGCCGTGCGCTCGGCCGGTCGGTGACCAGCGCCTCCCCGTGGAACACCGCGGCCAGCATCTCGGGTGCCAGCCGGATCGGACGGTGCAGCAGCGGGTCACCCACGATGAAATCGCCGCTGTCGGTGGCCTCGTGGACGACGACGAAGTGCCGGTGGCCGTCCTCCGCCAACAGGATGATCGCCGGTCCCGCGATCCGTACGGCCTCGCGCAACTGGTCGATGTCCAACCGGAGGAGTTCGCTGTCGACGCCGTATCCCCGCAGGACCTCCCGCAGCCTGAGCAGATGGGAGCCGCGCTCGCCCAGGCCCGTCGACTCGCGCAGGATCGCCGCGTCGACCACGATTCCGTGCCGCATGAGGACGGCCCGCAGGCACGCCGGCCCGCAGTCGGTGTCCCCCGACTGATGGGTGTGGTATCTCTGCCACTTCACTGAAGAACTCCTGGCCGGGGAAAGAGCGCGCCCGCCTCGGGACGAGGCGGGCGCGGCTTCGCACTACAGCTTGTCGCAGCCCATCGACTTCCAGAGCTTGTAGTAGTCCCCGTAGCTGCAGGACATCGGGTTGCCGATCTGGGCGAAGACCCACTCGCACTGGGCGCGGCTCGGCTTCTTGCCCTCGCCGGAGGCGGCGGCGGCCTCCTCGTCGGTGAGCGCGGCGAACTTCAGGTCACGCAGAGCTTGAAGGCTCATATTTTCCCCACTGGTTGTCGGTCACGGCCGTGTTCGGCCTGGTCAAAACCCTAGGCACCGAATTCCGGAACGATCAAGGGAGTTGGATCGGTGAGCATGATCACTGGATCTTCGGGGCCGGGAATTCCGTCTGACGAAGAAGGGGGAAACGGCCGGCAGCGTATATGCGGGTACGCCGAATTCCCCGGCCTGTCGACAGGCCGGGGAATTCGGCGCGGAAGTGGTTTCCGGGAGCCTTACTTGGCCTCGGCCTTCGCGAGTTCGGCGAGTTCCTCGTCGGACTCGCGGCCCGGGGTGGGCAGGTTGAACTTGGTGATGGCGAAGCGGAAGACGACGTAGTAGACGGCGCCGAAGCAGAGGCCGACCAGGGCCAGGCCCCATGGGTTGCTCGCGATGCCCAGGTTCAGCAGGAAGTCGATCGCGCCGGCGGAGAAGCCGAACCCGTCCTTCATGCCCAGCGCCCAGGTCAGCGCCAGCGCGACACCGGTGAGCACCGCGTGGATCGCGTACAGGGCCGGGGCGATGAACATGAACGTGAACTCGATGGGCTCCGTGACGCCGGTGACGAAGGACGTCAGCGCGAGCGAGAGCATCATGCCGCCGACGACCTTGCGGCGCTCGGGGCGGGCGCAGTGCACGATGGCGAGGCAGGCGGCCGGCAGGCCGAACATCATGATCGGGAAGAAGCCGGTCATGAACTGACCCGCGGTCGGGTCACCGGCCAGGAAGCGGGCGATGTCGCCGCTCTTGCCGTGGTACTCGCCGGCCTGCAGCCAGGGGAAGGAGTTCAGCAGGTGGTGCATGCCGATCGGGAGCAGCGCACGGTTGGCGACACCGAAGATGCCCGCGCCGATCGCGCCCGACCCGACCAGCCACTCGCCGAAGTTGTGCAGACCCGTACCGAGGACCGGCCAGATGTAACCGAAGACGACACCGAGCACCAGACCGGCGAAGGCCGAGAGGATCGGGACGAGCCGGCGGCCACCGAAGAAGCCCGCCCAGTCGGGCAGCTTGGTGCGGTAGAACCGCTGGTATATGAGGGCGACGACGAGGCCCATCACCACACCGCCGAGGACCTTGGCGTCCGCCGTGGCGTCCACCATGACGACCTTGCCGTCGACGGCGGTGGCCACCTTCGGCAGGCTCTTGTCGGTGAACGTGCCCAGCACGTTCTTGAAGACCAGGTAGCCGACCACCGCGGCGAGCCCTGTCGAGCCGTCCGACTTCTTGGCGAAGCCGATCGCGATGCCGACCGCGAACAGCAGCGGCATGTTGTCGAGGATGGCGTTGCCGCCCGCCGACATGAAGGACGCGATCTTCGTCAGGAACGCCGGGAAGTCCGAGCGGCCCAGCATGTCGGTGTTGCCGAGGCGGACCAGCAGGGCGGCGGCCGGCAGCACCGCCACCGGCAGCATCAGGCTGCGGCCGATGCGCTGCAGCACAGCCATCACGCCGGCGCCCTTCTTCTTCTCGGCCGCCGGAGCGGTGGTCGCCGTGGTCACTGTTCCTCCAGTAGGCAAGGCGCCGCCCGGGAACCATGGAAGGGGACGGCAGCGTCTCTGGTCTACACCACTCACTGGTGTAGACCTGTTGTAGCACGATGAAGGTGCCATAAGGAACCACGAATTCCGCGACCGGAGCGCTACGCGCCGTGCAGGGCGAGGCCGACGCCGCACGGGCGGGCCGGGGAGGTCAGAGTCCGGTCACGTCCTCGACCTCCGCCTCCGGCTCGCGGCCCGGGGTCTTGAGGTCGAAGCGGGTGATGGCGAAGCGGAAGACGGCGTAGTAGACCACCGCGAAGCACAGGCCGATCGGGATGATCAGCCATGGCTTGGTCGCCAGGTGCCAGTTGATGACGTAGTCGATCAGCCCCGCCGAGAAGCTGAAACCGTCGTGCACCCCGAGCGCCCATGTCACCGCCATCGACACCCCGGTCAGCACCGCGTGGATCGCGTACAGGACCGGCGCGATGAACATGAACGAGTACTCGATCGGCTCGGTGATCCCGGTGACGAACGACGTCAGCGCCACCGACAGCATCAGCCCGCCGACCTCCTTGCGGCGATG
Organism: Streptomyces sp. NPDC093018; assembly: GCF_040684035.1. Taxonomy (NCBI): domain Bacteria; kingdom Bacillati; phylum Actinomycetota; class Actinomycetes; order Kitasatosporales; family Streptomycetaceae; genus Streptomyces; species Streptomyces sp. NPDC093018. The sequence continues at coordinate 40,823 of NZ_JBFBFF010000004.1, forward strand.
CGGCTTGGCACAGTGCGTGATCGCCAGCGCCGCGGCCGGCAGCGCGAACATCATGATCGGGAAGAAGCCCGAGGTGAACTGCCCCGCATGCGGATCACCCGCCAGGAACATGCTGATGTCACCGTGCACCACCGTCCCGTCCGGCTGGGTGTAGCTGCCGAACTGGAACCAGATGGGCACGTTCAGGAACTGGTGCAGGCCCACCACCAGCAGCGCCCGGTTGGTGACACCGAACAGCCCCGCCCCCCACGCCCCCGCCGCGTGCAGCCAGTGGCTGAAGCTCTCCAGCCCCGCGCCGATCGGCGGCCACACCCACAGGCACAGCGCCGCGAAGAGGATGGCCGCGAACGCCATGAGGATCGGCACCAGCCGACGTCCGTTGAAGAAGCCCAGCCAGTCCACCAGCCGCGTCCGGTGGAACCGCGCCCACAGGAACGCGGCCAGCAGCCCCAGCACGATCCCGCCGAAGACCCCCGGATTCTGGAAGGTGAACGCCGCAACCGTCCCGTCCCCGGCCCGGCAGCCGACCCCCGCCAGCGCCGTCGAACCGGCCGGGCAGTCCTGCGGGAACTGGTGCAGCACCCCGTAGTAGACGAGAAAGCCCGCGATCGCCGCGAGCGCCGTGGAGCCGTCCGCCTTCTTCGCCATCCCGATCGCCACGCCCACACAGAACAGCAGCGGCAGCCCCAGCGAACCGTCCAGCAGCGCCCCGCCCGCACCCCGCATCACCTTCGCGACCGTCGTCCAGCCCAGCCCGTCCGCGCCCACCACGCCCTGCTGCCCGAGCCCGATCAGCAGCCCCGCCGCCGGCAGCACCGCGATCGGCAACTGGAGGCTGCGCCCCATCTTCTGCAGCCCCTGGAACAGCCGGCCCCAGCGCTCCCGTGCCGCGCCCCCCGTCGCGCTCCCCTCGCTCATGGGCGTCCTCCGGCCACTCGGCGGCCACTCGACTCGGGCGCGGTGCCGCGACCGTGGTTTGGCGACCGTCCCTCCGCTGGTGTAGACCAGTTGCCCGGACGGTTCCGCTGTCGTGAACGCCATCTTTCGGCACGGACGGCATGACCGCTCGCGAAGATGGGCCAACTGTGGGTTACTGCGACAAAGCGGTTCGGATCAGGGGAGAAGCAACATGGCCAGCAAGGCTGAGAAGATCGTCGCCGGCCTCGGCGGGATCGACAACATCGAGGAGATCGAGGGCTGCATCACCCGCCTGCGCACCGAGGTGTCGGACCCCTCGCTCGTGAACGACGCCGCCCTGAAGGCCGCCGGTGCCCATGGCGTCGTCAAGATGGGCACCGCCGTCCAGGTCGTCATCGGCACCGACGCCGACCCGATCGCCGCGGAGATCGAAGACATGATGTGAACCCCGGGATCCGTGCGGGACCCGTACGGGTTCCGCTGCGGGTTCCGCCGGGATTCACCGGTAAGGGGCTCTTCCCGACGCGGGAGGAGCCCCTTCCGTATCTACGGCTAGGCTCCATGCCATGTCTCGCATCGACGGCCGTACCCCCGATCAGCTCCGCCCGGTCACCATCGAACGCGGATGGAGCAAGCACGCCGAGGGCTCCGTCCTCGTCTCCTTCGGTGACACCAAGGTCTTCTGCACCGCCTCCGTGACCGAGGGCGTCCCGCGCTGGCGCAAGGGCAGTGGCGAGGGCTGGGTCACCGCGGAGTACTCCATGCTGCCCCGCGCCACCAACACCCGCGGCGACCGCGAGTCGGTCAAGGGCCGCATCGGCGGCCGCACCCACGAGATCTCCCGCCTCATCGGCCGCTCGCTGCGCGCCGTCATCGACTACAAGGCGCTCGGCGAGAACACCATCGTCCTCGACTGCGACGTCCTCCAGGCCGACGGCGGCACGCGTACGGCGGCCATCACCGGCGCGTACGTCGCCCTCGCCGACGCCGTCGCCTGGGCGCAGGGCAAGAAGCTGATCAAGGCCGGGCGGCAGCCGCTGACCGGCACGGTGAGCGCGGTCTCCGTCGGCATCGTCGGCGGCGTCCCCCTCCTCGACCTCTGCTACGAGGAGGACGTGCGCGCCGAGACCGACATGAACGTCGTCTGCACCGGCGACGGCCGCTTCGTCGAGGTCCAGGGCACCGCCGAGGCCGAACCGTTCGCGCGCGACGAGCTGAACGCGCTGCTCGACCTCGCCGTCGGCGGCTGCGACGCGCTGGCCGCGCACCAGCGGGCGGCCCTGGAAGCCGCGCTCGCCTCCTGACGGGCAACCCGGCGGCCCCTCCCCGCGTCCTACCTCTACGCAGTAGAGGGACATCCGGGGAGGGGAACATCATCATGGCCGCCAGCCGAGGCCGTCTCGCCGCCGTCATGGCGACCGCCGCGCTCACCGCAGGCCTCGTCGGCGGCTGCGGCGCCGTGCACAAGGCGATGGACTGTGTGCACACCGCCGACACCATCGCCGACAGCGTCACGGATCTTCAGCAGGCGGTGGAGAACGCCGCGCACGACCCCGGGCGGGCCGATTCCGCGCTCGACGCGATCGAGAAGAACGTGCGGAAGATCGGCGACAAGACGGCCGACACCGACGTCAACAAGGCGGTGGACGATCTGAACAAGGCGGTGGGCGGTGTTCGTACGGCCATCAAGAACGGTGACCGGACGCCCGACGTGGGGCCGGTGACGGATGCGGCGGGGGAGCTGACGAAGGGGTGCGCGAAGTAGCCGGCCGCGGGTCGGACAGGGCCCTCTAGTCGCGCAGCTCCTTGCGCTCCTTCTCGGCGCGCTTCAGCGACCGCTTGCTCGCCTTGCGCTCCACCCCCACCCCGCCCCAGAACGCGAAGCCCCCGATGACCACCCGCGGGGCGCCCGGCTCTGAGAGGCCCTCGTCCCGCGGGTGCTCGAACGCGCCCATGATGCCCAGACCGCGCACGACGACCTCGACGCCCGGCGGCACGGTGATCTGGGCGCCGCCCAGCAGGGCCACGATGTTGATCTCCACCTCGGCGTCGGCGAAGTTCGCGTCGCGCAGGTCGAGGTTGGCGCCGCCCAGGAACGCGAAGCACCTGAAGCGCTTGGGCACGGTCCAGCGGCCCTTGCGCTCGAAGCCGGACAGGATGGCGATGCCGCCCGAGGAGGAGCCCTCGCCGCCGACGATGCGGGAGGCCCAGCCGTCGTCCTGAACCGGCGCCTTGCTGAAGGAGACCGGCGCGGGGGCCGAGCCCGCGGGCAGATCGCGGGTGATCGGGACCAGCTCGCCGTACGTACGCGCCGCGTACGTCGCCTCCAGCCGCTCCTCGAACTCGCCCATGTCGAGGCGCCCTTCGGCGAGGGCGTCGCGCAGCACCTCGGCGACCCGTTCCCGGTCGGTGTCGGAGGCGCGGAGTTCGGGACGTGCGTCGTCGGTCATGGCAGCAGCCTACGAGACCGCCTTCTCCGCGTACATCTTCGCGATGACGGCCTCGATGTCCGGCTCCCGCACCGACAGGTCCACCAGCGGATACCGCGCCGCGAGATCCGCGACCAGCGGCGCGGCCGACTGCCCCGCCGGGAACGCCAGCCACTGCCGGGGCCCCTCCACCCGCACCACCCGCGCCGACGGCACAGCCACCGGCGGCAGCTCCCGCTCCAGGTCCACCACCAGGGTCCGCTCGCTCTCCCCGGCCTCGTGCAGCCCCGTGAGCGGACCGTCGTACATCAGCCGGCCGTGGTCGATCACCATCACCCGGGAGCACAGCTGCTCGATGTCCTGGAGGTCATGGGTGGTCAGCAGCACCGTCGTACCGCTCGCGGCGTTCAACTCCCGCAAGAATCCCCGCACCTTGGCCTTGGAGACGACGTCCAGGCCGATCGTCGGCTCGTCCAGGTACAGCACCTCCGGGTCGTGCAGCAGCGCCGCCGCGATGTCCCCGCGCATCCGCTGCCCCAGCGAGAGCTGGCGCACCGGGGTGTCCAACAGGGCGCGCAGCTCCAGGAGTTCGACCAGGCGGTCCAGGTTCTCCCGGTAACGGGCGTCCGGGATGCGGTACATGCGATGGGCCAGCCGGTAGGAGTCGAGCAGGGGCAGGTCCCACCACAGCGTGGTGCGCTGCCCGAACACCACCCCGATGCGCCGCGCGAGGCGCGCCCGCTCCCGCGAGGGGTCGATGCCCGCGACCCGCAGCCGGCCGCCGCTCGGCGTCAGGATGCCGGTCAGCATCTTGATCGTGGTGGACTTCCCGGCGCCGTTCGGCCCGATGTAGCCCACCATCTCCCCGCGCGCCACGGTGAACGACAGCGAGTCCACCGCCCGCACCTCGTGCCGCTCCCGCTTGAGGAAACCGGTCCTGCGGCGCACCGAGAAGACCTTCTCCACCTCTTCCAGCACGATGAAGTCGTCCATGTGGTCCTAGCTCCCTGTGCTCCGGTACGAACGAAGTCCCGCCCGCCAGGCCAGCCCGGCCAGCGCGCAGCAGCCCGCCGCCACCAGCGGGGTCGTCCAGGCCACCCAGCCCGGCAGGTCCAGCGGATACGGCCGCCCGAGGAGGTAGCTCGCGGGCAGCCAGTTGACGAAGGCCAGCGGCAGCACGAACGTCACCCCGCGCACCAGCTCCCTGCCGAACACCGTCGGCGGGTACTGGAGCAGCGTCGTACCGCCGTACGTGAACGCGTTCTGCACCTCGGCCGCGTCCTGCGCCACGAACTGGAAGGCCGCCCCCGAAACGAACACCGCGCAGAAGATCCCGCAGCCCGCGAGCAGCGCCACCGGCATCAGCAGCAGCCGGCCCACGCTCCAGTCGACGTCCAGCCGGGTCAGCGCCCAGCCCAGCACCAGCGAGCCCTGGGTCACCCGGCCGAGGCGCCGCAGCGCAAACCGGTCCGCCGCGACCTGCGCCAGTATCGGTGCCGGCCGCACCAGCAGCGCGTCCAGCGTGCCGTCCCGCAGCCGCTTGCCCAGCCGGTCCATCGAGCCGATCACCAGGTCCGCAAGCCCGAAGGAGACCGCCGACAGGCCGTACAGGAAGGCCACTTCGGGCAGCGTCCAGCCGCCGAGGGCACGCACCCGCGAGAACATCAGCATGATCGCGACGAAGTCGAAGAAGGTCGCCGCGAAACTCCCGAACGTGGTCATGGCGAACGACGCCCGGTACGCCATCGTCGACCGGATCCACATCCCGGCGATCAGCCCGTACGCCCGCACCCCCTCCGCGAGCCGCCCGCGCTCAGCCACCCTGCACCACCACCCGCCGCGTCGCCACCGACTGGAGCAGCCGTCCGGCGCCCAGCAGCGCCACGGCCCACGCCCCCTGGAACAGATACGTGCGCAGCGGATCCCCGTGTCCGAGCAGGATGTCCGCGGGCGCCTGCAGGAGCGAGGACCAGGGCAGGGCGCGTACGACGGTGCCGAGCGCCCCCGGGAACACGTTCAGCGGCAGCAGCATCCCCGAGCAGAAGTAGCCGAGCAGCCACGTCATCTGGCTCACCCCGGTGCCGTCCAGCAGCCAGAACGCGCTCAGTGCCACCAGATAGCGGATACCGAAGCCCACCAGCATCGCCAGCAGCACGGCCAGCAGGAACGCGGCCCAGGTGCCCGGGTCCGCCGGCAGGTACGCCGGAAAGACCAGCGCGCCGAAGACGAACGGCACCACGCCCCGCCCCAGCAGCTGGAAGAACGCCCGGCCCAGGTCGGCGGAGAGCCACCACAGCTGGAGGTCGGCCGGCCGGTACAGATCGATCGCCACGTCCCCCGTGCGGATGCGTTCCATCAGCTCGTCCTCGACGCCCCCGCCGCTGATCGCGAGCGTCGACAGGAAGGCCTGACCCAGCCACACATAGGTGACGGCCTGCGCCTGGTCGTATCCCCCCAGATGCGGTTTCAGGTCCCATAGGGCCTTGTAGGTGTAGACGAGAATGAGCCCGAAGACCGTGTTGGTGAAGACCCCTGCCGCAGTGGCGGCCTTATACGTCGCGTACCGTCTGAATCCCCCCAACGCGACGGCCGCGTACAACCGTCCCGCGCCCACGTCAGTCGACCTCCTCGGACCGCTCGACACCGAAGCGCAGGAGCCTAGTCCGGAGGCCCGGCGGCCTGCCACGCATTTTGTGGCCGAAGCGTGCCGGAATCCGGGAACGGAACGCCAGGTGCGAGAGTCTTCAAACGGGGGGCGCAGAAGGCGTACGAGGCGTACGGGAACGTACGACGCGAAACAGGAGTCCGTGCACGACATGAGCGACGAGCCACAGCCGCAGCAGCCGAAGGAAGGCGTGGCACCGGATGAGCCGCTGCCGGCTGCGAGGCCCGGGACCCCGACGCCGGGAGCTCCCACCACCCCGTCGGAGGGGGCCGGCCGAGTGAAGGACACCGAGGAATCGGGGAGGGACGAGGAGTCGGAGACGGCCGAGGCAGCGCGGCGGCCCGAGGGATCCGGGAAGACCGGGAGGCCCGAGGGCGCTGAGCGGGCCGAGGGGTCCGAGCGGACCGCCGGGAAGCCCGAGGGGCCCCAGCGGGCCGAGGGGCGCGCTGGGAAGTCCGACGCGTCCCGGACCGAGGGCGGCGACCGGGCCGGGTCCGGCGAGCGCGCCGCGCGGACCGAGGGCTCCGGCACGGCCGGATCGGCCGGGAAGACACAGGGCGCCGACGGCACCCGGGGCGCGGGCAAGACCCAGGGCGAGGACGCGCCCACCGGTGACCGAGGGGCGACCCGGGACTCCGGGGCGGCGGCCGCGGACGCGGCGCGCCGTTCCGTGCCCGCGCCCCAGGACCGTACGGCCTCCGTCGCCCGCGCCCGCCAGGCGGCGCGCGACGCCCGCACCGACAAGGGCGCGGCCCCGGCCGCCGAGGGCGAGGGCACCGCCGAGCGCGACGGGACCGGCAGGCCCACCGGCACCGGCAAGCCGCAGGTCCCGGGCGCCCGTACCCCCGAGCAGCCGGCCGAGAGCACCCAGGTGCTGCGCCGGATCACGCCGCCCCGGGAACCCCAGGACCCCGCGAAGGGATCCGGCAAGCCCGGTCAGCCCGGTCAGCCCGGCAAGCCGGGGCAGGACACCCCCGCACCCGAGACGACCCAGGTGCTCCGCCGCGTCAACGCCCCGCGCAAGGGCGAGCCCGGCGGCCCCGCCACGGCGGGCACGTCCACGACCGGGTCGAACGCGAGCGGACCCACCGGCCACACGACCGGCTCCCGGCGCCCCTCCCCCCGCGCGGCGGGCGCGGCCGCCGCGGGTGTCGCAGGTGCCGTGGGCGCCGCCGGCACCGCGAAGGCGGCGGGCACGGCCGGTGCCGCGGGTGCCGCGGGATTCGCCGGTGCCGCGAACGCCGCGAACGCTGCCGCCGGCGCCGCCTCCGGCCCCCGTACCGGCACCGGACCGACCCCCGGCCAGACGCCCCCCGCCGCCTCGGACGCCGCCACCGGCAACGGAGCGGACGACGGCAAGGGCAAGGGCAAGAAGAAGGCCAAGAAGCCCAAGCGCACCGGATGGCGGCGCCTCGTGCCGACCTGGAAGATGGTGCTCGGCACCTTCGTCCTCCTGGTGCTCGCGGTCGTCGGCCTGTTCTTCGTGGGCTACTCGCTCGTCAACATCCCGCCCGCCAACGCCCTCGCCACCAAGCAGGCGAACGTCTACCTCTACGCCGACGGCTCCCAGATCGCCCGCGACACCCGCGACAGCCAGGTGAACCGGGAGAAGGTCACCCTCGCCGAGATCTCCAAGAACGCCCAGCACGCCGTACTGGCCGCCGAGGACCGCGACTTCTACACCGAGTCCGCCATCGACCCCAAGGCGATGCTCCGCGCCGCCTGGAACACCGCGACCGGCAAGGGCAAGCAGTCCGGCTCCACGATCACCCAGCAGTACGTGAAGAACTACTACCTGGCCCAGGAACAGACGGTCACCCGTAAGGCCAAGGAGTTCTTCATCTCGATCAAGCTCGACCGGAACAAGTCCAAGGACGAGATCCTGGAGGGCTACCTCAACACCAGCTACTTCGGGCGCAACGCCTACGGCATCCAGGCCGCCGCCCAGGCCTACTACGGCCGCGACGCCAAGGACCTCGACCCGGCCCGCGCCGCCTACCTCGCCGCGCTCGTCAACGCGCCCAGCGAGTACGACGTCGTCGCGCACCCGGAGAACAAGTCCGCGGCCGTGGCCCGCTGGAACTACGTCCTGGACGGCATGGTCAAGCAGGGCTGGCTCAGCCAGTCCGAGCGCACCGGGATGAAGTTCCCGATGCCGAAGGAGCAGACGCTGTCCACCGGCATGTCCGGCCAGCGCGGCTACCTCGTGGACGCCGTCAAGCACTACCTGATCGCGAACCACATCCTCGACTCCGACCAGCTGGAGGCCGGTGGCTACCGCATCACCACCACCATCCAGAAGAGCAAGCAGGACGCCTTCGTCAAGGCCGTGAACGACCAGCTGGTCTCCAAGCTGGACAAGAAGACCTTCAAGGCCGACAACTACGTCCGCGCGGGCGGCGCCTCCGTCGACCCCAAGACCGGCCAGGTCGTCGCCATGTACGGCGGCATCGACTACGTGAAGCAGTACACCAACGGCGCGACCCGCGGTGACTTCCAGGTCGGCTCCACCTTCAAGCCGTTCGTCTTCGCCTCCGCGGTGCAGAACGGGTCCACCACCCAGGACGGCCGCCGCATCACCCCGAACACCCAGTACGACGGCACCAACGAGCGCCCCGTACAGGGCTGGAGCGGCGGCGCGTACGCCCCGCAGAACGAGGACCAGAAGTCGTACGGCCAGATCACCGTCACCAAGGCCACCGACCTGTCGGTGAACGCGGTGTACGCGCAGATGGCCGTCGACGTCGGCCCGAGCAAGGTCAAGCAGACCGCGATCGACCTGGGCATCCCCGCCGACACCCCGGACCTCCAGCCCTACCCGTCCATCGCGCTCGGCCCCGCCACCGCCAGCGTCCTGGACATGGCGGAGGGGTACGCCACGCTCGCCAACCACGGCAAGCACGGCACGTACACCATGGTCAAGAAGATCACCCGCAACGGCACCGACGAGGTCAAGCTGCCCGACAACACCGTCAAGCAGGCCGTCAGCCGCGCCGCCGCCGACACCACCACCGCCATGCTGAAGAGCGTGGTCCAGGGCGGCACCGCCACCGCCGCGCAGGCCTCGGGCCGGGTGGCGGCCGGTAAGACCGGTACCGCGGAGAACGACACCGCCGCCTGGTTCGCCGGCTACACCCCCGACCTCGCCACGGTCGTCTCCGTGATGGGCCAGGACCCGGTGACGGCCAAGCACATGCCGTTGTACGGCGCGCTCGGCCAGGCCCGTATGAACGGTGGCGGCCCGCCCACCCAGATCTGGGCCCAGTACACCCACGACGCGCTGAAGAACACCCCGGCCTCGTCCTTCGACCTCCAGCTCCAGGAGGGCGCGGACCAGCCGCAGCCGCCCGGCCCCGGCGACCCCAGCGCGTCCGCCAGCACGGACGGCGGCGACACCGGCGGCTCCACCGAGCCCGGCGGATCGCCGAGCGGCAGCCCCACCGACGGCGGCACCACCGGCACCCCGACCGACGGCGGCGCGACGACCGGCGATGACACCACCGGCGGCGACACCACGGGCGGCGGCACGACCGGCCCCGACCCGGCCACCGTCGGCGGCGGCACGGGCGGCGATCCCACCACCGGCGGCGCCGCCGGGGCGGGCGGCGCCCCGGGCGGCGGCGGTACGGCGACAGGAGGCGGCGGCACGGCCGCGGGCGGCGGCACCGGCACCATCGCCGGGGGCAACCCCGGCGGCGGCCCCGGCACCTGAGCCGAGCGTCAGCCGCTGGTCGCCTTCAGCCCCACCACGGCGACCAGCAGCAGACACACGAAGAAGATCCGGGCGGCGGTGACCGGCTCACCGAGCACCACCATGCCGAGCACCGCCGCCCCGGCCGCGCCGATACCGACCCACACCCCGTAGGCGGTACCGATGGGCAGGGACCGGGCCGCGTACGACAGCAGCACCATGCTGGCGACGATCCCGGCACCGGTGAGCACACTGGGCACCGGCCGGGTGAAACCCTCGCTGTACTTCATCCCGATCGACCAGCCCACTTCCAGCAGACCGGCCACGACAAGCAGAACCCAGGCCACGACGGCCACCTCCGAGACGTACGACGTTTCTCTTCCGGTGCGTCGTCTTTGCCTGCATCCCGGTACGGCGCGTCTCGTCGGGCTCACTCCCGAACCTAGCAAAACCATGAGGAAGAGGGCTGGTGACCATGGTCACCAGCCCTCTTCCTCATGGTTCTGGGCCCTACGGCCTCTGCCGCGGCCTCACAGATAGAGCCCGGTCGAGTCCTCCGAGCCCTCGAACCGGTCCGCGGCCACGGCATGCAGGTCGCGCTCGCGCATGAGCACGTACGCCGTGCCCCGCACCTCGACCTCGGCCCGGTCCTCCGGGTCGAACAGGACGCGGTCGCCGGGCTCCACGGTCCGTACGTTCTGGCCCACCGCGACGACCTCGGCCCAGGCCAGCCGGCGTCCGACCGCCGCGGTGGCGGGAATCAGGATGCCGCCCCCCGACCGCCGCTCGCCCTCACCGGTCTCCTGCTTGACCAGCACCCGGTCGTGCAGCATCCGGATGGGCAGCTTGTCGTGCTGCGGGGTGCTCTGCTCGTGTCTCTTGGCGCTCACGCCTCGAACCTACCTGCCTTCCACGCACCCGTGGCCCCCTGGGTGGCCATCGTCCGCACCCGGTCGCCCGCGGGGTCAGCGCCCGCGCCGCCGGGACAGGGCGACGAGGCCCACCACCCCGACGACCACGAGCGCGGCCGGCACGACCCGCTCCGCGCGCAGCCGGCCATCCTCATCCGTGAACTGCGCCCTGACCTCGCTCACCACCCGGTTGACCTGCACATACGCACGTCCGACGGTGTGGTCGATATTGGCCACGGCCTTGGCCTTCACATCTCCGACGATCGTCTTCGGGTGCACCCGCACCCCGATCTCGTCGAGCGTCTCGGCCAGCACTTCGCGGCGGCGCCTGATGTCCGCCTCGATCTGCGCCGGGGTTCTGGTGTCCGCCGTGTCCGCCACCGTACGGCCTCCGAAGTCTGCCGAAATCCTGCTGTCCTGTTCCGGACAGTCTGTCAGCTCCTGCCCGCGCCGCACCGCAAGGGGCCCCGGTTACGCTGGTCCGATGAGCGAGCGACTCCAGCCGGGGGACGTGGCCCCCGCCTTCACCCTTCCGGACGCCGACGGTAACGAGGTCTCCCTCGCGGGCCACAAGGGCCGCAAGGTCATCGTGTACTTCTACCCCGCGGCGCTTACCCCGGGCTGCACCAAGCAGGCCTGCGACTTCACCGACAACCTCGACCTGCTGGCCGGCGCCGGCTACGACGTCATCGGCATCTCCCCGGACACCCCGGACAAGCTTGCCAAGTTCCGCGAGAAGGAGTCCCTCAAGGTCACCCTCGTCGCCGACCCCGACAAGAAGGCCGCCGAGTCCTACGCCGCCTTCGGCGAGAAGAAGAACTACGGCAAGACCTACATGGGCATCATCCGCTCCACGTTCGTCGTCGACGAGGACGGCAAGATCTCCCACGCCTTCTACAACGTCCGCGCGACCGGCCATGTAGCCAAGATCATCAAGGATCTGGGTATCTGATCCGTTCCACCTCTGCCTTCGACGGCGGCCCGCACCAGCTCGTTCTGGCGCGGGCCGCTTTCCGTCTCCCCCCGTGACCGTCCGACAGCCGGTTCGTTGATCCATGCGGGCTACGAACACCTGCCCGGACCGGAGGGGGGCTCGATGAGGACCAGCGCGTACACCAGGGAGCGGCTGCAGGAGGCGGCTCGCGGGGCACGGACGTTGTCGGAGGCGTTGGAGAGGCTGGGGGTGGATCCGGGGAGTTCGACGCGGCGGTACCTCCTGGGGCGGATGAAGAAACTCGGCGTCGACGTCTCTCACTTCGAGCGGGAGGGGGTGAAATGGACGAAGGAACTGCTTGAGGAAGCCGTCGCCGCCTCCACGAACATGTGCGAGGTGCTGCGCCGTCTCGGTCTGGAAGTCGTCGGCGGCCACCACACGCACATCAGCCGCAGGATCAAGGCGTACGGGATCGATACCTCGCACTTCCGGATGCCGACGCAGCGAGGGAAGGCTTGCCGTGCCCGCACACCGGAGGCTCTGCTCGCCGAGCAGCCTGCCGGCCAGGCCCGGCGCATCCAGGGCGACCGCCTCAAGCGGGCGATGACGACCCTCGGGGTGCCGGAACGCTGCGCTCGCTGCGGCACGGATCCGGTGTGGCGGGGCCGCCCGCTGCCCCTGGAGGTCGACCACATCGACGGCAACTGGCGGGACAACCGCATCGAGAACCTCCGGTTCCTCTGTCCCAACTGCCATTCGGTCACGGACAATTACCGGGGTCGGGGCAAGGGGCGTCACACGACGCCGGGCGCCCCATGAGCAGCGGCGTGCGGTACACCCGTGAGCGGCTGGCAGAGGCCGCCGAGCAGTGCACGAGCCTGGACGAGGTGATGGCCTTCTTCGGCACCCGGCCGTACGTCAATGCGCGCCGCCACCTCGCCAGGCGCTTCGCCCACTTCGGGATCGACATTTCGCACTTCGACCACCGCGGCGCCCTGACCGGGCGCAAGGGCCGCCCTGCCGCCCAGGAACTGCGTGCGGCGGTGGCCGAGTCGATCTCCATCGCCGGGACGCTGCGCCGCCTTCGGCGCTCGGATACCTGCGTACAGCGCGCGCTGTTGCGAAGATGGATCGCCGAGGCGGGCATCTCCACCGCGCACTTCCTGGGGCAGGCGCATCACAGAGGCAGGACCGGCACAGTGCGCGCGAAGCGCCCCGAGGACATCCTGGTCAAGCACGACGGCCGACGTCGGACACGCACCCGCCTGCTGCGTCGCGCGCTGCGCGAGGTGGGCGTACCGGAGCAGTGCACCGAGTGCGGCGTCGGTTCTGAGTGGCTCGGAGATCCCATGACGCTGGAGGTCGACCACATCGACGGAAACTGGTCCGACGATCGGCAGGAGAACTTACGGCTGCTGTGCCCCAACTGCCACGCAACGACCAGTACCTGGTGCAGAGGGGGCGGACGCCGAACGGCGTAGCACAGTACAGTGGAGCGCGGTCCACGCGCCCGTACGCCAACGGCCGAGCGGCGATCTTTAGGTGGTCGTGTTTGTCGGTTCGAATCCGACCGGGCGCACCAGCAGAATCGGCCCCGCACCTTCGTTTCCAAGGTGCGGGGCCGATTCGTAAAGTCAGCCGAGCAGCTCCCGCACCACCGGCACCAGTGCCCGGAACGCCTTGCCGCGGTGGCTGATGGCGTTCTTCTCGTCGGCGGTCAGTTCGGCGCAGGTGCGGGTGTCGCCGTCGGGCTGGAGGATCGGGTCGTAGCCGAAGCCGTTCGTGCCGGCGGGGTCGTGCCGCAGGGTGCCGCGCAGTTGGCCCTCGACCACGCGTTCCGTGCCGTCCGGCAGGGCCAGGGCGGCGGCGCAGGCGAAGTGGGCCGCGCGGTGTTCCTCGGCGATGTCGGCGATCTGGGCGAGGAGCAGATCGAGGTTGGCCTTGTCGTCGCCGTGCCGGCCGGCCCAGCGGGCGGAGAAGATGCCGGGGGCGCCGTTCATGACGTCCACGCACAGGCCGGAGTCGTCGGCGATCGCCGGCAGCCCGGTCGCCTGCGCCAGGGCGTGGGCCTTGAGCAGGGCGTTCTCGGCGAAGGTGACGCCGGTCTCCTTGACGTCGGGAATCTCGGGGTAGGCATCGGCGCCGACCAGCTCATGGGGGAGCCCGGCATCGGCCAGGATGGCCCTCAGCTCGATGATCTTTCCGGCATTACGGGTGGCGAGGATCAGGCGGGTCATGCCGCCCAGTATTCCTCGCCGCAACGGACCGTCGACGCCCGCCTCCGAGTGCCGAGGCCCGTACCGGACCGCCGACGCCGACGCCGGCCTCGGCTCCGAGTACCGCCGCCGTCGTACCCGCGGACTGACGCCCGCTGTCCACCATCGGCGCCGGCCCCCGAATCGCCGGCCCCCGAATCGCCGACGCCCGGCACGCCCGCCGACACGCCACCGGCGCCAGGTTCCGAGCGGCCGACGCCCGCCTCCGGGTGTCGGCCGCTCCGCCTCACAACTCCGTCTGCCCGCCGCCCTTCAGCGTCCGCAGGTCGAACACCTTGGCCATCGTGGCGAAGCCGAGGTCGCTGGGGTGGAGGTGGTCGCCGGAGTCGTAGTCGGGGCGCAGGCGGCGGGGGTCGTAGGGGTCGCGGAGGGCCTTGTCGAAGTCGGCGACCGCGTCGTACACCCCGCCCGCGCGGATCTGCGCGTTGATCTGCTGCCGTACGGCCTCCCGGGCCGGGGTCCAGCCCCGGTGGCCCTTGAACGGCATCAGGGTCGCCCCTACGACCTTCAGACCGCGCGCGTGGGCCTCGCGGACCAGGGTGCGCAGGCCGGTGAGGATGCGGTCGGGGCCGTCGAGACGCGGATCGCGCAGGATGTCGTTGATGCCGAGGTCGATGACGACCACCTTGACGTCGGTGCGGGAGAGCGCGTCGCGCCCGAAGCGGTTCAGTCCGCTCTGGTTCTCCGCGGGGCGGCCGAGCCCGTCGGCGAGGACCTGGTTGCCGCTGATGCCCTCGTTGACGACGCTGTAGCGCGGCAGCCGCTGCCCGCCCGCGAGCGCGGACCGCAGCCGGTCGCCGAGGACGTCGGGCCAGCGGCGGTTGGCGCCGACGGTGGAGGTGATGCCGTCGGTGATGGAGTCACCGAAGACGACGACCGTGCCGTCGGCCTCGTTGCTGAGCACGTCCAGCGCGGTCAGATACCGCCAGTACGGCGTCCGTTGGGTGTAGGGGGCACCGGTGGAGTCCTCGGTGCGGTCCCCGGTGGCGACGTACGAGGTCTGCTGCGCGTGCGGGTGGTAGGTGACCGGCCCGGAGGGGGTGGGGGAGTACGTGGTGACCAGGACGTCGGTGTCGTGGGGTATGAGCAGGCGCACCGCGTCGCTGACGACCTGTTCGCCCGCGGGTATGACGACACGGGTGGCGCCCCCGAAGGTGAGCCGCCGCATGGTGTCCTCGTCGGCCGCCGCCGTGGCGTCCCCCGCGGACAGCGCGAGGGTGGCGTGGGTGATGTCCAGCGGCGTCTGGCCGTAGAGGTTGGAGAGCGTGATCCGGGCACTCGTACCCCCGGCGTCCGCGTGCACGACGTTGCGCACGGAGTGGCCCGCGAGGCCGGCCGTCTCGGTGCCCGGTTCGCCGCCGACGGGGGCGCTCGCCCAGGAGCCGACCCAGGTGCCGGTGGAGACGGGCGCGGCGGAGCCGCGGTGCGGGCGGTCGTCGGCGAGGCTGCCGCCGCGGGTGTGGTCGCCGGCCGCGGCGGTGACGTAGATACCGGCGCTGACGGCCACCACCAGCGCGACGAGCGCGCCGAGCAGGGCGAGGTACTTGGTGCGGTGCTGTGCGCGGGGGGCCTCGGGGGCTCCGTCGGGGCGCGTGGTCACGCTCGTGCCGTTCTCCTCGGGAGGGGAGTCCCGGGTCTCCTCGGGGAGGGACCTCTGGGCTCCGATCTTGATGGGGTCATGATGCTTCATGGGCCGGGCCGCACCGTCGGGGCCCCGGGGCCCAGGCCCCCGCCGGAACAGACGCCGGGAACTCCTGTTCCGTTCCGGGAGTCGGTCAGGAGGGGACAATTGTGCGCGGGATCACCGAACGGGTGGAGCTGATGGAACCTACCGAGACCGGAACTGCCGGATCGGCCGTGTCGTCGTACCGGACGATGACGGCCTTCACCCCTGCCGACGAGGAGCGTCGGCGCGGGGTGCGGCGGATGAAACTCACCGCGACGGGCCTGCTGCTGTTCGTCGCCGTGGTCTACGTCCTGGCCAAGCTGGCCGGGAACGCGGGCGCCGGGGCGTGGGCGGACTACGTCTCCGCGGCGGCGGAGGCGGGCATGGTGGGTGCGCTGGCGGACTGGTTCGCGGTGACCGCGCTGTTCCGGCACCCGCTCGGGCTGCCGATCCCGCACACCGCGATCATTCCGACCAAGAAGGACCAGTTGGGTGTCTCGCTGGGCGAGTTCGTGGGGGAGAACTTCCTGTCCCAGGATGTCGTACGGCAGCGGCTGCGTGCCGTCGGCGTCGGGGCCCGGCTGGGTGCCTGGCTGGCCGAGCCGGAGCACGCGGACCGGGTGACGGCGGAGCTGGCGACCGCGTTGCGGGGCGCGCTCACGGTGTTGCGGGACTCGGATGTGCAGGCGGTGGTGGGGGAGGCGATCACCCGGCGGGCCGGGACCCGGGAGATCGCGCCGGGGCTCGGCAAGCTGCTGGAGAAGGTCGTCGCGGACGGCGGTCACAAGCGGGCCGTGGACCTGGTGGTCTCGCGGGCCCATGACTGGCTGGTGCTGCACGGCGACAATGTGATGGGCGCGGTGCAGGGCGGGGCGCCGGGCTGGACGCCGCGGTTCGTGGACCGCAAGATCGGTGAGCGGGTCTACAAGGAGCTGCTGCGGTTCTGCGCGGAGATGCGGGACATGCCGTCTCATCCGGCGCGTGGCGCCCTGGACCGTTTCCTGACCGATTTCGCCTCCGATCTGCAGTCGGACACCGAGACCCGGGCGCGGGTGGAGCGGCTGAAGGGCGAGGTGCTGGGCCGGGGCGAGGTGCAGGATCTGATCGCGTCCGCCTGGACGGCCGTACGGTCGATGATCGTCGCGGCGGCGGAGGACGAGCGCAGCGAGCTGCGGACGCGGCTGCGGTCGGCGCTGCTGTCCCTGGGCGCGCGGATGGCGAGTGAGCCGAAGATGCAGGAGAAGGTGGACAGCTGGCTGGAGGGCGCGGCGGTGCATGTCGTGACCACGTACCGGGCGGAGATCACCTCGCTGATCACGGACACGGTGGCGGGCTGGGACGCCGAGCACACCACCCGGAAGATCGAGGCGCACATCGGTCGCGATCTGCAGTTCATCCGGATCAATGGCACGGTGGTGGGATCACTGGCGGGGCTGCTGATCTTCACGGTGTCGCGGGCGGTGGGTGGCTGACGGCGGGTCATCCGGCGCCTGGAACGGCGGCGCGGGGGTATCCGTCGTCCTGCCGTCCTCCCGCTTCGGGGGGCGTCCTCGACAAGGAGGAAGCCGATGACAGGAGCCGAGAAGGCGTCCGCGGGGGCGTCCGCGGGGGCATCCCGGGAGGCCGGTGCGGGCGGCCGGGCGGGTGGCGGTGGCGGGTCGTACGGCAGCGGCCGGATGGGCGACGGCGGTGGGTCGTACGGCGGTGGCCGGGCGGGTGACGGCGGTGGGTCGTACGGCGGTGGCCGGAGGGGTGACGGCGGCGGGACGGGTGATGGCGGCGGGACGGGTGATGGCGGGCGGAGGGGTGACGGCGGGCGGACCGTCAGGACCGACATCCCCGCTCGCCTGGACCGCCTCCCGTGGTCCCGCTGGCACTGGACGATCGTGATCGGCCTCGGCACCGTATGGATTCTGGACGGCCTGGAGGTCACGGTCGTCGGCAACATCGCCAGCCGGTTGGCCGAACCGGGCAGCGGCCTGTCGATCACATCCGGTCAGATCACGGGCACGGCCGCCGCGCTGTACGTCGCGGGCGCGTGCGTGGGCGCGCTGTTCTGGGGGCGGCTGACCGACCGTTACGGCCGTAAGAAGCTGTTCATGATCACCCTGGCGGTGTATCTGGTGGCGACGGCCCTGACCGCGGTCTCCTGGGAGGCCTGGTGGTTCTTCCTCTTCCGCTTTCTGACCGGCTTCGGCATCGGCGGTGAGTACGCGGCGATCAACTCCGCGATCGACGAGCTGATCCCGGCCCACTACCGCGGCCGCGTCGACCTGATCATCAACGGCAGCTTCTGGCTGGGCGCGGTGGGCGGTTCGCTGCTGTCCATCGTGGCGCTGAACACCGGCCTGCTGCCGATGAACGTGGGCTGGCGGCTGACCTTCGCGCTGGGCGCCGTACTGGCGCTGGTGATCCTGCTCGTACGACGGCACGTCCCGGAGAGCCCGCGGTGGCTGCTGATCCACGGCCGGGACGAGGAGGCGGAGGAGATCGTCACCGGCATCGAACGGCAGGTGGAGGCGGAGAAGGGCATCCGGCTGCCGGCGACGGACGCGCGGCTGGCCATCCACCAGCGCAAGAGCGTCACCTTCCGGGAGATCGCCCACACGGTCTTCGGGCGGTACCGCAGGCGCGCGGTGCTCGGCTTCTCCCTCTTCATCGGGCAGGCGTTCCTGTACAACGCGATCACCTTCGGCTTCGGCGCGATCCTGACGAAGTTCTTCGCGGTGCCGACGGACCGTACGGGCTACTACTTCGCGGTCATCGCCGTCGGAAACTTCTGCGGCCCGCTGCTGCTGGGAAAGCTCTTCGACACGGTCGGCCGCCGGGTGATGATCTCCTCGACGTATCTGCTGTCGGGCCTGCTGCTGTTCGGCACGGCGTGGCTGTTCGACCGGGGTGTGCTCAGCGCGACGACGCTGACGGCGTGCTGGTGCGCGGTCCTCTTCTTCGCCTCGGCGGGCGCGTCCAGCGCCTATCTGACGGTGTCGGAGATCTTTCCGATGGAGACGCGCGCGATGTCCATCGCCTTCTTCTACGCCCTGGGTACGGCGGCCGGTGGCATCAGCGGCCCGCTGCTCTTCGCCGACCTCACCGGCACGGGCCGGGTCGGCGACACGGTCCTGGCCTTCTCCATCGGGGCGGCGCTGATGTGCGCGGCGGGCCTGGTGGCGGCGGCGCTGGCGGTACGGGCGGAACGGCGGCCGCTGGAGGAGGTGGCGACGCCGTTGACGGCGGTGGCGGAGGGTACGGCGGCGTCACCGGGTCCGGGCGCCGGCACCCAGGGCCCGCCGACGGTGGGCAGGCCGTGAGCCTGAGCCCTGGGTCTGTTTCCGGCTGTCCGGTTCAGGCCTTGCGGTCGGCGACGGCCCAGGAGGCGAGGGCGACGGCACCGGCGACGCCGAGGACGGAGGGCCAGGCGCCGATCTTCTTGGCGAGCGGGTGGGAGCCGGCGAAGGCGCCGACATAGGCGGCGGTCAGCACACCGGCGGTGGCGTTCCCGGCCTGCTTGCGCCACTGCTGTGCGGCGGCGGCACCGGCGACGGCGAGTACGGCCCCGCCGAGCGGCCGCTTCTTCGTCCACCGGGCGACTCCGTACCCACCGACGAGCCCGCTCGCGGCGACGACAGCGCTGGGAACCCTGGCCATGCATGCCTCCGAATGTCGTATCCGAACGTCGTATCCGGATGTCCGTAGAGGATGCCGAGGCTAACGCGCAGGCGGCGGCGCTTACCTAACTTGAGTCGCAGCTTGTCAACTTTCCGGCTGCGCGCTATATAAATACGCGAAGGGCATCGCACCCAGTACCTTGAGAAGGGAGTGACCCGTGATGCTCATGCGTACCGACCCGTTCCGCGAATTCGACCGACTCGCGCAGCAGGCACTCGGTGGCAGCGCTCGTCCGTCGGCGATGCCGATGGACGCCTACCGTTCCGGTGACGAATTCCTGGTCCACTTCGACCTCCCCGGCGTCGATCCGGAGACGATCGAGCTGGACGTCGAGCGCAACGTCCTCAATGTCCGCGCCGAGCGCCGGGGTCCCGCCCCCGAGGACGCGCAGCCACTGGTCGCGGAGCGGCCGACGGGCACCTTCACCCGGCAGCTCTTCCTCGGCGACACCCTGGACACGGACCGCATCGACGCCTCGTACGAGTCCGGCGTCCTGACCCTGC
Organism: Streptomyces sp. NPDC093018; assembly: GCF_040684035.1. Lineage (NCBI taxonomy): Bacteria > Bacillati > Actinomycetota > Actinomycetes > Kitasatosporales > Streptomycetaceae > Streptomyces > Streptomyces sp. NPDC093018. The sequence goes on from NZ_JBFBFF010000004.1 coordinate 60,485, forward strand.
GCATCCCGGTCGCCGAACGCGCGAAGCCGCGCCGCATCCAGATCACCGGCGGCACCCCCTCCCGCAAGCAGCTCGCCGGCTGACCCCTCCGGGGAGGGGCGGTACCCATAAGTCCCGCCCCTCCCCGGCCCGTTCGGCCCCGCACACTTGCCCACCCGTCCCGATCCACCCGCACGGCGACGGGGTACCGAACCACTGGACTTACCGGACACCCGCGCGCGCCCCCGCGGAAGGGGCGCGGAAGGAGCCATGACGATGACCACGACGGTGCCGAAGCCCGCTGTGCGGCCCACCGGGAAGAACGCGACGGCGCCGCAGCCCGCCTGGGAGAACCCGAGGGTGCGGGAGCGCGCCCTGAAAACGGCCTCGAAGGACACGGCGGCACCGGGGCCCGCGCCGCGGACCACCTGGGAGGCCCTGACCGAGGCTGTCCGGGAGACGGGCGGCTACCCGACCCGGGCGCAGGCCGAACACCTCACCCGCCTCGTCCTCACCGCCCTCGGCACCCACCTCACCGGCGACGAACGCGTCGCCCTGGCCCAGTCCCTGCCCCCGGAGGCCGGCCACCTGATCGCCGCCCAGATCCCCCGCCCCCACCCCCTGACGGCCCGCGCATTCGTGGACTCGCTGTCCACCGAGATCCCCGACTCCACCCCGGCAACGGCCCGCTGGGACGTCAGCTCGGTCCTGACCGCGGTCTCCACCGCGATCGGCCCCGACCTGACGGACCAGGTGCTGTCTCAACTGTCGCGGGGGTATGCGTTGTTGTTCGGGAGGGCGGAGCTGGTGGCGGCTATGGCATGACTGCCGGCGTGCACGTACGGGTGTCGGGTTCCGCTAACTCGCAGTCGCAATATCCGTGGTCGAAGGCAATGCAAAGTAAGGGGCAGGCCAGTCCACGGATCCATCTGAATCAGCTTGAGCCACATGCTGCAAGAGGAGGAAGGTGGGGTTTTGCAGTTGCGGTTGGACGTCCTTGTCTACCAGGGGCGTTGTTATCGGTATCGAGGGATACTCTATGTCTAGCAGGCTGCATATGTGTTCGAGTTCTTTGTTCGTGTTCTCCTCGCCAAGGTTTCCCTTGAGGTAGTCGCGTAGGCGTGAGCAGATATCAAGCATTGCCTGGCCGCTCGCGGTGACTTGGTAGATGCCGCCCTGAAGACTCTCGCTCTCCAGGAAGCCGAGTATGAAGAGCCGTTCAGTCTCGTACTTCACGGCGTTTGGGTTTCTGTCGAGATCCTTCGCGGTTCTGGTGTTGTTTCGGTACCCGTGCTTCTTGATGTAGGAGAGGATGGCGATCGGCAACCCTGGGCGCTTGGCAGAGGCGAAGCGTGTGGCGTCACGCGGGGTGAGGCCACCGAGAGTCACATGAAGGAGGAGATCCTTGGTGATCTCTTCCTTCAGAGCGTTGTAAATGGACTCCTTGATGTTCTCGTCCTTGGCCTCGAAGTCGGCCGGGACCCAGAAGACCCGCAAGCGGGACAGGCGGTCCCGCATCGGTGTGTCGAGGTAGGACTGGGTCACCTCAGCAAAGCGAGAGCGGAGCTTGCTTTCGTGGCGCGCGATATAGACGGCGGCTGCTATATCGCGCTCATTGAGCAGGGTTCTGAGATCCTTGTCGATTCCGTCGCCGCCATGCTTCCACAGCGTCTGCCCTATGATGACCTTCGACCAGTCTTGTTTGAGATCACAGGAGAAGTCGAAGAGCTTGCGCTGGCCTTCGGTGTAGCCGAAGAGGCCAGAGTTTGACGCGCTCTCCATGATGCGGAGCGCTGCATTTGAGAGGTATTCATGCTCTGGTGAGGTTGGCATGGTTACTCCAAGAGGGCGACGGGAAACCTTACTTGGCTGGGATTCTGGTGTAGCCGTTGTCCGTCTGATAGACGAGGTCGATTCCCTCTGTGTGAAGAAGGTCTATCAAGTCATCCTGTGGCTGCTTTGGGAGCAACGCAGTCAGCTTGGGGCGATGTGGCTTGATGTGCCGTACGTAGTCCTTGAGTTGACCTATTGCCGCGCGTACCTCATCGCGGGAGCTCTCGCCACGCACCGAATAGAGCTCGTGCGTGGTGGCGTCGAAGAGATCAGTCTTGAGGATGGTGGTGGTGTTGGCGATCTTTATCGTGTAGGCAAAGACCTCGTGCCCTTGCGCGATGAGCTCCTTGAGGTACAACTCGCAGAAGTCCGACTGGCGGTGCTCCGCGATGACGCTGGGCTGAGCCGCGCGCCTGCTCTCCGAGGCCCGCCCCTTCTTCGGTGCGACCAGCCTCACCTCGGGCATCCTGGGCTCGGACAGCCTTGTCGCTGCGACGGACGCCAGAACCTTTTGTGTGACGGTCTCTTGTGCGGGTGTGATGGCATCCTTGGCGAGACGCTCGTACGCACCCTTGGGGCGTAGGCGGAAAACGATGATGCGGCGCTGTGCTTCATGCTCGCCGTGGGCCTCGCGTACGGTGTAGGGCTGCTCGACATCCAAGATGAACTCGCCGATGTACCGCTGCTGCTTGGCGCCGGACTTCGAGCCAGGGATCCTTCCCTCCGCGACGAAGACGTGCAGGGCCCTAGCTTTCTCGGGGTCCGCGTGGTAGAGGACAGCAGCGTTTCGAGACCCCTTCTGGCCCATAAACGTTTGGTCTCCACTGGTGCCTTGGCCCGTGTACTCGAAGATCGGCCCAAGCTCGTCTTCTTCTGCCAGCCAGCCGTCCTCGTAGCCGTACTTCTTACCACTGTTGTGATCGACGTAAATGAGGATGTTTGGGGTAGTTTTGGAAGGAATGATCCCCCCTTGACTCCCCCCGCCGAACAGCTTGTCCATCTCTGCTCGGGTGGTCAGCTGCCCAGGGGTGATCGAAGGTATGCCCATACCCTGACATTAACTGATCACACTGACATCGAAGATGCTCGACTAGCTGGCGTTGATGGCCGCATAAGTCCAGACGTCGGCCGGTAGATCGTTTTCCAGGCGCCAGGTGATGGACATGGGCTTGCTGCCGGTGTGCTGCTCGTAGGTGGCGGGGCCTAGGAGCATCCAGGGCTGAGACTTGCCGATGTCAGTGTTCTTGTAGCGCCGCATGAAGAGGAGGACGTGGCTGCCACGCTCTTTGTGCTGCTGGTAGCGCAGGCCGGTGGGGGAGTTCGCAGCCGTCGCGTTCTGGGACTCCCAGTGGAACAGTGTCTGACTCAGCGCGTAGTCCTTATAGCGAATGGTGGGCGAGAAGTCCCTCTCGTTCTTTTCAAGGGTGATGAGGAGGGCATCCGTTTGCAGGTCCTCGACCCATTGCACCCCTTGAGCGAAGGAGCGGGGCATCTGGCCACCGAAGCGGGCGACGTTGAGGCCGGCGAGGATCTCCGAGCGGTTGTAGGAGCTGTGCACCCTCAGCGGGACCGTGCTCAGATGGCCGGTCAGGGGGAGGGGGACATGGTCGGCCTGGTCCATGACATGTGCCAACACCTGTCGGAGCTCATCCCGAAATGCACGCTGGGTACGCAGCGTCTCCAAGCCCTCCTGGTAGCTGGTGAAGCCACCTGCGTTGTCCCAGAGGTTGAAGAACAACATGCGGGCGTACGACTGATGGGCTGGGCTCAGGTTCTCGTATGACGGCGCATCGTCATGGAGAAGCCGCAGGTAGGCGAGTGCACGGTCTGGATCGTCTACGTGCAGGAAGGCATGGACCCGCTTGAGGAGTGCAGCTTCTGCGGGGGACGCGGGTTCGTCAACGAGACCGGCGCGGCGCAACACCGTCGTCCATGAGTTGTCGCTCTTGTAGAGCTCCTTGATCTCCCGGCGACTCTCGCGGAGGTAGTCGGCGAGGCGAGGAGTGCCGTAATCCTTGACCTCCTTCACCAGCGTCTTCACCGTGGCACCCAGCTGAGTCCGGATGTTCTCGATGACGATGTCCTTCGACTTGCCCTCCAGGATGATCTGGCACCCGGACGGCAGTTGAGGGAAGTCGTGCTGGATGTGGTCCAGGAGCCGGTTTCGGGACAGATTGGTCAGGGCGCGAAACTGCTCCTCAAAGCGGAACTCCGCCCGGTGCTGTCCGATGAAGTCAAGGACCGTGAGGACAGGCTTCGCTGGGGTTCGCCTGAGCCCTCGGCCCAGCTGCTGAAGGAAGACGGTGGCGCTGTTGGTGGGGCGCAGGAGCAGCAGGGTGTCGACGTCGGGGATATCGAGTCCCTCGTTGAACAAGTCGACCGAGAAGATCACTTGGAGCTTGCCGTTCCGCAGGTCGTCCAGCGCCCGGGAGCGCACCTCGGCGGGCGAGTCACTGTCGAGCGCCACCGCATGGAGGCCGGCCTGCTGAAAGAAGTCGGCCATGAAGCGAGCGTGCGCCTTGGTCACGCAGAAGCCCAGTGCCCGCATGGCCCCCGGGTTGGAGACCTTGTCCCGGATTTGCTTGACCACGATTCGGGCGCGCGCGTGATTGCCGGTGTAGAGATTGCCCAGGTCCCGGTCTGTGTATGAGCCCTGCTGCCAACCAAGGTTGGTCAGATCCGTGCCGTCCGGGATGCCGAAGTAGTGAAAGGGGCAGAGCAGATCATTTTCCAGGGCCTCCCAGAGCCGCATCTCGGCAGCGATGCGTCCCTCGAAGAACTCGTCCTGGACGTTCAGCCCGTCCATCCGCTCCGGGGTGGCCGTCAGGCCCAGCAGTTCCTTCGGCGTGAAGTGGTCGATCACTCGCCGATAGGTGGTGGCGGTGGCATGGTGGAACTCATCGATGACGATGATGTCAAAGTGATCGGGGGCCAGCTGCTCCAGACGCCGAACGTTGAGGGACTGGACGCTGGCGAAGACGTGGTTCCACTCCCGCGGGTCCTGCCCTGCGTGCAGTAGCTCGCCAAACGATGCATCGTCCAGCACCTCGCGGTAGGTGCGCAGCGACTGCTTGAGGATCTCCTTGCGGTGGGCCACGAACAGCAGCCGCGGTCGGGCCGCCGCGCTACCTTCCTTGGCGCAGAGGTCACGATAATCCAGTGCAGCCATCACCGTCTTCCCGGTGCCGGTTGCCGCGACCAGGAGATTGCGGTGCCGGTCGCGAAGCTCCCGCTCGACAGTGAGTCGTTCCAGCATGTCCTGCTGGTGGTGGTATGGGCGCACCTGAAGGCCAGAGAGGCTGATCTTTACGTCTGTGCCGGAGCTGACCCCGCTCGCTTGAGCCAGTGCTTCATCGAGGCGGGTGTCATGGAGGTCGGGGTCATACCTCTCGAAGGCGGGGTCGTTCCAGTACGCGTCGAAGGTTGCCTCAAACTTGTCCAGTACGGCAGGTGTTGCCACGGATGACAGCCGTACGTTCCACTCCAGGCCATCGAGGAGAGCCGCCTTCGACAGGTTTGAGCTGCCGACGTATGCGGTGTCAAAGCCCGTCTTTCGCCTAAAGAGCCACGCTTTGGCGTGCAGTCGGGTGGAGCGGATCTCGTAGTTGACCTTGACGGTAGCGCCGAAGTCCCGGACCAGACGGTCGAGCGCTTGGCGGTCGGTGGCGCCAATGTAGGTGGTCGTGATGACACGAATGGGCACTTCGCGGTCCCGCGCCGCACGCAGGGAATTCTCTAGGACGCGAATGCCATACCACTTCACGAACGCGCAGAGCAAATCGATGCGGTCCGCTGTGGCGAGCTCCGCCCTCAGTTCGGCGCCAAGGCTCAGGTCTTCGGGCGAGTTGGTGATGAGTGAGGTCTCGGACAGCGGTGTCAAGGGGCGCAACGCGTATACCCCGGGCGCCTCTTGCTTCGCCAACGTCAAGAGCTGCCGCGGACCATCGACAATCGCGTTGCTTGACGCTTCGTCCGAACTGCTCGTGTCCGTAGGCCCTGCCGTTGCTAGCGCTTCAAGGACACGATTCGCCACCTTGACGCGCTCCTCGGCCGGAAGCTGGGCCAATGTCTGGCCGACTGCATCACCGATGTGGCGAGCTAGGACATGGGGCGCTGACTCGGCGCTGACCTCGGCATCGATGGCCTTCCAGCCGGCGGCCTCGAACCGTGCTAGCTGATCACACACGTCATGCGTGATCAGCTTTTCGTAGACGCCCGCGATCGGCTCCGACACGTCCATCGGCTCTGCCACGGCTGCCCCCTCATCCGTCTCGTGCACGACTCAGCGTGCCGACAGGATCAGTTCTAACAGCAGCTACTGACAACGCAGCCATGGATAGGCATCGGGGGCCCCAGGCGGGGCTAGACGCCGTGACAGGTGTCGTACCCCCGCCCCTCCCCACACCAGCACCCCGCCCCCCTCCCCGGAGGCCAAGCCGCCGCCCTGCCTCGGGCCGCGAGCGTCGTTGCGTACTGGGGGAGCAGGGTCGGGTCGTCGGGGGAGGTTGCTTCGGAGGCGGCGAAGGCTTCGTAGGAGGGGACCGTGCCGGTGACGATGCCGAGGTTGCCGGTGCCGGAGGTGGAGAGTTCGCGCAGGGAGGACTCTATGGTCGTGAGGTGGGTCTCGTGGGAGGGGTACTCCGTGGCGAGGGTGGGGTAGGCCGAGAGGAGTTCGGCCAGTTCGGGGGCCGGCCAGTGCAGGACGGCCACCGGGAAGGGGCGGGAGAGGGCCTCGCGATAGGCGCCCAGTTCCGTGCGCAGGCGGGAGATCTCGGCCTCCAGCTCGGCCGGGTTGTCCGAGCCGAGGGACCAGACGCGCTTGGGGTCATGGAGCTCGTCCAGGGTGACCGGCGCGGTGTGCAGGGTGTCGGCCAGGGTGTCCCAGTCGTCGTGCGGCAGGCCCCGCATGCGGCGGACGCGGTGGCGGCCGTAGAGCAGGGGGTGGAGGGCCTGCGGGGGCTCCGCGGCGTCCGGGAGCAGCAGCCGCGCCGCCTCCGTGAACGTCTCCTCCGCCGACTCCAGCTCGTCGTGGGCCTCCAGGGATTCCGCGACGATCACCCAGGGGCCCGGCTCGCGCGGGGCCGTCGTACGGATGCCCTCGATGATCGCGCGGGCCTCGGCCTCATGGCCGTACTCCCAGAGGTTGGACGCCTTCAGGGCCCGTACCAGCGACGGGTTCTCCAGGGCGGCCGGGGTGGACAGCAGGCGGTCGTAGAGGGTGGTGGCCGCGGGGCGGTCGCCGGACAGCTCCAGGTGGGCGGCAGCCCGCAGGAGCAGGGCCTCGGCGTCCTCCGGGTACAGGCCGGCGGTCCGCTCCAGGCGTGCCGCTTCGGCGGTGTGGTCGACGTTCTCGGCAGGCGTGTCGGGGCGCATGGGGGACACCGTACTGCCGGGCGCCGACAAACGTGAGGGCGGTCCGGTGGGGTGGTCCTTGAGAGGGACATCTCGCATATGACGGCTGCTGTCGGGATATACCGGTCCACCGGTCCGTGGGTGTGTGGGGGTGCCGGGGACGTCACGCCTCGCCCCGTCCCGGCCCGCCGTACACAGGACCACTCGCTATCTTCTGTGCGTACATCGACATCCACGCAGACATCCGGTCCGTGTGGACATCTGGACGTGGGGTCGTGGGTCGGGATGCGCGTGACGGGGGAGTTGGTCCACGCCGAGCGGGAGGGGCTGGACGCGGCCCGGGCGGAGGGCGAGGGCGCGGGGGCGCTGCCCCGGCACTGGCCGCTGCTGCTCGTCGGGGCCGCCGTCGTGCCCGGCACCCTGCTCTTCCTCGTCGGGCGGTGGGGGGACGCCCCGGCCGTCGAGGCGTGGCGGACCGTGTGCCTGGCGGTGACGGTGCAGGCGCTGCCGTTCCTGCTGCTCGGTACGGCCCTGTCCGGAGCGATCAACGCCTTCGTGCCCGAGCGGGTGTTCCGGCGGATGCTGCCCCGGCGGCCCCTGCTCGCCGTGCCGGTGGCGGGGGTCGCGGGGGTGGTGCTGCCGGGCTGCGAGTGCGCGTCCGTGCCGGTGGCCAACAGCCTCATCGGGCGGGGGGTCACCCCGGCCGCCGCGTTCGCCTTCCTGCTGTCCGCGCCAGCCATCAACCCCGTCGTCCTCACCGCCACCGCGATCGCCTTCCCCGGCAACCCGGCGATGGTGCTGGCCCGGCTGCTCGCCTCCCTCGCGACGGCCGTCGCCATGGGGTGGCTGTGGCTGCGGTTCGGGCGCAGCGAGTGGCTGCGGCCCGCCGTACGGCACACCGGGCACCAGGACGGACACAGCAGGTGGGACGAGTTCCGGGCCGGGTTCCAGCACGACTTCCTGCACGCCGGCGGGTTCCTGGTGCTGGGCGCGATGGCGGCCGCCACCTTCAACGTCGGCGTGCCGCGCTCCGTGCTCGCCACCTTCACCGGCACGCCCTGGCTGGCCGTGCTCTTCCTGGCCGCCCTCGCGGTGCTGCTCGCCGTCTGCTCCGAGGCGGACGCCTTCCTCGCCGCCTCGCTCACCGGGTTCCCGCCGGTGGCGCGGCTGGCGTTCATGGTGGTGGGGCCCATGGTGGACCTGAAGCTGATCGCCCTCCAGGCGGGCACGTTCGGGCGGGCCTTCGCCGTACGGTTCTCCGCCGCCACCCTCGTCGTCGCCGTCGCGTGCAGCGCGCTGATCGGAGGTGCCCTGCTGTGAAGCGGACCCTGCAATCGGGGCTGCTGGTGCTGTGCGGGCTCGGCCTGCTGCGCATCTCCCTCGTCACCGACCTGTGCCTGCGGTACGTCAAGGAGAGCATGCGGCCCCTGCTCATCGCCTCCGGGTGCGTCCTGGTGCTGCTGGGGGTCGTGAGCGCGATTCTCGATCGGCGGGGGCGGCGGCGGGAGTACGACACGCACGGGCACGACCACTCCCATGTGCCCCGCGTCGCCTGGCTGTTGCTGCTGCCCGCGCTCAGCCTGCTCTGCTACGCCCCGCCCGCCCTCGGCGCCTACACCGCCTCCCGGCAGCCGCCCAAACCCGTCGCCCAGCAGAGCGAGTTCGCGCCGCTGGCCGCCATCTCCCCGCTGCCGATGACCCTGTCCGACTTCACCAGCCGGGTCCAGCAGGACCGCGCGCGGGCCATCAAGGGGCGCACCGTCCTGATGACCGGCATCGTCACACCGCACGGTAAGGGCAGCTGGGACCTCACCCGGATCATCATCAACTGCTGTGCGGCGGACGCCCAGTCGGTGAAGGTACGGGTCTACGGCGGTCCGGTGCTGCCCGCGAACACCTGGGTCACGGTCACCGGCGTCTGGCACCCCGCAGGCACGCTGGGCACCTCTTCCGCGGCGGTCGCGCTGGACGCCCGTACGGTCAAGAAGGTGCCCCGGCCCATCAACGGCTACCAGGACGCCCTTCCGCTGCCCACCGCGCGCACCCCCTGAGATCGGCCTCTCCTCTGGCCAGTTGAGGGTGGCGCGCCTATGGTGCGGGCGGCTCCCGGTGGTGGAGGTGGTGTGCGGATGCGGACCGCGGCGGGCGTCCGGGTCGTCGGGCACGGGGATCGGCGCAGGCGTGCCCGGCGCCGACGGATCCTCTGGGGCGGTGGCGAACTGCTGGTCACCGCCGGGGTGTTGCTCCTGCTGCTGGTGGTGCACCAGCTGTGGTGGACCAATTGGGAGGCACGGCAGGGCGCCGAGCGGAAGGTAGCGGTGCTGGAGCGGGAGTGGGGGAGCCCGCCGTCCATGATCCCGCCGTCCATACCGCCGTCCACCGACTCGCCCGCGTCCGGGGGAAGTCCGGCGACCCCGGCGCCCGCTGTCCCGCAACCCTCCCGGCGGCCGTCGTACGCCACCGCCGTCCGCCCCCGTCCCGCCCAGGCGTACGCCGTCCTCGTCGTCCCCCGGCTCGGGCTGCGCGTCCCCGTCGCGGAGGGCGTCGGCAAGGCGGACGTCCTGGACAAGGGGTACGTCGGCCACTACCCGGGTACCCAACAGCCGGGCCAGGAAGGGAACTTCGCGCTCGCCGGGCACCGGAACACCCACGGGGAGCCCTTCCGGTATCTGCCCCGGCTACGGCGCGGGGACGCCATCGAGGTGGAGACGCGGACGGCGACGTACACATACGACGTGGACAGCGTGCTGCCGCGGACCTCGGCGACGGACTCCGGGGTCGTACGGGCCGTTCCGCGCTCCCTCGTCCGGCCCGGGTACGGGTACCGCGAGCCGGGCCGCTACATCACCCTCACCACCTGCACGCCCGAGTTCACCTCCCGGTACCGGATGGCGGTGTGGGGGAAGCTGGTGTCGGTACGCCCCCGGTAGCGACCCCAGGTAGCGCCCGCCCCCGGTAGCGGCCTACTTCCGGTCCCGCAGCACCAGCACGCCGATCGCGCCCGTCACCGCCAGGCCCGCCGAGACCAGCAGGGCGAGGTCCGTGCCGTGGGCGAGGTGGCCGCCGGAGGTGGCGAGGGCGATGGTCAGGGCGACGCCGACGCTGGAGCCGATGTAGCGCAGGGTCTGCTGGGCGCCGGAGCCCATGGCGGCGCGTTCGCGGGGGACGGACTCGACGGCGAGGAGCGGCAGCGCGCCGTTGAGGAGGCCGCTGCCCACACCGCCGATGATCAGACCGGGCAGCAGCCGGGTCCAGGAGCCGGAGCCGATGGCGCCGAGCATGGTCAGGGCGCCGACGGCGTGCAGGGCGAAGCCCAGGGCGAGCTGGCCGCGCGGGGGGACGGTCAGGCGCTTGACCTGGAGGGCGACGCCGAAGCTCAGACCGGACCAGAGCAGCAGCAGACCGGCGGTGGCCAGTGGGGAGAGGTGCATGGTCCGCTGGACGACCGAGGGCAGATAGCTGAAGACGGCGATCACCGCGAGGCCCGTGAACAGGCCGCCCGCCGAGGAGGCCAGGAAGCGGCGGTGGCGCAGCAGGCCCAGGTCGATCATCGGGGTGCCGGAGCGCCGTTCGACCGCGACGAAGACGGCGATCAGCGCCACGGCCGCCGCCAGGAGCAGGCCCACCGGTGCCCGCAGCCAGCCGTCCCGGCCCAGCGTCAGGGCCGCGACCAGGGCGACCAGGGCGAGTCCGAAGGTCAGCGCGCCGGGTATGTCGGGGCGGCCGCCGCGGGGCGCGCGGGACTCGGCGAGGGTACGGGTGCCGAGCGCGGCCAGCAGCAGGGCGAGGGCGCCGAGGACGCCGTAGCCGGTGCGCCAGTTCGGCAGCGCGGCCGCGACCAGGGGGCCCGCCGCGATGCCGCCGCTGACGAACGCGCCCCACACCCCGGTCGCGTGCAGCCGGCCGCGCGGAGTGGGGAAGGCGTGCACGATCAGGCCGAGGGCGCTGGCCAGCAGGGCCGCGCTGGCGGCGCCCTGGGCGATACGGGCCAGGGTGAACTGCCAGGTCGTGGTGGTCAGCGCGCCGAGCGCGCTGGTCAGGCCGAGGGCCAGGGTGCCGGCGAGGAAGATCCGGCGGCGGCCGTAGTCGTCGGCGAGGCTGCCGGCCACCAGGAGCAGGGCGGCGAGGCCCAGCGGGGTGCCGTTCAGGAGCCATGCCTGGCCGGAGAGCGGGGTGTGCAGGGCGGCCGCGGTCCCCGGGAGCGTGACCATCGGGGCCGTGTAGTTCATCAGGGTCACGGCGGTCGCCGCGCTGACCAGGGCGAGGGTGGCACGGGGGCGGACGGGGGAGGGGGCGGTGGAGTCCGGTCCGGGGTGCGGGCCGGAGCGCGGGGCCGGGTGCGGGCCCCCGTCCGGGATCGCACCCGCGCCCGGCTTCGATCCATGAGCGCCGCCCGCCCCAGCCCCCTGCGCCTCGCGCGCCCCGCGCGCCACCTCTCGCACTCCCTGCGCCTCGCGCGCCTCGCCCACTGCGGCGGAATCGAGCCCGGTCATGGCAAGTCCTCAGTTCGGTCATTGAACCTAGCTGTCCCGGCCACCGTAACACGGTCGGTTCGATGACTGAACCTGAAGCCGGAAAGTGGCTACAGTGGAGGGCATGGCACTGGGCAAGGACTACGCGACACAGGAGTGCTCGATCGCCCGCGCGCTCGAGATCGTCGGCGAGCGCTGGACGCTGCTCGTCGTACGGGACGCGCTGTACGGCGTACGGCGCTACAACGACTTCCTCGTCCACCTCGGCATCCCGCGCGCCGTCCTCGCCGCCCGGCTCCAGACGCTGACCGCGGAGGGGATCCTGGAGAAGCGCCGGTACCAGGAGTCGCCGCCCCGCGACGAGTACGTGCTCACCGAGCGCGGCATCGCCCTGTGGCCCACCCTGCGCGCCCTCGGCACCTGGGGCCGCGAGCACTTCACCGACGCCCGGCTGCGCTACTTCCGGCACGCCGCCTGCGGCACCGAACTCGGCCCGTACGGCGAATGCGCCCGGTGCGGAACCATCGTGCCGGTCGCCGACGTTGTCATGGAGCCGGGCCCCGGACTCGATCCGGACCCGGTGGATCCGATCAGCCGCGCGCTGCTCAAGCCGCGGCGGCTGCTGGAGCCCATGGAGAGCGACCAGGCATAATCCGGTGCGAGGCGAGCACCGACCAATGGAGTGGGGGAGGGGGATGACGATGAGCCGGACCAGCGACCGCGGACCCGGCCGCGCCGTCGCGTTCCTGCTGGCCCCCCTGCTCTTCCTGCTCCCCCTCGCGCTCCTCGACACCGGTGGCCTCACCACCGCCGTCGCCCTCGCCGCGACCGCCGCCGCCGGTTCCGCGCTCGCCCTGTGCACCCTGATCGCCGCCGGCCGCGCACCCGCCGTACCGCCCACCCGTATCCGTACGGCGATACGCGACCGGGCCCGGCGCACGGCCTTCCTGCCCCAGCGTGATCCCGACGCGCGCGGCCGCCGCAGGCCCCGGGCGCCCGGACGGACCCTTCCGGCGACCGCCGCGTAGGGCACGCACCCCGTATGCCGTGACCCCGCGCGGGTCGTCCTGCCGATCTCCTCTCTCCCCGGCACGACGAGACCCCCGGAGGGCTCACCCATGTCCGTCTTCTCCGTGTTCGCACACCTGGTCGAGCGGCTCGCCGACCTGCTCGCACCGCTCTGCCACGGCTCCGCGACCGCCGCCGCGATCGTCCTGTTCACCGCGCTCGTACGACTCCTCGTCCACCCGCTCTCCCGCGCCGCCGCCCGGGGCCAGCGGGCCCGTGCCGCGCTCCAGCCGAGAATCGCCGAACTGCGCAAGCGGCACGGTAAGGACCAGGAGCGGTTCCGCAAGGCGCTGCTCGAACTGCACACCGAGGAAAAGGTCTCGCCGCTGTCCGGCATCCTGCCGAGCCTGCTCCAGCTCCCCGCGTTCTTCCTCCTCTACCACCTGTTCTCCAGCACCTCGGGCAACGCGCTGCTCGACCACCGGCTGTTCGCCGCGCCGCTCGGCGGACGGTGGGCCGACGCGCTCGCCGGGGACGGGCTGTTCGGCGGCGCCGGAGTGGTCTACCTGGTGCTGTTCGCCTTGGTCGCGGGCGTCGCCACCTTCAACTACCTGCGCACGAAGAGCCAGATGGCGCAGAACCCGGTCATGGCCGCCGCCGGTGGTGAGGAGCAGGTGCCGGGGCTCGGCGCGGTCGGCAAGGTGATGCCGTTCCTGTCCTTCCTCACCCTGGTCAGTGTGGCCGTCGTACCGCTGGCCGCCGCGTTGTACGTCGTCACCAGTACGACGTGGAGCGCGGTGGAGCGGGCGGCGCTGTACCGGCAGCCGTAGTGGCCGGACCCGCCGGGGTTACGGTCCAGTACGTGAACAGGGTCTTGCCGGGTGGACGGGGTGATCGGAGGATCGTCCAGCCCTCCGACGGCCGCACCCGTCGGCCGGGCGCCCGCGATCGAGGGAGATGGTGACCATGAAGCTGCTGCGAGTCGGTACGGCGGGGGCCGAGCGGCCCGCGCTGCTCGACGCCGACGGAACCCTGCGTGACCTGTCCGCGCTCGTGGACGACATCGACGGATCGCTGCTCGCCGACGCCGCCGCGCTCGGGCGGGTGCGGGAGGCGGCCGCCGCCGGTGGACTGCCCGTACTGGACGCGGCGGGGGCCCGCGTCGGGCCGCCGCTCGGGCGGATCGGGAAGATCGTGTGCATCGGGCTGAACTACCACGACCACGCGCGCGAGACCGGCGCCGAGCCGCCCGCCGAGCCGGTCGTCTTCTTCAAGGCGCCGGACACGGTGGTCGGACCGCACGACACCGTGCTGGTGCCGCGCGGCTCCGCCAAGACCGACTGGGAGGTGGAGCTGGCCGTCGTCATCGGGCGGACGGCCCGGTACCTGGAGTCGGCCGAGGAGGGGCTCGCGCATGTCGCGGGGTACGCGGTCGCGCACGATGTCTCCGAGCGGGAGTTCCAGATCGAGCGGGGCGGGACCTGGGACAAGGGCAAGAACTGCGAGACGTTCAACCCGCTCGGACCCTGGCTGGTGACGGCGGACGAGGTCCCCGATCCACAGCGGCTGTCGCTGCGGCTGTGGGTCAACGGGGAGCTGAAGCAGGACGGCACGACGGCGGAGCAGATCTTCCCGGTCGGCGAAGTGGTGCGCTACGTCAGCCGGTTCATGACGCTGTACCCCGGAGATGTGATCAACACGGGGACGCCGGCCGGAGTGGCGATGGGGCATGCCGAGCCGAAGCCGTATCTGCGGGCCGGGGACGTGGTGGAGCTGGAGGTCGAGGGGCTCGGGCGGCAGCGGCAGGAGTTCAAGGACGCGTAGGCGCTCCGCCGGGGCGGCCGGGGGCGGGGCTTCGCCGTCGGGCGCGGGCGGTTCGCGGCTCGTCGCGCCCGACGGCGGAGTCGTACGCCGGAACAGCCCCGCGCCCCTGAGCCGGTTGGGGCCGGGGCGCGCGTGCCGCGGGCCCCACCCGGCTCAGGGCAGGGGAGAACGCCTCCAGCCAAGGGGGGTGGCCCGGTCACCGCAGCAGCAAGGCCAGCCTGCGCCATTGTTCGCGGGGGATGGTGCGGCCCGTCTCCTCCGTGACGACCTGGAGGGCCACATGGTCGGCGCCCGCCTCGTGGAAGGCGTGCACACGGCGGCGGATCCGGTCGTCGTCGCCCCAGGCGAAGACCGCGTCGATGAGCCGGTCGCTGCCGCCGCCCGCGACATCGGACTCGTCGAAGCCGAGGCGGAGGAAGTTGTCGGTGTAGTTGGGGAGTTCGAGGTAGCGGGCCAGATAGGCGCGGGCGATCTCGCGGGCGCGGGTCGGGTTCTGCTCCAGGACGACCTTGAACTCCGGGGCGAGCAGCGGGCCCTGGCCGAGGATCTCGCGGGCCTGCGCGGTGTGCTCGGGGGTGACGAGGTAGGGGATGGCGCCGGCCGCGCGGTCCCCGGCCAGGTTCAGCATCTTGGGGCCGAGGGCGGCGAGGACGCGGCGGCCGGCCGGGACACCGGCCTTGTCCAGCTCGTCCAGGTAGTCGACCATCGCGGAGTAGGGGCGGTGGTAGCCCTCGACGCGGGGCCCGTGGCTGACGCCGAGGCCCAGCAGGAAGCGGCCGGGGTGGGACGACTCCAGCCGGGCGAAGTCGGCCGCGGTCGTGGCGGCGTCCCGCTGCCAGACGCTCTGGATGCTGGTGCCGACCGTGATGTGGTGGGTGGCCTCGATGAGCGGGGTGGCGTTCGCGGCGGTGCTGTTGCCGCCGAGCCAGATCGCGCCGAAGTCGAGTTCCTCCAGCTCGGCGGCGGCGTCCTCCTGCTCGCCGCGGCGCGCGGGGTCCTCCGCGCGCAGCGCGACGTCCCAGACGCCGTGCCGGCCGAGGTGTTCCTTCAGCGTGCCGGTGCTCTGACTCATGCGGGCGATCCCTCCGGAGGGTGGGGCGGTGCTGTCGTGATCATCACGTCTGTGCCCACTGCCAACCGGAGGGCGTTCTGGCTGATTCCCGGGTTCCCTCGGTCTGGTCGCCCGGTTCCCTCAGTCGGTCGAACCGCCGGGGGACCG
Source organism: Streptomyces sp. NPDC093018 (assembly GCF_040684035.1). Taxonomy (NCBI): domain Bacteria; kingdom Bacillati; phylum Actinomycetota; class Actinomycetes; order Kitasatosporales; family Streptomycetaceae; genus Streptomyces; species Streptomyces sp. NPDC093018. The sequence continues at coordinate 76,172 of NZ_JBFBFF010000004.1, forward strand.
GGCCGGGCGGCCGAGGAACTTCTCCAGCGCCGCCACCACCAGCCGGTGGTCCTCGACCTGGGGCAGGCCCGAGACGGTCACGGCGCCGATGATGCCCGCCTGCTCCAGACGGATCGGGAAGGAGCCGCCGTGGGCCGCGTAGGTGTCCGCGTCGAGGCGGGAGGAGTTCTCGAAGGTGGTGCCCTTGGCGCGGAAGCGGGAGCCGACCAGATAGGAGGCGGCGCCGTAGCGCTCGACCACCCGGCGCTTGCGGACGATCCAGGCGTCGTTGTCCGGGGCGGAGCCGGGCAGGGCCGCGTGGAAGAGCTGCTGCCCGCCGCGGTGGATGTCGATCGCCACCGGCAGCCGGCGCTCACGGGCCAGCTCGACCATCAGGGAACCGAGCGCCCAGGCGTCGTCGTACGTGAACCGGTCGAACGTCAGGCGCTGTTCCTGCTCCTCCAACTCATCGATGGAGGGAGCGAGTTGCTGCTGCTGTGTGGTCACAGGGTCACCGTCACCTTCTCCTGGGCGGACCTGCGGGCCGCCTCCAGTACATCGAGGGCGGCGGCCGCCTCCAGGGCGGTCACCGGGTTGGGGCCCGCGCCGGTGAGGGCGGCGGCGACGGCCGCGTAGTAGGCGGGGTAGTCGCCGGGCAGGGTCTTCACCGGGGTGCCGCCGCCGGTCAGCGGGGATTCACCGGCGCCGATCCGGCCGTACAGGGCCTCGGGTTCTGCGCCCCACCGGGGGCCGGGGCGCAGGCCCTCGCGCAGGGCGCCCTCCTGGGGGTCGAGGCCGTACTTCACATAGCCGGCCTCGGAGCCCAGCACCCGGAAGCGCGGGCCGAGTTGGGGGGTGGTCGCGGAGACGTGGAGATGGGAGCGGACGCCGCTCGCGTGGGTGAGCGCGATGAAGGTGTCGTCGTCGGCCTCGGCGCCCGGACGGCGCACGTCGGCCTCCGCGTACACCTCGGCCGCCGGGCCGAACAGCACCAGGGCCTGGTCGACGACATGGCTGCCGAGGTCGTAGAGCAGACCGCCGATCTCCGCGGGGTCGCCGGACTCGCGCCAGCCCCCCTTGGGGCGCGGGCGCCAGCGCTCGAAGCGGGACTCGAAACGGCGTACGTCGCCGAGCGCGCCGTCTTCGAGCAGGGCGCGCAGGGTGAGGAAGTCGTTGTCCCAGCGGCGGTTCTGGAAGACGGACAGCAGCAGGCCGCGGTCCTCGGCGAGGGCGGCGAGCGCCCGGGCCTCGGCTGCGGTGCCGGCGACCGGTTTGTCCACGACCACGGGCAGGCCCGCCTCCAGGGCCGCGGTGGCGAGCGGGACATGCGTCTTGTTCGGGGAGGCGATGACGAGCAGGTCCAACTCGCCCGCGCGGGCGAAGAGTTCCTCGGGGGCCGCGGCGAGCGTCACCTCCGGGAACGCGTCGCGGGCCTGCCGCTGCCGCTCCGGGTTCGAGGTGACGACCGTGTCGAGGACGAGGCCCTCGGTGGCGGTGATCAGAGGGGCGTGGAAGACGGAGCCGGCGAGGCCGTAGCCGACCAGGCCGACGCGGAGGGGAGTGCTCATGCCCTCCACTTTCGCAACGCTGTTGCCAAAGTGCAAGTGACGAGGAGAATGGGCGTGTGAGCGAGGACAGGGTGAACAGCGGGCGGGCCGGAGCGAACCTGGGGGCGGTGCGGTCGCACAACAGCGCGCTCGTGCTCGGTCTGCTGCGCGGGGCCGGGACGGAGGGCATCAGCAGGCTGGAGGTGGCCGAGCGGACCGGGCTGACCCCGCAGGCCGTCAGCAAGATCACCGGACGGCTGCGGGAGGCGGGGCTCGCGGCGGAGGCGGGCCGCCGGGCGTCCACGGGCGGCAAGCCGCGCACGGTGCTGCGGCTGGTGCCGGAGGCGGGCCACGCGGTGGGGGTGCAGCTGGACCGGGACGCGCTGCGGGCGGTGCTCGTACGGCTGGACGGCGCCGTGGTGGGGGAGCGGCGCGCGGAACTGGACCTCGGGGCGGGCGCCGAGACCGTGCTCGGAGTGGTCGTGGAGGCGGTGACAGGGCTGGTCCGCTCGTGCCTCGGGCCCTTCGGGGAGCTCGCCGAGGCCGGGTCGCTGCTGGGGGCGGGGGTGGCCCTGCCGGGGCCGCTCGACCATGTGCGGGGAGTGCTGCACCGGGTGACCGGGTTCCCGGGCTGGGACGGCTTCCCGCTGCGGGACGCGCTGGGCGATCGGCTGGGGGTGCCGGTGGTCGTGGACAAGGACACGAACGCGGCGGCAGTGGGGCTCGCGGTCGGGGGCGCGGGCGGATCCTTCGCGTATCTCCACCTCGGTACGGGGCTCGGGGCCGGGCTCGTGATCGGCGGGCGGGTGCACCGGGGCGCGCGGACCGGGGCCGGGGAGTTCGGGCACCAGGTCGTCCAGCTGGACGGGCCGCGCTGCGAGTGCGGGGACCGGGGGTGTCTGGAGGCACTGTGCCTGTCCGCGGTGGCACGGGGCGAGACGGAGCGGGCGGCGCGGGTCCTCGGGGTGGGGGCCGGGAATCTGGTGGGGCTGCTGGACATCGACCGGGTGCTGCTCGGCGGGCGGACCGTGCTGGCGGATCCCGGGCCTTTCATACGGGGGGTGTCGGCCGAGCTGGACGCGCGGGCACGGCGGGAGGGGCTCCGGGAGGGCGTCGCGGTGGACGTGGTGCGGCAGGGGGAGGGGGTCGTGGCCCAGGGGGCGGCGGAGATGGTGCTGGGGGCGGGGGTCTTCGGGAGGGGCGAGGGGTGAGGGGCTGACGGGGGCCGGGCCGGACCGTCGGATCTCGGGCGCGCCGCGCGAGCGCCGGGGCCGGATGTGGGTACTCATGCTGTGGGGGTTGCTCGTGGGACGGAGGTGCCCGGTGGGGTCGATGAAGGCCAGAGTGCTCGTCGGAGCGATCGGGATCGGTCTGCTCTGCGTGTCCGGGGGCGGCACGGCCGTCGCGGCCCCGGGCGCGAGCGTCCGGTACTGCGGGGCCGATCCCCTCTCCGGGCTCGGCGTGCTCGCGGGCGAGCGGGTGACCTGCGGGGTGGCCCGCCAGGTCGCGGCCGCCTATACGAAGGTCTGGCACGGCGCGCCGGCCGGCGCCGAGGTGCACGCGGCCGGGGCCCGCTGGAAGTGCGGGGAACGGCGGGGGAACCCCGATCCGTACCAGGCATGCGTGGAGGTGAAGGGCGGCGGGCGCGTCGTCACGTTGTCCTCCTGAGCTGTAGCCGTAGCTGTATGTACGACCCGAACGATCCGTCAACCGGAGGTTCCCATGAGGTCCATGCGAACGTTCGCGGCCGGTGCCGTCGCGCTTCTCGCGTTCTCCTTCGCCGTGCCCGCGGCGCACGCCGCCACCCCCCGGACCAACTGCGACAAGGCCCTCGCCGCCGCCCAGCAGGCGGAGCGGTACTACGACGGCCTGAAGACCGACCTGCTGCGCAGCATGGCCAACGGCGGACACCCCGGCACCGCGCAGCGGCAGGCGCTGCAAAAGGCCGAGAGCGTACGGAACTCGACGTCCACGGAGGCCGAGCGGGTCTGCGCCGGCGCGTCCTGACCGACCGTCTCGGCCGATCGAGCGGCATTCCGGCCCGGCCCGGAGTGGCGGCCCGGCCCCCCGCCCCTGACCCGGCATGGTCATGTGTTCATGCGACTGTGTACGTCCCTGTTCCCCGGCCGCATCTCCCTCCGCCCCCTCGGCCTCGCCGCGGCCGCCGTCCTCGTCCCGCTCCCGGCCGCCGTTCTTGCCCCGCTCCCGGCGTCGGCTCTGGGCGGCCCCCTCCCGGTGTCGGCTCTCGGCGCCCCGCTCCCGGCGTCGGCCCTCGGCGGCCCGCTCCCGGCCGCTGCCGCCACCCCCGCGCCCTCCTGTGCCGCGCCCGGTGAGCACGCCTTTCCGCTGGCCACCCGGATCCGCGGCGGCCCCACCGAGTACCAGCCCGGCGATGGCTCCAGCACCTGGTACATCGATCTCACCAACACCACCCGCCGCTCCTGCGCGGGCATCCACCCGGTCGTCGTCCTCGTCGACGACCGGCATGAACTCAAGGCCGGGCAGGCCCGGTTGGACTTCGACGACGGCTCCCGCGTCCACCCGGTGACGTTCGAGAGCACCGATGAGAAGGAGTTGGTCGGCGTGCTGGACGCACCCGGATTCGGCGGTTTCTCCGTGGGGCCCGGCAAGACGGTCAGCGTGCGGGTCCGCCTCGCGCTCACCCAGGAGGCCGCCGTACCCGACCAGGTCACCGCCAACGCGGCCGCCGTGCAGCGGCGCGGTCAGGACGGGGACTGGGTCGGCGAGTCCAACGCCTACCGGTTCGGGGTCGGCACCCCGATGTCCCCGGCCCCCGAGCCGCCCGGGGACCAGGACGGCACCCCGGTGGCCCAGGACCTCACGGGTACGGGTACGGGCGCGGAGCAGACTCAGGGCACCGGCGGCAGCGCGGGCCCCGGCACCCCGGCCCCCGGTACCGGCTCCGCCGGGCCCGGCACCCCGCGCCCCACGGCCTCCGCCCCCGACCCCTCCCTCCCCTTCGCCCAGGACGCCCAGGAGGCCGGCCGGCGCGCCCGTGAACTCGCCCGGACCGGCCCCGCCCTCACCCACGGCCTGCTCGCCGCCGCCGGTGCCCTGCTCTGTGTGACCGGTGCCGCGTTCCTCCTGGCCCGCAGGCGCCGCTGAGTTGAGGTGCCCCCACCTCCGTCTGCAACGATCCCTGCGTGGACTACCCGTATGAGCAGGCCCCAGGTGCCCCCGTCCGGTCCGGCATCCCCGAGCACGGCCGGATCCCGAAGTACTACGCGGTGAAGGCGAGGATCGCCGGGCTGCTGGAGCAGCTGGGGGAGGACAGCGTCATCCCGACCGAGCGGGACCTCGCCGAGCGGTACGACGTCGCCCGCGAGACGGTGCGTCAGGCGGTGCGGGAGCTGGTGCTGGAGGGGCGGCTGCGCAGGCGCGGGCGCGGGACCGTGGTGGCCGGGCCCAAGCTGGCCCAGCCGCTGTCGCTGGCGAGCTACACCGAGGGCGTGCGCCGCCAGGGCCGTACGCCCGGCCGTACCCTCGTCACCCTCGACCGCTTCCCCTGCCCGGCGCCCCTGGCCGCCGAGACCGGGCTGACGAAGGGCGAGCCGGTCTGGCACCTGGAGCGGGTGCTGCTCGCGGACGAGGAGCGGGTCGGCCTGGAGAGCACCTACGTCGCGGTCGAGCGGGTGCCCCGGCTGGACGCCGACTTCGACGCCGACTCCTCCTTCTACGGCTATCTCGCCGCCCAGGGCATCGGCTTCGGCGACGCCGACGAGCGCCTGGAGACCGTGCTCGCCACGCCCCGCGAGGCGCTGCTCATCGGCACCCCGCCGGCCCTGCCGATGCTGCTGATCCACCGGGTGTCCCGGGACACCGCCGGCCGTCCGCTGGAGCGGGTGCGGTCGCTGTACCGGGGGGACCGGTTCTCCTTCACCGCCCACCTCCAGGGCTGAGGAAAGTCCCTTTTCGGTGCGGAGATCCGGACATAGCCACCCCTCTTATGGTCACGAGAAGATAACGGGTCTAGCCCAAACGTGATGGGCAGTTCACGCCCCCGTCGACCGGCGGACGTCTTTGGTTACCCGTCCCCGAGCACCGTTGGCGTCGTGAGAGTGACAGTCGTCGGAGGCGGCGTGGTCGGCACCATGCACGCCTGGCAAGCAATCGAACGTGGCCACGAGGTCGTCCAGATCGAGCGGGAGGCCGAGGCACGCGGCGCCTCGCTGCGCAACTTCGGACAGATCTGGGTCAGTGGCCGGGCCGGGGGAGAAGAGCTGGAGACCGCGCTGCGGGCGCGGGAGCTGTGGGAGGGCATCGGCGGCCGGGTGGCCAAGCTGGGCTTTCGCGCCACCGGCTCCCTGACCCCGGTGCGCACGGAGCTGGAACTGGCCGTCGCCGAGGCCGCCGTGGCCCGCCCGGACGCCGCGGCCCGCGGCTACAAGCTGCTGACCCCGGGCGAGGCCCGCGCCATCAACCCCGCCCTGCGCGGCGAGTTCGGCGCCGCCCTCTTCTGCGAGCGGGACGCCGCCGTCGAGCCACGCACCGCGCAGCTCGCCCTGCGCGAGGAACTGCGCAAGTCCCCCGACTACACCTTCCTGCCGGGCCGCGAGGTCCGCGAGGTGGTCGGGGCCGGGGCCGTCCGCGACGACCACGGGGACGTGCACCACGCCGACGCGGTCGTGCTGGCCACCGGCGCCTGGCTCGGCGGCCTGGTCCGCGAGCTGGCGGGTCCCGACCTGCCGGTGCGCCGGGTCCGGCTCCAGATGATGCAGACCGACCCGCTGGGCGAGCCGCTGCCGACCTCGGTCGCGGACGGCGACAGCTTCCGCTACTACCCGGCCTACGCCTCAAAGGCGCTCGACGCGCTCAACGCCGGCCAGCCGCAGCCCGAGACGGCGGCCGCGCACAAGATGCAGCTGCTCATGGTGCAGCGCGCCGACGGCGGTCTGACCATCGGCGACACCCACGAGTACGAGCACCCCTTCGCGTTCGACACCGTCGAGGAGCCGTACGAGCACCTGACCGGCGTCGTGGAGAACCTGCTGGGCCGGCCGCTGCCGCGGATCCGGCACCGCTGGGCGGGCGTGTACGCGCAGTGCACCGACACCTCCCGCGTCGTGCACCGCCAGCAGGTCGCCGACGGGGTATGGCTGGTCACCGGGCCCGGCGGGCGCGGCATGACCTGCTCCCCCGCGATAGCCGAGACCACCGCGAACGAACTGGGCTGGTGAGCACCCCCATGACCGACACTTCCCCCGACATCCGGCTCGTCGTCCTCGACATGGCCGGTACGACCGTCGCCGACGGCGGGCTCGTGGAGCGCGCCTTCGCCGTGGCCGCCGCCGAACTCGGCGTCCGGGAGGGCACGGCCGAGCACGCCGAGCACCTCGCCTACGTCCGCGCCACCATGGGCGAGTCCAAGATCTCCGTCTTCCGGCACCTGTTCGGGGACGAGGAGCGGGCCCGGCGCGCCAACGCCGCCTTCGAGAAGGCGTACGGCGAACTGGTCGACGGCGGCCTGATCGCCCCCGTCCCCGGTGCCCGCGAGGCCATCGAGGAACTGCTCGCGAGCGGCCGCGGCGTCGTCCTGACCACCGGCTTCGCCCGGGTCACCCAGGACGCCATCCTCGCCGCCCTCGGCTGGGCGGACCTGGTGCCGCTCACCCTGTGCCCGGCGGACGCCGGCGGGCGCGGGCGGCCCTTCCCCGACATGGTCCTGGAGGCGTTCCTGCGCACCAAGGCCGCCGAGGACGTACGACAGGTCGCCGTGGTCGGGGACACCTCCTACGACGTGCTCAGCGGCGTGCGCGCCGGGGCCGGGCTGGTCGCCGGGGTGCGCACCGGGGCCCACGGCGACGCGGAGTTCCACGCGGCGGGCGCCACCCGGGTCCTGGACTCGGTGGCCGACCTGCCCGCGCTGCTCACGGGAGCCCGGTGAGATGAGCATCCGCTTCGATTCCGTCACGGTCGCCTACGACGGCAATGTCGTCCTCGACTCCCTCGATCTGACCGTCGAGCCCGGCGAGGTCATGGCGCTCCTCGGGCCGTCCGGCTCCGGCAAGACCACCGCGCTGCGGGCGGTCGCCGGGTTCGTCCGGCCCGCGTCCGGGCGGGTGCTCCTCGGTGGCCGGGACGTGACGGACCTGCCGCCGTACCGGCGGGGCATCGGGATGGTCGTCCAGCAGTACGCGCTCTTCCCGCACCTGCGCGTCGAGGAGAACGTGGCCTTCGGGCTCAAGGCGCGCGGCACCGCCCGGGGCGAGATACGGCAACGGGTCGGCGAGGCACTGGAGATGACCGGCATGGCCGGCTACGCCCGCCGCCATCCGCGCGAGCTGTCCGGCGGCCAGCAGCAGCGCGTCGCCATCGCCCGCGCGCTCGCCATCCGGCCCGGCGTGCTCCTCCTGGACGAGCCGCTGTCCGCGCTCGACGCACAGCTGCGGTCCGGGATGCTCGCCGAACTCGCCCGGCTGCACCGGGAGTTGCCCGAGGTCTCGATGCTGTACGTCACCCACGACCAGGTCGAGGCGCTGACCCTGGCGGACCGGATCGCGGTGATGGACAAGGCGCGACTGCGGGCCTGCGGGACGCCGAAGGAGCTGTACCGGGCGCCCGCCGACGCGTTCACGGCCTCGTTCGTGGGCGGCGCGAATCTGCTGCCGGTGACGGTGAGTTCGGGACGCGTCGAGTTCGCGGGCCGGGAGGTGAAGGTCGACACGGCGGGCGTGGCCGCGGGGGCGCGGGCCACGCTGTGTGTCCGGCCGCATCTCGTGGGGATCGGCGAGGGCCCCAATCAACTCGCCGGTGTCGTACGGGAGATCCAGTGGCGTGGGTCCACGCATCGGCTGTACGTCGAGGTCGGCGGCCACCAGGTCATGGCCGATGTACGGGAGTTGCGGGATCCGCCGTGGCGGGGCGACGAGGTCACGCTGCACTTCGCGCCCGATGACGCGGTGCTGCTGCCCGCGGGGGTCGGTCATGGCTGAGGCCGTCCAGACGGCGCCGGTCAGCGGCGAACCGGTGCGCCGCCCACGGTCGTTCGGGGCGGTGCTGTGGGCCCTGCCCCCCGTCGCCCTCCTCGCCCTCTTCTTCCTCTACCCCCTCGCCCTCGTCGTCCAGCAGTCCCTCCGGCCGGACAGCGGGGGGACCTCCGTCCAGCCGTACGCCGACGTGTTCGCCTCGGAGGCGTTCCGGGGGGCGCTGTGGACCACGGTGTGGCTGGCGCTCGCGTCGACCGCCGGGTGCCTGGTGCTGGGGTTCCTGCTGGCGCTGGTGATCGCGTTCGTGCCGTTCCCCGGGGCGAAGGCGGTGGCGCGGTTCGTGGACGTGTTCCTGTCCTTCCCGTCCTTCCTGATCACACTGGCCCTGCTGTTCATCTACGGCGGCGTCGGCATGGCCAACGGGGCCTGGACCGGGCTCACGGGCGCCGCGCAGGGGCCCTTCCAGTTCCTGAACACGCCCTGGGGCGTGCTGCTCGCGGAGATCACCTACTTCACGCCGTTCGTGATGCGCCCGCTGCTCGCCGCGTTCTCGCAGCTGGACACCGCCCAGCTGGAGGCGGCCAGTTCGCTGGGGGCGCGGGCGCCGCGGATCGTACGCCAGGTGATCCTGCCGGAGGCGCTGCCCGCGCTCGCGGCCGGCGGCAGCCTCGTCCTGGTGCTCTGCCTCAACGAGTTCGGCATCGTGCTCTTCACCGGCGCGAAGGGGGTCACCACCCTGCCGATGCTCGTCTACAGCAAGGCGATCCTGGAGTCCGACTACCCGGGCGCCTGTGTGGTCGCCGTCGTCAACGTCCTGATCTCCGTGGGTCTCTACGGCCTCTACCGGGTGGTGAGCCGTCGTGCTGGTGCATAGCCGAGGGGCCAGACGGGCCCTGTGGGCGGTGTTCCTCGTCCTCTTCCTGCCGCTGTTCGCGCTGCCGCTGCTCGTGGTGCTCGGCGCCTCCTTCGCCACCCACTGGTCCAGCGTCCTGCCCTCGGGCCCGACGCTCGCCAACTACCGCTCCGCGACCCGCGGCGAGGCCCTCCAGGCGCTCGTCACCAGCCTGCTCACCGCCACCGGCGCCAGCCTCCTCGCGCTGGCCGTCGGCACCTGGGCGGCGCTCGCCGGGGCGGCCCTGAAGAAGCGCGGCAAGCGGATGCTGGACGCCCTGTTCGTGCTGCCGGTCGCGGTGCCCTCCGTGGTGGTGGGCCTGTCGATCCTGGTGGCCTTCTCCAAGCCGCCGCTGCTGCTCAACGGCACCCGGTGGATCGTGATCCTCGCGCACACCGTGCTGGTCACCGCCTTCGCCCACCAGTCCGTGTCGGCGGCGATCAGCCGCCTCGACCCGGCCTACGAACAGGCCGCCGCCGCCCTCGGCGCCCGGCCCTCCTATGTGCTGTGGCGGGTACGGCTGCCCCTGCTGCTGCCCTCCCTGACCGCGGCCGCCGGCCTCTGCTTCGCCCTGTCCATGGGCGAGTTGAGCGCCACGATGATGCTCTATCCGCCGGACTGGACCCCGTTGCCCGTCCTGATCTACGCGGCCACCGACCGCGGCGCCCTGTTCACGGGCTCCGCCGTCGCCGTGGTGCTGATGGCCGCGACCCTGCTCGTCCTGTTCGCCGTCTCCCGGGTCCGCACCCGGGCGTCGTACCGCTGACCAGCCACTCCCGTACCCCCCGATCGCCTTGAGAACGCCAGGAGTTCGTCTCGCCATGTCCAGGACCAGACTCTCGCTCGCCGTAGCCGTCGCCCTGCTCGCCGCCCCCGCGCTGTCCGCCTGCGGTTCCTCCTCCGCCGCCTCCGACGCCAAGGAGGTCACCGTCTACAGCGCGGACGGCCTCAAGGGCGAGAACGGGGACGGCTGGTACGACAAGGTCTTCGCGAACTTCACCAAGAAGACCGGCATCAAGGTCAAGTACGTCGAGGGCGGCTCGGGCGAGGTGGTGCAGCGCGCCGTCCGCGAGAAGAGCAACCCGCAGGCCGATGTGCTGGTCACGCTGCCGCCGTTCATCCAGGAGGCCGACACCAAGGGCCTGCTCCAGAAGTACGAGCCCGAGGGCTCGACCGCGGTCAGCGGCGCCGACAAGGCGCCCGACGGCACCTGGACCTCCGTCGTGAACAACTACTTCGGCTTCGTCTACAACAAGAAGGAGCTGAAGAGCGCGCCGAAGACCTGGGACGACCTGCTCGACGCGTCGTACAGGAACAAGCTCCAGTACTCCACCCCGGGCGTCGCGGGTGACGGCACGGCCGTGCTGATCCAGACCATGCACGACCTCGGCGGCAAGGACCAGGCCCTCGCCTATCTGAAGAAGCTCCAGGCCAACAACGTCGGCCCGTCCGCCTCCACCGGCAAGCTCGCGCCCAAGGTGGACAAGGGCGAACTGCTCGTCGCCAACGGCGATGTCCAGATGAACTACGCCCAGTCCAAGACCATGCCCAACCTCGGCATCTGGTTCCCGGCGGGCAAGGACGGCAAGCCCTCCACCTTCGCGCTGCCGTACGCCGCGGGCCTGGTCACGAAGGCCCCGCACAGCGCCAACGGCAAGAAGCTGCTCGACTTCATGCTCTCCCAGCGGGCACAGGCCGAGGTCAGCTCCATCGGGGGCGGCTTCTCGGCCCGCGAGGACGTCAAGGCCACGGACGCCAACGCCATCGCCCTCACCAAGCTGATGGACGGCGTCGACTTCTTCCAGCCGGACTGGAACGACATCGACAAGAACCTGACGTCGTACGTCGAGGACTGGAAGTCGGCGACCGGGAGCTGATTGATTGGCAGGGCACCGCCCCCGGCCCGCGCCGGGGGCGGTGCCCTGCCGCCCTCTCCCCCGGAGGTTTCCGTGCCCCGTACGCCCAAAGTGCTCGTCATCGGCCTGGACGGCGCCCTCCTCGCCCGCATCGAGGACGCCGACGCGCCCCACCTGGCCGCGCTGACCGCCGCCGGGCTCACCGCGCCGAGCCTCATCGAGCCGGGCGCGCCCACCCTGTCCGGGCCCGGCTGGGCCACGATCCTCACCGGGGTCCGGCCCGCCAAGCACCGGGTGCGGGACAACTCCTTCACCGGCAACGCGTTCACGCGCTACCCGGACTTCCTCACCCGCCTCGCGTCCGCCGGGCGCGACCTGGACACCTGCGTGATCACCTCCTGGGCGCCGCTCGCCGAGAAGGTCTTCTCCGCGCGGGTCGGCACCCGGGTGGCCACGCCGGACGCGGAGTACGACGCCGGTACGACGGACCGGGTGGTCGCCGAGCTGCGACACGGGGACCCGGACGCCCTGTTCGTCCAGCTGGACGGGATCGACGACGCGGGCCACCGGCACGGCGCCGCCTCCCCGCGGTACCTGGAGGCCATCCGCGGCGCCGACGCGCAGGTCGGGCGGATGGTGGCCGCGGTTCGGGCGCGGCCCGCGGACGAGGACTGGCTGGTCCTGGTCACCGCCGACCACGGCCACACCGACGCCGGCGGCCACGGCGGCCCCAGCCTCCCGGAACGCCGGACCTTCCTGATCGCCGTCGGCGACGGACTCGCACCCGGCTCGCTCCGCACGGACGTGACGATGCCGGACGTGGCCGCCACCGCCCTCACCCACCTCGGCCTCGCCCTCGACCCGGCCTGGGACCTGGACGGGCGCCCCCTGCGCGCGCCGGCGGCCACCCGCTGATCGAGGGGGTACGGATCAGCCGGGGCTGATTAGGCTGGGGGCGTCGGTACGCCGTGGTTCCGGCCCCCGCTCGTAGATCTCACGCATGCCAGGAGACGCACAACATGGCAGACCGCAAGCCGATCGAATCGTGGCTCACCGACATGGACGGCGTCCTGATCCACGAGGGCGTGCCGATCCCCGGTGCCGAGGACTTCCTGAAGAAGCTGCGCGACTCGGGCCGCCCCTTCCTGGTCCTCACCAACAACTCCATCTACACCGCCCGCGATCTGCACGCCCGGCTGCGCCGGATGGGCCTGGACGTGCCGGCCGAGAACATCTGGACCTCGGCGCTCGCCACCGCCCAGTTCCTGAACGACCAGCGGCCCGGCGGCAGCGCCTATGTCATCGGCGAGGCCGGTCTGACCACCGCACTGCACGACGTCGGCTACGTCCTCACCGACCACGAGCCCGACTTCGTGATCCTGGGCGAGACCCGCACCTACTCCTTCGAGGCCATGACCAAGGCCGTGCGGCTGATCAACGACGGGGCCCGGTTCATCGCCACCAACCCCGACAACGTCGGCCCCTCCACCGAGGGCGCGCTGCCCGCCACCGGCTCGGTCGCCGCCCTGATCACCGCCGCGACCGGCCGCAAGCCCTACTTCGTCGGCAAGCCCAACCCGCTGATGATGCGCGCGGGCCTGAACGCGATCGGCGCCCACTCCGAGACCTCCGCGATGATCGGCGACCGGATGGACACCGATGTGCTGGCGGGCCTGGAGGCCGGGATGCGCACCTTCCTGGTGCTCAGCGGGGTGACCCAGCCGCAGGAGGTGGACGCCTACCCGTTCCGGCCCTCGAAGGTCGTGGACTCCATCGCCGACCTGGTCGACCTCATCTGACGTCGGCGGCTCAAACCCGGTCTCACCCGGACGGAGCAGCGGGGCGCCTGTCGGGATGCGGGGGCGCCCCGGCCGGGAGAACCTCCTTACGTGTCTGGAGGTTCACGATGGGCTCACTTCCCCTCACTGTGTGCAGCGGCCTGCTGGTCGTAGCCGCGCTCGGCCCGGCGGCCCAGGCCGCCCACGCGACGGACGGCGGCACCCTCGCCGCGGCCCCCGCCGCCCCCGCACCGGGGGCCGAGGTGACCCTGAAGGTCGGCGGCTGCACCGGGAGCCAGGCCGTCGCCGCCTCGCGCGCCTTCACCGCTGACGCCCGCCTCACCGGCGCTCGGGGCGCCCTCTCGGGGAGCGCCCGCGTCGCCTCCACCGTCGGGCCGGGCGCCTACGAGATCAGGGTGACCTGCGCCGACCGGGTGGTGGACGGCAGGATCACGGTCGCGGCCATGGGCAGAGCGGCTACGGACAAAGCGGCTATGGGCAAAGCGGCCACGGGCAAAGCGGCCAAGGTCAAAGGAGTGTCCGCCGCCCCGGTCGACGCCACCGCGCACTTCGCCACCGTGGCCACCAGCGGCTCCGGACCCGACACCGCGCAGGCCGTGACCGGGCTCGCGCTGGCCTCGATCGCCGCCGTCGCCGTGGGCCTGCGCACCCGCCGGGGCCGCCGTACCCGCTGAGCCCCCGGCGGCGGGCTCACCCCGACAGGCGCGCCCGTACGTTCCCGAAGTGGTCCCTTATGGCGCGCTCCGCGCGCGGGGAGTCCCCGGAGCGGACCGCGTCCAGGATCTCCCGGTGCTGGCGGCAGGTCACCCGGGGGTCCTGCGGCACGTCCAGCAGATCCCGGCGCACCCGGTGGAAGGCGTCCCAGAACGCCTCAAGAACCTCGCTGAGCAGGGCGTTGTCCAGGCCCCGGTAGAGCGTGGCGTGGAAGGCGCGGTCGGTGTCGGCGAGCCCCGCGCCCTGGGCCGCCTGCTCTTCCATGCGGTCGACCAGCGCGTCCAGCTCGGCCAGGTCCGCCTGCGGCAGCCGCCCGGCGAGCCGGGAGACGAGGCCGGTCTCCACGGCCTCGCGCAGTTCGAGGAGCTGGAGCAGCGAGTCCTCGCCCCGGTAGTGGCCGACGACCGTGCGGAAGGCGAGGCCCTCGATCATCGGCGCGAACGACATCGGGCCGACGTACGTCCCGAAGCCGTGCCGGATCTCCACGATGCCCATCGCCTGGAGCGCCTTGAGCGCCTCGCGCACCGAGTTCCGGCTCGCCCCGAGGAACTCCATCAGTTCCGGCTCGGTCGGCAGCGGAGCCCCGGGGGGCAGCCGCCGGTCCACGATCAGCTTCTTGATCCGTTCCTGAAGGTCCCGCGCTGCCATGGCCAGAGAGTAGCGGCCCCATGAACAGAGGCATACGAAAAGGTCCCCCGCTGCTGCGAGGGACCTTCTCCGTCTGTGCGCCGCCAGGGACTCGAACCCCGGACCCGCTGATTAAGAGTCAGCTGCTCTAACCAACTGAGCTAGCGGCGCCTGCTGACAAGGAGAACTCTACCCGACCTGTGAGAGTGCTCTGGACCACCGGGAGGGGGCTTCGAAGGGGCCCGTACATCATTCGGACCGTCAAAGTGCGCGTTGCGCAGACAGTTGGGAAACTGATCAACGTGCACACAAGCGGACAAAAACACCATGAATGTGAGGCAGATCGCATGACCGCTCCGGCGTTCGAGGAGTTCGAACCCGCGCGCGACTGCGGCTGTCCCGGCTGTGTCCACCGGCGGCGCCCCCGTCCCCGCCAGCCTCCCTGCCGCCCCGCCCGCCTCCCCGCGCGGCGCGGGATGGTCGTCGTGGCCGCCGTGTCCGCCGCCCTCGGCGTGGTGACCCCGGCGGTCGCCCTCCCCGCCGGCCACTTCCCGCACCGCCAGGCGGTCCCCGGCGACGGCCCCGACACCCCCCAGGGCGCCGAGGCCCCTCTGCACGGCCCCGACAGCGGCTCCACCCGGCCCGGCGGCGTCCTCACCCCGCGCACCACCCGCAACGCCATCATCAAGCGGGCCAAGTCCTGGGTGACCGCGAAGGTGCCGTACAGCATGGGCCGCTACTGGACCGACGGCTACCGGCAGGACTGCTCGGGCTATGTCTCCATGGCCTGGGGCCTGAACAGCAACCAGTGGACGGGCAGCCTCGCCAAGTACGGCGTGAAGATCAAGAAGTCCCAGCTCCAGCCCGGCGACATGCTGCTCTTCCACAACACCGCCAACCCCCAGAACGGCTCGCACGTGGTGATCTTCGGCGGCTGGACGGACTCCGCGCACACCCACTACAAGGTCTACGAGCAGACACCCCCGCACACCCGCAGCCAGACCACGCCCTACCCCTACTGGAGCCACGCCGGGAAGTACGTCCCCTACCGCTACAAGGGGCTGGCCACCGGCAGCGCGGGCGCCGAGGCGACCGGCGGCAAGACCTCCCCGGAGTTCCCCGGCGCCGACTCCTTCGGGCTGGGCGCGGTCAACGCGTACGTCACCGAGCTGGGCCGGATGCTGATGGCCCGGGGCGCGGAGCCGTACTACCCGAACGGTCCGGGCCCGGCCTGGAGCGAGGCGGACCGGCGCGCCACCGAGGCGTTCCAGCGGGCCCAGGGCTGGGACGAGGAGGAGGCCGACGGGCTGCCGGGACCGCGCACCTGGGACCTGCTCACCTCCGGCCGGGGCCGGGACATCGCCCCGGACGCGGCGGAGCCCGCCTCGCACGGCGTCCCCGGCTATCCCGGCAAGGGCTACTTCCGCCCGGGGCAGAGCAACGACTACGTCACCCGGCTCGGGGTCCAGCTGACCCGCAAGGGGTTCGGCCGGTTCTACGGCGACGGTCCGGGACCGCGGTGGGGCGAGGCGGACCGGCAGGCGGTGGCGGCCTTCCAGCGCGACCAGGGCTGGCGGGGCGGCGCGGCCGACGGCTCGGTCGGCCCCGAGACCTGGCGCCGCCTGTTCTCCTGATCTGCTCCAACTGACTGCTCCAACTGTCGTATCCCACCCATCAGTTCACGTTCATGACGCATCTGGCGCGGAGGCTGGAGGCACGCATGAGTACGACCACCCACACACCGTCCGAGTCCGAGGGGCGACCCCACCCGGCCACGGCCGCCGGCACCCGCCCGGCCCGGCTGATCCACAACGAGTCCACCACCGAGATCCCGGTCCATCTGCTCTTCCGCGACGACCCCGGGGGCCGCGACCGCCCCGAGGGGGACGATCCCGTACGGGTGCCGCCCAAGCCCGCCGTGGTCGGCCGCCGGCAGGGCACCGGTGAACTGCCGCGCGCCGGCCGCCCGGCACCGGCGCGCGGGCGCCCGCTGCCCCGGATCGATGTGGAGCTGACGGAACGGGAGGCGCGGGTGCTGCCCGGGGCGGCCGGGGTGCTCGCCGGGGCCTGCGGGGTCACCGGCTGCCTGGCCGCCTCCTGGTGGGCGGGGGTGCTGCCGCCGCTCGCCGCCCAGGCGCTGCGCCTGCCGCAGCCCGCGGGCACCGGGCTCGGCCCCGCGCAGTGGGCGGCGTACGCCGGGGCCGGACTGCTCGGCGCGGCCGGGTTCGGCGGGCTGGCCCGGGGGCGCACCGGACGGGCCTGGGTGGTGGGCCTGTTCGGCCGCTACCGGGGGACGGTACGGCGCACCGGGCTGCTCTGGGTCAACCCGCTGCTGCGGCGCCGGCGGGTCGACGTACGGCTGCGGCACTGGCGCAGCGAGGCGATCCCCGCGACCGATCCGGGCGGCACGCCGCTGCGGGTGGTGGTGCTCGTGGTGTGGCGGGTGCGGGACACCGCGCGGGCGGTGCTCGGCCTTGAGGACCATGAGCGGTATCTGCGCGAGTGCGTGGAGGCGGCGCTGGCCCGGGTGCCGGTGGAGCCCGCGGGCGGCGGCCGGGGCGGGCCCGCGGTGGCGGGGGAGACGCTGACCCGGCTGGTGACGGCGGAGACCGCGCCGGCCGGTCTCGAGGTGTTCTCCGTGCGGCCGCTGCGGGTGGAGTACGCCCCGGAGGTCGCGGCGGCGATGGAGCGCCGCCAGATCGCCGCGCTGGACGCCCGGCAGCGGGCCAGCATGCTCAGCTCGGTGGTGGACTCCGTGGAGGACACGGTGACCCGGCTGACCACGCGCGGTCTGGTCGAGCTGGACGAGGGCGAGCGCAAGGTGCTGGTGCGGGATCTCACGGTGGCGTTCTGCGCCGGGCGCGGGGAGCTGGGTGCCACCGTCTCCGCCACTGGTATGGACATGCTCAAGTGCCGCCCATAATCTGTGACTTGGTCTAGACCTTCCCCTGCACGGCTCAGTGAACTCCCCACGTTCTCCAGGAGCAGCAGTATGCGCATCAAGACCAAAATGTCCGCAGTCGTGCTCGGAGTGGTGACCGCCGGAGCGTTCGCGCTCTCCACCGGCGGCGCCAGCGGGCACGGCTACACCGACCTCCCCATCAGCAGACAGAAGCTGTGCGCCAATGGCACGGTCAAGGGCTGCGGCGACATCCAGTACGAGCCGCAGAGCGTCGAGGGGCCCAAGGGCTTCCCGGCCACCGGGCCCGCCGACGGCCAGCTCTGCAACGGCAGCGTGGACCGTTTCGCCCAGCTCAGCTCGCCGACCACGCCGTCCGGTGCCGCCTGGCCCACCACCCAGGTGACCGGCGGGCAGTCGTACACCTTCCGCTGGCAGTTCACGGCCCGGCACGCCACGACGGACTTCAAGTACTACGTCACCAAGCAGGGCTGGAACCAGAACCACCCGCTGTCCCGCTCGGACCTCAACCTCACGCCGTTCCTGACGGTGCCCTACAACGGCCAGCAGCCGCCGGCCACCCTCAGCCACAGCGGCGTCCTGCCGACGGGCCTGTCCGGACATCACGTGATCCTCGCGGTCTGGACGATCGCCGACACGGGCAACGCGTTCTACGCCTGCTCGGACGTCGACTTCTGAGCACGCCAAAGGGCCCCTCACCGAGGTGAGGGGCCCTTCTTCTGTGCGCCGCCAGGGACTCGAACCCCGGACCCGCTGATTAAGAGTCAGCTGCTCTAACCAACTGAGCTAGCGGCGCGTGACTCTCGCCTTCCGCTCTCGCGGCCGGCGACGAAGAAAATACTACCTGGTCCTCGGGGGTGCTCCCGACCACCCGAGAGGCCGACCGGGATCCGCTCAGATGGCCAGCGACAGCAGCACCGGCGCCGCGTTCCGGTTCAACGTGTCCGCGGCCTGTTTCAGGCGGTGCGCGTGTTCCACCGGGAGGGACACGGCCAGGCAGCCCACCGAGGCGCCCGCGGTGATCGGGACGGCCGCGCAGACCGTGCCCACCGCGTACTCCTGGAGGTCGAGCACCGGCACCGTCGGCGGCTGGGACTCCAGCCGGGACAGCAGCAGCTTGTCGCTGGTGATGGTGCGCGAGGTGAGACGGGCCATCTTGTGCCGGGCGAGATGGTCGCGGCGCCCGTTGTGGTCCAGCTGGGTCAGCAGGCTCTTGCCGACCGCCGTGGCGTGGGCCGAGTAGCGGAAGTCCACCCACTCGTTGACCGCGGGGGCGGCGGGCCCGGCCGCGTACTGGGTGACCTTGACCTCGCCGTCCACGTACCGGCTGATGTAGACCGCCGCGCCGACCGAGTCGCGCAGCCGGTCCAGCATGAGCTGGAGCTTGTCGGTGAGGGCCCGCTCGCGGTCCTGGGCCGAGGTCAGCCGGCGCAGCGTGTCGCCGGTGATGTACGCCCCGCCGCCGATCTGCTCCACATACCCCTCGCGGCGCAGCATCCGCAGCAGCACGGTGAGTCGCTCGGGGCCGAGGCCGGTGTGCCGGGCCAGTTCGGTCTCGGTGACCCCGGCGGCGGTGTGCGCAACGGTCTCCAGCACGCGCAGCGCGTCCTGCGCGGAGTGGTACGGGGCGGTCGGCTCGTGCTTCAGCGCCACGGTGGGTCCCCCCTGCGCTCGCTTACTGGGCCGTGGATTGCGGACGGTGCGGCGCTACCACGATAACGGGCGAACGGCCGCCGGGGAGAGGGCGTTGACAAGTTTCCGGCTCGTCCCCCTCGTCCCGGCGGCCGTCCCCAACTGCGGCGAAGACCCAGTGGCATATGCCAAAGTCATGCCCCAGTGGCTGGACCTCGCCCGTTGTCCGCGAACCTCACACGGCCGCGCTCACAGCACCGCGCCGAGGAATTCCCGGGTGCGCTCCTGCTCCGGCTCGCTGAAGATCTTCTCCGGGGTGCCGGACTCGATCACCCGGCCGCCGTCGAACATCAGTACCTGGTCGGAGATGTCCCGGGCGAAGCCCATCTCATGGGTCACGCAGAGCATCGTGATGTCGGTGCTGCGTGCGATGTCCCGCAGCAGATCGAGCACGCCCGCGACCAGCTCCGGGTCGAGCGCGGACGTCACCTCGTCCAGCAGCAGCACCCGCGGCCGCATCGCCAGCGCCCGCGCGATCGCCACCCGCTGCTGCTGCCCGCCGGACAGCTGCGCCGGGCGCGCCCCGCACTTGTCGGCGAGACCCACCAGCTCCAGCAGCTCCCGCGCCCGCTCCTCCGCCTCGTCCTTGGACAGACCGAGGACCTGCACCGGCGCCTCGGTGAGATTGCGCAGCACCGACATGTTCGGGAACAGGTTGAAGTGCTGGAACACCATCCCGATCTTCTTGCGCACCTCCCGGACCTGCTTCTCCGGCGCCGGGAACAGCGGTTCGCCGTCGACGGTGATGGTCCCCTCGTCCGGTTTCGTCAGGGTCATCAGAAGTCTGAGGATCGTGGTCTTGCCGGAGCCGGAGGGCCCGATCAGGGTCACGTGCCTGCCCGGCCGGACCGCGAAGTCCAGGTGGTCGAGCACGGTGTGGGCGCCGAACCGCTTGGTGACCTGTTCCAGACGGATCAGATCGGCCGGCTGGGCGGCGGTGGCGGAGGGCTCGGTACGGGTCTCAACGGACAAGGCGTCGCTCCAGGGCTCGCAGGAGAAGGGAGGCCAGGTAGGAGATGAGGATGAAGGCCACGCCGATCACGGTGAGCGGCTCGGTGAACTGGAAGCGCTGCTGGGAGAAGAGCCGGGCCTGGCCCAGCATCTCCAGCACGGTGATCACCATCAGCATCGGTGTGTCCTTGAGCATGGAGATCACGTAGTTGCCGAGCGCCGGGATCACCCGGCGGATCGCCTGCGGCAGGATCACCGCGGTCCAGGTCCGTCGCCTGGGCAGGTTCAGCGCGGTCGCCGCCTCCCACTGGCCGACGGGCACCGCCTCGATGCCGGCCCGGTAGACCTGCATGGTGTACGTCGAGTAGTGCAGCCCGATCGCGAAGACCCCGGTGGACAGCGCGGAGAAGGTCAGGCCCCACTCCGGCAGCACGTAGAAGAGGAAGAACAGCTGCACCAGCAGCGGGGTGTTGCGCACGAACTCCGTGACCACCCCGACCGGCCAGCGCACCCACCGGGTCGGCGCCCGCATCAGCAGCGTCCACACCAGGCCGAGGGTGAAGGACAGCAGCGAACCGAGGGCCAGCGCCTGAAGGGTGACCAGCAGGCCGTCCCAGAAGTGCGGCATGAAGTCGCTCACCGCGTGCCAGTCCCATGTCATACGACACCACCGCCCACCCCGGTCGTCCGCGCCCGCTTCGGCTCATGTGCCGCCGTCTCCGTGCCGGGGTCCCGGCCGAGCCCGGCCTTCAGCCGCTTCTCCAGGCCGCGCATCAGCCGGGTCAGCACGAAGGCGATCACGAAGTAGATGACCAGCACATACGTGTAGATCTCCGCGCTCTGCTGGAGCGCGAGGCGCACCAGGTTGGCGCTGAACGTCAGATCGCCCATGCCCATCACCGACACCAGCGCGGTGCCCTTGAGCAGCTCGATCAGCAGATTGCAGAAGGAGGGGATCATCTCCGGCACCGCTTGCGGCAGCACGATCAGCCGCATCCGCTGCGCCGGGGTGAAGCTCAGCGCGATCCCGCCCTCCTTCTGCGCCGGGTCCACCGAGTTCAGCGCGCCGCGCACGATCTCGGAGCCGTACGCGCCGTACGTCAGGCCGAGCGCCAGCGTGCCCGCCCACATCGGCACCAGCTGCCAGCCGAAGGCGATCGGCAGCACGAAGAACACCCAGAAGATCATCACCAGCGCGGAGGTGCCGCGGAAGATCTCGGTGTAGACGCCGGCCACGAAGCGCACGATCCACCGGCGGTGGGTGCGCGCCAGGCCGACCACGAAGGACACCGCGGCGGCCAGCAGCGCGCTGAACAGCAGCAGTTGGACGGTGGTCCAGACGCCCTTGAGTACCAGTTCCCAGAGCCCCGAGGTCATTGCCCGCACAGCTCCTTCGCGGTCAGGTCCGTCATCTCGGCCTCGGTGAAGCCGAACGGCCGCAGGATCCGGAACAGTTCACCGGTCCGCTTGAGCTGGTGCAGCTCCGTGTTGAACGCGTCCCGCAGCCGGGTCTCGGTCGGCCGGAACGCGAACGCCCCGCCGTCGACGTGCCGTTCGCCCTTCACCAGCGGCGCGAACGGCGTGGTCGCCTCCGCCTTGGCCGACTTCTTCACGACCTCGCGGGTGGTGAGCGCCGTACCGGCGAACACATCGACCCGGCCCGCCTCGACCGCGTTCAGACCGGCCACCTGGTCCGGCACGATCAGGATGTCGCTCTGCTTGTAGCCCGCCTCCACGGCGTACTGGATCTCGGCGTAGCCGGTGCCGGTCGCGAACTTCGCCTTCTTCGCGACGACGTCCTTGTAGGAGTGCAACCCCTTCGGGTTCCCCTTGCGGACGATGAACGAATCCAGCATCTGGTAGTCGGGGTCCGCGAAGATGACCTGTTCGCAGCGGTCGGCGTTGACGTACATACCGGCCGCGACGACATCGAACTGCTGTGAATTCAGGCCGGGTATGAGCGAGCCGAACTCGGTCGGCACCGGCTGCACCCGGTCGACGCCGAGCCGCTTGAACACCGCCTTCGCCAACTCCGGTGCCTCACCGGTGAGACGGCCGTCCTTGTCGATGTACCCGAAGGGGATCTCGCCCGCGATCCCGAGGCGTACGACGCCCTGCGCGCGGAGCCGGTCGAGCAGTTCGCCGCCGTTCCCGCTCGCGGCGGCCACCCGGGTACAGCCCGCGGCGCCCAGTGCCCCGAGCGCCGCGATCGAGCCGAGCAACATCCGTCGGCTGGGTCTGAGTTCTGGCCGAAAACTGTGTCCGTCGTTCCCATGTGGTGGAGCCATGGCGGCGCCGCTACCCAGGCCGATCCGAGGTATGCGCCCCGCTTTTCCGGCCGGACGACGCATCCCCGCTTCCCGCCCCGTACCTCCACACAACTCCCACGGGTGAACCTGGTGAAGAGCTGCCGGGGCCCTGCCGGGTCAGTGGCCGGGCACGTACCCGCGTCTCTTGTCGACCACGTTCACCAGGGGTCTGCCCGCCGCCCAGCGCTCGTACAACTCCACGAACTGCCGCCCGAGTTCGTCCCGCCGGCCCACCGTGTCCCCGCTCATGTGCGGGGAGACGATCAGACCGGGGAGGTCCCACAGCGGGCTGCCGGGCGGCAGCGGTTCGGCGGCGAACACGTCCAGGGCGGCGCCCGCGATCCAGCGCCGGGTCAGGGCGCGGGCGAGCGCGTCCTCGTCCACCAGATCGCCGCGCCCCACGTTCACGAAGAACGCCGAGGGCTGCATCACCCCGAAGACATGGGCATCGAACATGCGGTACGTCGCCTCCGTCAGCGGCGCCGCCGCGATCACCCAGTCCGCGCGGGAGACCAGCCGGTCCAGGTCGGCCGGACCGTACACGCCGGTCCGCGGCACCCGCCCGACCAGCGCCGTCGTCACACCGAGCGCCTTCAGCAGCCGCATGATCGCCCGCCCGACGGGCCCCGACCCGACCACACAGGCACGGGTACCGGCCACCCGCCGGCTCTCCCGGTGCCGCCACACCCGCTCCCGCTGCTGCTCCAGGGTGCGCGGCAGATCCTTGGCCACGGCCAGCACCAGCGCCGCCACGTACTCGGCGACCGGCTGGTCGAAGATCCCGCGCGCGTTGGTGACCACCGTGGCGGACGCGGCCAGCTCCGGGCACAGCAGATGGTCCACGCCCGCGCTCGCCGTGTGCACCCAGCGCGGCCGGGGCCCCGCGCCGGGCCATGCCTCGCGCACCGCGGTCGAGGTGAAGTCCCACACCAGCAGCGCGTCCGCGCCCGGCAGCCGCTCGGCCAGGTGCGCCGCGTCGGTGTGCACGATCCGGGCCCGCCCGGTCAGCCGGCCGAGCCGGGGCGGCGGCTCGGCGTCCAGCACGAGCAGGGTGGGGACGCTCCCCGTGCGGGGCGGCTCCCGGCGTCCGGCGGAACGGCTCCCGACGTCCGACATGCGCGGCTCCCGGCGATCCGTGGCGGGTGCTTCCGAGACGCCCCGGAGGTGCCCTCCGACCGCCCGGGATGCACGGATCGCCCACGCTCGCACCCGGAACCACCGGCGTCAACACGGCCGGGTCCGCCATCGCCCGCCCCGCCCGCGAGCGGCGGCCTCGGCCGATCAGGTCAGGAGGCGGGCTGCCTCGCGAAGGCTGGGTACTCGGGCCCTCGGGGCCGTACCGGGCGCCGCTGCCACGGCGGCGCGCGGGCGTCCCGTACCGCCCGATCGCACGCAGGAAGGCTGGACATGACCGCACTCGGATTCCTCTATCCGGGCCACTTCGCCGAGGACGACTATCCGCGCATCGAGCAGCTTCTGGGCAGCGACATCCGGGTGGACCTGGTCCACACCGAGATCGGCGAGGACGCGCTCCGGGTCGAGACGCTGCGCGGGACGGGTTCCGCCGAGCGGCTCGGCGCGGGCATGGAGCGGCTGCGGCTCGCCGGTGCCGAGACCGTGGTGTGGGCGTGCACCGGCGGCGGCTTCGTGCACGGCTGGCAGGGCGCCCAGGACCAGGTGCGCACCCTGGCCCGGCTGGCCGGGATGCCGGCCTCCTCGACGTCCTTCGGCTTTGTGCACGCGGCCCGTGAGCTGGGGGTGCGACGGGTCGCCGTCGGCGCCACCTACCCCGAGGAGATCACCGCGCTGTTCGCGGACTTCCTGCGGGCCGGGGGCCTGGAGGTGACCGGGACGCGCTCCTCGGGGGTCGGTACGGCCGCCGAGGCCGCGGGCTGGGGCGAGGAGGACGTACTGACGCTGGCGCGGGCCGCGGACGACGCGGACGCGGAGGCGGTGCTGCTGCCGGACACCGCCCTGCACACGGCCGCCCACCTCGGCCTGCTGGAGAAGTCCCTGTCCAAGCCCGTCCTCACCGCGAACCAGGTCACCGTGTGGGAGGGGCTGCGGCTCGCCGACCGCCGGGTGAACGCGCCGGAGCTGGGGGCGCTGTTCACCAGGGAGCCGCTCGTCCAGGTCTGAGGGACGGGACGGGATGAGTGCGATGAGGGGGAGCGCGGTGGAAGCCGTGGAATAAGCGGGGAGAGCCACCTGTTACGACACTCCGGCACAGCTCACGCCGGAAACAGGAGGCCCCCACCGTGTCGGCAGACGAGGCAGCTCAGACACACGAGAACCGCGAGGCCGCGGACGGCATCCGGGGTACGGCGCACGGCACCGCACCCGTCCCGCTCTCCGTCCTGGACCTGGTGACCGTCGGCGCGGGCCGCACCGCCACCGACGCGCTGCGCACCAGCGTCGAGCTGTCCCGCCGTACCGAGGCCCGCGGCTTCCACCGGTACTGGGTGGCCGAACACCACTCCATGCCGGGCGTCGCCTCCTCCTCGCCCGCCGTGATCCTCGCGCACCTCGCCGCCCACACGGAGCGCATCCGGCTCGGCTCCGGCGGCGTCATGCTGCCCAACCACGCCCCGCTGGTGATCGCCGAGCAGTTCGGCACGCTGGAGGCGCTGGCACCGCACCGGATCGACCTCGGCCTCGGCCGCGCCCCCGGCACCGACGGGGCCACGGCCGCCGCCCTGCGCCGCAGCGACACCCTGAACGAGGGCGCCGACGACTTCCCCGAGCAGCTCGCCGAGCTGATCCGCTTCCTGGACGACGACTTCCCCGACGGCCACCCCTACCGGCGCATCCACGCGATCCCCGGCCCGGTGCAGGGCAGCGCCCCCGGCGGCGTCCAGTCCGCGCACCGACCGCCGGTCTGGCTGCTCGGCTCCTCCGGCTTCAGCGCCCAGCTGGCCGGAATGCTCGGCCTGCCGTTCGCCTTCGCGCACCACTTCTCGGCGCAGAACACCGTCCCCGCGCTGGACCTGTACCGCCAGACCTTCCGCCCCTCCCCGGTGCTCGCCGAGCCGTACGCCCTCATCGGCGTCTCCGCCCTCGCCACCGACGAGGAGCGCGAGGCCCGCCGCCAGACCCGCGCGATGGCCCTCAACATGCTCCGCCTGCGGATGGGCCGCCCCGGCCTCTTCCCCGACCCCGCCGAGGCCGAACAGGCGGAACTCGGCGCCATGGAGGAGGAGTTCATCGCCTCCTGGTCCGCCAACGTGGTCCACGGCACCGCCGACGAGGTGCGCTCCGGCCTGAACGACCTCCAGAAGCGCACCGGCGCCGACGAGTTGATGCTCACCACGCACGCCCATCGTGGCGAGGTCCGGGTCCGCTCGTACGAACTCATCGCGGACGCCTACGAGTTGCCGACGGCCGGGTAACCGCCGGGCGGCGGGGCGCGGCGGTCACCCGACGTGGGCCCGCGACGGCGGACGGGAGGCAGGCGTCACCCGTCCCGGCGCGGGGCCCGCCTCACGTCGTCGCCGTGTACGCCCGCGCCCCCAGCAGCTCGGAGATGCGGTCCGGCGGGACCGGCCGGGAGTACAGCCAGCCCTGCCCGGTGTCGCAGCCGATGCGGCGCAGCCGGGTGGCCTGCGCGGAGGTCTCCACGCACTCGGCGGTGACCGTGAGGCCCAGCCGGTGGGCGAGTTGGATCATCGCCTCCACGATCACCTCGTCGGCGGGGTTGGGCGCGGCCCCCTTGGACGCCTCCTCGTACTGGAAGCCGCGGACGAAGGAGCCGTCCAGCTTCAGTGCCGAGACCGGGAGCCGGCTGAGATAGGCGAGGTTGGAGTAGCCGGTGCCGAAGTCGTCGATGGCGATGCGCACCCCCATGTCGCTGAGGGCCTGCAACGCCTGGAGCGGGCGGCCCGCCGAGCCCATCACCGCGGACTCGGTCAGCTCCAACTGCAGCAGATGCGGGGCCAGTCCGGTGTCCGCCAGGGTCTGAGCCACATCGGCCACCAGGTCGGAGTCCCACACCTGGCGCACGGCCACGTTCACGCTGACGAAGATCGGCGGCTCGCCGGGATGCGCCAACTGCCAGCGGCGGGCCTGCCGGCACGCGGTGACCAGCGCCCAGCGGCCGAGCTGCACGATCGAGCCGTCCTCCTCGGCCAGCCCGATGAACCGATTCGGCGTCAGCGTGCCGAACTGCGGATGATGCCAGCGCACCAGCGCCTCCACCCCGGACAGCCGGCCGTCCTCCATGCCCACCAACGGCTGGTACTCCAGGGCGAATTCGCCCCGTTCGATGGCGGGCCGCAGCGTGGACGACAGCGCCTGCCGGGTCATCCGGTGCGCGTTGCGCTCGGGGTCGAACAGCGTCCAGCGGCCCTTGCCGTCGGCCTTCGCCCAGTAGAGCGTCGTGTCCGCCGCCTGCATCAGACCGGTCGCCGTGGTGCCCGCCGCATGGCGCTCCACGACCCCGATGGACGCCGTCAGCGACAGCCGCTGCCCGGCCAGCTCGAAGGGCTCCTGGAGCGCCCCCAGCGCCGACTCGGCCAGATCGGCGAGCTGTTCGGTGCCGGTGGAGTCCTCCACCAGCAGCGCGAACTCGTCCCCGCCGAGCCGGGCCACCAGGGGAGTCGCGGCGCGCGCGTACCCGGCCTCGTCGGCGACCCTGGTCAGCCGCTCGGCCACGGCCGCGAGCAGCCGGTCCCCGACACGATGGCCGAGAGTGTCGTTGACCGCCTTGAACCCGTCGAGGTCCAGATAGCACAGCCCGATCCGGCCGGTGCCGCTCTGCTCGTACGACTCCGCCTCCAGCGCGGCCGAGAGGCGCTCGAAGAACAGGGTGCGGTTGGGCAGCCGGGTCACCGGGTCGTGCATCTGCAAGTGCCGCAGCCGGGCCTGGAGTTCACGGCGGGCGCTGATGTCGGCGACGGACAGCAGCACGCCCGCCTCGCCGTCGGCCAGTGGGACCACGGTGAGCTGTACCCACACCGAGGTGCCCCCCGGATGCTTCAGTCTGCGGGTGCAGCGCAGCCTGGACTGCCGCCCGCACAGCACCTCCCGATAGGCGTGCCAGGAACGCGCGTCGGCGGTCAGGTCCACCAGATCGGCGGCTGACCGGCCGGAGAGTGTGTCGCAGTCGGTGCCGAGCAGCTCGCCGAAGGCCGGGTTCGCGCGCAGGACGAATCCCTCGCGATCCACGACGGCCATGGCGAGCGGCGCCGCTCCGAAGACACGGTCGTAGGTGTTGTGATCACTGTCTGTGACGGCTGACCGGTCGAGGTCTGCCGCGGGCGTCGGCCCTTCGGACGTTCCGCTCACCGCTCGCTCCCGCAGTGCACTCGATCTCTGTCCGTGCCGGAAAGTGTGCCGATCATAGAGGCTGGCCCCGGGCCCTTCCAGCCATCGTCCAGTGTCCCGGACCGGACAGACTTTCTGACAGATCGTTTCTGCCCGCACCTGGACGGGTTATTGAGCCCATCGACCAGTTGTGACGTTCCGTGAGTGAATCGGGGGTGTCGAGCGCCGTAGTGCGCCGGCGCCCAAATGGGGAGCGCTCACCCTTCTGGTGCAGACAAACAGGGCATCGAGTGGCGAAAACCAGCAATCTGGGTGCGGGTCTGTCGAACCGCGTCCGGAGGTCATGTCCGTGCCCCTGCTGCGCAGCACCGCCGCCGTGTGCACCACGCTGTCGGCGCTGGCCGCGACCTCGATCTTCACCGGCCCGTCGGTCGCCGAGCCCTTCTCCACCGCCCCGTGCGCCCTGCACCGCACCGAGGCCCACCACTCCGAGGGCGTCGACACCTGGAACTCCGACTACACGCGCCCCACCCGGACGCTGGACGCGGTGATGATCTTCCTGTCCTTCCCGGACGGCACCCCGCGCACCACCCCGGCGGAACTGACCGCCGATCACTTCCCGGAGACCAGCCGCTACTTCGAGCAGGCCTCCTACGGCAGATTCACCGTCCACCCGCATCCACTGACGCACTGGCTGCGTATGCCCCGTCCGTCGACGGCGTACGCCATACGGCGGGACTGGGCCGCCGAGGACCGGGCCGCATATCTGAACGACGCCTTCAAAGTGGCCGACAAGGTGGTGGATTTCTCCCGCTATCAGGTGGTGTACCTCGTCGCCGATCCGGACGCGCCCGGCGTGGACTCCGACGCCACCAAAGTCGTCAACCTCGATACGCCCCTCCATGTGGACGGCACTGATGTACGACGGGTCGTCACGGTGTTCGAGAAGCATCCGCCGGATCGGCTGGTTCTCGCCCATGAGAGCGGCCATGTCTTCGATCTGCCCGACCTGTACCACCGTCCGGCCGACGGCAAGGGCGACTGGGACACGTACGTCGGCGACTGGGACCTGATGGGCAGCCAGTTCGGGCTCTCACCCGACCTGTTCGCCTGGCACAAGTGGCGGCTGGGGTGGCTGGACCCGCGCCAGGTGACGTGCGTACGGGGCGCTGGTCCGACCCGGATCACCCTGGAACCCCTCGCCGCGGGGCCGGGCGTGCCCGTGCAGGGCACCGGCGGGGCGCCCGCCTTCGGGCTCGGCGACGGGGTGAAGCTGGCGGTGGTGCGCACCGGCCCCGACAGCGCGCTCGCCTTCGAGGCGCGTACCGCCGCCGGCAACGACCGGGCGACCTGCCGCGAGGGCATCCTCGTCTACCGGGTGCGCAGCGGCGCGGAGTCGGGCGGCGGCCCCATCGAGGTCGTCGACGCCCATCCGCACACCTCGGCCTGCCCCGACGACTCCGTCTACCCGCCGCTGGCCGACGCCCCGGTCGCCCTGGGGGAGAGCTTCACCGTGCCGGGGGAGGGCGTGAAGGTCGAGGTGGAGGACAGGACGGCTTCGGGGGCGTGGACGGTGCGGATCACGCAGAAGATCAGGGGCTGACCGGTCCGGTTCGGGGGTGTGTGACCCCTTTGAGTGCATGCGAAAACGGCGGGTTCGATTCTTTCGAATCGGACCCGCCGTCCTCTTGCGCGTGCGCCGCCAGGGACTCGAACCCCGGACCCGCTGATTAAGAGTCAGCTGCTCTAACCAACTGAGCTAGCGGCGCCTGCTGACGTCGTAGACCTTAGCATCCTGGTCGGCAGGAGGAAAAATCGATATCCGCACCGCCGCCCTGGCCGCCCGCACCGCCGCCCACAGCAGCACCTCCGGGCCCGGTAACCAGGGGTGACGCGTGTCCGGGGCGACCAGCCAGCGGGGATCGGCCGAGGGGTCGCCGTCCGGCGCGGGGACGGTCACCGCGTCGCCCGTGCCGTGGCACAGCAGGGGCGGTACGGCCGCCGCCCGGTGCGAGCCCCACTCCTCCCAGGCCAGCAGCGAGGGCAGCCGGTGGGCGGTGCCGGGGGCGCAGAACAGCAGCATCCGGCCACGGGACATCGCGACCGGGCCTGAGCCGGGGCCGTTGTCCCAGAGCCGGTCCAGCATCCGGCGTCCGAAGACGACCGGGGCGCTCACCACGTCGAAGACGCCCCCGCAGGGCAGGACGGCCGGGGCGGGCGCGCGCCGCGGGTACGGCCCGGCCGAGGCGAGCCAGGCGGCGCCGTCGGAGGTGACGCGGGTGACGTTCGGAGTACCGCTCATGCCGATCAGGTCTACCGGCGGTGAGCAACCGGTTCTGCTGAGTTGCGGAAAACCGGGACAGGGGGAGAGGGGAGGGGGTATCTTGCCCGCCTGGCATATGCCAGATGACGATCACGTCGGTTTATCGCACCGGGATCACGCGCGGGGTCACACGGGATCGGCGGTGGTACGGCCCTCGCTGCTCCCGCGCATCAGATCCCGCCCGAACTCGACCATCCGCTTGGCATAGTCCTCGGTCCACTCCGCGCGCTCGGCGATGTCGGCGGTGGTCAGCCGGTCGAACCTGCGCGGATCGGCGAGCTGGGCCGCGGCGATGGCCTGGAACTCCACGGCACGGTCGGCGGCGGCGCGGAACGCCTGGGTCAGCTCCGTCGCCCGGGACAGCAGCGCCCGGGGATCCTCGATGGACTCCAGCTGGAAGAAGTGCTCGGGATCGGCGGCCGCTTCCGCGGGCTCGAAGATCAGGGGCGCGGGGCGTAGCCGCGGTTCGTTCCGACGCGGCGTGGGCTCCGCCA
Source organism: Streptomyces sp. NPDC093018 (assembly GCF_040684035.1). NCBI lineage: Bacteria > Bacillati > Actinomycetota > Actinomycetes > Kitasatosporales > Streptomycetaceae > Streptomyces > Streptomyces sp. NPDC093018. Next base: position 106,484 of record NZ_JBFBFF010000004.1, read on the forward strand.
TGTCTTCATCTCCTCCTCGTACGGCTCTGACAACCGGACCCCGCGGGTCTGCCGGGCCACCGTCCATTGTCTCGCGCGTGCGCAAGGGCGCTGCCGCGCCGGAACCGTTGCGCCGCCCGCCGCCTGCCACCCGCCGTCGTGTTCCGCGGGTCCGCCGTGGCTGGTCGCGCAGTTCCCCGCGCCCCTGGGGAACTGCGGTGGCGTCGGCTGCCATGGCTCCGGGGTGTCGGTCATGGTCGCCAGCGCACCCGGTGCTCGGCCAGATGTGCCAGCACCGCGTGATTCGCCTCCCAGCCGTCCGGAAACTTGACCAGGGTGCCCAGTTGGACCGGTTCGGTGGAGGGGTAGTCGTCCAGGAGGTCGCTCACGCCCTCGCGGCAGACCACGATGCAGGCGTGCCGGTGCCGGGAGGCGAGGACGCACAGGCGGCCGGTCTCCAGATGGAAGGCGGTGGCGTCGGGGCGGCCGGAGAGCGGGTGCAGGACGACCGTGATGTCGTACTCGCGGCCCTGGAGCCGGTTCGCCGTGTCGACCGTCACCTCGAAGACGCCCAGGTCGGCCAGCGCGGAGCGGACCGCGGCCGCCTGGTCGCGATGGGCGGTGCCGACGGCGATCCGGGCGGCGGTCAGGGGAGCCGGGTCGGGGGAGCGCTCGGACACCGCCGCGCCGCCCCGGTCCAGCAGGCGGCGGACCACCGCGGCCACCGCGCGCACCGCCTCCGGGTCCGTGCGCGGGGTGTGCCGGGCGGGCAGCTCCAGCAGGCCCCAGCCGGTGACGGCCGCCTCGTCGATCACCCGGTCCGGGCCCGAGCCGTCGCCGGGCACGGCGAAGGCGAGCCGGCGGTCACCGGGCCCGGTGCCGCTGCGGAACGGGGTGTACGGGTAGAACGCGGCCGAGACCAGGGGCGCCGCGGACGCGGGCAGCCGCCAGGAGACCGGCAGCCGGTGCTGCGGCAGCCCGGGGTTGTGGGCGAGCAGCGTGGTGACGGCGGAGGCCGAGGGGTCGTACGACAGCCCCGCCCACTGCTCGCTGCCGACGATCGCGAACGGGTCCAGCTGACCGGGGTCGCCCACGAACAGCGCCCGCTCGAACAGACCGGCCACCGCGAGCAGCGAGTCCGAGCGCATCTGGTACGCCTCGTCCACGATCGCGTGCCGCCAGGGCTCGTCCACCTTCACATGCGCCCACTTCGCCGCCGTGGACAGCACCACCGGCAGCCCGGCGAGGTCGGCCGCCTTCGCCGACGTACGCACCTGGGGCAGCTCGTCCAGCGCCTTGTCGTACGCCTCGGCGTCGCTGCTGTGCAGCCGGCCCACCGGCAGCTCGGGGTTCTTCTCGGCGAGGCGCAGCACCAGGTCGTCCACCTGGGCATTGGTCTGCGCCACCACCATCAACGGGCGCCCCGCGTCCGCGAGTTCGAGCGCCGCCCGCACCACCAGGGTCGACTTGCCCGCGCCGGGCGGCGAGTCGACCACCACGCCCCGCTCGGTGGCGGCCAGCGTGTCGCGGAGGATCGCGTCCGTGGCGCGGGCGGCGGCGGCCCCGGGGTCGATGTCCACGGTCGTCACAGCACATCCTCCTCGGTGACCGGATCGGCGGCCTCCGCCGCCCCCTCGCCGGGCGGCCCGCCGTGCGTCCACGGGGTCTCCTCCGGGTCGGGCAGCTTCGCCCCACCGCGCTGCTCGTGCTCGAAGAGGGTGAAGCAGACCCGGTCGCCCTTCTCCGGCACCGAGCCCGGCTCCGGCTCCTTGCCGCGGCCCATCTTGTCGAGGATCCGCAGCACGACCACGTCCTCGGCCGCCTGCTCCACGAACTCCGCCGACTGCGGCCGGCCGGCCGGCGAGCGGTACACCTTCACCCGCTCCGCGAGCCGCGGCCGGTCGTCGGTGCGGACCGTCACCAGCGGGCGCGGACTGGGCCGTTTGCCCTCGCTGTACGCCATGACGACCTCGGTCACCTCGCCCGCGAACGCCTCCCCGGCCAGCCGCCGCCCCGCCATCACCAGCGGATCGTCCAGCGCCTCCTGCGCCTCCAGACGGGCCTGTTCCCGCTCCCGGGTGGCCAGTTTGTTCGCCGCCGTCACCGCGTCGTCCCGGCGCGGCTGCGGGGGTTCCCCGGCCAGCACCCGGTCCCGGTGCCCGGTGAACGACCAGCGGTCCCGGATCCAGCGCTCCTCGGCCCGCCCGCCCTCCGGCAGCGCCCGCAGCAGGTCCAGGCCCCGCCACACCGCGTCCCAGGTGGGCCGGGTCCGGCTCTCGATCAGCTCCCGGATCTCCCGCTCGGCCCGGCTGAGCGCGGCCAGCCGGTCGTCGGCCTCCAGCGGGTCCTCGGCGGCGGCGAGGGCGGTCCGCGCCCGGTCGTACCGCTCGATCGCCGGGGCCAGCAGCTTGTTGTCGAACGCCGGGTCGGTGGCCGGTCCTGCGGGCGGGCACCGCAGCTGTCCGGCCGGGTCCCGGTCCAGCTCGGCGGCCCGCGCGGCCTCGGCGCCGCTGCTGCCCGCCGGGAAATCGAGCCAGGCCAGCAGCGCGCCCAGATGCTGGTCCTCAAGACCCGACTGGCCGGTCGCCCAGTGCCGGGAGAGCACATCGGTGAGGGCGAGCAGCAGCGCGGAGCCGGGGACCCGGGAGCGCTCCCCGTAGTGGGTGAGCCAGCGCCCGAGCAGCGGGACCCGGGGCGGCGCCGGATAGGGCGCCTGCGGGTCCTGTTCGGCGGTGCGGCGGAACCGCATGGAGCGGCCCAGCAGCCGGACGAACGCCAGGCCCGCCCGGCTCGGCACGATCAGCTGGGGCGCGTCCGCGCACAGCTCCGTCTCGACCTTGACCCGCTTGCCGGTCTCCGGGTCGGTCTCGGTGCGCTCGGCCGCCTCCACCTCGGTGGCGTAGGAGTCGATGTACGGCAGGATCACGTCGGCCAGCTCGGCGAGGAACGTGAAGCGCAGATCGCGGTCCCGGGGCTGCGGCACGACCAGCAGCCGGGGGGCCTCCCGGTCGGTGCCGACCAGCGCGCCGAGCGGGGCGCCGGCCTCGCCCGCGGTGGTGAGCGGCACGAACACCAGGGGGCGGGCGGACAGATGCCGGTGCCGCACGGTCGCGACGGGCTGGGCCCGCCCGCTGCCCACGGCCTCCAGACGGGCGAGGGTGTCGATCAGCGACATACGGCCGCCACCTCCCGCGCCCGGGCCTCCTGGAGCGCCTCCGCGCGCAGGGCCGCCGCCCGGCGCAGCGCCGCGACCGCCGGATCGTCCGGGTCACCCAGCTCGCCGTGGGCCGCCGCGAGGACGTCCTCGACCGTGGTCAGGCCGCCCAGTTCGGCGCGCAGCGGGCGGCCGAGACGGGTGACCGCACCGGCCGCGCGGGCGCGTTCCCGGCAGTGGAAGGCCAGTTCGCAGGTGGACAGGCAGTCGGGCGCGTACGTCGCCGGGACCGCCGCCACCGCGGCGGTCAGCTCCTCGGTGTCCCGGTCGGGCGCGAAACAGGTGCCCTCGGGCAGCGCCTCGGCGATCTCCTCGATCCGGGTGAGCCGGGCGAGCTGCCGCGCGGTGACCGCCCGCTGCTTGCGCACATCGACGGCGGAGCCGGCCGGCAGGTTCGAGAAGTCCTTGGGGCACACCAGCAGCACCCGGTGACGCACCCGCGGGGCGGGGTCGAGGCGGGCGGCGACGTCCTCCAGGGCGAGCACGTACACCGCGGCCTGCCGGGCGGCGGCGCCCACCTTCGCCGGGTCCGCCGAGCCGTCCAGCATCGGGAAGGACTTGATCTCCACCACGGACCAGCTGCCGTCCGGGTGCACCACCACCGCGTCCGGCTCCAGGAACGCGAGCGAGCCCGCCACGCCCAGGGCGAGCATCGGGTGGTCCAGCAGCGTCCAGCCGCCCGCGCGGGCGGCCTCGCGCAGCGCGAGTGCCGTACGCGCCGTACGACCCTCGGGGCCCTGGGCGGTCAGGTCGGGCACCGCGGCGGCTTCCGGGGCCTCGGCGCCCGGGTCGAGCCGGGTGTGCGCGAGGCGCAGCAGCTCGGCGCCGCCGTCGGCCTTCACCTTGGCCTCGAACGCGTTGCCCCGGGTCAGCGCGAACTGCGACTGGCCGAAACCGGAGGGCGCCCCGAGCGCGCTCGCCAGCTTGGCCTTGTCCACCCCGGCGCCGTCCAGGATCGCCCGTCTGCGGCACCCGGGGTTCGCGGCCAGCGCCGCGAGGGCGCGCGCGTCCAGGGCCTTCGCCGGTACGTCGGCGCCGCGCAGCTCAGCGAGCCGCTGCCGGAGCCCCGTCGCCCGCGTCCGTGGGGGAGGGGTCCGGCTCGGCTTTGGTGCCGGGCCGCGACTCGCGCTGCCGTGGAATTCGCTCACCCGCGGAAGTCTGGCATCCGCCACTGACAATCGGGGAACTCCCGGCCCCGAAGCCCTTGAACAGCCGGGCCCGGACCAGGTCGACGGCCCGCAGCACACGCGGCGCGAGCAGGTGGCCGACGCCCATCACGGCGATGCCGGCGAGCGCGTCCAGGAGGTAGTGGTTGGCGGTGCCCATGACGACCAGCGCGGTGCCCAGCGGATAGAGCACGGCCAGCACCTTGGTGAGCCGGGTGCCGCCGTGCCGCCACAGCATCACCCCGCACCACAGCGCCCAGCCGACGTGCAGGCTCGGCATCGCCGCGTACTGGTTGGTCATGCCGCCCAGACCGCGCGGGGCGCTGGCGTCGCCGCCCCACCAGCCGTACGAGCTGTAGTGGGCCATGGTGTCCACGAAGCCCTCGTTCGCGGCGAGCAGCCGGGGCGGGCAGGTCGGCACCAGGGTGAAGCCGATCAGTCCGATGAACGTGGACGTCATCAGCCAGGCGCGGGCCCGCCGGTAGTGCTCGGCGCGGTTGCGGAACAGCCAGATCAGGATCGCGGGCGTGACCAGGTAGTGCAGCGAGGCGTACCAGAAGTCCGCGGGTATCCCGAGCCAGGGCTCGCGGGTGAACAGGCGGTTGAGGGGGTGCTCGGCGTTCAGGTGGAGCAGCTTCTCGGCGCGCAGCAGCGCGAGGCCGTGGTCCACGGCGTCGTCGACGTCGCCGCGCACCAGGAGGCGGCCGGCCGAGTAACAGCCGTAGACCAGCAGGAGCAGCGGCAGCTCGGTCCACCAGCGCAACCGGGTGCGGGGCGCCACCTCGGTGCCCGGTGTCTCGGTCTGCGCCATCCGATCGCCCTCCCCCTTCTGCGGTACGGCCGCCCCGGCGGGCGACCGTGCCACTTTACGGTGTCCTTCTCCTGCCCACGCGGGTGCTCCGGAGTCGTCCGGTGTGGACGGCTCCGGCCCACAAAGACGCCGAGACCGGGCGCGGGGTTGCCCCTGAGGGTGTGAGCGATGATGGAGGGGCCGACTCTTGTTGTTCCTGTGACGTCTTTTGGGCGTCCGTCTCCCGGAAAGGTCCCCCATGGCACCGCGCATCCTGCTGGCCCGGCACGGACAGACGGCTTGGTCGCTGTCCGGCAAGCACACCGGCAGGACCGATGTGCCGCTCCTGGAGGAGGGCCGGCACGGCGCGAAGCTGCTCGGGGAACGCCTGCACCGGGCGCCGCTCAGCGGACTGCCCGGTGTGGAGGTCCGCACCAGCCCGCTCGTGCGCGCCGCGGAGACCTGTGCGCTGGCCGGGTTCGGGGAGCGGGCCGAGACCTGGGACGCGCTGCTGGAGTGGGACTACGGCGCGTACGAGGGCCTGACCCCGGCGGAGATCCAGGCGGTCCGCCCCGGCTGGCTGATCTGGCGCGACGGCGTCCCCGAAGGGGAGAGCGTCGCCGAGGTCACCGCCCGCGCGGACGAGGTCGTCGCCTGGGCCCGCGCCGCCGACCGCGACGTCCTCCTCTTCGCCCACGGCCACATCCTGCGCTCCCTGGCCGCACGCTGGCTGGGCTTCCCTCTCGACTTCGCCGCCCGCATCCGGCTGAACCCGACGTCCCTGTCGATCCTGGGCTGGGCGTACGGCGAACCGGCACTGGAGAGCTGGAACGACGTGGGCCACTTGGCGGGCTAGGGTCTTTCGCCTAGGCCCCAGCGATCCTCGGATACGCCTTGTGCCGGTCGAGGAAGTCGGAGACCCCGGACGCGCGCCGATGCGGCAGCAGCACCCGCGCCGTCCCGGCCAGCATCGTCTGGATACGGGACGACTGCACCTGGTCCAGCAGCGACAGCACCCGCATCCCCGCTTCCGCCGCCTCGTCGGGACGGCCCTCGCGGGCGAGGTCGTCGGCGAGTTCCGCCGTGTACAGGGCGATGTTCCGGGAGAAGTGGGGGTCCTGGAGGTCCGCCGCCCGCTGGGCGTGCCGGGACGCCCGCGGCCAGTCGCCCAGCGTGGACCAGCACTGCGCCTCCAGCCCCTCCAGCTCGGCCTCGCCGTAGAAGCTCATCCACTCGGGGTCGGCCGCGGAGCGCCCCCGCGCGAACAGGGCCTGTGCCCGGGCGAGCGCCCGCGCGCAGCCGGTGCGGTCGGCCAGCCCCGCCCAGCCGCCCGCCTCGCGCAGCGCGAGCAGGGAGTTCAGCCGGTCGGAACCGAGCGGCCGGGCCGCCCGCTGCGCGGCCTGTGCGGCGCGCACCGCCTCCCGGGGCCGCCCCGCGTCCCGCGCCAGGAACGCGGTGTTGCAGAAGGCGTGCGCCTCCAGCCCCTCGTCCCCGGTCATCCGGGCCGTGGCCAGCGCCTCCGCGTAGTGCGAGCGCGCGTCGTCGAAGCGGCCGGAGTCGTGCGCCAGCCAGCCCACGGAGATGGCGAGTTCACCGGCGCCCGTGTGCAGCCGCTCGACGGTGGCCTGCCGGGTCGCGCCCGCGTCCAGCAGCGCGTACGCCGCGCGCAGGGGAGCCGCCGCGCGCCGGTAGAGGCCGTCCGCGCCGTGCCGGTCGTCCAGCAGCCGGATCCGGCGGACCGCATCCTCCAGGGCCGTCGCCTCGGTGCTGCCCGGCCGGCGCGAGCGGCGGGGCGCGGGTACGGCGTCCGGGGTGAGCCCCAGCGGGCCCAGCGCGGCGGCGGCCACGGTGGCCCCGCCGGTCATGAATGCGCGACGCAGCACGTCGCTCTCCTCGTGGTTCGGATGGTCGTACGGGTACGGCCCCTGGGGGTCGCACACCTCGTGCGGGTCATACGGGTCATGCGCGTGGTGCTGGTCCTGCGGCTCGCCCGGGTACCCGGCGACGGCCTTCTCTACCCCGCCCGCGGTGAGCGCCGGCGGAGCGGTACGCGCCGCGCGGCCGCGGACGGACGAGCGGGGCGCGAAGCCGAGGTCGGCGAGCGTACGACCGGGGAACATATGCAGGAACACCCGCTCGTAGGCGTAGTTCGGGCAGCGGATCTCACCCGCCTCGACCCGCCCGACGTAGCGCGCGTCACAGCTCACCCGCTCACCGATCTCCCGCGCGGCCCGCCGCACCAGCGCCGCGAACTCGGCCGGTGAGCGCCGGCCGCGCAGCCGCCGGAAGGCGAGGTTCGGCCGGGATGGCCGCTCGGGCTGTGACGAGGTCACGGTAGACGACGCCATGGCCGGGTCCTCTCGTGCGAACCGTCGAACCATGCCGGTACCGGGGCGGGTTCGGGACATGGCGCCCGAGTGGTGCCCTGGTTCCGGCGAGCAAGAACGTACCGGCTGTGAGGGTCCCGCCACGCTGGGTTTGGCCACAAAAGCGGATATCTCATCCGTGATCTGCCATGAAGTGCCATCCTTTGCGGCGCACTTGTGCCGTAGCCGTTGACGGGATGGCGCGTTGAACGTGTTGACCGCGACAGTGCTGTGTGGTGGAGGCGGGCATGGAGACCAGCCAGAGCAGTGAACCGTGTACCTCGCCGTCGCCGCCCGTTCCGGGCGACACGGTGTGCGACCTGGTGACCGTACCGGCCCGGCAGGGCCTGGAAGCGGTCGACATCCTGCGGCGCGCGGCCGCGGACGCGGTCGGACCGGTGCTGCACGACGACGACCGGGACACCCTCGGCTTCCTGGTGCCCGCGGGCACCGCGGCCGGCTGGGACGTGCCGGGCAGCACCTGCACGGAGACCAACGGGCGCGGTCTGCGCCTCGCCCCGGAGCCTCCGGTCGCGGGCGCCGACTGGCTGCTGCCCCCCGGTGAGGAGGACGGCCTCGCCACCGACCCGGCCGTCCTGCGCGAGGCACTCGGCGAGGCGGCGCGCCTGATCGAGGCCGCCGACAAATGCTGCTGAAGCCGTCGGAGAACGCTGCTGAAACGTTTACCGCGGGGACCTGAGAAAATGACCGGATGGGCAGGTCAAGGAACCCGCGGCGGGCAGCGGCCGCCACCGCCGCCGCAGAAGAAGCCGTCGACGGCGGTCTGGCGCGACTCGTCCCCGACCCGGACCGGAGCCGGGCCTGGACGCTGCTGATCGACGGGGCGCCCCAGTCGCACGTCGACCTGGACGACCCCGGGTATCTCTCCTTCGACTACCAGCGCCGCCTCGGCCATGTCATCGACCTCGCCGCGCCGCCCGGCAAGCCCGTGCACGCCGTCCATCTGGGCGGCGGCGCCTTCACCCTCGCCCGCTATGTCGCCGCCACCCGGCCCCGGTCCACCCAGCAGGTCGTGGAGCGGGACGCGAGCCTTGTGCAACTGGTCCGGCGGGAGCTGCCGTTGGATCCGAACGCCCGGATCCGGGTGCGCTCCGCGGACGCCCGTGCGGGACTCGGCAAGGTGCCCGACGGCTGGGCCGATCTGATCGTCGCCGATGTCTTCAGCGGCGCCCGCACCCCCGCCCACCTCACCTCCACCGAGTTCCTCGACGAGGTGCGCCGCGCCCTGAAACCGTCCGGGATCTACGCCGCCAACCTCGCCGACGGGCCACCGCTCACCCATCTGCGCGGCCAGATCGCCACCGCGGCGGCCCGGTTCGCCGAACTCGCGCTGATCGCCGACGCGGCCGTACTGCGCGGCAAACGCTTCGGCAACGCGATCCTGGTCGCCTCCGACCTGCCGCTGCCACTGCCCGAACTCACCCGGCGCGCCGCCTCCGACCCGCACACCGCCCGGGTCGAACACGGCCGCCGGCTCACCGACTTCACCGGCGGCGCGCAGCCGGTGACGGACGCGGCGGCCGTGGACTCCCCGGCGCCGCCGCCCTCGGTGTTCCGCTGAGCGCCGGTGTTCCGCTGAACCCCGGCGGGCCGGTGAATCCCGGTGTTCCCCCGAAACCCGGCGGGCCGGTGGATCCCGGCGGTCCGCCTCAGTAGGTGCCGATCTCCACGTGCGGCGGCCCGTCGTGCCAGGTGCAGAACACCGACACCCGGTCCGTGCCCCGGCTGAACTCCACCCGGATCCACGTCGCCGTCTTCCACACCTGCATCGACCAGCCGGCCCCCGGCGTCGCCGAGACGAGCGTGGCATCGGCCGCGCCCAGCTCGAACACCGCGTGGCCGCCGTCGGTGTCGTACGCCTTGACCTTGCCGGAGGCGGTGGCGGAGGGGGCAGGCGCGGAGGAGGGGCCCGGGGAGCGGCGGACGGGCGCCGTGGGGGAGGGGGAGGCGGACGGGGCCGCGGGGTGCGAGCGGGACGGCCGGAGAGGTGACGGCGCGTCCGGGGCCGTGGCCGACGTCGCCCTCGTCGTCGGGGCGCCCGCGCCCACGACCGGCAGCGCGCGCGGCGGGGCGTACGCCGTCCCCGCCATCACCGTGTGCACGCCCCACCACGACAGCGTGACCGCCGCGCCCGTCGCGAGCAGCCAGGCCAGTACGTGTACGAGTCCTCTGCGCATCGCGCCCATCCTGCCCCACCGGTCACACCCGATCGGCACCGGTTGTCCACAGCCGCGGAGTTGTCCACAGGCCCGCACCGGGTTCTCGCGCATGGCGTACGGTGCGGCGCATGGCAAGTGTGCTCGTGGTCGAGGACGACCAGTTCGTACGCTCCGCGCTCATCCGGCAGTTGACCGACGCCTCGCACACCGTGCGCTCCGTCGGTACGGCACTGGAGGCGCTGCGCGAGGTCGCCCATCACCGCTTCGACGTGGTCATCCTGGACCTCGGACTGCCGGACCTGGACGGCTCCGAGGCCCTGAAGATGCTGCGCGGCATCACCGACGTGCCGGTCATCATCGCCACCGCCCGGGACGACGAGGCGGAGATAGTACGGCTGCTGAACGCGGGGGCGGACGACTATCTGACCAAGCCGTTCTCCGTCGGCCATCTCTCCGCCCGGATCTCGGCGGTGCTGCGCCGGGCCCGCGCCACCGGCGGCGAGGTGCCGCCCTCCACCGTGCTGCGCGTCGGCGGTCTGACCGTGGACCCGCTGCGCCGCCAGGCCGAGCTGGACGGCACCCGGCTCGACCTCACCCGCCGCGAGTTCGACCTGCTCGCCTTCCTCGCCGGCCGCCCCGGCGTCGTCGTCCCCCGCAGGGAGCTGCTCGCCGAGGTCTGGCAGCAGTCGTACGGCGACGACCAGACCATCGACGTCCATCTGTCCTGGCTGCGCCGGAAACTGGGGGAGACGGCGGCCCGGCCGCGCTATCTGCACACCCTGCGGGGCGTCGGCGTGAAGCTGGAACCCCCGGCGGAGTCGGAGCCGGTGCGATGAGGTGGGCGCTGGTCAAGGTCTGCCTGGCGGTCACCACCATGGTCGTCGTCGCCTTCGCCGTGCCGCTCGGCCTGGTGGTCCGGGAGATGGCCCGCGACCGCGCCTTCGCGGGTGCCGAGCGGGAGGCCGCCGCCGTGGCGCCCGCGCTGTCCATCACCACCGACCGGGACGAGCTGGAGCGGGTGGTGGCCGCCGCGGGCGCCGACTCCGGGAGGGCCGTCCATCTGCCCGCCGAGGGCGCCCGCGGCGCGCTCGACATCGGCGCCTCCCGCGCCACCGGCCATGACATCCAGGCGGTACGACGGCTCGGGCGCGCCTCCACCACCACCGTCACCGGCGGCTTCGCGCTGCTGCAACCGGTGGCGCTCGGCTCCGGCGCGATCGCCGTGGTCGAGGTGTACGTCCCGGAGTCCGAGGTGACCAATGGCGTGGGCACGGCCTGGGCGGTGCTGGCCGGTGTCGGCCTCGCGCTGATCGTCGGCTCGGTCGCCGTCGCCGACCGGCTCGGGGTGCGCATGGTGCGGCCCGCGCGCCGGCTGGTCGAGGGCGCGCGGGAGCTGGGCGAGGGCGAGCTGGGCGCCAGGGTGCCGGAGGAGGGCCCGACCGAACTGCGGCTCGCGGCGGTCGCGTTCAACTCCATGGCCGACCAGGTCGTCCGGCTCCTCGCGGGCGAGCGGGAGCTGGCCGCCGACCTCTCCCACCGGCTGCGCACCCCGCTGACCGTCCTGCGGCTGAACGCGGCCTCGCTGGGCGCCGGACCGGCCGCCGAGCAGACCCGCGCGGCCGTCGCCCAGCTGGAGCGCGAGGTGGACACCATCATCCGCACGGCGCGCGAGGCCAAGCCCCAGACGGCCGCGCCCGGACCCGGTGCCGGGTGCGACGCGGCCGAAGTGGTCGGCGAGCGGATGGAGTTCTGGTCCGCGCTCGCCGAGGACGAGGGCCGCACCTGGCGGGTGGCCGGGGCGGACCGCCCGGTGCGGATACCCGTGGCCCGCGCCGACCTGGCCGCCGCCCTCGACGCCCTGCTCGGCAATGTCTTCCGGCACACCCCGGAGGGCACCGCCTTCGCGGTGGACGTGCACCAGGGCGAGGACGCGGTGATCGTGCTGGTCTCCGACGCGGGCCCCGGCATACCCGACCCCGAGGCGGCGCTGGCCCGCGGCCGGGGCTCGGGGACCACGGGCTCGACCGGGCTCGGCCTCGACATCGTGCGCAGGCTCGCCGAGTCCACCGGCGGCGACGTCCGCATCGGCGCCTCCGTGCTGGGCGGCAGCGAGATACGCATCCGCTTCCAGCGGGACGCGCGCGGGCCGCAGCGGCGGGGACACCGGGGTGCCGTGCGACGGCGTGGGGCACGCCGGCTGGTCTCGACCTTTAACCGGCCCCGATCCCTTCCTTAAGCGAACCCTAAGGACGACAACGGCCGTCCGCATCAAGCGGTTTGCCCGATTCCGGCTCGCTAGCGTGCTGCCGCACCACACCCCCCGTGACGAACGAAGGCAGGCATGCGCATGAGCACCCACCGGCGCAGGATCAGTGGCAGGAACAAGGCGATAGGCGGCATCGTCGCCGCGGCCGTGGTCGGCGGCGGCGCACTCCTGTTCACGGGCACGGCGAACGCCGCCGGGGTGAACGCCGCGTACACCAGGACCAGCGACTGGTCCACCGGCTACACCGGCCAGTACGTCGTCACCAACAACAGCACCCAGCAGGAGAAGACCTGGACCCTGGAGTTCGACCTGCCGGCCGGGGCGAAGCTGTCCTCGCTGTGGAACGGCGTATCGAGCGTCAGCGGGAGCCATGTCACGGTCCGCCCGGCGAGCTGGGACACCACCGGTCTCGCCCCCGGCAAGTCGGTGACCGTCGGCTTCGTGGTCGAGGGCGGCGGCGCCCCGACGGGCTGTCGTATCGACAACAGCTCCTGCTCCACCGACGACGGACCGGCCCCCGAGCCGAGCGGCCGACCCACCGAGACCGGGACCCCCACCCCGACCCCCACGCCCACCAAGACCGCCACCCCCACCCCCACGCCGACCACGAGCACCGGTTCCGGCACCGCCGCGTCCGCCGGGTTCGCGCCCTACGTGGACACCTCCCTCTACCCGGCCTTCGACCTCCTCGGGGCCGCCGACGCCACCGGGGTGAAGAACTACAACCTGGCCTTCATCACCGACGGCGGCGGCTGCACCCCCAAGTGGGGCGGTGTCACCGAGGTGAGCAGCGACGCCGTGGCCGCGCAGATCGGCGCCCTGCGCGCCAAGGGCGGTGACGTCCGGGTCTCCTTCGGCGGCGCCTCCGGCTCCGAGCTGGCCACCACCTGCACCTCCGCGGACGCGCTGGCGGCGGCGTACGGCAAGGCGATCGACGCGTTCAAGCTGACCAAGGTCGACTTCGACGTGGAGGGCGGCGCGCTGTCGAACACGGCCGCCAACACCCGCCGCGCCCAGGCCATCGCCAAGCTCCAGGCCCAGCACCCCGGTCTGGACGTCTCCTTCACCCTCCCGGTGATGCCCGAGGGCCTCACCCAGGACGGCGTCAACCTGCTGTCCAACGCCAAGGCCAACGGCGTCAGGACCGGCCTGGTCAACATCATGGCGATGGACTACGGCTCCTCGTACAACGGCGACATGGGCGGCTACGCCGAGCAGGCCGCGACCGCCACCCAGGCCCAGGTCAAGAGCGTGCTCGGGCTCTCCGACGCGGCCGCCTGGAAGACCGTCGCCGTCACCCCGATGATCGGGGTCAACGATGTCTCCGCCGAGACCTTCACGGTCTCCGACGCCACCCAGCTGGCGGGCTTCGCCGCGAGCAAGGGCCTGGGCGGCCTGTCCATGTGGTCCGCCGCCCGCGACCAGCAGTGCCCCGGCGGCCCCAAGCCCTCCGCCGACCCGACATGCAGCTCCGTCGCCCAGGACAAGTGGGCGTTCTCGAAGGCCTTCGCCGCCTTCAAGTGACCCATGGGCACGTGTAAGGGGCGCGGCAGCGGGCTGCCGCGCCCCTCGCGCACACGGTCAGCTCACGCCGCGTCGACCGGCGGCAGCTCGCCCGTCCGCGCCGCCCTGCCGTACCAGTGGGCGCTCGACTTCGGGATGCGCTCCAGGGTCGCGTAGTCGACGTACACCGCGCCGAACCGCTTGCCGTAGCCGTACGCCCACTCGAAGTTGTCCATCAGGGACCACAGGTAGTAGCCGCGCACATCGGCCCCGTCCGCGATGGCGCGCTCGACCTCGGCGAGGTGGGCCCGCAGATAGGCGATGCGCTCGGGGTCGTGCACCCGGCCCTCGGCGTCCGGCTTGTCGTCGTAGGCCGCGCCGTTCTCCGTGATGTACAGCCGCAGCCCCGGGGCCTCCCGGGAGTAGCGCATGATCAGCTCGTGCAGGCCGCTCGGGTCGATGGTCCAGCCCATCTCGGTGCGCTCGCCCGGCGTCTGGTGGAACAGCACGTCGTCGGCGCCGGGCCAGGGGGAGTGCGCGCTGGCGCCGTGGCCGTCCGCGCGCGGGCCCGCGACCTTGCCGGGGGCGGCCGAGACCAGCGCGGGGGTGTAGTAGTTCAGGCCCAGCGCGTCCAGCGGTGCCTTGGCCGCGGCGAGGTCGCCGTCCCGCACGAACGACCAGTCGGTGACCGAGGCGGTGTCCGCGAGCAGCGAGGCGGGGTACGCGCCGTGCAGCATCGGGCCGTGGAAGACGCCGTTGGCCAGGTCGTCGATGCGCCTGACCGCCGCGAGGTCGGCCGGGTCCTGCGAGAGCGGCCGTACCACCGAGGAGTTGAGGCTGACCGCGATCTGGTTGCGGGTGGGCATCACCGAGCGCAGCGCCGAGACGGCGAGGCCGTGGCCCAGGTTGAGATGGTGGGCGGCGCGCAGCGAGGCCGCCGGGTCGGTGCGGCCGGGGGCGTGCACTCCGGAGCCGTAGCCCAGGAAGGCGCTGCACCAGGGCTCGTTGAGGGTGATCCACTGCTCCACCCGGTCGCCCAGGGCGTCCCCGACGAGCTGCGCGTACTCCGCGAACCGCAGTGCGGTCTCCCGCTCCGGCCAGCCGCCCGCGTCCTCCAGCTCCTGCGGCAGGTCCCAGTGGTAGAGGGTGACGGCGGGCTGGATGTTGTGCTCCAGCAGGTCGTCCACGAGCCGGCGGTAGAAGTCCAGGCCCACCTGGACCGCGGGGCCCCGGCCGGTCGGCTGCACCCGGGACCAGGAGACGGAGAACCGGTAGGCGTTCAGGCCGAGGTCGGCCATGAGCGCGACGTCCTCGCGGTAGCGGTGGTAGTGGTCGACGGCGATGTCACCGTGGTCACCGCCCGCCGTCCTGCCCGGGGTGTGGCTGAACGTGTCCCAGATCGAGGGGGTGCGGCCGCCCTCCCGTACCGCGCCCTCGATCTGGTACGCCGAGGTCGCACAGCCCCAGAGGAAGTCGGTCGGGAAGGTGACGGGGGTGAGGGGTTCAGGCATGGAAGCGCTCCCATGAGAGTTGGAGGGGCCGGAGGTGGGGTGCGGTCCGAGCGGGCGGACCCCGGGGTGCGGACCGGCGCGGGCCGGGGTGGGCGGACGAGGGGGCCGGGCGGTGACGGCCCGGCCCCGTGCGGGGTGATCGGCCGGCCGGGCTCAACCCTTGATCGCGCCCTGCATGATCCCGCCCACGATCTGCTTGCCGAACAGCAGGAAGGCGATCAGCAGCGGCAGGGTGCCGAGCAGTGCGCCCGCCATGATCACCGACTGGTCCGGGACATAGCCGGTGCCCAGCGAGTTCAGGGCCACCTGCACGGTCGGGTTCTGCTGGTTCAGGGCGATGATCGGCCACAGGAAGTCGTTCCAGGCGAACACGAAGGTCAGCAGCCCGAGCACCGCCATCGCGGGCCGTGCGGCCGGGAAGACCACGTGCCAGACGATGCGCAGACTGCTCGCCCCGTCCACCCGCGCCGCCTCCACCAGCTCCGAGGGCAGCGCCTGTACCAGGTACTGCCGCATGAAGAAGGTGCCGAAGGCGGTCACCAGGCTCGGCAGGATCACCGTCTGGAGCTGGTTCGACCAGCCGAGGTTCGCCATCCACAGATACAGCGGTACGACGGCCAGCTGCGGCGGGATCATCATGGTGCCGACGGTCAGCAGCAACAGCAGCCCGGAGAAGCGGAACCGGAGCTTGGCGAAGGCGAACCCGGCCAGCGTCGCGAACAGCACCGTGCTGACCGTGATGGTGCCCGCCACGAACACCGAGTTGACCATCGCGGTGCCGAGCCCGGCCTGGTCCCAGGCGGCCTGGAGGTTGCTGAACAGATTGCCGCCGAACCACAGCGGGGGCGGGGTCTGCGCGAGCCGCCGGTCGGTGCGGGAGGCCGCGATCGCCGTCCACACCAGCGGGGCGAGCGAGACCAGCGCGAAGACGGCCAGGACGACGTACGTCACCGGACCCGCGTGCAGTTGCTTGCCGGCGCCCAGCACCCGGCGCCGGGTGCGCGTGGGCCGCGCCTTCGGCGGCAGCGTCAGTTCACTGGTGGTCATTGGGATTTCCTCAGCCGTCGGGTGAGCAGCAGATTGACCGCGGCGATGATCAGCAGGATCAGGAACATCGACCAGGCGATCGCGGACGCCTTGCCGAGGTTGCCGACGATCCAGCCCTGGTCGTACATGTACAGACCGAGCGTCTGGTACTGGTGCTCGGAGCCGCCCTTGGACCCGCTGACCCCGCCGAACAGCAGCGGCTCACCGAAGAGTTGGGTCGCGCCGATGGTGGAGACCACGACCGTGAACAGGATCGTCGGGCGCAGCTGCGGGACGGTGACATGGCGGAACTGCTGCCAGCGGTTGGCACCGTCGAGCGCCGCCGACTCGTACAGGTCGGCGGGTATGGCCTGCATGGCGGCGAGATAGATCAGCGCGTTGTAGCCGGTCCACCGCCAGACCACGATGGAGGACACCGCGAACTGCGAACCCCAGTCGGACTCACGCCAGTTGACCGGGCCCACCCCGACGAAGTGCAGCAGCCAGTTGATCATGCCGCCGTCCCACGAGTACAGCAGCGTGAACACCAGGGTCGCCGCGGCCACCGAGGTGGCGTACGGGGTCAGCATCACCACGCGCCACACGGTCGAGCCGCGCAGCCGGTAGTTCAGCAGATGGGCGAGCCCGAGCGCGGCCAGCAGCTGCGGCACCGTCGAGATCACACCGATGGTGAAGGTGTTCTTCAGCGCGTTCCAGAAGAAGTCCGAGGACAACAGGTTCTTGTAGTTGTCCAGGCCGGTCCAGGTCTGGTGGTCCAGCGAGGAAAGCTGCACATTGTGCAGTGAGTACCAGGCCGTGTAGAGCAGCGGGACCAGGGTGAAGGCCCCGAACAGGATGAAGAAGGGGGCGACGAACGCGTATGGCGACCCCTTCATGTCCCAGCGGTAGAGCCGGCTGCGCCAGGAGCCGGCCGACGGCCCGCCGGGGCCGTGAGCGCCCCGGGCCGCGCCCGGCGGGGTGCCGGGCGCGGCCTCGGCGCTCGACGCGGAGTGCGCGAGAGCCTCGTTGGAGCTGGTCACTGGCCGAGCACGTCCTTGATCTCCTTGGACGCGGCGTCCCAGCCCTGGGCCGGCGTCTTGCCCTTCTGCTCGACCTGGAGGATGCCGACGTCCGTGATGGCGGTGGTCATCGGCTGGTCCTTGATGCCGAAGATCTGCGTCGGGATCGTCTTCGCCGAGTCGGAGAAGATCTGGGTGAGCGGCGCGTTCGAGAAGTAGGCGGTGGTGTCCGCGGCCGGCTTCAGGTCCGGGTAGGCCGAGGGGGTCGACGGGAAGCTCGCCTGCTTGGAGAACACCTTCTCCTGCTGCGCGGGCTCGGTCAGCCACTTGGCCAGCGCGATGGCCTCCTTCTGGTGCTTGCCCGCGTTCGGCACACCGATCCAGGAGCCGCCCCAGTTGGACGCGGTGGGCGCCGCCGCCACGTCCCAGTTGCCCTTGCCGGAGTCACCGGACTTCTGCTCGATGTAGCCGACCATCCAGGCCGGGCAGGCGACGGTGGCGAAGGAGGCGTTGGCGTAGCCCTGGTCCCAGGTCGGGTCGAACTGCTTGAGCTTCGCCGACATGTTGCTGGTGGCGACGGTCATCGCCACGTTCCAGGCCTTCTTCACGCCCTGCGACTTGTCCCAGATGACGTTGCCGTCCTTGTCGTAGTAGCGGTCCGCGCCGCCACCGAGGGCCGCGTTGTACACGGAGGCCGCCGAGTCCACGTACTTGGTGCCCTTGGGCGCCTTCTGCATGTACTGCTTGCCGACGTCGACGTACTTGGCCCAGTCGCCCTTCCACATCTGGGCGAGCTTGTCCCGGTCGGTGGGCAGGCCCGCCTTCTGGAACAGGTCCTTGCGGTAGCAGATCGCCATCGGGCCGATGTCGGTCCCGAGCCCGATCAGCTTGCCGTCCTTGGTCGTGGCCTGGGCGTTCTTCCAGTCCAGCCACTGGGACTTGTCGACGTACTTGCTCATGTCGACGAACTTGTCGGCCTGCGTCTGCACGGCCTCGGTGATGTTGCCGATCTCGATGGCCTGAATGTCATCGGTGCCGGAGCCGGCCTGGAGGCGGGTGAGCACCTTCGGCCAGTAGACGTCGGTACGGGTGGTGACGTTCTCCTTGATGTTGATGTCCGGGTGCAGCTTCATGTACTCGTCGTAGAGGCCGGCCTGCTTGTAGCCGAAGACGCCGTAGGTCCCGACGGTCAGCGTGATCTTGCCGTTGCCGTTGCCGCCGTCCGCGTTGTCCGAGGAGCCGTCCTTGGCGTCCTTGGCGCAGCCGGCCAACAAACTCGTGGTCAGCGCGGCGACGGCCGCCAGGGCCATCATCCGCCTGGACCGGCGGAAGTTCGTGCGCATTGCGTCCTCCTGTTGCCTGACGTGCCGACCCCCCGGCCGACTGCATGGAATCGGGCCCGTTCGTCACGCGCTGCGGCTCGGGCGGGGAACGTGCGGGTTGTGTAGGTGTCAGGTACTGTGGGAGCGCTCCCACAAGTGATGGCTTGAAGAGTCGTCGGTTCGGAGCGGGGTGTCAAGGGACCTGACGCGGGGGGTTGGGTTCAGTTATCGGAGCGTTAACTGGCCCGCACAGGTGGGGCGTTCGGGGCGCCAGGGGCATACGGGGCCGATGGGGTCCCGGGTGGGACTGTTAGATTCCAGCCAACCGGAGGAAGCGGCCAGCCGGAGGAAGTGAGGGAGGCGGAGCGCATGGCGAGCCACGGAGTGCGGGGCCGGAGCGGGGGCCGACCCACGCTGGAGGAGGTCGCCGCGCGTGCGGGGGTCGGCCGGGGCACGGTCTCCCGGGTGATCAACGGCTCGCCCCGGGTCAGCGACGCGACCCGCGCCGCGGTGGAGGCTGCCGTCGCCGAGCTGGGCTACGTCCCCAATACGGCGGCCCGCGCACTGGCCGCCAACCGCACCGACGCCATCGCGCTGGTCGTCCCCGAGCCGGAGACCCGGTTCTTCGCGGAGCCGTACTTCTCCGACATGCTGCGCGGGGTCGGCGCCGAACTGGCCGACACCGAGATGCAGTTGCTGCTGATCTTCGCGGGCAACGACCGGGAACGGCGGCGCCTCGCCGAGTACTTGGCCGCCCACCGCGTCGACGGCGTCCTCCTGGTCTCGGTGCACGCCGACGACCCGCTCCCCGAGCTGCTCTCCCAGCTGGAGATCCCGGCCGTGGTCAGCGGCCCGCGCTCGGCCACGGAGACGCTGACCTCGGTCGACTCGGACAACTACGGCGGCGCCCGCGCGGCCGTGGAGCACCTGCTGGGGCGCGGCCGCTCCCGCGTCGCCCACATCACCGGCCGCCTGGACGTCTACGGCGCCCGCCGCCGCGTCGACGGCTACCGCGACGCCCTGCGCGCGGCGGGCCATGAGGTGGACGAACTCCTGGTCGAATCCGGCGACTTCACCGAGGAGGGCGGCCGCAAGGCGATGTCCGCCCTGCTGTCCCGGCGCCCCGACCTGGACGCCGTCTTCGCCGGCTCCGACGTCATGGCCGCCGGAGCCCGCCAGGTCCTGCGCGAGTCCGGGCTGCGCATCCCCGACGACGTCGCCCTCGTCGGCTACGACGACTCCGCCATCGCCCGCCACATGGACCCGCCCCTGACCAGCGTCCGCCAGCCCATCGACAACATGGGCCGCGCCATGATCGACCTCCTGCTGACCGAGATATCCGACAAACGCCCCTCGGGACTCCGCCGGGGCGAACGACGGCACGCGGTGCTGCCGACGGAACTGGTGGTGCGGGCGTCGTCGTAGGGGGTTCGCACTGTTCTCTGGGGGCTCTCAGAGTTGCCGCACCATGCCGGAGTACAGCGGGGAGTCGTCATGGGGCTGCGTCTCCCCCACCGTGCGGTAGCCCCAACCCTCGTACAAGGCTTTAACTTTGGGAGGCGGAGAAGTGGGCGGCCCGGGTTCCCGCGTGGCGCGAGGCGGAGCCGGAGGCGGTCGACGCCTTTGCGGTCGCCGGACTTCGGATGTACCGCGAGCGCGCCCGGCGCAGGCCCGCCGAGGGGTGGCTGAGGGCCATGGTCCGGGCGTATGAGGCGTGGGCCTCCCACCGAGGGGTCGGTGTTCCTCCGGCCTCCGTAGGGGTGTAGCCCGGTAGGCCGGCGGTGCTCTCAGGGGGAACCCCTCAGGGGATGACGATCACCGGCCGTCGTGCCCGGCGGGCGAGGCGGCCCGCGACGGAGCCGAAGATCCGGCCCACGATCCCGTGCGTGGAGCCGACGACGATCGCGTCCGCCTCGTACTCCCGCCCCACCTCCTCCAGCTCGTGGCAGATGTCACCGCCGCGCTCGACGAGGATCCAGGGCACCTCGGACAGATAGTCCGCACAGGCGAGTTCGAGGCCGAGCACCTCCGTACGGTGATCCGGCACGTCCACGAAGACCGGTGGCTCGCAGCCCGCCCACACCGTGGTGGGCAACCGGTTGGCGACATGCACGATGATCAGACCGGAGTGGGAACGGTGCGCCATGCCGACCGCGTACGCGAGGGCGCGCTCACTGGAGGTGGAGCCGTCGAAGCCGACGACGACTCCGTGCCGGAAGGCGGGGTCGCAGGAATGACGTGACTCTTCGGCCGCCTGGGGATCGGCCGCCGTAGGATCGGCGACCGGTCGCTTGCGGTCCGCGGGTTCGAAGAATTCGTGACCGGCCATGGCTGTCTCGGCGTTGTGATCCTTTATGGGATGGGACGACAGTGTGCAGCGGAGCTGTGTCCGGGAAACATCTTCCCCACCCCATACCCCCAAGGGTACGGCGGCACGCCTCCCGAGCCCAGATCGCTTGCACGCTCCGTAAGCGGCACCCCGACATCCGTAGGGGTTCACCGGAGCATGCACGAGCCGCGCCCGTTACGCAATGCTTGCTGCCCCGTACAGGCGCTTTGCACAGCGTTCGCGGACGCACGGCCGGTGACCGACCGGTCGGCCGGGCGTTGAAGAGGGTGAGCCACCGCCACGGGGAGCCACCAGGCGCCACCGGCCGACACGGTCCGCCACAGGGAGTACGAGATGTCCGGACCCCGGTCCCGCCACGAGGAGCCCGGCGCACAGGACAGCACGGGCGAGCTGATCCGCTGGGCCGCCTTCACCTGCGTCCTCGTCCCGGTGGTCCTGCTCTGGTACGGCACCTCGCTCGCCGGCGCCACGGGCACCGCGCTGGGCCTGGCCGCCGTCACGAGCGCGTGCCGGCTTCTGCTGCGGCGTTCGGAGCGCGGGGCGCGGCGCGGCGCGCGCCGGGGTGCGGGCAGGAGCCGGGGGCGTGGAGCACGGCGCGCCGGGACGCGGGGGGCCGGGCGGGACGGCGGCCGGGGCGAGGGCCGTAACGGTGCCCGGAGCGGCGGGCGTTGCGGCGTGCAAAGAGGTGGACGTCACACCCGGGAGCGGACACCGGTCGACTGACCGGTTTCCGCGCCTCCAAGCGCTTCTTTTCAGCCAACTTCTGGATATCGCCCAAGGGGGGTCCCCGGTACCCCCCAACCCCCGTTCCACCTGCACGGAAAGGGTCTACGGGGCGCTGCGCACCCTACGCGGTTTGGCCACTGCCCCGAGGCGCACTTCCCTGCACGGCCCACGAGTGCAACGCTTCGTGATCGAATGCTTCACGCCAAGTTGTCATGTCGACAATGTGCCGCATTTGGAACTGGTCACCGTGCGTCCGCGGGACCCAGTAGATTTCGATCTTGACTGTCTTTACGGCGGGGGACTCGTGCAGGACCGAGGGGAAACGTGCAGGAGCGACACAACCGAGGAGCCGCGACCACCGAGGGGGGCTTAGCAGTATGAGCCACGACTCCACTGCCGCGCCGGAAGCCGCTGTCCGGAAACTGTCCGGGCGTCGCCGCAAGGAGATCGTCGCGGTGCTGCTGTTCAGCGGCGGCCCCATCTTCGAGAGTTCCATACCGCTGTCGGTGTTCGGCATCGACCGCCAGGACGCCGGGGTGCCGCGCTACCGACTGCTGGTGTGCGGCGGCGAGGAAGGTCCGCTGCGGACCACCGGCGGTCTCGAACTCACCGCACCGCATGGGCTGGAGGCGATCGCCCGCGCCGGAACGGTCGTCGTACCGGCCTGGCGCTCGATCACCGCACCACCGCCCGAGGAGGCGCTCGACGCGCTGCGCCGGGCGCACGAAGAGGGCGCCCGCATCGTAGGACTGTGCACCGGAGCGTTCGTGCTCGCGGCCGCCGGACTGCTCGACGGCCGCCCGGCGACCACCCATTGGATGTACGCGCCGACGCTGGCCAAGCGCTATCCGTCGGTGCACGTCGATCCGCGGGAGCTGTTCGTCGACGACGGCGACGTGCTGACCTCCGCGGGTACGGCGGCCGGAATCGATCTCTGTCTGCACATCGTGCGGACGGACCACGGCAATGAGGCGGCCGGCGCGCTGGCCCGTCGGCTGGTGGTCCCGCCGCGCCGATCGGGCGGTCAGGAGCGCTACCTCGATCGGTCTTTACCCGAGGAGATCGGCGCCGACCCGCTCGCCGAGGTCGTCGCCTGGGCGCTGGAGCACCTCCACGAGCAGTTCGACGTGGAGACGCTGGCGGCACGCGCGTACATGAGCCGCCGTACGTTCGACCGCAGGTTCCGTTCGCTCACCGGGAGCGCGCCGCTGCAGTGGCTGATCACCCAGCGGGTGCTCCAGGCGCAGCGGCTCCTGGAGACGTCGGACTACTCGGTGGACGAGGTGGCCGGCCGGTGCGGGTTCCGCTCGCCGGTCGCGCTGCGCGGGCACTTCCGCCGCCAGCTCGGCTCCTCGCCCGCCGCGTACCGGGCCGCGTACCGGGCCCGTCGGCCCGGTGCCGACAAGCCGGGTGAGTCGGAGGCCGCGCTCCAGCAGTCCGCCGGGCAGCCGTTGCCGCCCGCGGGGCTGCCGGGTCCGGGGCCGCTGGGCGCCATGCCGTCGATGCTGCACGCCGAGCGGGACAACGGGGTGCCGATGCAGAGCAGGCGCACGGCGGCGGCCGGGGCGATGACGCTGCTGCCGGGACCGCGTTCCGGAAGCTGAGCGGACGTACGAAGCCGGAAGGCCGGGTGAGGGGGTACGGGGTCCAGACTCCGTACCCCCTCGCTTCGTCCCCACCCTCCGTACCCTCCGTTCCGTCCCCACCCCTTGCTTCGTCCCCGCCTCTTGCTTCGCCCCCGCCTCTCCGCCGACTTCCGGGCCGCCGCGGGGCATCCAAAAGGCGAGGTCCGCCTTAGGGTGGTCGCATGAACGATCGCATGGTGTGGATCGACTGCGAGATGACCGGCCTCTCGCTGTCCGACGACGCTCTCATCGAGGTTGCCGCCCTCGTCACCGACTCCGAGCTGAACGTACTCGGCGAGGGGGTGGACATCGTCATCCGCCCGCCGGAGCGGGCGCTGGAGACGATGCCGGAGGTGGTGCGTCAGATGCACACCGCGTCCGGGCTGCTCGCCGAGCTCCCGAACGGTACGACCCTTGAGGACGCCGAGGAGCAGGTCCTGGCGTACATCAAGGAGCATGTGAAGGAGCCCGGCAAGGCTCCGCTGTGCGGCAACTCGGTCGGCACCGACCGCGGCTTCCTGCTGCGGGACATGCCGACGCTGGAGAACTGGCTGCACTACCGGATCGTGGACGTCTCCTCGGTCAAGGAGCTGGCCCGCCGCTGGTACCCGAGGGCGTACTTCAACAGCCCGGAGAAGAACGGCAACCACCGGGCGCTCGCCGACATCCGCGAGTCCATCGCCGAGCTGCGCTACTACCGCGAGGCCGTCTTCGTCCCGCAGCCCGGACCGGACTCGGAGACGGCGCGGGCGATCGCGGCGAAGCACGTGCTGCCGGCGGCGAAGTAGCCGACGGAACAGGCCGCCCCGGGTCCGCCCGGAGGCCGTTCGGGGTCCGCTGGGGGGCCGCGCGAAAACCTGTGCGCGAGCACCCCCTCGGACCCTGTAGACTTCTTCTCGGCCGGTCGGGGAAACGACAAGTTTCCAAGCGCCGGTCATGGTGGGTGTAGCTCAGCTGGTAGAGCACCTGGTTGTGGTCCAGGATGCCGCGGGTTCGAGTCCCGTCACTCACCCTCCTCATAAGAGGCCGGTGACCTGCAGCAATGCGGTCACCGGCCTCTTTGGGTATGCAGGTGTGGGCCGATGAGCCGGCCGATGCGAAGGCGCCCCTGCCCCTTGGTGTTCCCAAGGGGCAGGGGCGCCTTCGCCATGTCTTCTACTCGGCCTTCTACTCGACCGTCACCGACTTCGCCAGGTTCCTCGGCTTGTCGATGTCGCGGCCCAGGGCCTTCGCCGTGTGGTAGGCGAGGAGCTGGAGGGGGATGCCCATCAGGATCGGGTCGAGTTCGTCCTCGTTCTTCGGGACGAGGATCGTCTGGTCGGCCTTCTCCTGGTGCTGGTGGGCCACCGCGAGGATCTTCCCCTCGCGCGCCTTGATCTCCTCCAGCGCGGCGCGGTTCTTCTCCAGCAGATCGTCGTCCGGGATGATCGCGACCGTCGGCAGCGCGGGCTCGATCAGGGCCAGCGGGCCGTGCTTCAGCTCGGAGGCGGGGTAGGCCTCGGCGTGGATGTACGAGACCTCCTTGAGCTTGAGGGAGGCCTCGCGGGCGACCGGGTAGCCGCGGACCCGGCCGATGAAGAGCATCGAGCGGGCGTCGGCGTACAGCTCGGCCAGCTCCTTGATCTGCTCCTCCTGCTTGAGGATCTCGGTGATCTGGTCGGGCAGCCTGCGCAGGCCCTCGATGATCCGCTTGCCGTCGCGCACCGAGAGGTCGCGGGTGCGGCCCAGGTGCAGCGCGAGCAGCGCGAAGGCGACCGTGGTGTTGGTGAAGCACTTGGTCGAGACGACGCAGACCTCGGGGCCCGCGTGGACGTAGATCCCGGCGTCCGCCTCACGGGCGATCGCGGAACCCACCACGTTGACGACGCCGAAGACCCGCGCGCCCTTGCGCTTGAGTTCCTGCACGGCGGCGAGCACGTCGTACGTCTCACCGGACTGGGAGACCGCGACGTACAGCGTGTCGGGGTCCACGACCGCGTTGCGGTAGCGGAACTCGGAGGCCGGCTCGGCGTCCGCGGGGATGCGGGCCAGCTCCTCGATCATCTGGGCGCCGATGAGCCCCGCGTGGTACGAGGTGCCGCAGCCGAGGATCTTCACCCGGCGGATCTGCCGGGCCTCGCGGGCGTCCAGGTTGAGGCCGCCGAGGTGCACGGTGGAGAAGCGGTCGTCGATCCGGCCGCGCAGCACCCGGTCGACCGCGTCGGCCTGCTCGAAGATCTCCTTGTGCATATAGGTGTCGTGGCCGCCCATGTCGTACGACTCGGCCTCCCACTCCACCGTGGTGGGCTCGGCGGTGGTGCGCGTGCCCTCGGTGGTGTAGGTGCGGAAGTCGTCGGCCTTGAGGGTGGCCATCTCGCCGTCGTCCAGCGTCACTATCTGCCGGGTGTGCATGACCAGCGCGGCGATGTCCGAGGCGACGAACATCTCCTTCTCGCCGATGCCGAGCACGACCGGGGAGCCGTTGCGGGCCACCACGATGCGGTCGGGGAAGTCGGCGTGCAGCACGGCGATGCCGTAGGTGCCCTCGATCAGCCGGACGGCCTGGCGGACCTTGTCCTCCAGCTTGTCGGCGGTGGCGCGGGCGATGAGGTGGGTGAGCACCTCGGTGTCGGTCTCGGAGAGGAACTCGACGCCGTCCGCCTCCAGCTTGCGGCGCAGGTCGGCGGCGTTGTCGATGATGCCGTTGTGGACGACGGCGACCTTGTTGTCGCCCGACATGTGCGGGTGCGCGTTCACGTCGGAGGGGGCGCCGTGGGTGGCCCAGCGGGTGTGGGCGATGCCGGTGGTGCCCTTGAAGCGCGCCGGGACCTTGACCTCCAGGTCGCGCACCCGGCCCTTGGCCTTGACCATCTTCAGGCCGGGCGCCTTCGGGGAGGTGACCACGATGCCCGCGGAGTCGTACCCGCGGTACTCCAGCCGCTGAAGGCCCTCCAGGAGGAGGGGGGCGACGTCACGCTTCCCGATGTAACCGACAATTCCGCACATATGCAGGTATTCCTAGCCGTAGACCATGCGGCGCAGCTGCCTGAGCGTCAGCTCGGGCGGTGCCACCGCTCGATATCTGAGGTCCGCCCCGATCCGTTCGAAGATCTCCGCGTTCACCAGGCCCTGGGCCTGGAGCTCGCGGTGGCGGCGACGGACGAAATCCTCCGTCGACTCGTCGAAATAGGCGAGCACGTCCTGGATCACCCGCAGCGCCTCGCCCTTGCCGAGGGGCGTGGACCGCGTCAGATGATCTACGAGTTCGTCGTGCACCCGTAGATCCTCGGGTACCGGCGCGGGTTTCGCAAGAATCCTGCCCGATATCGGGCACCGGACGGGTGGGCGAGGTTCTGAACTCCTGTTCGGTCGCTGTGTTCTGCGTCACCCGAGGGGGCGATCAGCGGAACTCGTCGGCCGGGCCGGGACCGGCGGCTGGGGTCGTGGGCGGGCCGAACCAGCGCGTGAGGGCGGAGCGCAGTTCGTGCGTGTCGTCGTCCGGGCCCGCCCAGCAGACGTATCCGTCGGGCCGGACCAGCAGCGCCTCGCCCTCGTCGGCCAGGGACCCGCGGCCGAGGCGGTCGACACGGTCCGCCCAGGCGCTCGCCGCGGCGGTGACCGCCGATGCGGCGTCGGCGAGCAGGGCTCCCCGGCCGGACGGCAGCCGGACGCCGGGCGCCCGCGCCCCCAGCAGCGGATGGTCCGGCGTACCGGGCATGGGATAGCGGATGTCCGTGCCGGCGATCATGGCGGCGACCCGGCGGTTCGCCTCGGGCACGGTGAGCAGGTCGGTGAGCAGTTCGCGTACCACCATGGCGTCCGGGTCGGGGAGCGTCAGCACCATCTGGGCCTGGGTGTTGGCCAGGACCCGGGCGCCGACGGGATGCCGCTCCGCGTGATAGGTGGCCAGCAGCCCGTCCGGGGCCCGGCCCCGGAGCGTGGCGGCCAGCTTCCAGCCGAGGTTGAAGGCGTCCTGCATGCCGAGGTTGAGGCCCTGTCCTCCGGCGGGGGCGTGGATGTGGGCGGCGTCACCGGCCAGCAGGACCCGGCCCTCGGCGTAGCGCTCGGCCTGCCGGGAGGCATCGGTGAAGCGGGAGGCCCAGCGCACGGCGCGCAGTGCGCGGGGCGGGCCGGGGCAGCGGGCCAGCGCCGTGCGCACCTCGTCGTCGGTGACGGGGGCGTCGCGGTCGATGCCCTGCTGCTCGGGGCCGCCGAGGATCAGCCGGTGCACGCCCTCGCCGAGCGGAAGCAGGAAGGCGACGCCCGCGGGGTCCGGAGTGAGGTCGGGCAGCTGCCAGGACTCGTCCGGGCGGTCCGATCCGCCCTCGGCGGGGGCGAGTTCGATGTCGGCGACGGCCATGCCGACGCGCCCGTCCCGCCCCGGGAAGGGGGTGCCCAGGAGGTGGCGCACCGTGCTGCGCCCGCCGTCGGCGCCCACCAGGTACCGGGCCCGGCAGGTGGACTCGGTGCCGTCGGCGCCGCGGAGGGTGGCGGTGACACCGTCCGCGTCCTGCCGGAGCGAGGTCAGTTCCTGTCCGCGCAGCACGGGGACGCCGTACCGGGCGAGGTGGTCCTCCAGGAACTCCTCGACGCGGGCCTGGGGGATGCCGACCTGGTGCGGGAAGGCCGTGTCCAGCGCGCTGTAGTCGAGCGGCAGTCCGGCGAAGTGGCCGGCGGGCAGGAGGGTCAGCGACCGGTCCAGGACCGGTGCCAGCCAGCCTCGGCAGTCCAGCACCTCGGCGGTGCGCGGCTGCAGGTTGAGCGCCTTGGAGTGGCCGGTCCGGTGCGGCAGCCGCTCCGCGACGGCGGCGCGCACTCCGGCCAGGCCCAGTTCATTGGCGAGCAGCAGGCCGGTCGGGCCCGCTCCCGCGATCAGTACCTCGATGTCGGTGTCCACCGTCAATTCCCTCAGACCTTCAGGCCGTTGCGGGTGACGTACCAGTTGTGGAACCCGATCAGGCCGCTGAGCATGGCCAGCCAGAGCAGGGTGCTGGTGAGCGGGAAGGCGTCCACCGAGATGGTGTAGACGAGCACGACGCGCAGGACCGCGTCGAGCAGGAACACCGCGCCCCACACCGCCGTGAGCGTCCGCAGGTGGTGACGGAACGCCGGCTCGGTGTCCCAGCGGCCCTCCCATTCCTTGAGGCCGGCCTCGCCGACCTTGGCGATGACGATGCCGCGTGAGGAGGTCATGATGAACGGGCGCCGGGTGAGGAGGGTGCCGAGGATCCAGCATCCGATCGCGGCGGTGACCCAGCTGTCCCTGAGGTTCAGCACCCGGGGGCTGCCGGTGACCATGGACAGCGCGGTGGCGATGGCCACCAGGCTCAGCGAGAACAGGGCCATCGCGTTGACCCGCCGCCGGCGCACGATGCCGTAGACGATCCACGGAACCAGCAGCAGGCCGCTTGCGACCAGCGCGAGCCACTGGCCGGTGCCGGCGGCGCGCAGGCCGTAGTAGGAGCCGAGCGGCAGGACGAGTTCGAAGAGCAGCTGCGCGCCGATCTGCCGGCGGAGCGCGGTGGTACGGCGTCGGGCCTCGGCCGCCGTGGCCGCCTCGGCCGCTGTGGCGGCGGCCTCGGCGGCCGGGTTTGGGTCGGTCTGCGGTATCTGGTGGGTGTTCATGGCGATTTCCCCCGTATGTGTGGTGTCCGTGATTACCGTGCGGTGGCGCTGGTGGCGCGGTCGAAGAGGTCTGCGAGCTCGCGGCCCGTGGCGCGTACGTCGAGGCCGGGCTCGTCCCGGGCGCGGCGCACGACGTCGTCGATGGCGGCGCGGATCGCCCGCATCATCACCCACGGGTCGAAGTCGCGGAACTCGCCCGCCTGTTGCCCCTTGCGCAGCTGCTCCACCTGGAAGGCGAGGATCGCCTCCATCCCCTGCGTGAACGCGACCATGCCGGGGTCGCCGCCACGAAGGTTGCCCAGGACCTCGGCGAGCGCCGCCAGATGGTTCGGGTACTCGGCGAGCAGATCGAGGTTGCCCTCGATGGAGGCGCGCAGGCGGGCCGCGTAGCGCTCGTGGGCCTCGATGCGGGGGCGCATGTAGACGTCCGCGACCCGCATCGCCTCGGCGACGACCTCGCGCATCAGGTCGTCCCGGCCGTCGAAGTGGTAGGAGATCATCCCCGTGCTGCTCAGCCCCGCGCGCTGCGCGATCTTCATGAACGAGGCCCGCTGATAGCCGACCTCGGCGATGACGTCGATCGCCGCGGTGACGATCTGGGCGCGGCGGCCCGTCTCCGTGAAGGACTTGGCCCGCCCGCCAGCTCGTTGCTTGCCCGTGCTGTTTCCTGCTTGCATGAGCAAGACCATAGCCGTGTTTGCTTGCCTGAGCAAGACGGTCACCCGTACGGCGGCGGACCCCGGTAGAGTCGGATCCCGTGACCAACTCGGGGCGCATCACCATCAGTTACGAGACGCGCGCGAGCATCGTCATCCCGCTCACGCCCGGGGCGGGTCTGCCCACGCACAGCCACCCGCAGCACCAGCTCACCTGGGTGCCGACCGGTCTGCTGACGATGGCGGTGGACGGCTCCCAATGGGTCGTGCAGCGCTCGCGTGCCCTGTGGCTCCCCGGCGGTGTGGACCACGCCGTCCTCCCCGGTTCCTCCTGCGCGATGCTCTCGCTGTACTTCGAGCCGTACGAATGCCCGCTGCACTGGGCGGCGCCGACCGTCCTCGATGCCACCGGACCGGTCGGGCCGTTGCTGTCCTACCTCGTGGAACTGGGCGACGGCCCCGGCGTCGCGGACCGCCGTGCCCGCGCCACGGCGGTGCTGTGGGATCTGATGAAGCCCCTGTCGGTCACCACGCTCCCGACGATCCTTCCCACCGACCCGCTGGCCCTGCGGATCGCCCTCGCGATACGCCAGGACCCGGCGGACAGCAGGGACTTGGCGGACTGGGGCCGGGAGCTCGGCGCCTCGTCCCGCACCCTGTCGCGCCGGTTCCGGGCCGAGACCGGGGTGAGCTTCACCAGCTGGCGTACCTTCCAGCGGCTCAGCGCCGCGCTGCCGCTGCTGGGTGCCGGGCAGCCGGTCGCACGGGTCGCCCGCGCGGTCGGCTACGGGAGCCCGAGCGCGTTCGTCGCCGCGTTCCGACGGGAGATCGGCGCCACTCCGGCCGCGTACTTCGGTGCGAGCGGCGCCGGGCCCGCACTCACCCCGCCGTGACCTCCCGCTCGGGCGCCCGTCGGCCGACCCGACGGCGGTCGACCGCGAAGGCGGCCAGCGCGAGCACCACGGAGGCCGCGGCGACGACCGAGCCCAGGGTCAGCATCGAGTTGAGCGCGTCGATCGACGCGTGGTCGGCGATCCGGGTCAGCGCGGGCGCGCTGTCCCGCAGCCCCGGTGGCAGCGCCGCGACCACCTGGTGACCGGACGCGGACCCGACCTGGTGGACGAACTGTTCCCGCAGCTCTCCCGGCACCGCCCGCGCGCCCGGGATCGCCGCGATCCCCGAGGCGGCCTGCTGCTCGGCCACATGGCTGAACATCGAGCCGAGCCCGGCGATGCCGACCGCCATGCCGACCTGCCGCAGCGTGCCGAAGGTGGCACTGGCCATGCCCGCGTTCTCCGGTGCGGCGAAGGTCAGGGACGCGGCCTGGTTGGCCGCGGTGATCGCGCCGAGGCCGGCACCGCCGATCACCTCCCCGGCCAGGAAGTGGGTCCAGCTGTCGTGGTAGCCGAAGCCGCCGAGGAGGAACAGGCCGACCGCGACCAGCGCCATGGTGGCCGTCAGCGAGACCGAGATCGGCAGCTTCTTCGCGAAGACCGCGGTCAGCGGAGCGGCGATCATCGCGCTGACGCTGATCGGGATCACCCGCAGTCCCATCTGCAGCGGGGTGCAGTCGAGCGTGCCCATGAGGAAGAGCGAGAGGTAGGTGGCCGCGGCCATCAGCGTGGCCATGTGCCCGACGGACACGATCGCGGTGCCGACGAACCCGGGCTTCCGCGCCATGGCGAGGTCGAGCAAGGGGTGCTTGGCCCCCTTCATCTGCCAGGCCAGAAAGCCGAGTACGAGCACGGCCGCCGCGCCGAGCAGTGCGATCACGGTCGGCGACGTCCAGCCGAGCGCGCTGCTGCGGGTCACGGCGAACACCCCGGTCACCAGGCCGCCGGTGAGCAGCAGCGAGCCGAGCCCGTCCGTCCGCAGGCCGGAGGCCCGCGGCGGCTCGGGCATCTTCAGCGCGGCCAGTAGCAGGACCGCCATGCCGATGGGCAGGTTGACGGTGAAGATCGAGCGCCAGCCGAACTCCGTCACCAGCGCGCCGCCGATGACCGGGCCGAGTACGGTCGCTCCCGCCATCACGGCGCCGTAGACGCCGATCGCCTTCGCGCGGGCCGCGGCCTCGGGGAACGCGGCCGACAGCAGCGGCAGCGCGGTGGCGAAGAGCATCGCGGCGCCGACGCCCTGGACCGCGCGCAGGGCGTCGAGCTGCACAATGGTGTCCGCGAGCGTCAACGCCAGGGACGCGCCGGTGAACACGGCCATGCCGGACAGGAACATCCGCTTGCGTCCGAGCCGGTCGCCGAGCGTGGCGAAGGTCAGCATGAACCCGGCCAGCGGGATCGAGTAGGCGTCGACGACCCACTGGAGGCCGTCGATGGAGGCGTCGAAGCGCGCTCGGATGTCGGCGAGGGCGGCGGTGACGACGGTCGCGTCGAGCATCAGCATGAAGTTCGCGACACAGACCAGAAGCAGCACCAGCCCCGATCGGCGCGATGCGGCCACGGGTGGCACCCCGCGTGCGGTTGACACGGTCAAGGACATGAATCCCCCTGGTGAGACAGGTGTCGAGGAGTCGCGGAGAAGCACCGCCGTGCGCGGTCCACGCCGCACCGATCACGCTAGGGACCGACCGACCTGACGGAAACAACGCACCGGGACTACCGATGTCGCGCAGCGGACAGCCTGAGGGGGAACACGGGCCTCACAGCTGACCGAGGACCGCCTGTTTGGCCCGGGTGAACTCCTCCTCGGTCAGCACGCCGTCGCGGCGCAGCTCGCCCAGCTCCCGCAACCGCCGCAGCAGCGCGTCATGACCGGCGTCCGCCGCGGGCGGCTGCTCCGGCGCCTGCTCGGTGGGCGCGGGCAGGGCGGGCGAGTCCGGCCGCCGCCCCGCGGGGTGCGGCAGCCGCGCCTGTACGGCGGCCCCCACCAGCGCCATCAGCGGATCCTTCTTGAACCCCCACAGCTCCACGGCGTTCGGGTCGTACTTCGCCCGCCCGGCGGCCGGGGCGCCCCGGACCAGGAATCGCAGATGACCGTTCTCCAGCCCGGACGCCGGCTGCCACTCCACGCCCAGGATCTCGCCGAGCGGGACGGTCCGGGTGCCGGTCTGCGCCTTGGCGTCCTCGGTCTTCCAGTTCCACTCCAGCCGCACCCGCTCCCCGTCGAAGCTCGCGCTGCCGTCCCCGGCGGACGCGGACACCGGCAGCGCGGGACCCGGCAGCAGATACCGGTCGGTCGGCTCCGGTGAAATCCCCTCCAGCAGCAGCGCGTTGCGCACCTCGTGCGCGAAGTACTCGGCGACGGCGCCCCGATCGGGCTCCACGACCAGCCGGTACGGGTCGTCGGCATCGCGCAGCCGTCCGCCCGTCGCCTGGAGCAGGGGATCGGCGCCGTCGCGCAGCCGCAGTCTCAGCAGCCCGGACCGCCTGCCCTGCGCGACGGATATGGACGCCAACGCACTTAAAGGAATGAGGAGTTCGCCCAGTTCCCGGCGGAGCAGCCCGACACCCTTGTCCCGGCCGGGGATGAGCCGCAGGGCGTCGCCGTCGAAGACCCAGGTGCCGTCCTTCTGGATGATTTCTGCCATAGCGGGATTGTTTCACCGGATCCGTCGGGCTGGTTTCGGCGGATCTGCGGGAGAGTGGTCACGACCAGATTCGAAGGGAGCGCATGTGACACGGAACGACCGTACGACTCCCCGAACCGCCCGCGTCCTTGGTTCACTGCTGCTCGTGGCGGCGGCCGGTGTCTTCACCCTCGGCGCCGCGCCCGCCCCGCCCAAGGCCCCCGTCACCCCCTTGAACCAGGTGGTCCCGGCGCCCGCCTCCGTCACCCCGGGCGGAGCGCCGTACCGCATCACCCGTGCCACCGCCGTCCGCGTGGACGGCTCGGCCGAGGTCCGGCGGGTCGGCGCCTATCTCGCCGGCATCCTGCGGCCCTCCACCGGTTATCCGCTGCCGCTCACCGAGCACGGCGGCGGGGGCATCCGGCTGCATCTGGAGAAGGGGGACTACGGCGCCGAGGGCTACCGGCTGCGCAGCGGCCCCACCGGTGTCACGCTCACCGCGAGCGCCCCGGCCGGCCTCTTCCACGGCGTGCAGACGCTGCGCCAACTCCTCCCGGCAGCTGTCGAGAAGAGGACGGTCCAGCGGCAGAGCTGGCAGATCGCGGGCGGCACCGTCGAGGACCGCCCGCGCTACGCCTACCGGGGCGCCATGCTGGACGTCTCCCGGCACTTCTTCAGCGTCGCCCAGGTGGAGCGGTACATCGACGAACTCGCGCTGTACAAGGTCAATGAGCTGCATCTGCACCTCAGCGACGACCAGGGCTGGCGCATCGCCATCAACTCCTGGCCCAGACTGGCGAGTTACGGTGGGGGGAGCGAGGTCGGCGGGGGCAAGGGCGGCTTCTACACCCAGGCCGAGTACCGGCACCTCGTCTCCTACGCGGCCGCCCGCTATGTGGAGGTCGTGCCCGAGATCGACATGCCCGGCCACACCAACGCGGCCCTCGCCTCCTACGCGAAGCTCAACTGCGACGGCGTGGCACCCCCGCGCTACACGGGCACCGAGGTCGGCTTCAGCTCGCTGTGCGTGTCCAAGGACGTCACGTACACCTTCGTGGACGACGTCATCAAGGAGCTGGCCGCGCTCACCCCGGGCCGCTATCTGCACATCGGCGGCGACGAGGCGCACTCCACCAGCCATGCCGACTATGTGACCTTCATGGACCGCGTACAGCCGATCGTCGCCAAGTACGGCAAGAAGATCACCGGCTGGCATCAGCTCACCGGTGCCCACCCCGCGAAGGGCGCGCTCGCCCAGTACTGGGGGCTGGACAGCACCAGCGCGGCCGAGAAGGAGCAGGTCGCACAGGCCGCCCGCAACGGCACGGGGCTGATCCTGTCCCCGGCCGACCGGGTCTACCTCGACATGAAGTACACCAAGGACACCGCGCTCGGGCTGTCCTGGGCCGGGCTGGTGGAGGTCCAGCGGTCGTACGACTGGGACCCGGGCGCCTATCTGGCGGGCGTGCCCGCGTCGGCGGTGCGGGGGGTGGAGGCGCCCCTGTGGTCGGAGACGCTGAAGACCTCGGCCGACATCGACTACATGGCGTTCCCGCGGCTGCCCGGCGCGGCCGAGCTGGGCTGGTCGCCCGCCGCCACCCACGACTGGAACACCTACAAGGTACGGCTGGCCGCCCAGGGCCCGCGCTGGGACGCCCTCGGCATCGGCTACTACCACTCGCCGCAGGTGCCCTGGCCCAGCGGCTGAGAAGAAGGTGAACGGGCGCCCCGGAGGACCGTACTCCGGGGCGCCCGTCCGTCGGTGTCCGCCGTCAGCGACCGGCCAGCGGATTGCGCAGCGTGCCCACCAGCTGGAGCGCCCCGGAGGGATCCGAGAGGTCCACCATCTGCCGGTTGTCGCGCAGCTGGAGCCGGTTGAGGCAGGACAGCGCGAACTCGGGCGCGAAGAGGTCGTACTGCGCGAACCGGTCGGCGAGCTGGGGGTTCGCCTCCTGGTACTCGCGGGAGATCTCCGCGACCGTCCCCCAGAACTCGTCCTCGGTGAGGACGCCCTCGGCGGCGAGGTTCG
Source organism: Streptomyces sp. NPDC093018 (assembly GCF_040684035.1). Taxonomy (NCBI): domain Bacteria; kingdom Bacillati; phylum Actinomycetota; class Actinomycetes; order Kitasatosporales; family Streptomycetaceae; genus Streptomyces; species Streptomyces sp. NPDC093018. The sequence continues at coordinate 141,336 of NZ_JBFBFF010000004.1, forward strand.
CGGCGAGGAAGCGGAAGAAGCAGTCGAAGACGTCGGTGAAGATCGACAGCAGCTTCTGGTCCTCGGGGATGTCGGCCCGGATCCGGGCGACCTCCGGCGGCAGCACGGCGTCCGGGTCCATCACCACGATCTCCTCGGCGATGTCCTTGTAGACGGCCCGCTGCACGACCCCGTCCCGCAGCACCAGGATGGTGTTCTCGCCGTGCGGCATGAACGCCAGGTCGTAGGCGTAGAGGCTGTGCAGCAGCGGGGTGTAGTACGCCCGCAGGTACCGGCGCAGCCACTCGGCGGGCGCGAGCCCCGACCGCTCGATCAGGACGGCCGCGAAGGACGCGCCCTCGTGGTCGACATGGAGCAGGGAGGCCATGGTGGCGAGCGTCTCGCCGTCCGCGAGGGAGGGCACCGGGCTCTCCCGCCACAGCGCGGCCAGCATCTTGCGGTAGGGGGAGTAGCGGTCGGTGGCCTGCTCGTACTCCAGATGCCGGTAGCCGACGGCGGCCCGCTCGCGGATGATCGTCAGACCGCTGCCCTTGAGCACCGGGTCGTTCTCGATCAGCTGGGCGAGCCAGTCGTTGATGGCGGGGGTGGCCTCCATGTAGGCGGCCGAAAGACCGCGCATGAAGCCCATGTTGAGGACGGACAGGGCCGTCTTCACATAGTGCTTGTGCGGGGCGCTGGTGTTGAAGAAGGTCCGGATGGACTGCTGGGCGAGGTATTCGTCGTCGCCCTCGCCGAGCGGCACGAGATGCCTGCGGGCCACTTCCGCCGCGAAGGTGACGGACAGCTTGTTCCACCACTGCCAGGGGTGGACGGGGATGAGGAGGTAGTCGGCCGGGTCGAGGCCCTGGGCGGTCAGCGTCCGCCCGAACCGCTCGACGGTCTCCTCGCCCAACTCGGCCCGGACGAAGCCCTCGTACTCGATGCCGGTGCCCGCGGTGAAGGCGGCGCGGGAGCGGTGCGCGGCCAGCCACACCAGCCGGACCGGGTGCGCGGTCTCCGGGGCGTACGACAGGTACTCGTGGACCCCGAAGCCGAGCCGCCCGTTGTTCGCGACGAAGCAGGGGTGGCCCTCGGTCATCCCGGTCTCGATCGCCTGGAAGCCGCTCGACGCCAGCTCGGCCGAGGTGAGCTGGTGCTTGGCGAGCTTGTAGCAGGTGCCGGAGAGGGTGGAGGAGATCTCCTCCAGGTACACGGGCAGGATGGCGTCGCTCAGACCCAGCGACTCCTTCAGCTCGATGAAGAAGTCCAGTGCGGCGAGCGGGAGTTCGGCGCCGTCGCGGTGCCGGGTGATCGAGCCGGCGTCGACCTCCCAGTGGTCGAGGGCGCGGCGCACGGCGGTGAACCGGTAGGCGGTGAGCCCGTCGTCGCTGCGGACGGCATAGCCCTCGCCGTCCGCCTCGGGGGTGATCAGGCGCTCGTGCGCGAACTCGGCGAGCGCCTTGCGGATCAGCAGCCGGTTGGCCTGCGCCCAGCGCTCGGGGGACAGATGGGCCACGGACTCGGCGGGGGTCATGCGGACACCGCCTTGGTGAACTGCTCGCGGGTGCAGAAGCTCAGCAGGGCTTCCTTCTCCGGCTTCTGTATCTCGCGCTCGGCCACGAAGCCGACGGCCGTGTTCAGCGCGTGCACCGCCTTGTTGCGGACATCCGGCTCCACGACGACGCGCTCCACGGCCGGGTCCTCGAAGAGGTGGGCCATGACGGCGGTGATGACGGCCTTGGTGAACCCGTGCTCGGGGGTGTCGGTCGCGGGGGTCAGGAAGTGCATCCCGACATCGCCCGGCTGCGGCTCGTAGAGGCCGACCAGTTCCCGGTGGACGGGGTCGTACCGCTCCACCAGGAAGGCGGGGGCGCCGTCCCGGAGCCCGAGCAGTGCCTGCTGGTGCTCGTCGGCGGCTATCTCCATGTACGCCCGCTCTATGTCCTCCAGTTTCGCGTCCTGCATCATCCAGAAGGCGGCCTTCGGGTGGGTGATCCAGGAGTGCAGCAGCTCGGCGTCCGCGAGCGGGTCGACGGGCCGGAAGGTGAAGGTCAGGTCGGTCATACGGCGAACTCCTGGAAGGCGATGGACTTCTCGACCGGGTAGTACTCGCTGCCGAGCACCTCGCGGATGATGCTCGCGTTGCGGTAGGGGCCCATGCCCAGGTCGGGGCTGGTGATGCTGTGGGTGTGGACGCCGGCGTTCTGCAGGAAGACACCGCGCCCGGTGACGTCGATGGCGTAGTTGCGGGCGACGTCGAAGCGGCCGTGGCCGTCGAAGCGCAGCCGCTCGCGCAGCGGGGCGAGGAAGGCCGGGGGCGCGTAGTGGTAGCCGGTGGCCAGCACCAGGCCCTCGGTGCGGATCTCGAAGTCCTTGCCCTGCTCGTCCTGGCGGAAGCCGAGGGTGTACGCCCCGTCCTCGTGACGGGCGCTGTGCAGCGAGGAGTTGGTGAGCAGCCGGGTGGGCACCGGCCGGTCCCCGCTCGTCACGTTCTTCTGGTAGAGCAGGTCGAAGATCGCGTCGATGAGTTCCGAGTTGATGCCCTTGAACAGACCCTTCTGCTGCTTCTCCAGCCGGTAGCGGGTCTCCTCGGGCAGCGCGCGGAAGTAGTCGATGTAGTCCGGGGAGGTCATCTCCAGGGTCAGCTTGGTGTACTCCAGCGGGAAGAACCGCGGGGAGCGGGTGACCCAGTTGAGCTGGTAGCCGTGGACGTCGATCTCGGACAGCAGCTCGTAGTAGATCTCGGCCGCGCTCTGCCCGCTGCCGACGACCGTGATGGACTTCTTTCCCTGCAGCTCTTCCTTGCGGTGCATGTACTGGGAGGTGTGCAGGAGGTCCCCGCCCAAATCCCGGCAGGACTCGGGGAGGTAGGGCACCGTGCCCGTGCCGAGCACGAGGTGCCGGGCGCGGATCGTGTCACCGGCCTCGGTCCGCACCACGTACAGATCGTCCTCGTACGACACCTCGGTGACGGTGGTGCCGAAGCGGACGCAGCTCAGCTTGCCGGCGGCCCAGCGGCAGTAGTCGTCGTACTCCACCCGCAGCGGGTAGAAGTTCTCCCGGATGTAGAAGGAGTACAGCCGGCCCTTCTCCTTCAGGTAGTTGAGGAAGGAGTACGGCGAGGTGGGGTCGGCGAGGGTGACCAGGTCCGACATGAACGGGGTCTGGAGGTGGGCGCCGTCCAGGAACATCCCGGCGTGCCACTCGAAGTCGGGCTTCGACTCCAGGAAGACGGCGTCCAGTTCGGCGATCGGCTCGCTCAGGCAGGCGAGGCCGAGGTTGAAGGGGCCGAGCCCGATCCCCACGAGGTCGTGGATGCGGCTGGATTCAGGAAGCGCGGTCAAGGGACTCTCCCAGGTACTGCTCGGCGTGGCCGGCGATGAGATCGAGGACGGCGGCGATGTCGGACGGCGTCGTCTCGGGGTTGAGCAGGGTGAACTTCAGGTAGTGGCGGCCGCCCACCTTGGTGCCCGCGACCACGGCGTCGCCGGAGGCGAACAGGGCTTTGCGGGCATGGAGGTTGGCGCGGTCGATCTCGGCCGGGTCGGTGACGGCGGCCGGTATGTAGCGGAAGACGAGGGTGGACAGGGACGGCTCGACCACGACGTCGTAGCGCGGGTCGGCGGCGAGCAGATGCCAGCCCTGGACGGCCAGGTCGCAGACCTCGTCGAAGAGTTCACCGATGCCGTCGGCGCCCATGACGCGCAGCGTCAGCCACAGCTTGAGGGCGTCGAAGCGGCGGGTGGTCTGGAGGGACTTGTCGACCTGGTTGGGGATGCGCTCGTGCACCGCCCGGCGCGGGTTGAGGTACTCCGCGTGATAGGTGGCGTGCCGCAGCGTGGCCCCGTCGCGCACCAGCACGGCGGACGAACTCACCGGCTGGAAGAAGGACTTGTGGTAGTCCACGGTGACCGAGTCGGCGCGCTCGATGCCGTCGATGCGGTGCCGGTACTTGCGCGAGGCGAGCAGCCCGCAGCCGTAGGCCGCGTCCACATGCATCCAGGCGCCGTGGCGGTCGCACAGCTCGGCGATCTCGGGCAGCGGGTCGATGGAGCCGAAGTCGGTGGTCCCGGCGGTGGCGACGACCGCCATGGGCACCAGGCCCTCGGCGCGGCAACGCTCCAGCTCACGGGCCAGCGCGACGGTTTGCATCCGCTTGTCGCGGTCGACGGGGACGGTGACGACCGCGTCGGGGCCGAGCCCGAGCAGTTTCGCCGACTTCTGCACGCTGAAGTGGCCGGCCTCGGAGGCGAAGATCCGCAGTTTCGCGGAGTCCTCGCTCTTGGCCTCCTCGCGGGCCAGCAGCAGCGCCTGGAGGTTGGACTGGCTGCCGCCGGAGGTGAACACGCCGTCGGCGGCGGGGCCGAGGCCGATCCGCGCGGTCGTCCAGTCGATCAGCTTGCGCTCGATGAGCGTGCCGCCGGCCGACTGGTCCCAGGTGTCCAGCGAGGAGTTGACCGCGGAGAGCACTGCCTCGCCGAGCAGGGCCGGGATGACGACCGGGCAGTTGAGGTGGGCGAGGTAGCGCGGGTGGTGGAAGTAGACCGCGTCCTTCAGATAGACGTCCTCCAGCTCGTCGAGGACGGCGGCGGTGTCGCCGAGCGGGCGGTCGAGGTCGATGGCGTCGACGCGGGGGGACAGTTCGTCCGCGGTGACGCCGGTGAACGGGCGCTCGGTGGCGGCGAGTTTGGCCGCCACCCGCTCGACTCCTTCGGTCACGGAACGGCGGTAGTGCTCCGCGGTAAGGCCATTGAGCAGGTGGGAGCGCATGGGGGGTCCTCCGGGGGGAAGTCCGTGGGGGATGGAACTTAGGTTAGCCTAACCTAAGTTCTTTGGGTCGAGGCACACGTGTGCCCAAGGGTGGGGGGAAGGGGGCAAAGGGGCGGAAGTGGGCGGGGCGAGGGTGAGGCGGGGGCGGCTATTCGCCGGTCGCCCGGAGCTGTTCCTCGGTCAGTCCGCGCCGCCAGTACCCGACGAAGGTCACCCTGCGCCGGTCGACCCCGCGGTCTCTGACGAAGTGCCGCCGCAGCGCCTTCACCTGCCCGGACTCGCCGGAGATCCAGACGTACGGGTGTGCCGTGTCGGGGAGTTGAGCGCTCTGGAGGGCGGCGAGCGGTTCGGGGGCGCCCTCGCCGCGCACCAGCCAGGTGATCTCCGCGTCGGCGTCCGTGCGCACGTCCTGGATGTCACCGGCGTGCGGCACCTGGAGCCAGGCGCGCACCCGGGTGCCCGCCGGGAGGGATTCGAGGATCGCGGTCGCGGCGGGTACGGCGGTCTCGTCGCCCCACATCACCACGAGGTCGGTGTCCGCGGGCGGGCGGAACCGGATGGCCCGGTTGTCGGCGAGCACCGGCCCGAGGACCAGTACCCGGTCGCCGGGGACGGCCCGCGCGGCCCACTGGGAGGCGGGCCCCGCGGGGGCGGCGGCGCCGGGTTCGACCCCGTGCAGGGCGAAGTCGATGTCGATCTCGTCCGGCTCGCGCCGCAGCTCCCGCAGGGTGTACGAGCGCATCACGGCCCGTACGTCCTCCGGGAGTTCGCGGTACTCCTGCCACCACGCCTCTCCCAGGTCGAGCGGCACGACGGGCTCCGTCTGCCCGGGGTGCGGCAGGAACAGGGAGAGGGACTGATCGCGTCCGTCGGAGTGGAAGCCCTTCAGCTCGGCCCCGTCGAAGGTGACCCGCACCAGGGAGGGCCCGAGCCGTCGGGTGCGTGCGACCTGGAGGGAGAACAGCGTGAAGGGTTCGACGGCGGCCGTGGCCATGGGGGCTCCTGTCGGAAGGGGTGGGGGCTGCTCTAGCTGACCTTCTTCGCCTTCTCCAGAGCCTCCGCGAGGCTCGTCAGCAGCGGGACGCACTTGTCGTACGACAGGATCGGCTCGGGGGAGCGGCCGATGACCTGTCCCGCCTTGACCGCCGGCAGCTTCTTCCAGGTCGGCTTGGTGATGTCCTTGGGCTGGATCGCCGAGGAGCGGTCGTCCATCATGATGATGTCGGCCTGGTACTTGTCGACGTTCTCCCAGCTCAGCGACTCGTACCAGCCGCCGCCCTGCTTCTTCGCGCTCTCCGGCGGCTCCACGAAGTTCACGCCGAGGGCCTTGAAGTACTCCAGGTCGATGGACAGGTGCGTGCCCGAGACGTAGAAGAGCTGGTCGCTCGCGCTGCCGGCCATCACCTTGAGGTGCGGCTTGGCCTTGGCGGCGGCCCGCAGCCGGGCGGCGGCCGCCTCGAACCGCTTCTTCGCGTCGGTGACCTTGGCGGCCTTCATGTCCGCGCCGAGCGACTCGGCGAGGTCCCACATCCGCTGGAGCGGCTGGGTGAGCTGACGGTCGTACACGGAGATGCCGACGCTGGGCGCGAGTTCGGCGATCTGCTTGGTGGACTGCTCGGGGACGTACCAGAGGGTGCCGGCGTCGTCGAACATCGTGGTGATCAGCACGTCGGGGGCGAGGGCGGCGTACTTCTCGACGTTGAACTGGCCCCAGGCGTTGCCGAGGACGGTCACCTTGCTGACGTCCATGTCGCCGGCCTGGACGTCGGGCTTGCCGCCCGTGGTCGTGGTCGGGCCGAAGACGCCCTTGACCTGGACGCCGTAGTCGTAGAGCGCGGCGCCGACGCCGGTGAAGGCGACGATGTTCGCGGGGACCTTGTCGAGCTTCACGGTCTTGCCGCGGTCGTCCTTGAACGACCAGGGACCCGACTTCGCCGCGGTCGACCCGCTGCCGCCGTCCTTGGCTTTGCCCTTGTCGTCCCCGCAGGCCGCGAGCGCGACGCCGAGCCCTACGGCGCCGCCCGCGGCGAGCAGGCCGCGGCGGGAGAGGTGGATGGCACGGGCATGGGACATGGAGAGGACCGCTTTCGAACGGGGCGCAGCGCCCGCCGGACAAGTGCGAGGCTTAGGTTAGCCTAACCTTTCCCTCCGTCCAGGGGGTGGTACGGGTTCCCGCAGGCGGGTGCTCCACGCGGCGCGGAACGCCTTTGCCGTCGATCGCTCAACTGCGTTGACTGTGGGGGGTGCTCGGGAGAGGCGGGGTTCATGGGAGTGGCCGGGGGCGGGAGGCTCTACGCGTATCGGGTGCGGGGGGCCGGGCGCAGTGGGGTGGTGCTCTGGGTCGGGGGGCGGGGGGACGAGCTCGATCGGGTGGTGGCGGTGGGGGAGGGCGGGCGCCGTCGGGTGCCGGTGTTCGCGACGGGGCGGCAGGCGCGGGTGTTCGCGGGGCGGCAGGGCTGGAGGGTGGCCGCGTCCGGGGTCGGGACGCTGGAACTCGTCCGGGTGCAGCGCTGGCTGGCGGACCCGGTGCGTCGGCGGGTGCCCGCGGGGGCGGTGCTGGAGGCGTGGAACTTCTTCGAGGACCTGGCGCGCGGGCTCGGTGAGGGTCATCGGCTGCCCCGGCAGGGCGCGGTGCATGACGGTGCGTACGAGAAGTTGTTCGTGGGGGAGTGCGGCGACTGGACCCCCGACGAGCGGCGCGCGGTACGGGAGTGGGTCGCGGCGGGGGTCGAGCTGTGGGAGTCCGCGCCCTGACGGCGGGCCCGGCCGGAGTCCTCGCCGCGCGGGCGTCGCTCTGGCCTGCGTGCCGGGTGGGGCGCGGCAGGGGGGGTGTGCTGCTGACCGCGTCCGTGTTCGCGGGGACCGCCGCCGCGGGCACGGCGAATACGGACGCCGACGCCCACAAGCCGTACGTATGCGCCGGTGGCCGCAACCTGCTGAACGACTGCGGTCACCCAGACCGTCGTCGGCGACCCCGAGACCGTCACGCCGCTCCTCGGGTCCGTCACCGTGACGGCGACCTGCCCGGCGGGTACTCAGCTGCTCAGCGGCGGGTACGCGCTGTCGTCCGACCTGATCCAGGTCACCGCCTCGAAGGCCGATGACACGAACCCCGGCCAGCGGGACGTGACGGCCACCGGTCCGACCGGGCTGCTGCCCGGCACGGTCACGGCGTACGCGTACTGCACCACGCCGTAACCGGCCCGTGGCACAGGAAAGCGAGGGGGCGTGCCCACGTGGACACGCCCCCTCGACCGCTGCCCCGGCAGGCTCAGCCCGCCAGCCCCAACTCCCGTGCGATCAGCATCCGCTGCACCTCGCTCGTGCCCTCGCCGATCTCCAGGATCTTGGAGTCGCGCCACATACGGGCCACCGGGTACTCGTTCATGAAGCCGTAGCCGCCGTGGACCTGGGTGGCCTCGCGGGCGTTGTCGACGGCGATCGTGGAGGAGTACAGCTTCGCCATCGCCGCCTCCTTCTTGAAGGGCTCACCTGCGACCAGCCGGTAGGCCGCGTCACGCCAGGCGAGCCGCGCCGTGTACGCCTTCATCTCCATGTCGGCGATCTTGAACTGGATCGCCTGGTTGGCGCCGATCGGCCGGCCGAAGGCGTGCCGCTCCTTGGCGTACTTCACCGACTCGTCCACACAGCCCTGCGCCAGACCCGTCGCCAGCGCGGCGATGGCGATGCGGCCCTCGTCCAGGATGCGCAGGAACTGGGCGTAGCCCCGGCCCTCCTGGCCGACCAGGTTGGCGGCGGGCACGCGGACGTCCACGAAGGAGAGTTCACGGGTGTCCGAGGCGTTCCAGCCCACCTTGGAGTACGGCGCCGCGACCGTGAAGCCCGGGGTGCCGGACGGCACGAGGATCGAGGAGATCAGCGGCTTGCCGTCGGGCTTGCGGCCGGTGACCGCGGTGACCGTGACCAGCCCGGTGATGTCCGTACCCGAGTTGGTGATGAAGCACTTGGAGCCGTTGATCACCCATTCGTCGGTGTCGGGGTCCAGGCGGGCCGTCGTACGGGTGCCGCCCGCGTCCGAGCCGCAGTCCGGCTCGGTCAGACCGAAGCCGCCGAGCATCTCGCCCGAGCACAGCCGGGGCAGCCACTCGCGCTTCTGCTCCTCGGTGCCGAAGAGGTAAATGGGCATCGCGCCGAGCGAGACACCGGCCTCCAGGGTGATCGCCACCGAGGAGTCCACCCGGGCCAGCTCCTCCAGGGCGATGCCGAGCGCCAGGTAGTTGCCGCCCATGCCGCCGTACTCCTCCGGGAACGGCAGCCCGAACAGACCCATCCGGCCCATCTCGCGGACGATCTCGTACGGGAACTCGTGCCGCTCGTAGAAGTCGCCGATCTTCGGCGCCACGACATCGTGCGCGAACTCCTCCACCGTACGGCGGAGTTCCTCCAGCTCGGGGCTGAGGCGGTGGTCCATGCTGATCACTGGTCCTTGTGGGAGAGAGCGCGGACGGTGCGCGAGGGGCTGGGCCGGTCCAGATGGGCGGCCATCCACACGCTGGTGGCGGTCAGCCGGCCGAGGTCGACGCCGGTCTCGATGCCGAGGCCGTGCAGCATCCAGACCAGGTCCTCGGTGGCGAGGTTGCCGGTGGCGGACTTGGCGTACGGGCAGCCGCCGAGCCCGCCGGCGGACGCGTCGACCGTCGTCACGCCGTGCTCCAGGGCCGCGTAGGTGTTCGCGAGCGCCTGGCCGTAGGTGTCGTGGAAGTGCACGCCGATCTCGTTGGTCGGCACGCCCTCCTCGTTGAGCAAATTCAGGAGTTCCTGGACATGTCCGGGGGTGGCCACGCCGATGGTGTCGCCGAGGCTCAGCTCGTCGCAGCCCATGTTCCGCAGCGCGGTGCAGACGCGGGCCACCTGATGCAGCGGGACCGCGCCTTCCCACGGGTCGCCGAAGCACATGGAGACATAGCCGCGCACCCACGCGCCCGCGTCCTTGGCCCCGCGCACCACCGGCTCGAACACCGCGAGGGACTCGTCCACCGTGCGGTTGAGGTTGGCCTTGGCGAAGGACTCGGTGGCGCTGGCGAACACCGCGATCCGGTCGGCGCCGAGGGCCAGCGCCCGCTCCAGGCCGCGCTGGTTGGGCACCAGGACCGGCAGCTCCACCCCGGGCAGCTCGCGGACCCGTGGGAACAGCTCCTCCGCGTCGGCGAGTTGGGGCACCCACTTGGGGTGCACGAAGCTCGTCGCCTCGATCGTGGTCAGGCCCGCCTCGGCGAGGCGGCGGATGAACTCCGCCTTCACCTCGGTCGGTACGGCACCCTTCTCGTTCTGCAGCCCGTCGCGCGCGCCGACCTCGTGGATCCGCACCCGGGCGGGCAGGTCCGAGGCCGGTACGACCATGGGCAGCCGCTCGGCGCTCACTCCGTCTCCTCCTTCGGCGCGATGACGGCCAGCACCTGGTCCATGGCGACCGTGCTGCCCGGCGTGACGTCCAGCTCGGCGACGGTGCCCGCGTGCGGGGCGGAGACGACGTGCTCCATCTTCATCGCCTCCACCACCAGCAGGCTCTGCCCGGCGGCCACTTCGTCCCCGACGGCGACCTTGACGACGGTCACGGTGCCGGGCATCGGGGCGGTCAGCGAGTCGGCGCCCGCGTGCGCCGCCTGAGACAGCGAGTCGGCCACCGGGTCGTGGTCGCGCACCTGCCAGGCGTCGCCGTCCCGGCCGAGCCAGTCACCGGCGCGGCGGAAGGTGTGCCGCAGCCCGTCGAGGGTGACCGCGACCGTGTCGCCGGTGACGGTGGCGGTGCCGCGCGGGGTGTACGTCACCGGGTCCTGGGCCTTCAGATGGAAGGCGGGCGGCTTCGGGGTGCCGCCGAGCCGCCAGCCGTTCGGCACCGAGAAGGGGTCGGTCCAGCCCTCGCCGGTGGGCTTCAGCGCCTCCAGTCGTACGGCCGCCGCCGCCTCGTACACCTCCTCCGGTACGTCCGTGGTGACCAGGTCGTCCACGGCCCGCTCCACCAGGCCGGTGTCCAGCTCGCCCGCCACCACGGCCGGATGGCCGAGCAGCCGGCGCAGGAAGCCCGCGTTCGTCTGCACGCCCAGCGTGACCGTCCCCGCGAGCGCCGCCCGGAGCCTGCGCAGCGCGGTCGCGCGGTCGGGGCCGTACGCGATCACCTTGGAGAGCATCGGGTCGTACAGGCTGCCGACCTCGGTGCCCTCGCTGAGCCCGGAGTCGGTGCGCACGCCGTCGCCCCCCGGCTCGTCCAGCAGCAGGACGGTGCCGCCGGAGGGCAGGAAGCCGCGGGCCGGGTCCTCGGCGCAGATACGGGCCTCGACGGCGTGCCCGGTCAGCGTCACGTCGTCCTGGGCGAAGCCCAGCGGCTCGCCCGCGGCCACCCGCAGCTGCCACTCGACCAGGTCGAGGCCGGTCACCAGCTCGGTGACGGGGTGCTCGACCTGGAGCCGGGTGTTCATCTCCATGAAGTAGTACTGGGAGGGGTCGCCGCCCGGCACGATGAACTCCACGGTGCCCGCGCCGCGGTAGCCGCAGGAGCGGGCCGCCTGCACGGCCGCCTCGCCCATCGCCGCGCGCGTGGCCTCGTCCAGGAGGACGCTGGGCGCCTCCTCGATGATCTTCTGGTGGCGCCGCTGCAGCGAGCACTCGCGCTCGCCGAGGTGCACGACATTGCCGTGGCCGTCGGCCAGCACCTGGATCTCGATGTGCCGGGGGCGGTCGATCCACCGCTCCACCAGCAGGGTGTCGTCGCCGAAGGAGACGCGGGCCTCGCGGCGGGCGGCGGCGATCTCCTCGTCCAGGACGGCGAGGTCCCGCACCAGGCGCATGCCCTTGCCGCCACCGCCGGCCGACGGCTTCAGCAGCACCGGCGGGCCCAAGGTGCGGGCGGCCTCGGCGAGTTCGGGGTCACGGCCGCCGGGGACCACCGGCACTCCGGCGGCCGCCACCGTCTCCTTGGCGCGGATCTTGTCGCCCATCAGCGCGATGGCGTCGGCCGAGGGGCCGATGAAGACCAGGCCCGCCTCCTCGCAGGCCCGCGCGAAGGCGGCGTTCTCGGCGAGGAAGCCGTAGCCCGGGTGGACGGCCTGCGCGCCGGTGCGGGCCGCGGCCTCCAGCAGCCGCTCCACCGACAGATAGCTCTCGGCCGCGGGCGGCGGGCCGATCCGGACCGCCGTGTCGGCCTCCCGGACGTGCCGCGCTCCCGCGTCGGCGTCGGAGAAGACCGCCACCGAGCGCACGCCCAGCTCGCGGAGCGTACGGATGACGCGTACCGCGATCTCGCCCCGGTTGGCGACCAGCACTGTGTCGAACACGATTCCCCTCCTCACATCCGGAAGACGCCGAACTGGGGCTCTCCCAGTGGCGCGTTGGCGCAGGCCGTCAGGGCGAGTCCGAGCACCTGACGGGTCTCCATCGGGTCGATCACGCCGTCGTCCCACAGCCGGGCGGTCGCGTAGTAGGCGTTGCCCTGGGTCTCGTACTGCGCGCGGATCGGCGCCTTGAACGTCTCCTCGTCCTCGGCGGACCAGCTCTCGCCGCGGCCCTCCAGCTGGTCGCGCTTGACCGTGGCGAGGACGCTGGCGGCCTGCTCGCCGCCCATGACGGAGATCTTGGCGTTGGGCCACATCCACAGGAAGCGGGGGGAGTAGGCCCGGCCGCACATCGAGTAGTTGCCCGCGCCGTACGAACCGCCGACCACGACCGTCAGCTTGGGCACCCGGGTGCAGGCCACCGCGGTCACCATCTTGGCGCCGTGCTTGGCGATGCCGCCCGCCTCGTAGTCCTTGCCGACCATGAAGCCGGAGATGTTCTGGAGGAACACCAGCGGGATGCCGCGCTGGTCGCACAGCTCGATGAAGTGCGCGCCCTTCTGCGCGGACTCGGCGAACAGGATGCCGTTGTTGGCGACGATCCCGACCGGGTGCCCGTGGATGCGCGCGAAACCGGTGATCAGCGTCTGGCCGTACTCGCTCTTGAACTCGGCGAACCGGGAGCCGTCGACCACGCGGGCGATGATCTCCCGGACGTCGTACGGCGTACGGGAGTCGACCGGCACCGCGCCGTACAGCCCGGCCGGGTCCACCTTCGGCTCGATCGCCGCGGTGACCTCCCAGGGCGGCGACTGCCGGGCCGGGAGGGTGGCGACGATGTTCCGGACGATGCGCAGGGCGTGCGCGTCGTCCTCCGCGAGGTGGTCGGTGACGCCGGAGATCCGGGAGTGGACCTCGCCGCCGCCCAGCTCCTCCGCCGTGACCACCTCACCGGTGGCCGCCTTCACCAGCGGGGGGCCGCCCAGGAAGATGGTGCCCTGATTGCGGACGATGACCGCTTCGTCGCTCATCGCCGGGACGTACGCGCCGCCCGCCGTGCAGGAGCCGAGGACGGCCGCGATCTGCGGGATGCCCGCGCCGGACATCCGGGCCTGGTTGTAGAAGATCCGCCCGAAGTGCTCGCGGTCCGGGAAGACCTCGTCCTGCATCGGCAGGAAGGCGCCGCCCGAGTCGACCAGGTAGACGCAGGGCAGCCGGTTGTCGAGGGCCACCTCCTGGGCGCGCAGATGCTTCTTCACCGTCATCGGGTAGTACGTGCCGCCCTTGACGGTCGCGTCATTGGCGACGATCACGCACTCGCGCCCGCTGACCCGGCCGATCCCGGCGATCACACCGGCGGCCGGCGCCTGCCCTTCGTACAGCCCGTCGGCCGCGAGCGGGGCCAGCTCCAGGAACGGTGAGCCCGGATCGAGGAGTGTGTCGACCCTGTCCCTCGGCAGCAGCTTGCCGCGCGCGGTGTGCCGGGCCCGCGCCCGCTCCCCGCCGCCGAGCGCCGCCGCGGCGAGCTTGCCGCGCAGCTCCTCGACCAGCGCGAGATGGGCCCCTTCATTGGCCCGCCAGGCCTCCGACGCGGGCTCGGCCGCGCTCCGGAGTTCCGGTGCCTCCTGCATCCTGCGGTCCCCTCACCCGGTGCTCGAACCGGTTAATGAGCGTTAACCATTTCCTTCAGGTTAACGACCGCTAACCGTGCTGTCTAGAATCGTCTTCATGGCCAGAACCGACGCCCCGACCCGCCGCGAGCAGATCCTCAAGGAGGCCGCCCGCCTCTTCGCCGAGCGCGGCTTCCACGGCGTCGGCGTGGACGAGATAGGAGCGGCCGTCGGCATCAGCGGCCCCGGCCTCTACCGGCACTTCCCCGGCAAGGACGCGATGCTCGCCGAGCTCCTGGTCGGCATCAGCGGCCAGCTGCTCACCGGGGCCAGGCGGCGGCTCGCGGAGGCCGACGGGGACGCCTGCGCCACCGCGGTCCTGGACTCCCTGATCGAGGGCCATATCGACTTCGCCCTGGACGACCGGCCGCTGATCACCCTGCACGACCGCGAGCTGGACCGGCTGCGCGACAGCGACCGCAAGCTGGTGCGCCAGCTCCAGCGGCAGTACGTCGAGCTGTGGGTGGGCGTGGTCCGCGAGGTCTACCCGGCGCTGACCGAGCCGACCGCCCGCTCCGCCGTCCACTCGGTCTTCGGCCTCCTCAACTCCACCCCCCACCTGGGCCGCGCGGGCACCCTCCCCGGCCGGGGGGCGATGTCGGCGCTGCTGCACCGGATGGCGCGGGGGGCGTTCGCGGCGGCGGGAGAGTGACGTGGGCCACTAGGATCGGGTCATGGAGTACGCGAAGATGCGCGCGATCGCCGAGGAGCTGGGTGCCTACGCGGAGCGGCTCGAAGGGGCCTGGAGCGTGGAGATCGGACCGTCGGGCCCGATACTGGCCATGATGCGCCCGTCGAAGCGGCACGCGGGCACGGTCCACCGCATCTGCATGCAGCTGGACGAGCAGCTCCGCACCACACATCCCGGCCACATCTGCGCGAGCGGGCCGGAGATCGAGCACCCGGCGATCGGCCGCATGCGGCTTCCCGACGCGATGGTCATCCCCGAGGCGGTCCTGGACGAGGAGGGCCTCGCCGTCGACGCGACCCAGGTCCTCGCCGTGGTGGAGATCGTCTCCCCCTCCAACCCCACCAACGACTACATCGAGAAGCTGGCCGACTACCCCGCCATGGGCATCGCGCACTACCTGATCGTGGACCCCCGCACCGGCACCATCGAGGTCCACTCCGACCCGTGCAAGGGCCGCTACATGCGCAAGGACTCGTACATCTACGGCGACTCCGTACCCTTCGGGCCCTGGAGCGTGGACACCTCCGCCTTCCGGCGCTACGGCAAAGCGGGCAACTGACCGGAGTGCCACCGGATCCGTGGCGCACCTCACCCTGGACGCCCTCCCTACCCGCCGGTACGCTCGGATGAGCAAGCGCTTAGACATGCCCCTTTCCGGCATGCCCGAGGTACGTGGAGGTGGACGGCGTGCGCCGTACGGTGTTCAACGAGGATCACGAGGCGTTCCGGGAGACCCTGCGCGCCTTCATCGAGGCCGAGGTCGTACCGGTGTACGACGAGTGGTTCGCGGCGGGCCAGGCGCCCCGCGACTTCTACTACAAGCTCGGTGAGCTGGGCATCTTCGGCATCAACGTCCCCGAGGAGTTCGGCGGCGCGGGCCTGGACAGCCACAAGTTCGAGGCCGTCCTCTACGAGGAGACCGCCCGCGCGGGCGTCCAGTTCGGCGGCTCCGGCGTGCATGTGCTGCTCGCCCTGCCGTACATCAAGATGCTGGCCACGGACGAGCAGAAGAAGCGCTACCTGCCGAAGTTCGTCACCGGCGAGGAGATGTGGGCCATCGCGATGACGGAGCCGGGCACCGGTTCCGACCTCGCGGGCATGAAGTCCACCGCCAAGCTCAGCGAGGACGGCACCCACTACGTCCTCAACGGCGCCAAGACCTTCATCACCGGCGGTGTGCACGCCGACCGGGTGATCGTGTGCGCCCGCACCGCCGCGCCCACCGCCGAGGACCGCCGCCACGGCATCTCCCTGTTCGCGGTGGACACCAAGTCCGAGGGCTACTCCGTCGGCCGCAAGCTGGACAAGCTCGGCCTGAAGACCTCCGACACCGCCGAGCTGGCCTTCGTGGACGTCAAGGTCCCCGTCGAGGACCTGCTGGGCGAGGAGAACAAGGGCTTCTACTACCTCGGCCACAACCTGGCCTCCGAGCGCTGGGGCATCGCCTTCGGCGCCTACGCCCAGGCCAAGGCCGCCGTCCGGTTCGCCAAGAGTTACGTCCAGGAGCGCACCGTCTTCGGCAAGCCGGTCGCGCACTTCCAGAACACCAAGTTCGAGCTGGCCTCCTGCCAGGCCGAGGTGGACGCCGCCGAGGCCGTCGCCGACCGCGCGACCGAGGCCCTGGACGCCGGTGAGCTGACCCCCGCCGAGGCCGCCTCCGCCAAGCTGTTCTGCACCGAGGTCGCGCACCGCGTCATCGACCGCTGCCTCCAGCTGCACGGCGGCTACGGGTACATGAACGAGTACCCGATCGCCCGCCTGTACGCGGACAACCGCGTCAACCGCATCTACGGTGGCACCAGCGAGATCATGAAGACGATCATCGCCAAGGACATGGGTCTGTAAGGCCCCGGCAATCACCGCCCGGTACAACTGATCGCCATGAGCCAGGCACTCCAGGACCTCCTCGATCTGCTCGACCTCGAACAGATCGAGGAGGACATCTTCCGCGGCCGCTCCCGCTCCGCCGTCGTCCCCCGTGTCTTCGGCGGGCAGGTCGCGGCGCAGGCGCTGGTCGCCGCCGGGCGCACGGTCCCCGCGGACCGTCCCGCCCACTCCCTGCACGCGTACTTCCTGCGCCCCGGTGACCCCGGCGCGCCCATCGTCTACACCGTCGACCGCATCCGCGACGGCCGGTCCTTCACCACCCGCCGCGTGGTCGCCGTCCAGCACGGCAAGCCGATCTTCCATCTCTCGGCGTCCTTCCAGACGTACGAGGAGGGACTCGAACACCAGGCGCCGATGCCCTCGGCGCCCGACCCGGCGACCCTGCCGACCTCCCACGAGCGGCTGCGCGGCTACGGCCATCTCGCGCCCGACGTGGTGGAACGCTTCCTGGAGGCGCGCGAGGCGGTCGATCTGAGATACGTGGACGAGCCGCCGTACGGCCGCTTCGGCGAGCCGCGCGAGCCGCACAGCCAGGTGTGGTTCCGCACCAACGGCAAGCTGGACGACGACCCCCTGCTGCACGTCGTCCTCGCCACCTATGTCTCCGACATGACGCTGCTCGACTCCGTGCTGCTCGCGCACGGCCGCGGCGGCTGGGCGGTCGGCGACGTGGTGGGCGCCTCCCTGGACCACGCGATGTGGTTCCACCGCCCCTTCCGCGCCGACGAATGGCTGCTGTACGACCAGGAGTCGCCCTCCGCGCACGGCGGCCGCGGCCTCGGCCAGGCCCGTATATACACCCAGGACGGACAGCTGGCCATCACCGTCATCCAGGAGGGCGTCGTCCGCGTCCCGCGCCGGCCCGGACGTGGACCGGCTTCCTGAGGTGCCAATTGACGTGTGGAGTACTAGGCTCAGTGAGTGAAAGCCGCGAATGCACGGTATGAGCGGCCGGCGAGGTTTCGGGACACCTCTGACCTCAGCCGCGGCACCTGATGGCGCGCCAGCGTCCGGGTGGACCGCAGGCGTCGACCGTACAGACGTACCGTGCCACACATTGATCTCGCGGTGACATCCGAAGACCGCGCCGTGCGTCTTTCCGCGCGGCGGCGGCCATCCACCTCGCCGTGTTCCCCCTGGGGGGCCGCGAGAGACGATGGAAGGTAATTCCCATGCGAGCAACACGCACGCGGCGCCTCGTCGCGATGTCCGCCACCGGCCTGCTGCTGGCAGGCGGAGCCGCGATCGGCGCGGCGGGCACCGCCTCGGCGAGCCCGTCCAACGTTCACAGCTCCTACAGCAGTGACTGGGGCGGCGGCCACGGTGGTCACGGTGACCACGGCCGCGGCGGACACGGCGGCTGGTGGGGCAACGACGATGACGACTGGGGCTACGGCGGCTACGGCGGCTATGGCCACGGTGGCTACGGCGGTGGCTATGGCGGCCACGGTGGCTACGGCGGTGGCCATGGAGGCTACGGCGGTCATGGCGGAGGCCACGGTGGCGGAGGCCACGGCGGTGGAGGCCACGGCGGCGGAGGTCACGGTCGCTGAGCCGAGTCCCGACCCGATGTGACACGATGTGCGGCTCCGCGCGCGGGGCCGCACATCCCTTTGTTCCCGGCCTCGTTCGGACCGGCCTTGTTCAGAGGGGCCTCGTCCGGACCGGCCTCGTTCAGTCCTCGGTCAGGCCCGCCGCGGCCAGCAGATACGCGGTCATCGGGTCGTAGTGGCGCGGGCTGACCACATGGTCGTCCAGCGGCACGGCGACCTGGAGGGTGCCCTCCGACTCGGCGAGGAACAGCGCGGGGTCGTTGCAGTCGGCGTAGCCGACCGAGTCCAGGCCGTGCTGCGCGGCGTACCCGGCCCAGCCGTGGTCGGCGACCACCAGGTCCGGCAGTGGCCGCCCGGCCTGCTCAAGTCCGGTGAGGATGGCCCGCATCGGCTCCCCGGAGTGGGTGTGCCACAGCGTCGCGCCGTGCTCCAGGACGGCCACGTCCGCGAACTGCATGACGTACCCCTCGTCCGTCTGGAGCCCGTCCGGGATGACGACGATCTCGCAGCCGGCGGTGCGCAGCGCGGCGGCCGTGGCCCGGTGCACATCCAGCAGCCCGCCGGGGTGGCCGGTCGCGAACAGCACCCGCTCGCGCCCCTCGGCCGCCTTGCGCAGCCGCGCCGCGAGCCGGTCCAGGCCGTCCACGGTCAGTTCCGGGTCGATGGTGTCCTGGCCGTACCGGTACTCCGGGTCGTCGTTGACGCCCACCCGCTCGGCCATCACCGCGAGCACGTCCTGCTCGTCCGCCCAGCGGTCGCCCAGCTCCAGGCCGAGCCAGAAGTTGCGGTCGCCGTTGGCCAGCAGCCGGTAGTGGGAGAGGTTGTTCTCGCGAGGTGTGGCGACGTCCCCCGCGATACGGGTCCTCACCAGATGGTCGACGAGCTGGGCGCGGCTGGGTGTCCCGGATATCGGCATGGCATCCATTGTGGGGCAGCCCGGCGCGGGCGTCCCAGAGGTTTCGCCCGCTGGGACGGGCATCACCTTCTCCCGGGCGGTGCGCGGGGTCAGCCGTGCCGCAGCGCGAACCACAACTCCATGCGTACGTCCGGGTCGTCCAGGTCGGCGCCGAGCAGCAGGGCGCCGCGGGCGACGCGTTGCCGCACGGTGTTGCGGTGCACCCCCAGCGCGACCGCGGTGCGGTCCCAACTGCCGTGCAGGGAGAGCCAGGTGCGCAGGGTGTCCACGAGCGCGGGCTGCGCGGCGAGCGGTGCGAGCAGGGCCTGGGCATGGGCCCGCGCCGCCGCCTCGGGCACCAGCTCGGACAGCCCGGGGCGGGCGCCGTGCCGGACCAGCGGGACGCGGGTGGCGCGGGCGCGGGCCAGGGCGCGGGCCGCCTGGGTGTCGGCGGCCGGCCAGCCGCCGGGCCCCGCGGGGGCGCTGACCCCGAGGGTCCAGCCGGGCACCGGGGCGGGTTCCCGTCCGGCGGGCACCAGCAGCCGTACGACCTCCCCGCCGGGGTCGAGGTCGACCAGGGGCGTGCCCAGGGCGGTGCCGAGGGCGGCGGCGGCCACGGTGTCCGGGGTCTGCCGCTCGGGGCGCGCGTGCACGACGATCCGCTCGCCGCCGCCGCTGCTTGCGCCATCACCTGTGCCGCCGCTTGTGCCGTCACCGGGGTCGAGCAGCGGCGCGACCTCCTGGGGCGCGGCCCCGAGCAGCAGCCGTACCAGCGCGGAGGAGCGGGCGGCCCCGGCCCCGCTGTGGTGCTCCCCGGTCAGCAGGGACAGCAGCACCGCGCCCACGGAGGCGATGGTGTGGTCCCCGCCCTCGCGCCGCTGGGCCGCGACCCCGAGCACGAAGCCCTCGCCGGAGCCGAGGGCGTACGCGGACAGCTGGACGCCGTCGGCGGTGTCGGTGGCGGAGGAGGGCCGGGCGGGGGCGGGTCCGGCGGGGGCGGTGGGCGCCTTTCCGGGCGGAGTGCGGCCGGTCTGGGCTTGGCCGGACGGGGCTTGTGCGGACGCGGCCTGTCCGGACGGGGTGGCCGGGCGGACCACCGCCGCGAGCTTCCGCAGGGCCTCGGTGACGGCGGGCGCGGGCTCCCGGCCGGCCGCCGCGATCCCGGTGCCGTCGGGGCCGTAGAGCACCGCGTGCCCGCCGAGCCGCTGGGCGAGCCGGCGCAGCACGGACGGCACCGGATCGGCGTGGGCCGCGGCCGCGGCGAGGCTCTGCTGGGCCTCGGTGACCCGGCGCAGTTCGGCGAGGCGGGCCTGCGCCATCAGCTGCCACACCGCGCGGGCCACCCCCGAGAAGGTGGTACCCGGCGGGACCTCCAGCAGGGGCAGCCCATGGGTGGCGCAGGCGGTGACCAGGGCGTCCGGCACCGTGTCGTGCACCGGGGCGAGCCCGAAGCCGAGGGCGGCACCGCCCGCCGCGACGACCCGGGCGACGTAGGAGTCGAAGAAGGTGTCGGGCGAGGGGGCGTCGGGGATCTGGACCCCGGCCGTGAGGAGCAGTTCGCCGCCGAGGAGATAGGGGAAGGGGTCGGCCATCTCGGAGGTGTGCGCCCAGTGGATGACGACATCCGGGCCGGTGGGCCCGGCGAGCTGGCGCAGCGCGAGGTCGTCGCGGGCGAGGAGGGCGGAGAGGGGGACCGGCGGGGTCGGCGGGACGGGAGCGGCGGCCGGGGCGGCCGGTGCCGTGGGGCGCGCGTCGGCCATGGTGTGCACTTCCTCCACTCCAGGTCCCTTGTATGGATAAAACGTACACTTCGTAGTGGCTGCCCGGCCACCTAATGTCGATCCCAGGAAATCGCGGCGAGAAGCCGGTCGGGCCGCAGTCGGGACGCGGTCGGACCGCGGCCGGGCCGCAGTCAGGACGCAGGAAAGAAGGCACACGCAATGAGCAGCAACGACACGCCCCGCGGCCCCGTCGACTCCTCCCGCGTCCCCCGGTACGCCGGCCCCGCGACCTTCGCCCGGCTGCCCCGCCTTGACGAGGTCGGCACCGCCGATGTCGCCGTGGTGGGCGTGCCGTTCGACTCCGGTGTCTCCTACCGGCCCGGCGCCCGCTTCGGCGGCAACGCGATCCGCGAGGCGTCCCGGCTGCTGCGCCCCTACAACCCCGCGCAGGACGCGTCCCCCTTCGCGCTCGTGCAGGTCGCGGACGGCGGCGACATCGCGGTGAACCCGTTCAACATCAACGAGGCCGTCGAGACGATCGAGGCCGCGGCGGACGATCTGCTGGGCACCGGCGCCCGTCTGATGACCCTGGGCGGCGACCACACCATCGCGCTGCCGCTGCTGCGCTCGGTGGCCAAGAAGCACGGCCCGGTCGCACTGCTGCACTTCGACGCCCACCTGGACACCTGGGACACGTACTTCGGCGCCGAGTACACGCACGGCACGCCGTTCCGCCGCGCGGTGGAGGAGGGCATCCTCGACACCTCCGCCCTCTCGCACGTGGGCACCCGCGGCCCGCTGTACGGCAAGCAGGACCTCACCGACGACGAGAAGATGGGCTTCGGCATCGTCACCTCGGCGGACGTCTACCGCCGGGGCGCCGACGAGGTCGCCGACCAGCTCCGCCAGCGCATCGGCGACCGCCCGCTGTACATCTCCATCGACATCGACTGCCTCGACCCGGCGCACGCCCCCGGCACGGGCACGCCGGAGGCGGGTGGCATGACCTCGCGCGAGCTGCTGGAGATCCTGCGCGGCCTGGCATCCTGCAACCTGGTCTCGGCGGACGTGGTCGAGGTCGCCCCGGCCTACGACCACGCCGAGATCACGTCCGTGGCGGCCTCCCACACGGCGTACGAACTGACCACCATCATGTCCCGCCAGATCGCGGCGGCCCGGAAGGACGCGTAACCGACGTGACGCACGACCACGACCTGGTACTCCGCCCGACCGCAGCCCAGCGGGAGGCCGCGCTGAACCCTCCCCCCGGCCGCAACGGCGGAGACCTGGTCGTGGAGACCCTGGCCGGGCTGGGCGCGACGACCGTCTTCGGCCTGCCGGGCCAGCACGCGCTGGGCGTGTTCGACGCCCTGCGCAGGTCGTCCCTCCGCTATGTCGGCCTGCGGGTGGAGAACAACGCGGGCTTCGCGGCGGACGCGTACGGCCGGATCACCGGCGAGGCGGCGCCGCTGCTGCTGTCGACCGGCCCCGGCGCGCTGACCTCGCTGGCCGCGCTCCAGGAGGCGGCCGCCGCCTCCGCGCCCGTGCTCGCCATCAGCAGCCAGATCCCGACGGCGGGCCTGGGCGGCGGCCGCCACGGCTATCTCCATGAACTCCCCGACCAGGCCGCGTCGTTCCGGGGCGTGGTGAAGTCGGTGCACACGGCCCGCACCCAGTCCCAGATCCCCTCGGCGATCGCCGCGGCCTGGAAGTCCGCGCTGACGGCCCCGCACGGCCCGGTGTGGGTCGAGATCCCCCAGGACGTCCTGGGGGCCCCGACGTCACTGCCGGTGGTGACAGCGATGGACGCGACCCCGGACGACCTGGTCCCCCGCCCCGAACTGACGGCGGTGGCAGCGGAGTTGCTGTCGGGCGCGGCCCGCCCGGCGATCATCGCGGGCGGCGGCGTCGTACGCTCGGACGCCTCCGGCAAGCTGCGCCGGCTGGCGGAACTGCTGGACGCGCCGGTGGTCACGACGTACGGCGGCAAGGGCGCGTTCCCCTGGGCGCACCCGCTGTCCCTCCAGTCCTGGCTGGAGGACCGGCACACGACGGACTTCCTGGAGGACGCCGACGTCCTGCTGGTCGTGGGTTCGGGCCTTGGTGAACTCTCCTCGAACTACCACACGTTCAAGCCGCGCGGCCGGGTCATCCAGATCGAGGCGGACCTCGGGAAGCTGGAGTCGAACCACCCCGCGCTGGGCATCCACGCGGACGCCCGCCTGGCGCTCCAGGCGCTGCTGGAGACGGCGACGGAGCGGCATGACCCCGGGGCGGCGGAGCGGGTGCGCGAGGTGCTCTCCCGCGTCTCGGACCGCATCGCGTCCCAGGAACTCACCCTGGAGCAGTCGCTGTTGACGGCCGTCCGCCGCGCGCTGCCGGCCCGCTCCCCGTCCTTCTGGGACATGACGATCCTGTCCTACTGGGCCTGGTGCGGCTTCGACCCCCGGGGCACGAACCTGATGCACTCCTCCCAGGGCTCGGGCGGCCTCGGCTACGCCTTCCCGGCGGCCCTGGGCGCGGCGGTCGCCGACCCGACCCACCCGGTCCTCGCGGTCTCCGGCGACGGCGGCGCCCTCTACTCCATCGCCGAACTGGCCACGGCCCGCCAGCACGACCTCCCGGTCACCTGGCTGATCATCGACGACGGCGGCTACGGCATCCTGCGTGAATACATGACGGACGCCTTCGGCGAACCGACCGCCACGGAACTGACCCGCCCCGACTACGTCGCCCTGTCGGAGTCCTTCGGCGTCCCGGGCGTACGGACCACCCCGGAATCCCTGGAATCCGACCTGACCCGAGCCCTCTCGACCCCGGGCCCTTCGGTGGTCGTACTCCCTGCGGTACTGCGGATGTTCGCGCCGACGCATCTGGGGCAGGGCGCGTAGCGAACCCCGGCTACCCGGCGTAGACGCGGACGGGGTCGAGGTGGAGTTCATTGGGCCCCATGCAATCGGCGCCCCACGGCTCGGGGTCGATGGCACAGCACCCACGAGGGACTGTGGACCGGGCCTGCCCGCTCTTCTTGCCCCGGCCGTCGTCCGGGTCGTCGACATCCGGGACGGCAGGCAGAACCACCAGATCCCCGGTGAGCTCGCACCCGCACTTGGAGCAGTAGAAGACGGTCACACACCGCTTTCTGCCGCCGAACCCTCGGCGTTGGCCACGGCCTGCGCCGTCGGGTTCGGGTTCGCCGTACCGTCGTATGTGGTCGGCACCGACCACGAGGGACATGCGGAGTGGGCCATATGAACGGTCAGGACATGGAACGGACGCCGTTCGCAAGGGACTTCCGGCCAATCCGGCGTCGCGGCATCGAGCGGCTCGCGCGGGCGGGATGGGGCGAGGGCCGGTCCGTCTGGGCGGCGGACATCGGGGGCCGTGAACTCGCCGTCGACTCCGTCGGGGTGGCGCACGAGCCCGCGTCGGCGGCCGTGGCCGGGGTCATGGGCCTGGACGAGGCCGTGAGCCTGTGCGTCCGCCGCCGTCGCTTCGTCCTCGACGGCAAGCCGGTCCTGCTGGCCACGTCCTACCTGCCCGCCGACCTTGTCACAGGCACCCCGATCACCCAGCCGGACACCGGCCCCGGCGGTGTCTACGCCCGCCTCGCCGACCTCGGCCACGCCCCGGCCCGCTTCCGCGAGGAACTCCGCTCCCGGATGCCCAGCCGGACCGAGGCCGAGCGGCTGCAGCTGCCACCCGGCGCCCCCGTGATCCACCTCGCCCGCACGGCCTTCGACGCGGAGGGCCGGGTGGCCGAGCTCAACGAGATGGTCCTCGACTCCGCCGCGTACGTCCTGGAGTACGACTTCGAGGCGTGACCCGGCCGCGCCTCAGCCCCAACCGGTCGAAAGGGAACTCGTTCTGCTCCGGCATGGACGAAGCATTGCCGGTTTTTGGTCAGTTGGAACGCTCGTCTTGAGAACATGTGTGCAACTTCCGATCACCCCTGCGAGTCAAAGGGCCGTACGTGCCCATCAGGGGTGCGTCCACACGTCGTTCCCAGGGGGACCCTCCATGACCCACCGCTTCAGCCGGCGCGCCAAGGCGTCGGCCGCGGCGCTCGGTGCCGCGCTGCTCATACCCACCGTCGCGGCCGCCACCCCGGCCGCCGCGACGACGCCCGCCGTGAGCTGTACGTCGGGCAAGGCCGGCCTCGCCGCCAAGCTGACCAAGGACATCACCGCGGCGCTCGCGAACCGCAAGAGCACCGTCGCCATCGGCCTGTACGACCGCAGCACCAAGACCACCTGCACCCTGCGCGGCACCACCGCGTACGACTCGGCCAGCACCGTCAAGGTCACCGTGCTCGCCACCCTGCTCTGGGACGCCAAGAAGTACAACCGGTACCTGACGAGCACCGAGACCTCGCTCGCCACCGCCATGATCACCAAGTCGGACAACGACGCCACCAGCAAGCTGTGGAAGCAGCTGGGCCTGACGAAGATCAAGGGCTTCCTGGCCGCCGCCAAGATGACCAAGACCGTGCCGGGCAGCGGCGGTTACTGGGGCCTGACCCAGGAGAACGCCGCCGACGAGCAGAAGCTGCTCCAGCTGGTCACCGCCAAGAACAGCGTGCTCAGTGACAACTCGCGCGCGTACATACAGAAGTTGATGGGGCAGGTCGTCTCCGACCAGCGCTGGGGCACCCCCGCCGGTGCGCCGTCCACCGTCTCCGTGCACGTCAAGAACGGCTGGCTCCAGCGCTCCACGCACGGCTGGCGCGTGCACAGCCTCGGCACCTTCAACGGCGCGGGCCACGACTACATGATGTCCGTGCTGACCCAGGACAACAGCACCATGGACTACGGCGTCACCACCATCCAGAACGTCGCCAAGGCCGTCCACAAGGACCTCGTGCCGACCACCGCGAAGACGACGCTCTACGTCCCCACGAGCAGGCCGAGCGAGGCGTTCGTCGCCACGCCCGCACAGTAGCCTCAAGCTTTCAGCACGAAGTCAACACAAAGTCTCCCGCGCGTAGTTGACTCACCGCTACGGTGATCGACTATGCGCCTGAGACATGTCATCGCCACCGTCACCGCCGGCCTGGCGGCCGCCACCACGCTGACCGCCGCCGGGCCCGCCGCGGCCCGGCCCGCCACCCACCTCGGCTCCACCGCACACGCGGGCCACGCCTGTTCGTCCACCGTCTCCATCGACCGCTTCTCCGACGCGCTCGACAAGACGACGTACAACGGCACCTTCGTCGGCAACTTCTCCGCCCTCGCCGTGGACCGCGACGGATCGCTCGCCGCCCTGGAGGACCGGTCCCAGCTGTTCGACCTGGACGCCCGCACGCTCCAGCCGAAGTCCGCCGTCCACCTCGCGGACGAGAACGGCGCCGACCTCGACTCCGAGGGCTTCGTCATCGACCGCGACGGCACCCGGCTCATCACCTCCGAGGTGGAGCCCTCCATCCGCCGCTACTCCCGCGACGGCAAGATCCTCGACCGGCTCCCCGTACCGTCCTCCCTGCTCGTCGCCCCCGCGGGCCGCGCCACCTCCAACCAGACCTTCGAGGGCCTGACCCTGCTGCCCGGCGGCCACACCCTCCTCGCGTCCATGGAGGACCCGATCGCGGGCGACAGCGCCGACCTCGTCCGCTTCCAGACCTGGACCCGGACCAAGGGCGACCACTTCCGGCTGGCCGCGCAGTACGCGTACCGCATCGACGCCGGGCTCGGCGTCCCCGAGGTGCAGGCCACGCCCGACGGCCGGCTCCTCGTCCTGGAGCGCGGCTTCACCGCGGGCGTCGGCAACACCGTCCGCCTCTACCTGGCCGACCCGCGGCACGCCACGGACACCAGCGGCATCGAGAACCTCACCGGCCAGAGCGGCGTCCGGGTGATGAAGAAGACGCTGCTCGCCGACATCGCCGACTGCCCCTCCCTCGGCGCCACCGCCAAGGAGCCCCAGCCCAACCCGCTCCTGGACAACATCGAGGGCATGACCGTCACGGGCCGCGACCGCACCGGCCGCCTGAAGGTCCTCCTGGTCAGCGACGACAACCAGAACCCGGCCCAGATCACGCGCTTCTACTACCTGCGGGTGCGCGCCTGACATATCTGCATGCCCGCATAACTGCATGCCTGCATACCGGCACGCCTGCGGGTGCGCGTCCGACGGCCGATTGTTACGGCGGGATGAAATCGCCCCGCGCCCGCGTTGGTGCCTTCCGGAAAAGTACGACAACCGGGAGGCACCGCGTGGAACCACATCGGGCATGGGCACGACGACTCGCGGGCTACGCCTGGCGCTACCCCAAGGACGTCCTCCTCGCCCTCGGCTCCTCGCTCGCCGGTATGGCCGTCACCGCCGTCGTCCCCCTGATCACCAAGGTGATCATCGACGATGTGATCGGCGCCCACACCCGCTCCATGACCCCCTGGGCCGGCGCCCTCGTCGTCGCCGCCGTGCTCGTCTACGCCGCCACCTACGTCCGCCGCTTCTACGGCGGCCGGCTCGCCCTCGACGTCCAGCACGACCTGCGGACGGAGATGTACGACACGATCACCCGCCTCGACGGCCGCCGCCAGGACGAGCTGTCGACCGGGCAGGTCGTGGGCCGCGCCACCAGCGACCTCCAGCTGATCCAGGGCCTGCTCTTCATGCTCCCGATGACCATCGGGAACGTGCTGCTCTTCCTGGTCTCCCTGGTGATCATGGCGTGGCTGTCGCTGCCGCTGACCCTCGTCGCCCTCGCCGTCGCCCCCGCGCTCGGCTGGATCGCCCGGCGCAGCCGCAGCAAGCTGCACCCCGCCACCTGGTACGCCCAGGCCCAGGCCGCCGCCGTCGCGGGCGTGGTCGACGGCGCGGTGAGCGGCGTACGCGTGGTCAAGGGCTTTGGACAGGAGGCGCAGGAGACCGGCAAGCTGCGCGCGGTCGGCCGCAAGCTGTTCGCGGGCCGGCTGCGCACCATCCGCCTGAACAGCAGGTACACCCCCGCCCTCCAGTCCGTCCCGGCGCTCGGCCAGGTCGCCATGCTCGCCCTCGGCGGCTGGCTCGCGGTGCGCGGGCACATCACGCTGGGCACCTTCGTCGCCTTCTCCACCTACCTCGCCCAGCTGGTCGGCCCGGTCCGCATGCTCGCGATGGTCCTCACCGTCGGCCAGCAGGCCCGCGCCGGCACCGAACGCGTCCTGGAGCTGATCGACACCGAGCCGACCATGCGGGAGGGCACCCGGGAGCTGCCCGCCGACGCGCCCGCGACCGTCGAGTTCGACGACGTGTCCTTCGGGTACGCCGACGACACCAAGGTCCTGGACGGGCTCAGCTTCGAGATACGCCAGGGTGAGACGCTGGCCGTGGTCGGCTCCTCCGGCTCCGGCAAGTCCACCCTCTCCCTGCTCCTGCCGCGCTTCTACGACGTCACCCACGGCGCCGTCCTGATCGGCGGCCACGACGTCCGCGAGCTGACCCACTCCTCGCTGCGCGCCGCGATCGGCCTGGTCCCGGAGGACTCGTTCCTCTTCTCCGACACGGTCCGCTCCAACATCGCGTACGGCCGCCCGGACGCCACCCAGGAGGAGATCGAGGCCGCCGCCCGCGCCGCCCAGGC
Organism: Streptomyces sp. NPDC093018; assembly: GCF_040684035.1. NCBI lineage: Bacteria > Bacillati > Actinomycetota > Actinomycetes > Kitasatosporales > Streptomycetaceae > Streptomyces > Streptomyces sp. NPDC093018. Next base: position 169,355 of record NZ_JBFBFF010000004.1, read on the forward strand.
CGACCGCTTCATCCGGGAACTGCCCGAGGGCTACGACACCACGGTCGGCGAGCACGGCCTCACCCTCTCCGGCGGCCAGCGCCAGCGCGTCGCGCTCGCCCGCGCCCTGCTCACCGACCCCCGCCTGCTGGTCCTGGACGACGCCACCTCCGCCGTTGACGCCCGCGTGGAACACGAGATCCACGAGGCGCTCAAGGAGGTCATGCGCGGCCGTACGACCCTGCTGATCGCGCATCGCCGCTCCACCCTGAACCTCGCCGACCGCATCGCCGTACTCGACCGCGGCCGGCTCGCCGACCTCGGCACCCACGAGGAGCTACAGCGCCGCTCCGCCCTCTACCGCAGGCTGCTGACCGACCCGGACGAGCTGGGCGGCGTCTCGCCCGGCCACACACCGCCGGACGGCGAGCCGATCGAGGACGACAGCCTGCGCGCCGAGCTGGACGCGGAGTACGACGCCGAGCGCGGCGTCACCCCCCATCTGTGGACCGGCGACCGCGCGCCCAAGGACATGGCGCTGGCCGGCACCCCCGCCACCCCCGCACTCCTCGCCCAGGTGGACGCCCTGCCCCCGGCCACCGACACCCCCGACGTCGATGAGGACAAGGCGGTGCGGCCCGAGGACTCCTACGGCCTGCGCCGGCTGCTGCACGGCTTCGGGCTGCCGCTGCTGGTCAGCCTGGCCCTGGTCGCCGTCGACGCGGGCGCGAGCCTGGTGCTGCCGGTGCTGATCCGGCACGGCATCGACGCCGGTGTCACCAAGCTGGCCATCGGCGCCGTCTGGTCGGCCTCGCTGCTCGCCCTGCTGGTGGTGCTGGTGCAGTGGGCCGCGCAGATCGGCGAGACCCGGATGACCGGCCGTACCGGCGAACGCGTCCTCTACACGCTCCGGCTCAAGATCTTCGCCCACCTCCAGCGGCTCGGCCTCGACTACTACGAGCGCGAGCTGACCGGCCGGGTGATGACCCGGATGACCACCGATGTCGACGCGCTGAGCACCTTCCTCCAGACCGGCCTGGTCACCGCGTTCGTCTCGGTCGTCACCTTCTTCGGCATCATGGTCGTCCTGCTGGTGATCGACGTACAGCTCGCCCTGGTCGTCTTCGTCACGCTGCCCCCGCTGATCATCGCCACCTTCTTCTTCCGCCGGGCCAGCGTGAAGGCGTACGAGCTCGCCCGCGAGCGCGTCTCCTCGGTCAACGCCGACCTCCAGGAGTCGGTGTCCGGGCTGCGGATCGTGCAGGCGTTCCGCCGCGAGCAGGACGGCGGGCGGCGGTTCGCCGGGCGCAGCGACGGCTATCGCGCGGCCCGGCTGCGCGGCCAGTGGCTGATATCGATCTACTTCCCGTTCGTCCAGCTGCTGTCCTCGCTCGCCGCGGCCGCCGTACTGATCGCGGGCGCGGGCCGGGTGGAGGCCGCCACCCTCACCACCGGCGCCCTGGTCGCCTACCTCCTCTACATCGACCTCTTCTTCGCCCCCGTCCAGCAGCTGTCCCAGGTCTTCGACGGCTACCAGCAGGCCACCGTCTCCCTCGGCCGCATCCAGGAACTGCTGCGCGAGCCGACGTCCACGAAGGAGGCGAAGCAGCCGCGTGATGTCACGTCGTTGCGCGGCGACATCGCCTTCGAGGGCGTGTGCTTCGCGTACGGCGACGACGAAGCCGCCCTCGCCGACGTCGAGCTGACGATCCCCGCGGGCCAGACGGTCGCCTTCGTCGGCGAGACCGGCGCCGGAAAGTCCACGCTGGTCAAGCTGGTGGCCCGGTTCTACGACCCGACGGCCGGACGGGTCACCGTCGACGGCGCCGATCTGCGCGACCTGGACCTGACCGCCTACCGGCACCGGCTCGGCGTGGTGCCCCAGGAGGCGTACCTGTTCCCGGGCACCGTCCGCGACGCCATCGCCTACGGCCGCCCCGACGCCACCGACGCCGAGGTGGAGGCGGCCGCGCGGGCGGTCGGCGCGCACGAGATGATCGCCACCCTCGACGGCGGCTATCTGCACGAGGTCGCCGAGCGCGGCCGCAATCTCTCGGCCGGCCAGCGCCAGCTGATCGCGCTGGCCCGCGCCGAACTGGTCGACCCGGACATCCTGCTCCTGGACGAGGCCACGGCCGCGCTCGACCTCGCCACGGAAGCCCAGGTCAACCAGGCCACCGAGCGGCTGGCGGGCCGTCGTACGACACTGGTGGTGGCCCATCGCCTCACCACCGCGGCCCGCGCCGACCGGGTGGTGGTCATGGACCACGGTCGTATCGCCGAGGACGGCACGCACGAGGAGCTGCTCGCCCTCGGCGGCCGGTACGCCGAGCTGTGGCGGACCTTCGCCGGGCGCTCCGAGCCGGAGGAGCCGGTGGGCGCGGTTCTCTAAGCACCGGGGCCCGCTGAGCCGCGGGGCCCGCCGCGCTCCGCTGATCCGCGCGGATGACGATCGTGCAACCATCCGGCATACCCCCTGCGTCGTACATGCGTACGGCCGCCGGGGGACGGCCTGGACGCGTTTCAGGGAGGACGAACACGTGGAAAGTGGTGCGATACGCCGGCGTCTCACGCTCGGTCCGGTCCTGCTGGCCGCGGCCGGACTGCTGGCCTTCGCGGCCTCCGGCACCGCACAGGCGGCGCCCAGCAGCTGCTCGGGGGAACAGGTCAGAACCCTCTCCTTCGCCTCCGGCGTCACCCGCGTCTACCAGCAGGGCGACTACGTCTGCGCCATGACCCTCGCCCGCAGCCCCGGCACCGTCCGCGCGATGTCGGTCAGCGTCCAGGCCCGCGGCAGCCGCCCGGCCAAGGACACCGGCCGGTATCTGCACCATGCCGGGCCGGTGACCGTGCACGCCGGGCACCGCTGTGTCCGGATCAGCGGCGCGGTCGGCCAGAACGGCGTCAGCTCGGGCTGGATCCTCTGCTGAACCGCCGCCCGCGTCGACACGCTGGCCGCTGTGCGCTCCCTTGACGGAAAGAAACTTCCCGGATATTGGTGACTCCTTGGAAGTTTCCTTCAGCAGTTCTCCTCTGGGAAGGAGCGCACGTGCCCGACACCAGCACGGGAAGCGACACCAGCAAGAGAGGCACAGGAAACACCGGGGGCGGGGGCGGCGCCCGGCTGTCCCGGCGTACCGTCCTCGCCGCGGGGGCCGGGATCACCGCCGCGCTGACCGTGCCCACCACGGCCCGCGCCGCCACCCCCGACGAGCGCCGTCTCAAGGCCCTGATCTCCCGGATGTCGCTCCAGGAGAAGGTCGGCCAGCTCTTCGTGATGCGGGTCTACGGCGCCTCCGCCACCGCCCCCGACCAGACCGACATCGACACCAATCTGAGCGAGCTGGGCGTGCGCACCGCGGCCGAGCTGATCCAGAAGTACCGGGTCGGCGGGATCATCTACTTCACCTGGGCCCACAACACCCAGAACCCGTACCAGATCGCGGAGTTGTCCAACGGCATCCAGAAGGCGTCCCTGGGCCAGCCGCGCGGCCTGCCGATGCTGATCGCCACCGACCAGGAGCACGGCGCGGTCTGCCGGGTGGGCGAGCCCGCCACGCTCTTCCCCGGCGCGATGGCGATCGGGGCGGGCGGGTCCGCGGCCGACGCGCGCACCGTCGGCCGGATCTCGGGCACCGAACTGCGCGCCCTCGGCATCAACCAGGACTACTCGCCCGACGCCGATGTGAACGTCAACCCGGCCAACCCGGTGATCGGGGTGCGCTCCTTCGGCGCCGACCCGGCGGCGGTCGCGGAGCTGGTCGCGGCCGAGGTGAAGGGCTATCAGTCGGCTCACGTCGCCGCCACCGCCAAGCACTTCCCGGGGCACGGGGACACCGCGGTCGACAGCCACTACGGCTTCCCGGTCATCACCCACAGCCGGGAGCTGTGGGAGAAGCTGGACGCGGTGCCGTTCCGGTCGGCGATCGCGGCGGGCATCGACTCGATCATGACCGCGCACATCGAGTTCCCGGCCCTGGACGACTCCGGCGACCCGGCCACCCTCTCCGAGCCCATCCTCACCGGCATCCTGCGCGGCGAACTGGGTTATGACGGCGTGGTGATCACCGACTCCCTCGGCATGGAGGGCGTGCGCACCAAGTACGGCGACGACCGGGTGCCGGTGCTCGCGCTGAAGGCCGGCGTGGACCAGCTGCTCAACCCGCCGTCCATCGACACGGCCTGGAACGCGGTCCTGACGGCCGTCCAGGACGGCGAGCTGACCGAGGCCCGCCTCGACGAATCGATCCTGCGCATCCTGCGGCTGAAGTCCCGGCTCGGCCTCTTCGACGGCGTCCACGTCGACCGCAAGGGCGTGGACCACGCGGTGGGCACCAAGTCCCATCTGGCCACCGCCGACCGCATCGCCGAGCGCACGACGACCCTGCTGGTCAACGAGGGCGGCACCCTGCCCCTGAACCGCCATACCCAGCCCCGCCTCCTGGTGGTCGGCGCCGACCCGGACTCCCCGTCCGGTACGACGGGCCCGCCGACCGGCGTCCTGGCCGCCGCCCTCACCGAGGCGGGCTTCACCGCCACCGCGCTGCCGACCGGCACCAGCCCGTCCGCGGCGGCCATCGACCAGGCGGTGGCCGCCGCCCAGGACGCGGACGCGGTGGTGGTCGGCACCTACAACGTGACGGCGAACAGCTCCCAACGCACCCTGGTGGACCGCCTGCTGGCGACCGGCAAGCCCGTGGTGGCGCTCGCCGTGCGCAACCCGTACGACATCGCCCAACTCCCCGGTGTCCGGGCCTGCCTGGCGTCGTACTGCTGGACCGACGTCGAACTCCGGGCCGCCGCGAAGGTGATCGCGGGCCGCGTCAAGCCGCGCGGCAAGCTCCCGGTACCGGTGCAGCGGGCCGACGACCCGACGAAGATCCTTTACCCGATCGGCCACGGCCTGACCTACTGAGGGGACCGTACGGGCTACGCCGCCTCGCCGAGCAGTCGTACGAGGTGATCGCGGCCCGCGGCGAGCAGGCCGGGCAGCGGGGCGGCCTGCTCGTACCACCGTTTCTCGTACTCCCAGCACAGCCAGCCGTCCCAGCCGCCCCGGCTCAGCACCTCCACGCACTCGGTGAGCGGCAGCACGCCCGCGCCGAGCGGCAGCGGGGTGGTGTCCTCGGCCGAAGCGATGTCCTTGACCTGCACATATCCCAGCTGCGGGGCGAGCGCCGCATACGTCTGCGCGGGCTGCTCGCCGCCCAGCCAGGTGTGCATCACATCCCACAGCGCCCCCACCTGCCGATGCCCCACCGGGCCCAGCACCCGGATGGCGTCGGCGCCGGTGCGGTGCGAGTCATGGGTCTCCAGCAGAATCCGCACCCCGAGCGCGGACGCGTCCTCGGCGGCGGTCCCGAGCCGCCGGGCCGCGATCGCGTCGGCCTGCGCACGGGCGGTCTCCCCGCCACCGGTGTCTGCCCCGGGAAAGACCCGGACGAAGGGCGCGCCGAGATCATGGGCGAGCCGCAGCAGCCCGCGCAGCTCGTCGAGCACCGCCGCGTCGTCACCGGGCGCGGCGACCCGCGCGTACCCGGCCACGCACAGCGGTTCGATGCCGGAGCCGTGGAACAGCGCGGCGACATCGGCGCGTTCGGCGGGGGAGAGGCCGGGGTGGACCGGTTCCTCGGGATGGGCGCGCAGTTCGACTCCGTGGTAGCCGTGCTCGGACGCGAGCGCCAGGACGTCCGGGACGGGCAGGCCGGGGACACCGAGAGTGGAGAACGCCAGCTTCATGCCCCGGGACCTTACTCGACGCGCCGGGTGCCCAGCTCGTCTCGGCATAAGCCGCAATGTCATGACTTCCCTAAAGGGACCCCAGGTGTTGGCCGGGTTTTCACCACCGAGCTCTGCCACGCCGATCGGCGTGGGTAGAGAGTGTCTGCTGGTCTGGTCCACGAGAACCCTCAAGAAGGGCAATTCATGGCAGAGTTGACTCGACGCAGACTCCTGGGTTCGGCTGCCGGTGTGGTGGGCGGTGCCGCCGCCCTCTCCCTCCTGCCGCCCAGCGTGCAGAAGGCGGTGGCCGCCGAACCGCCCCGGCACGGCTCCCTGCACGAGATCGAGCACGTCGTCCTGCTGATGCAGGAGAACCGGTCCTTCGACCACTACTTCGGCACGCTCTCCGGTGTGCGCGGCTTCGCCGACCCGCACGCGCGGCGGCTCGACACCGGGCGCAACGTCTTCTACCAGCCGGACGCCGAGAACCCGAAGGGCTATCTGCTGCCCTTCCACCTCGACACCCACAAGTCCAGCGCCCAGGCCATCCCGTCCACCAGCCACGCCTGGTCCGTGCAGCACCAGGCGTGGAACGGCGGCAAGATGGACCAGTGGCTGCCCGCCCACCGCAAGGCCGACGGTGTCAACGGCCCCTATGTCATGGGGTACTACACGCGCGAGGACATCCCGTTCCAGTTCGCGCTCGCGGAGACCTTCACCGTCTGCGACAACTACTTCTGCTCGGTCCTCGGCCCCACCTGGCCCAACCGCCTGATGTGGATGTCCGGTTCGATCGACCCCGGCGGCACCCAGGGCGGCCCGATCATCAGCAACACGGCCCCGACGCCGTACCGCTGGACGTCGTACGCCGAGCGGCTCCAGGCGGCCGGGGTCAGCTGGAAGGTCTACCAGCAGGACGACGACTACGGCTGCAACCTGCTGGAGCAGTTCGCCGCCTTCAAGAACGCCCAGCCCGGCTCCGACCTCTATGAGCGCGGGGTACGGCCGCAGCCGGCGGGCACCTTCGAGGACGACGCCCGCAACGACCGGCTGCCGGCGGTGAGCTGGATCATGCCGACCAGCTACCAGTCGGAGCACCCGGACTATCTGCCCGCCGCGGGCGCGGACTTCGTCGCGTCGAAGATCGAGGCCATCGCCGCCAACCCGAAGGTGTGGCGCAAGACGGCCTTCATCCTCAACTACGACGAGAACGACGGCCTCTTCGACCACGTCGTCCCGCCCACCCCGCCCGCCGGGACCAAGGACGAGTTCATCGGCGGCCTCCCGATCGGCGGCGGCTTCCGGGTCCCGGCCATCATCATCTCCCCCTGGACCGTGGGCGGCTGGGTCGCCACCGAGGCCTTCGACCACACCTCGGCCCTGCAGTTCCTGGAGCGCTTCACCGGGGTCGAGGAGCCCAATGTGACCGACTGGCGGCGCGCCACCTTCGGCGACCTCACCAGCGCCTTCCGCTTCTCCCGGAGCAGCACGCGCGCGCCCCGGCTGCCCGATGACACGGCGGAGCAGCTCAAGAAGGCGCAGGAGGAGGTGGCGACGCTGCCCGCGCCGCGGCTGCCCGACGGGAACCAGACGTTCCCGCACCAGGAACGAGGGCACCGGCCGCAGGTGTAAGGGGCAGGCAGGCGGCGGGTAGGCCCATCGGGTGAGGCGGCACGGGCTGTCGGTGTCGTGGATCGTCCGGGGACTCCCATCGGGACAAAGTGTGACCAACTGATCGCAGCCGGCCGCACTCAGTGCCTGCTCGGCACCCGATGGGAGTCCTTCGTTGCGCTTGAACAGACTGACTGCGTATGTGACGGCGGTCCTGACCGCGGGCGCGTCCGTGCTCTGCCTGGCGCCGTCCGCCCAGGCTGCCACCCAGCGCGTCACCGCCGCCGACCTGGGCCCCGCCGGCCCCTGGCTCCGCCTCCAGGACCAGGGCCCCTCGACCAACCCGCCCGGTGTCCAGGAGGTGTCGCCCTTCGCCGATCCCGTCCACTGGAACGGCAGCCTGCACCTGGCCATCGGCCCCGGCCAGCAGTCGCAGGCCGCGCACTACTACACGGCGGGGGTCCAGCTGAGCACCGTCCTCGCCTCGGAGATCTCCTACGACTCCTACGTGGACAGCGCGCACACGACGACGACCGGCACCGGGCCCAATCTCCAGCTGCCGATGTTCTGCAACGGCGCCTTCACCACGCTCAGCTTCCAGCCCCAGCTGGCCACGGACGCCGAAGGGCGGCACGGGGTCGTCCCGGACATCTGGCAGCACTGGGACTCGGGCCCCTCGGGCATCTGGCGCACCTCGCGTGCGGTCGCGAGCTTCCCCGCCGGTGGCGACGCGCCGCTGAGCGACTTCGCCGCCGCGTGCACCGGTGACACCAGCGGGGTGATCGGGCTGATCGGCAACGTCGGCAGCCTCGGCGACACGACCGCGTCGCTGGACACCTACGTGGACAACCTGACGGTGAACGGCACCACCTACGACTTCGCCGTCGACGGCACGGCCACCGCGCAGGTCGACCTCCACACCACGGCCACCGGGGTCGCCGGTACGGCCGTCTTCCACAGCCCCGCCGACGGGCCGGAGTTCGCCGACCCGGGCGCCCGCCTGCTGATCAGCGCGAGCACCAACCCCGCGCCAGGAGACGTCCAGGTGACGATCGACGGCATCCCGGCGACCGTCACCAGCGAGGGCGGCCACCTGGTGGCCCAGCTCCCCCAGCCCCTCGCCGACCGCCTGCTCCCCGGCGGCACCCTCACCGTCCCCTTCACCATCACCCTCCCCGGCGGAACCGGTGGCGGCTACGGCTACGGCTACGGGGGCGGCGGCAACCACAACACCGTGACCGTCACCGCCCAACTCCTGGCCCGCGGCTACCAGCCCCTCCAGCCGACGAACGTCAGCGCCGAGGACTCGATCACCTTCTGATCACCCCCGACACACAGCCGGCCGCCACCGATCCCTGGTGGCGGCCGGTCCGGCCGCGACCGGGACTTTCGCCCCGGCCCGCACGCGTGAAGACCCGGCGTGCCTGCGAGAAGCCACCCACGAACCCCGGCACCACGCCGACGGCCGCCGACCAGCCCGCCCCCATCGACGCCCTACGGCCTGCCGAGGGCTGCGCCGCGCGATGCCGGTCCGCCCTCTGCCGGTCCGCGCCGCCCCCTGCCGGTCCGCGCCGCCCTCTGCCGGTTCGCGTCGCCCCGGTTCGCGGCCTGCCGGTCCGCGCCGCTCCGGATGGGCACCCCGGCCCGCCCACTCCGGCGGCGGGGCCCGCCTGCCCGCCTGATCGTCGTTCCGTCTCGCCCGTGTCCCTGTCCGGCCGCCGGTCGGCCGGTGCTCGTGGTGGTGCGCCGGTCGTCCCTGGACCGCCGCTCACCTCGGCGGCGCCACGCCCGCCCTCCGGGCCGCCGTTCCGCCCCGTCGGCGCCCGCCCCGGTCGCCCGCCCCCTCAGTCCCGTGCCACCCCCGTCGACCCCCGCACCACCAGCTCCCCCCGTACCTCGCCGATCCCCCCGGCCGGGGCCTCCTCGCGGCCCATGGCGATGCGGCCGGCGCGGGCGCCCGCCTCGGTCAGGGGGAGGCGGAGGGTCGTCAGGCCGGGGGCGACGTCCAGGGCCACCGGGAGGTCGTCGAAGCCGGTGACGGACACGTCCTCGGGGATGCGCAGGCCAGAGTCCCGCAGGGCGGCGCAGGCCCCCGCCGCGACGGAGTCGTTCGCGGCGACCAGAGCCGTCAACGACGCGTCGCGGCGCAGGAGTTCACGCGCGCCCTCGTAGCCGGAGCGCCGGTCGAACGGCCCGTGGACGATCCGGCGCGGATCCTCCTCGATGCCCGCCGCGGCCAGCGCGGCGCGATGCCCTTCCAGGCGGTGCCGGGTCGTCGACCGGTCCTCGGGCCCGGCGAGGTACCCGAGCCGCCGATGCCCGAGCCCCACCAGATGCTCCGTCACCGCCCGCGCCCCGCCGAGGTTGCCGAAGGTGAGCGCGACCGCCCGTGCGTCCGGCACCGGGGGCCGGCCGCACAGCACCACCCGCGTCCCGCCCTCCCCGAGCTTGCGCAGCTTCGCCGCGACCGCCGCCGCGTGCGGCGCGTCCACCACCGCACCGCCGGTCAGCACGACCGCCGCCGCCCGCTGCCGTTGCAGCAGCGTCAGATACTTCAGCTCCTGCTCCGGCGAGCCCCCGGTGTTGCAGACCACCGCGAGCCGCTCACCGCCCGCCCGCCCCCCGGTGCCCCCGATCTCCGCCTGGATCGCGCTCGCCATGATCCCGAAGAAGGGGTCGGCGATGTCGTTGACGAGGATGCCGACCAGGTCGGACGTGGCGGCGGCCAGCGCGCTCGCGGGGCCGTTGAGGACGTAGTCCAGCTCGTCCACCGCCCGCAGCACCCGCTCCCGGGTCGGCGCCGCCACCGGATAGTTGCCGTTCAGCACCCGCGACACCGTCGCGGGGGAGACCTGGGCGCGCGCGGCCACGTCCGCCAGGGTCACGGTCATCTCGTCGTCCTCCGGTCGCGCATCTCGTGGTCTCGTCAGGCCAGGTAGACGGCCTGAACAGGGCTTCGGTTCCCGCGCCCCACCGGCGCCCCGCCCGCTCGGACCGGGCCCGGAACCCGGACAGGTCTTGTGCCGACCGCCGTCCTGAGGCTAGCTTCCTCCCCTGTAGAAAGCGCTTTCTATGACGATTGTCGCAGCGGACACACGGCGCACAGCGCCACAGAAGAGGACCCGAAGAGGGCCCGTGGAGGGGACCGACGTGACACGCGAGACGACGGTGCGCATCGCCATGAACGGCGTGACCGGGCGCATGGGCCACCGCCAGCATCTGCTGCGCTCGATCCTCGCCCTGCGCGAGCAGGGCGGCCTCGACCTCGGCGACGGCACCGTGCTGCGCCCGGAGCCGATCCTGCTCGGCCGCCGCGAGCACGCGCTGCGGGAGATCGCCGACCGGCACGGCCTGGAGCACGTCTGCACCGACCTGGACGCCGTGCTCGCCGACCCGTCCGTCGACATCTACTTCGACGCGCAGGTCACCGCCGCCCGCGAGGGGGCGATCAGGAAGGCGATCGCCGCGGGCAAGCACATCTACACCGAGAAGCCGACCGCCACCGGCCTGGACGGCGCCCTCGAACTCGCCCGCCTGGCACGGGAGAAGGGCGTCCGCCACGGCGTCGTCCAGGACAAGCTGTTCCTGCCGGGCCTGCTGAAGCTGAAGCGGCTCGTCGACGCCGGCTTCTTCGGCCGGATCCTGTCGGTGCGCGGCGAATTCGGCTACTGGGTCTTCGAGGGCGACTGGCAGGACGCCCAGCGCCCCTCCTGGAACTACCGTGCGCAGGACGGCGGCGGCATCGTCGTCGACATGTTCCCGCACTGGGAGTACGTGCTGCACGAACTGTTCGGCCGCGTCACCTCCGTCCAGGCCCTCACCGCCACCCACATCCCACGGCGCTGGGACGAGCACGGAAAGCCGTACGACGCGACGGCCGACGACGCCGCGTACGGCGTCTTCGAGCTCGACGGCGGCGCGATCGCGCAGATCAACTCCTCCTGGGCGGTGCGCGTCCACCGCGACGAACTGGTCGAGTTCCAGGTCGACGGCACGGAGGGCTCAGCGGTGGCGGGCCTGCGCAACTGCCGGATCCAGCACCGCGGTACGACCCCCAAGCCCGTCTGGAACCCGGACATCCCGGCCACCGAGCCGTTCCGCGCGCAGTGGCAGGAGGTCCCGGACAACGGGGAGTTCGACAACGGCTTCAAGGCGCAGTGGGAGCTGTTCCTGCGGCATGTGTACGCCGACGCGCCGTACCGCTGGGACCTGCTGGCCGGCGCCCGTGGCGTCCAACTCGCCGAACTGGGACTGAAGTCGGCGGCGGAGGGCCGCCGCATCGCGGTACCGGAGATCACGCTGTGACCATTCGACTCCCCTCCTCCGACGGCACCTTGCGCACGTACGACCCGCGCCCCGAGCCCTTCCGGCCGTCCTCCGGCACGGCCTTCACCTCCCGTACGGTCTTCTCCGCGGCCCATGTCGTCGCCGACCCGTACGCGGACGTCTCGCCCGACTCGCCCGCCGCCTTCGACTGGGACGCGACCCTCGCCTTCCGCCGCCATCTGTGGGCGCAGGGCCTCGGGGTCGCCGAGGCGATGGACACCGCGCAGCGCGGGATGGGCCTGGACTGGGCGGGGGCCGCCGAGCTGATCCGGCGCAGCGCGGCCGAGGCGAAGGCGGTCGGCGGGCGCATCGCCTGCGGGGTCGGCACCGACCAGCTCACCGGCGGGAGTCTCATGGACATCCGCGCGGCCTACGAGGAACAGCTCGCGGTCGTGGCGGAGTCGGGCGCCCAGCCGATCCTGATGGCCTCGCGCGCCCTGGCCGCGAGCGCCACCGGGCCCGAGGACTACCAGGAGATCTACGGCCATCTGCTCCGCCAGTCCGCCGAGCCGGTCGTGCTGCACTGGCTGGGCCCGATGTTCGACCCGGCGTTGGAGGGCTACTGGGGTTCGGCCGACCTGGACACCGCCACCGAGGTGTTCCTCGCCGTGATCGCGGCCCACCCGGACAAGGTCGACGGCATCAAGATCTCCCTCCTGGACGCGGGGCGGGAGATCGCCCTGCGCCGCCGTCTCCCGGCGGGCGTGCGCTGCTACACCGGCGACGACTTCCACTACCCCGAGCTGATCGCGGGCGACGAGCGGGGCTTCAGCCATGCCCTGCTCGGCATCTTCGACCCGCTCGCCCCGCTGGCGGCGGAGGCGGTACGACACCTCGACACGGGGGACGTGTCCGGCTTCCGCCAACTCCTCGATCCCACCGTGGAGTTGTCCCGCCACCTCTTCCAGACCCCCACCCGCTTCTACAAGACCGGCGTCGTCCTCCTCGCCTGGCTGGCCGGCCATCAGTCGCACTTCTCCATGCTGGGCGGCCTCCAGTCGGCCCGCTCCCTCCCGCACCTGGCCCGCGCCTACGAACTCGCCGACGGATTGGGCCTGTTCCCGGACCCGGGGCTCGCCGAGAGCCGCATGAAGACCCTTCTCACCCTGTACGGAGTCCAGCAGTGACCGGTGGCGCGCTCGACCGCTTCTCCCTCAACCAGATGACGGTGAAGCAGCTGTCCCTGCCCGAACTGGTCGCCGCTTGCGGTGAGTTCGGCATCGGAAAGGTGGGCCTGTGGCGCGAGCCGGTCCAGGCGTACGGCGTCCCGGAGACGGCCGCGCTGGTCCGGTCGGCGGGTCTTGAGGTGACCACGCTGTGCCGGGGCGGGTTCCTCACCGCGATCGACCCCGGTGAGCGGGCCGCCGCCCTGGCCGACAACCGGCGCGCGGTGGAGGAGGCGGCGGCGCTCGGCACCGACACCCTGGTCCTGGTCTCCGGCGGCCTCCCCGCGGGCAGCAAGGATCTGGGCGCGGCCCGCGGACGCATCGCCGACGCCCTCGCCGAACTGGCCCCCTACGCCGGGTCCCATGGCGTCCGCCTCGCCATCGAGCCCCTGCACCCGATGTTCGCCGCCGACCGCTGCGTGGTCTCGACGCTGGCCCAGGCCCTCGACCTCGCGGAACGCTTCCCCGCGCACCAGGTGGGGGTGACCGTGGACACGTACCACATCTGGTGGGACGACCAGGCTCCGGCGCAGGTCGCCCGCGCGGGCGCGGGGGGCCGTATCCACGCCTTCCAACTCGCCGACTGGACAACCCCGTTGCCCGCAGGCGTCCTCAACGGCCGGGGCCAGATCGGCGACGGCGCGATCGACATGCGGGAGTGGCGGGGCCACGTCGAGACGGCGGGCTACACCGGCCCGATCGAGGTCGAGCTGTTCAACGACGCGTTGTGGGCACGGGACGGCCGGGAGGTGCTGAAGGAGACGGCGGCGCGCTTTCTGGAGCACGCCGTCTGAGGGGGCCCGCACGCGCCGCGCCCCCTCGGGTCCTCACGCCGGTGGCTCGACGCGGGCCAGCCACGCGGTGAGCAGGGTTTCCAGGCGTGCGGCCTCGTCGGCGCTGAGATCGTCGAGGATCCGGCGTTCATTGCTCATGTGGTCGGCGAAGGCCCGGTCGATCAGCTCCCGGCCCGCCGGGGTGAGCGCGACCACGCGTCCCCGGCCGTCCGCGGCGGACCGGCGACGCGTGACCAGCCCGTCCCGCTCCAGCCGGTCGATGCGTTTGGTCATCGCCCCCGTGGTCACCATGGTGAACGCGGCCAGCTCGCCCGGGGCGCGCTCGAAGGGGTCCCCGGCCCTGCGGAGCGCCGCCAGGACGTCGAACTCTCCCTCGCTCAATCCGTAGCGCCGGTAGACCAGACACAGCTGCTCGGTCAGGAATCCGGCGAGGCGATGAAGCCTGCCGATCACACCCTGGGGACTCACATCCACGTCCGGACGCTCGCGCGCCCACTCGGCCTGGATACGGGCGACGTGATCCTCGTAGTCGTGCACGGTTCCATCGTAGCTTCCCTGGAAGCTATATTCCTTCCATGGAAGCTACCCTGCGATGGACCCTGCTGACGGCGGTCGCTCCGGTCGCTTGGGGGACGAACTACTTCGTCACCCACGAATACCTCCCCACCGGCCACCCGTTCTACGGCGCGGCGATCAGGGCCCTGCCCGCGGGAGTGCTGCTGCTGGCGCTGCGCCGGCAGTTGCCCCGCGGGTCGTGGTGGTGGAAGTCCCTGGTGCTCGGCACCCTCAACATGGGGTCCTTCTTCGCCCTGGTCTATCTCGCGGCCCAGCTGCTGCCGACGAGCATCGCCGCGACCGTCATGGCGGGCTCACCGGTGGCCCTGATGCTGCTCGCCTGGGCCGTGATCGCGGAGCGCCCCCGGGGCCTCCCGCTGCTGGGCGGCGGCATCGGTGTCGCGGGCGTGTGCCTGATGCTGCTCACCGGCACGGTCACCCTGGACGCGCTCGGGCTTCTGGCGTCGGTCACGGCGATGGTGACGTCCTCCTTCGGCTATGTCCTCGCCAAGCGGTGGAGCGCCCAGGCCGATGTCCTCGCCTCGACGTCCTGGCAGCTCATCGCCGGAGGCCTGGTCGTGCTTCCGCCGGCCCTCCTGTACGAAGGGGCACCGCCGCACCTCGACGGGCGCGCGATCCTCGCCTTCGCCTATGTCACCGTCGTCGCGACCGCGGTCGCCTTCGCCGCCTGGTTCACCGGGCTGCGCCGTCTTCCGGCGGCCGCGGTCGGCCTGGTCGGACTGCTGAACCCGGTCACCGGGGTGCTGCTCGGCACGGTCATCGCCCATGAGCCCCTCACCTGGCGGCAGATATGCGGGCTGGTCCTCGTCCTGCTCGGGATCGTGCTCGGGCAGCCCCTCGCCGCCACGGCCGCCGCCCGCATCCGGTCCCGGTCGACCGGTGCGGACTCACACCGGTGCCGTAAACCAGTGGTCGATCGTGTCATCCCGAAGGGAAGCTGTGATCCATGACGACAACTCTGATCACCGGAGCCAACAAGGGTCTCGGCCATGAGACCGCCCGCCGGCTGATCGCCGCGGGCCACACCGTCTATGTGGGAGCGCGCGACATCGAGCGGGGCAGGGCGGCCGCGGCCGGGCTCGGCGCGCGGTTCGTGCAGCTCGACGTCACCGACGACGCGTCGGTCGCCGCGGCGGCGGCCACCATCGAGGCCGAGGGCGGCCTGGACGTCCTGGTCAACAACGCCGGGATCGAGGTGCGCTCCCCGGAGGGCGAGATCATCGGCGCGGCGGACCTGACCGCCGATGTGATGCGGGAGGTGTTCGAGACCAACGTCTTCGGCGTGGTCCGGGTGACCCACGCCTTCCTGCCGCTGCTGGAGCGCTCCGCCGCGCCGGTCGTGGTCAACGTCAGCAGCAGCCTGGCCTCGCTGGCCGAGGGCGGAAAGGGCTACCCGGGGGTCGCCTACCCGGCCTCCAAGACCACGGTCAACATGCTCACCGTGCAGTACGCCAAGGCGTTCCCGCGGCTGCGGATCAACTCCGTGGAGCCCGGCTACACCGCGACGGACCTGAACCAGCACGCGGGCATGCAGACCGTCGAACAGGGCGCCGAGATCATCGTCCGGATGGCCCAGGTGAGCCCGGACGGCCCGACCGGCGGCTACTTCGACGCGTCGGGCCCCTTGCGCTGGTAGTCCGCTCGTGCCGGGCGGGTCATCTGGATCCGCCCGGCACGTGCGTTTTTCAGCCCTTGAGAGCACCGACGAACGCCGTCCAGCTGTCTGCGGAGAAGAGCAGTGCCGGGCCGGAGGTGTTCTTGCTGTCGCGGACAGGGACGGTGGCGTGACCGCGAGCTACCTCTAGGCAGTCGCCCTGGCTGCCGCCGCTGTAGCTGGACTTGAACCACCCGGTGAGGGCGGACGAGTCGGAGACGGTGTGCTCACTGCTGACCATGTACGTGTTCCTCCGCTGCCGCTCTGACGAGGGCAAGTGACTCCTGTTGCGACAACGCGTCGCTCAGGGCGAGAGCGTAGGCGGTCTGACTGGCCGCCACCAGCGCCGGATCATCCATCAAGTGACCAGTGAGGAAGCCCTCGACGTAGGCCACCGGGGCGGAGTCGGCAAAGCTCATGAGCGTGAGGTAACTCTCCATGAGCGCGTGCGCTCCCGCGTCGTGCGGCAGTACATGCAGGCGCAGCCGTCCCGTCTCGGCCATGTCCGCGACCTTGTGCAGTTGCTCGGCCATGACCTGCGGCCCGCCCACGCGCCGCCGCAGGACCGCCTCGTCGAGCAACGTCCAGACGACAGGGCGTGCCGACGCATCGAGGATCCGGCGGCGTTTCGTTCGAGTGACAACCGCCTCGTCAAGTTTCTCGGCGGTGTGGTTCGGACTGTAGGCGCGGAAGAGAGCGCGGGCGTATTCGTCGGTCTGGAGCACGCCCGGAACCAGTGAGAGCGCGAACTGCTGAATCAGTTCGGCCTGTTCTTCGAGCTCGGCCACGGGCGCGAAGTAGTCGATGTACTTCGACTCCAGGTCTTCCAGCCACCGCTCGAAGAACCCGTCCGTACCCAGCGCCCGATCGATCCGCCGTGCGTCGTCGGGTTTAGGCAGCCGTCTGCCCGACTCGTAATGGCTGATCAACGTCGGCGAGCACACGATCTGCTCGCTCAGTTCTTCCTGGGTGAGTCCGGCTGACAATCGCCGCAGCCTCAACTCCTCCCCGTACTTCTCGCGCGGTGTCCGTGGTCTGCGGTCAACGCTCATCCGGCTAACTCCCTTGCTGACAAGCGCAAATGTCAACCCCCCACCTCTAGAAAGCGTAGCCACTGCCACCCCACGCTGTGACCAATTCGCCACACACCGCACACGAATGGGCAGGTTGGCATGACGAAACTCCTCGCCTGGTTGGTCGAGCTGTTGCTTCACGGACGGCGCCGCCGCAGGCCGGTGTACCCGCCGTACTCCTGCCCCTACGTCGGCGCGGCCACGACCTACCACCGCGGCCAAGCCCCCCTCCGTGGCGAGGACAGCCGACTCGTCCGCCCCTACCTCGACCTCGTGGAGGTCTACGCATGAACGAACGTCTGCTTCCCTGGACCGGTTCCGAGGAGAAGCCCTGCTACCTCATCGGGGACGGCGACGGGTACGTCTCCCGGATCGCCGACCAGGTCGAGGGCGTACAACTCGGCATGGCGGGCAGCCTGCTGGACCACACCGCCGAACTCCTCTCGGGTGAGGGGCTGACCAAGGAAGAACTGCACTACCTGGTCCGGCGCCTCATCGAGTCCCTGAGGGAGATCAAGCGGATCGCGGAGAGCAGGGGAGCACGGCTGGCCGGAGCGGCCGAGCGGCCGATCGTGGAGACTTGACCGGATGATCACGATATCGACCCGCCGTCGTACCGCCGCGCTCACCGTCCCGCTGATGCTCGGCGCCGTCCTGACCGGCTGTGCCGACAAGCACCTGGACTACCTGACGGACTACTCGAACCACCGCCCCCTGCGGGTCACCGGCTACCCGAGCACCGACAGCCTGGAAGCCGTCCAGCAGGTCGTCTGGCGGCTGGCCGACGGGGACGTCGACGGTCTCGCCGCCCTGAACGCCGAAGGCGGTGATTCGCGGCCCGCGGCCCGTGCCTGGATCAAGGAGTACGGCAAGGCGGCCCGCGGCGAGGTGTCGGCCGACTTCGAGGAGGACTTCGCCGCACAGCAACTGGTCGTCCTCCACTTCACCGGCCCGGGTCGCACCGAGATGATCACGGTGCGACCCGGTCCGCACGACACCTGGGGAATCGTGCTTGTGAATCCCGAGCCGAAGGATGTCAAGAAATCCGGCGCCGCTCCGACTACACGGTGAAGGACCCCCGCAGGGGTCCGTGAACCACGAGGAGTACGACATGCAGTTCCTGATCTGCCTGCACATCAACCCCGCCGTCCTGGACGCGCTGACCGACGACGAGAAGACGGCGGTCCAGGAGGGGCACGGGAAGTTCATCGAGACGCTGAAGGAGTCCGGCGAACTGCTCACCACGCAGGCGCTCGCCGACCCGTCGCAGTCCGCCGTCGTCACCGTGCGCGGCGGGAGGACGGTCGTCACCGACGGCCCCTTCCTGGAGGCCAAGGAGCACCTGGGCGGCTTCTACCTGGTCGACTGCGAGGACCGGGAGCGGGCGATCGAGCTGGCCGCGCTGATCCCGGACGCCGGGATCGAGGGCCTGGGCGTCGAGGTGCGCCAGGTGATGTTCGCCTGCGGACAATTGGAGGCATGAGCACACCCAGCCCGGCACCGGACGCCGAGGGCCTGCTGCGCGACCTCGCGCCGCGCGTCCTCGGCACGCTGGTCCGCAGGAACGGCCGGTTCGAGGACTGCGAGGACGCCGTACAGGAAGCCGTCCTCGCCGCCACCACCCAGTGGCCGGCCGAGGGCGTGCCCGGCAATCCGCGCGGCTGGCTGACCACCGTCGCCGCCCGCCGCCTCGCCGATCAGGCGCGCAGTGATCTCGCCCGGCGGGAGCGGGAGGCCGCGACCGCCGCGGAGGTCGGCCCCGGCGAGGTGCCGGACACCGACGACACGCTGCTCCTGCTGTTCCTGTGCTGCCATCCGACGCTGACCCCGGCCTCCCAGACCGCCCTGACCCTGCGCGCCGTCGGCGGTCTGACCACGGCCGAGATCGCCGGTGCCTTCCTGGTGCCGGAGGCCACGATGGCGGCCCGGATCAGCCGGGCCAAGCAGCGGGTCAGGGCGGCGGGCAGCACCTTCGGGGCCCCGGAAGGACCGGAACTCAAGGAGCGGCTGCCGGTCGTCCTGCACGTCCTGTACCTGATCTTCAACGAGGGGTACACCGCTTCCTCCGGCGACCGTCTGGACCGCCCCGACCTCGCCCACGAGGCCGTCCGGCTCACCCGGGCCGTGCACACCCAGCTCCCCGAGGACGGCGAGGTCACCGGGCTGCTCGCCCTGATGCTGCTGACCGAGGCCCGGCGCCCGGCCCGTACCACCCCCTCCGGCGACCTGGTGCCGCTGGCGGAACAGGACCGTACGACCTGGGACCGCACCCTGATCGAGGAGGGCACCGCGCTGGTCAGAACGGCCCTCGCCGGACCGGCCCTCGGCCCCTATCTGCTCCAGGCCGCCATCGCCGCAACCCACGCCGACGCGGCCAAGGCCGAGGAAACCAACTGGGCGCAGGTGCACGCCCTTTACCTCATCCTGGAACGGATCGCGCCCAACCCGATGGTCACTCTCAACCGCGCCATCGCCCTCGCCGAGACCGAGGGCCCCGAGGCCGGGCTCACCCTCCTCGCCACCCTGGACGGCGACGACCGCATGGCCCGCCACCACCGGCTGCTGTCCGTCCGGGCGCACCTGCTGGAACGCGCCGGTGACATCCAGGGGGCGTACGACCACTACCGGCGCGCCGCCAAGGCCACGGCCGGCCTCGCCGAACAGCGGTACCTCCAGGCACGGGCGGCCCGGCTCAGCGGCGGGGCATCCGGCGGTACGGACGGCCCCGGAAGAAGAGGATGACGAAGGTGATCGCGGCGATGAAGCAGATCATCAGGCCGAAGGCCAGCAGGGCGAACCCCGCCTCGCTGATGCCCGGCGTGTCGGTCACCGTGGCCATGCCCGCGGCGGTCCGCTCCCTGCGCTCGTGGTCGGGATGGTCCGCGATGTAGAGGAGCTGCCCCGCGATCGCGAGCACGCACAGCGCCGCCCAGGCGAGCAACCAGCCGCCCACCCTGCCCCACCAGGGGATCCGCGGGCGCAGGGCGACCTGCTGCGGGCAGCGGGCCAGCAGCACCCGCCCCAGGTCCCCGGCGTACGCGGCGAGCCCGTCCGTGCGCAGCCGACGGCCGTCGTCGAAGGCGATCTCCACGCGGTAGCCGTTGCCCAGCCGGGTCGCGAGGCGGTTCACGGCATTGCCCTCGATGTGAAGGGCGGTGACGCGGTCCCACGTCCAGCCGTCGGCGCCCCGCCGCGAGCCGTGGACCAGGCCCAGCTCCCGCACCTCGAAGTACTCCCCGGGCGCGCCGCGCAGCGCCCGCCAGATCTGGACCGCCGCGATCCATACGGCGCCCAGCGCGAGACCGATCAGCAGCCCGATCGCGCGGTTGCCGCCGGCGGACCCCCCGCTGGTGGTGAAGGCGCTCCACACCCCGAGCCAGCCCGCCGGGACGGCAACGACCAGGGCCCAGGCGGCGTTCACCCACCGCTTGCGGTGGTCGACCGGATGCCGGCTGAGCACCGGACCGAGCCGGTCGAGAGCGCTCGCCCCCTCGATAGCAGTCACCGGCCAAGTCAAACACCGCCGGTACGGATGCTCAACACCCGTTTCCGTCAGTGGAATTGACCGCCCCCCCTCGGCGCGTCCCCTAGAAGAACACCCCGCACCGCAGCAGCACATTGGCGTACGGGCTCGCCTCGCCGGTGCGCACGATCAGCCGCGCCCCCGCCGACAACTCCTTGAGCCGCTCGTGCGGGACGAAGTCCAGGTGGGCGAACTGCCGCTCCACCAGGTCGAGATGGGCGCCGCGCAGCTCCTCCGCGACCGTGGCGCCCTCCAGGACCAGCTCGTCCACCAGACCGGCGAAGACCTCGGCGAAGGACGGCACACCGGCCCGGAAGGCCAGGTCCACCACGCGCGGACCGCTGGGGATCGGCATGCCCGCGTCGCACACCAGCACCTCGTCCCCGTGCCCCAACTCGGCCAGCGCGCCCGCCAGATGGCGGTTCAGGATGCCCGACTTCTTCACAGTTGCTCGACCTCCTCGGCCGTCGGGTACGACTCCTGCGCCCCCGCCCTCGTCACGGCCGCCGCGCCGACCCGGGCCGCGTAGCCCGCCGCCTCGGCGAGGGCCGCGCCCGCGCCCAGCCTCCAGGCCAGGGCGGCCGTGAAGGCGTCGCCCGCGCCCGTGGTGTCCACCGCGTCGACCTTCACCGACGCCACCCGGGCCGCGCCCGAGCCGTCGTACACCAGCGCGCCCTCGGCGCCGAGCGTGACCACGACCGAGCGCGGGCCCATCGCCAGCAGCCCGCGCGCCCAGTCCTCGGGCTCCGCCCCGGCGTCCTCGCCGAGGATCACCCGCGCCTCGTGCTCGTTGACGATCAACGGGTCGCAGGCCGCCAGCACCTCGGCGGGCAGCGGGCGCGGCGGGGAGGGGTTGAGCACGAACCGGGTGCCGGACGGCAGGTTCCGTACGACCTTCACGACCGTCTCCAGCGGGATCTCCAGCTGGGCCGAGACCACCCGGGAGGCGCGCAGCAGGCCCTCGGCCGCCCGGACGTCCGCAGGGGTGAGCCGGGCGTTGGCGCCGGGCGACACCACGATGCTGTTGTCCCCGGACGGGTCGACGGTGATCAGCGCGACCCCGGTCGGCGCCCCGCCTTCGAGCACGCCCGACGGGTCGACCCCGGCCGAGCGCAGGGAGTCGAGCAGCAGCCGGCCGTGGCCGTCCTCGCCGACGCGCGCCAGCAGCGCCGTACGGGCGCCCAGCCGGGCCGCGGCGACCGCCTGATTGGCGCCCTTGCCGCCCGGGTGCGTGGACAGGTCCCCGCCGAGCACCGTCTCACCGGCGGCCGGCCGCCGCTCGACCCCGATCACCAGGTCGGCGTTGGCCGAACCCACGACCAACAGGTCGTAGTCGTACATCAGTTGACTCCCATGAACCCTTTGAATCCGATGCGTCCGCTGAATCCGATGCGTCCGCGAACCCGGGGAACGAGCCGGGGCGGACGGTCGCCCCCAGGGTGCCCCGAGGGTGCCCCCATGGTGTACGACCGCCCGCCCGAGCCTTCCCCGCCCGCTCCGTCAGCCGGTGAACCCGGCCACGTTGTCCTTCGTGACCACCTTGACCGGCACCTTCACCGTCTGCTCCACCTTCTTGCCCTGGGACGCCTTGAGCGCGTTGTCCACGGCGATCCGGCCGAGCTGGGTCGGCTGCTGCGCGACGGAGGCGTACAGCGTGCCCGCCTTGACCGCGTTCAGGCCGTCCGGGGTGCCGTCGAAGCCGACCACCGGCACCGATGTACCGGCCTTGGAACCCAGCGCCTTGATCGCGCCGAGCGCCATCTCGTCGTTGGCGGCGATGACGCCCTGCACGTCCGGGTGGGCCTGGAGCAGGTTCGACATCACATCGAGGCCCTTGGTGCGGTCGAAGTCGGCGGGCTGCTGGGCGACCACCTTGATGCCCGGGTACGCCTTCAGCCCGTTGGCGAAGCCCTGCGCACGCTCCCGTGCCGCCGAGGTGCCCGCCTGACCCTGGAGGATCACGATCTTGCCCTTGCCGCCCAGCTTCTCGGCGATCGTCTTGGCCGCCTGCTCGCCACCGGCGATGTTGTCCGAGGCCACCAGGGTGTCCACGGCGGCCTTGTTGACCCCGCGGTCGACCGCGATCACCGGGATCTTCGCCTTGTCGGCGGCCTTGACCGAGTTGCTCGCCGCGTCCGAGTCCACGGGGTTGACGATGATCGCGTCAAGACTCGAACTGGTGAAGTTCTGGAGCTGGTTGGCCTGCTGGGAGGCGTCGTTCTGCGCGTCGGTGACCGTCAGGTCCACGCCCAGCTTCTTCGCCTCGGCCTGCGCGCCGGAGCGGACGCCCACGAAGAACGGGTTGTTGAGGGTCGACAGCGACAGCCCCACCTTCGGGTTCGCCGCGGCCGAGGAGCCGTTGTGCAGGAAGGAGGTCGCGCCGACGATCGCCACCGTCACCACGGCCGCGAGCCCGTACGTCGCCGCCTGCCTGCCCTTGTTGCCGCCGCCACCAGAGGTCACCGGGGTGGCACCCGCCTTGCGGCGCACCGTGTCGAGCAGCACCGCCAGCGCGATGACGACACCGATCACGACCTGCTGCCAGAACGCGGAGACGTTCAGCAGGTTCAGGCCGTTGCGCAGCACCGCGAGGATCAGCGCGCCGACCAGGGTGCCGGACGCCTTGCCGGTGCCGCCCGCGAGCGAGGCACCGCCGATGACGACCGCCGCGATCGCGTCCAGCTCATAGCCGTCGGCGGCCTGCGGCTGCGCGGAGGACAGCCGGGAGGCCAGCACGATGCCCGCCACCGCCGCGAACACACCGGACAGGGCGTAGATCGCGAGCTTCTGCTTCTTGACCCGCAGGCCGGACAGGCGCGCGGCCTCCTCGTTGCCGCCGATCGCGTACATGGAGCGGCCGATGTAGGTGCGGCCGAGCACGAACGCGGCCAGCAGCCCCATCACGATCATCACCAGGACCGGCACCGGCAGCCAGTCGCCGAGCGTGTCACCGAGGTGCGAGACCGAGTCCGGGAACGGGATCGGCACACCACCGGAGATCACCAGCGAAAGACCGCGCCCCACCGACAGCATCGCGAGCGTCGCGATGAACGGCGGCAGCTTGCCGTAGGCGATGAGGAAACCGTTCACCAGACCGGCCGCGACACCCGTGGCCACCGCCAGGACGACGGCCAGCGCGACCGGCACCCCGTGCTGGGTGGCGCTCCACGCCAGCACCGTCGCCGACAGCGCGGCCACCGAGCCGACCGACAGGTCGATGCCCGCGGCCACGATCACGAAGGTGACACCGAAGGCCAGGATCGCCGTCACGGCCGCCTGGACACCGATGTTCAGCAGGTTGTCCGTCGTCAGGAAGTCACCGGACAGCGCCGACAGGGCGATGACCAGGACGATCAGCGCGGTCAGCGCGCCGTTGTCGAGCAGCAGCCGGCGCAGGCCGCCCGGGGCGCCACTCGCTCCCGTCGTGCTCTTGAGCGTGTCAGTGGCCACGGGTGGCCTCCTTCGCGGTGGTGTCGTTCGTGTTGCCGGTGGTGGGGGTGGATACGGCGAGCGCCATCACGGCGTCCTGGGTGGCCTCGTCGGCCGCGAGTTCTCCGGCGATCCGGCCCTGGGCCATCACCAGCACCCGGTCGCTCATGCCGAGCACCTCGGGCAGATCGCTGGAGATCATCAGTACGGCGGCACCGGCGGCCGTCAGCTCGTTGATCAGCTGGTAGATCTCGACCTTGGCGCCGACGTCGATACCGCGCGTCGGCTCGTCGAGGATCAGCACCTTGGTGTCGGCCAGCAGCCACTTGCCGATGACGACCTTCTGCTGGTTGCCGCCGGACAGCGTGCGCACATGCTGACCGAGCCCGGCCATCCGCACCCCCAGCTGACCGGCGATCCGCTCCGCCGACACGTGCTGCGCCTTGCGGTCGACCAGTCCGGCACGGGTCGCCGCCCGCATGGTCACCAGGCCCAGGTTCTCCTCGACCGAGGCGTCCAGCACCAGGCCCTGCCCCTTGCGGTCCTCGGGCACGAGCCCGATCCCGGCCGCCATCGCGGCGTTCACATCGGAGCGCCGCAGCGCGCTGCCGCCGACCTTCACGGCCCCGTCGTCGTACGGGTCCGCGCCGAACACGGCCCGTACGACCTCGGTCCGCCCGGCGCCCACCAGCCCGGCGATGCCGACGACCTCACCGGCGTGCACCTCGAAGCTCACATCGTGGAAGACGCCGTTGCGGGTCAGCCCCTCGACGCTGAGCAACGCGGCGCCCTTGTCGGGGCGTTGACGCGGATACTGCTGCTCGATGGAGCGCCCGACCATGAGCCGTACCAGCTCGTCCTCGGGGGTGGCGGCGGGCACCTGGCCCACACTCTTCCCGTCCCGGATGACGGTGACCCGGTCGCCCAGGGCGGCGATCTCGTCGAGGTGGTGCGTGATGAAGACGATCCCCACGCCGTCCGCCCGCAGCTGCCGCACGATGGCGAAGAGCTTGTCGACCTCCTCCGAGGTCAGCACGGCGGTCGGCTCGTCCATGATGAGCACCCGCGCGTCCAGGCTGAGCGCCTTGGCGATCTCCACCATCTGGAGCCGGGCGATGCCCAGTTCCCGCACCCGGGCCCGGGGCGAGACCTGCACGCCGACCCGCTCCAGGAGCTTCGCGGCCTCGGCCTCCATCCGCTTCCGGTCGATCATCCCGAGGCGGCGCGGCTGCCGGCCCAGGAAGATGTTCTCGGCGACGGTCAGGTCCGGAACCAGGTTGAACTCCTGGTAGATGGTGGCGATCCCGAGCCGCTCGGAGTCCTGCGCACCATGGATGCGGGTCTCCTGACCGCCGACGAGGATCCGCCCGCCGTCGGGCGTATAGGCACCGGAGAGCATCTTGATGAGCGTGCTCTTGCCGGCGCCGTTCTCACCGAGCAGCACATGCACCTCGCCCCGGCGCAGGTCGAAGTCGACACCGTCGAGCGCGACCACGCCGGGAAAGGTCTTGCGTATGCCCTCGATGCGCAGCAACTCGTCCGGGTTGCTCACGTCGTGCTCCTTTGCACTGGGGGGAGGGACGGGGTGGGGATGACGCGGGCCGTCTCCGGCGCCTCACCGCAGGAGCGGCGTACGACCAGCCGGGCGGCGAGGGTGACGGACGCGGCCGGCCGCCCCTCGATCCGGTCGACCAGGGCGCGTACGGCGGCCCGGCCCAACTCGCCGGTGGGCTGGGCGATCGCGGTGACCGGGGGATCGGTGTGCACGAACCACGGGATGTCGTCGAACGCGGCGAGCGCGATGTCGTCCGGCACCCGCAGCCCGCGCGCCCGGACGGCGTCCAGGGCGCCGAGCGCCATCAGGTTGTCCGCCGCGAAGACGGCGTCCGGCGGCTCGGGAAGATCGAGGAACCCCTCGGTGACCCGGCGCCCGCTGGCGGCCTGGAAGTCGCCCTGGCCGATGTAGACATCGGGCAGCGGAAGCCCGTACTCGGCCAGCGCGGCGCGGAACGCCTCGACGCGCTCGCTGCCGGTGGTGGTCGCGGCGGGCCCCGCGATGATCGCGACCCGCCGGTGTCCGAGGGCGTGCAGATGCGCGACCAGGTCCTGTACGGCGGCCCGTCCGTCGGCGCGTACGACCGGGACGTCGACGCCGGGGATCCAGCGGTCCACGAACACCATGGGGGTACCGGCGCGGGCGGCGTCCAGCATCAGCGGGGAGCCGCCGTCGGTGGGGGAGACGAGAAGGCCGTCGATCCGCCGATCGAGCAGGTTCCGTACGTGGTGGTCCTGGAGATCGGGCCGCTCGTCGGCGTTCCCGATGATGACGCTGTACCCGAGCGCCCGCGCCTCCTCCTCCACCGAGCGGGCCAGCTCGGTGAAGTAGGGGTTCAGCACATCGCTGATCACGAGGCCGAGGGTGTGGGTCTGGTCGGTGCGCAGCGAACGCGCCACGGCGTTCGGGCGGTACCCCAGCGACTCCACGGCGGCCAGCACCCGGGCACGGGCGTCCGCACTCACGGACGGATGCGCGTTCAGCACCCGCGAAACCGTCGCGACGGACACGCCCGCCACCGCGGCAACATCCTTGATGCTCGCCACCTCCGGCCCACCTCCTTGTGAACTCGTGACGCTTGGAATCGATTACATCGAGACGCGAAATGATTGGAATCGATTACATGGGCGGTGACAAGGGGGTGGGGATGGCCGAAACGGAATCGTGACCTGGCGTGAAAGTGGTGGGTGGAGCGGGCGAGGCCGGCGCGTCCCCGGGTCAGGGGAGGAGCCGGCCTCGGGTCAGCCTCGGGTCAGGGCAGGAGGACGACCTTGCCCCGGACGCGGCGGGACTCGATGTCGGCGTGGGCGCGGGCGGCGTCCGCCAGCGGGTAGGTGGCGCCGAGGGGGAGGACGAGCCTGCCCGCGGCCGCCGCCGCGACCAGTTCCGGCAGGGCCTCCGGGAGCCGGTCGGCCGGGCCACCGGCGCTGAAGCGCACGCCGTGTTGTGCGGCGGACATGTCGGCGATGGTGAGCACCCGCGCGGCGTCCCCGGTCAGCGCGACCGAGTCGGCCAGTACGCCCGCGCCCGAGCAGTCGAGGACCCGGTCCACGCCCTGCGGCGCGGCGGCCCGCACCCGCTCCGCCCAGCCCTCCCCGTACGGCACGGCGGTGGCGCCGAGTTCGGTGAGCCCTTCGATGTCGTGCTCCCCGGCGGTGGCGACCACGGTGATGCCCCGGGCCGCGGCGAGCTGGACGGCGAGGATGCCGACGCTGCCGCCCGCGCCGTGGATCAGCAGGGTCTCGCCCGCCCGGGGGTCCAGCTGGTGCAGCGCGCGGTAGGCGGTCTCGCCCACCGTCACCAGCGCGGCGGCGGTCTCGAAGGAGATCTCCGCGGGCTTGGGGACCGGCCGCTCCAGCAGGGCGTACTCGCTGTAGCCGCCGTTCGGGGTGGCGCCGAGGACCTCGTCGCCGATCCGCGCGTCGGCGCCCTCGCCCGCCTTGTCGACGACACCGGCCACATCGAGGCCCGGCCGTACCGGGAACTGGGCGGGGAAGGCCTTGGCCATCGCGCCGGAACGGATCTTCAGGTCGATCGGATTGACCGCGGCCGCCCGGACCCTGATCCGGACCTGGCCCGGCCCCGGCTCGGGCGCGTCGGTCTCGGAGAGGGTCAGCACGTCGGGGCCGCCGAAGCGGGTGTAGCTGATGGTGCGGGACATCGGGAACTCCAGGGAGGGGTGGGGGGAGGAGCGGGGAGGGGAGGGGAGGGGAGGGGTGGGGAGGAGATGGGGGTACGAGGATGGTCGTACCCGGAACCGGACCGTGCGGTCGGTGTGGGTCAGCCGGCGAGGGTCGGGTAGTCCGTGTACCCGCGCTCGTCGCCGCCGTAGAACGTGGCGCGGTCGGGCTCGTTGAACGGGCCGCCGGAAGCCAGCCGGGCGGGCAGGTCGGGGTTGGCGAGGAACAGGGCGCCGAAGCTGAGGAGATCGGCGGTGCCGTCCTCGATCAGCGCCAGCTCGCCGGGGCCGGTCGGGGCCTGCCCGGTCTGGGGGTTGAGGACGAGGACGCCGCCGAACAGCTTGCGCAGCTCCAGGGTCAGTTCACGGTCCGGGCCCTCCAGCACGTGCAGGTAGGCGAGGCCGAGCGGTTCGATCGCGGAGACGAGGGCGCGGTAGGTGTCGCGGTGGCCGTCCTCGACGATGTCGTTGAACGGGACGGCCGGGGAGATCCGCAGCCCCACACGGTGCGCGCCGATGGCGTCGGTCACGGCGCGGGCGACCTCGACGGTGAAGCGGATCCGGCCCGCGACCGAGCCGCCCCAGCCGTCGGTGCGCAGGTTGGCGTTGGTGGACAGGAACTGGTGCGGCAAGTAGCCGTTGGCGCCGTGCAGTTCGACGCCGTCGAACCCGGCCTCGACGGCGTTGCGGGCCGCGCGGGCGAAGTCCTCGACGGTCCCCTCGATCTCGGCCTCGGTCAGCTCGGCCGGGACGACGAAGTCCTTCATGCCCTCGTGGGTGAACACCTGCCCGGCCGCGGCGACGGGCGAGGGGCCGACGGGGACGAGCCCGTCGGGCAGCAGCGCGGGGTGCCCGATCCGGCCGGTGTGCATGAGCTGCGCGAAGATCACGCCGCCCGCGCGGTGCACGGCGTCGGTGACCTGCCGCCAGGCGGCGACCTGCTCCTCGGAGTGCAGGCCGGGGGTGTCCGGGTATCCCTGGCCGACCACCGACGGCTGCACGCCCTCGGTGATGATCAGCCCGGCGCCGGCGCGCTGCGCGTAGTACGTCGCCATCGCCTCGGTCGCGCTCGCGCCGGGCCCGTAGGCGCGGCTGCGGGTCATCGGCGCCATGGCGATGCGGTTGGCGAGGTGTGTGCCGCCCAGGTCGATCGGGTCGAAAGCGGTGGTGGTCATGGTCAAGCCCTCCATGCGATG
This sequence comes from Streptomyces sp. NPDC093018, assembly GCF_040684035.1. Taxonomy (NCBI): domain Bacteria; kingdom Bacillati; phylum Actinomycetota; class Actinomycetes; order Kitasatosporales; family Streptomycetaceae; genus Streptomyces; species Streptomyces sp. NPDC093018. The sequence goes on from NZ_JBFBFF010000004.1 coordinate 198,137, forward strand.
GCGATTTACCTGTTCGAACAGTAAAACTGCCCGCAGGTATTGCGCAACCGGGCGTGACGACTGCCACGGAGGGGTTTCTGTACCCGCCGGAGGCGGGAGGTGGTCGGTCCGGGCGGGTTATCCTGTCCGAGCAGGATCTATGGCTCGAAGGAGGCGCAGACGATGAAGGCATCCGCAGCCGAAGGCGCGGGCGAGGAAGGCGGCACGCCTCCGGCGGACGCGGTGGCGGACGTGGCGGTGGCCGTGCCGTCGGCCGCGACGGGCGGCCCGGTCAGCCATGCGATCTTCCGTGTGGCCCGCACGCACCGCATGATCGCCGGGCAGCTGCTGCGCCGCGTGGGTCTGCATCCCGGGCAGGAGCTGGTCATGATGCAGCTGTGGGAACTCGGGCCGCAGCGGCAGGCCGACCTGGTCCGCCTGCTCGACTCCGACGCGGCGACCATGGCCCGCACGGTCCGCCGCCTGGAACAGGCCGGCTTCGTGCGCCGCTGTCCGTGCGCCGACGACAAACGCGCCTACCTGATCGAGGCCACCACCGCGAGCCACGCGCTGCGCGAGCAGGTCGAATCCCTGTGGCGCCAACTGGAGGACGCCACCCTCGCCAACCTCTCCCCAGCCGAACAGGCCGACGTCCTCCACGTCCTGGAGGGCCTGGAATCCCGCCTCACCCGGGCCGCCGCACAACTGGGAGCGTGAGCCCGACCGTCCATGCCCCCGGCCGCGGGTTCACTCCTCGGCGAACAACTCCTCCACCTTCATCGCGTGCAGGGCTCCCTCGAACCAGGTCTCCAGCTGGTCGAGGTCGGTGCATGTCTGGATGCGTGCGCGGGCGGTGTCGGGGAGGGGACCGCGGCTCCATTCGAGGAAGCGGAGAAGCATCCGCCGGCAAGCTTCACGGACCTCCTCCCGCCCCTCCTCGCGCACCTGCAGGGCGAGAGGGTGACGCCAGAAGTACTGGATCTGTCCCATCGTGTCAGGCCCTCGTTTTGGTGCTGGTTCGCTCGTCGGTGAACAGTTCGTCAGCGTTTGCCGCGTGTACGGCTCGTTCGGCCCACGCCTGCAGCTGGCCGAGGTCGGCGCAGTCCTCAATGCGCGCGCGGGCGGTGCCGGAAACGGGGATGCGGCGCGATTGGAGGAGGAGGAAGACCATCCGCCGACAAGCTTCCCGCCCCTCTTCCCGTCCTTCCTCGCGGCCCTCTTCACGCACCTGTTCCGCCAGCGGGTGGCGCCAGAAGTACTGGACGGTCTTCATCAAGTCCCTCCACATCTGCTTCGCTTGAGAGTCGGTCAAACAGGAGTCGACAAACTGCGCGTAGACCGACGCGGTATCCGGATCGACGGTCTTCAGAATGGCTGCCAGGGATTCCAGTATGGCCGGAGTCTGAGGCCCGCGTCCGTGTGTCATCGCCGAGAACACCGCGAGGGACGGGTCCTGCTCGCCCCAGTGCTCGTCGGTGATCACCGGCACGTTGTCCGGCCCCAGCACCAGCGGACGCACCGTCATCGAGTGCCAGCCCCGGAAGCCGAACCGGATCGGCCGTGAGGCCCACTTGGCGGTCGTACTGCTCTGCGTGACCACGATCAGCACCGGCTCGCAGCGGTACTTCTCGTACAAGTAGGCGAGGTAGTAGGGCCAACTGCCCCGCTTCCGGTCGTCCACCTTCCCCTGCGACTCCACCACCAGCAGATACGTGCCCTCGTCCGTCTCTGCCCGCATCAGCGTGTCCACTCGCCGCTCGACCGGTTCGATCTCGGTGAGGTCCACGTTCATGGCCACGATCTCCCGCGGCTCCGGAAACGGCACGTGCAGCACCCGCTGTAACGCCTTCGTCAGCACCGCGGGATCCTTCTGGAAGATCCGGTGCAACGCCTCGTGCGACGAGCCGACCATCGACACTCCCTCCTGTCGTACGACGTGACCAACGAGCCGGACGGCAAGAGGTTGCATATGCCTCAGGGATATGAAGACGGACCGCCGCCGCCATCCCCTGTCACACTCCACCGCTACCGTCGACCCATGGCGCAAGAGGCGGGGACGCACACCGGTGAGCGGCGGATGGCTGTGCTCGAAGGGGTGTTGGAGAGGATCACGTACGCCAATGAGGAGAACGGGTACACCGTCGCCCGGGTCGATACGGGCCGGGGCGGGGGCGATCTGCTCACCGTCGTCGGGGCGCTGCTCGGGGCCCAGGTCGGGGAGTCCCTGCGGATGGAGGGGCGGTGGGGGAGCCATCCCCAGCACGGGAAACAGTTCCAGGTCGAGAACTACAGCACCGTGCTCCCCGCCACCGTGCAGGGCATGCGGCGCTACCTCGGCTCCGGGCTGGTCAAAGGGATCGGGCCCGTCTTCGCCGACCGGATCACCCGGCATTTCGGCGTCGACACCCTCCGCGTCATCGAGGAGGAGCCCAAGCGGCTGATCGAGGTGCCGGGGCTCGGGCCCAAGCGGACCAAGAAGATCGCCGAGGCATGGGAGGAGCAGAAGGCGATCAAGGAGGTCATGCTCTTCCTCCAGACCGTCGAGGTGTCCACCTCCATCGCCGTGCGGATCTACAAGAAGTACGGGGATCAGTCGATCGACGTGGTGAAGAAGAACCCCTATCGGCTCGCCGCCGATGTCTGGGGCATCGGGTTCCTCACCGCCGACAAGATCGCCCAGTCCGTCGGCATCCCCCACGACAGCCCCGAACGCGTCAAGGCCGGCCTCCAGTACGCCCTCTCCCAGTCCGCCGACCAGGGCAACTGCTATCTGCCCGAAGAACGCCTCATCGCGGACGCCGTCAAACTCCTCCAGGTCGACACCGGCCTCGTCATCGAGTGCCTCGGGGAGCTGGCGCGAGAACCGGAGGACGGCACCGACCCCGGTGTCGTAAGGGAGAAGGTGCCAGGGCCGGACGGGGGCGAGCCCGTCACCGCCGTGTACCTCGTGCCCTTCCACCGCGCCGAGCTGTCCCTCGCCGCCCAGACGCTGCGCCTGCTGCGCACCGACGAGGACCGGATGCCCGGCTTCCAGGACGTCGACTGGGGCAAGGCCCTCGGCTGGCTCCACCGGCGCACCGGCGCCGACCTCGCGCCCGAGCAGGAGGCCGCCGTCCGGCTCGCGCTCACCCGGAAGGTCGCCGTGCTCACCGGCGGCCCCGGCTGCGGCAAGTCCTTCACCGTCCGCTCCGTCGTGGAGCTGGCCCGCGCCCGGCGGGCCAAGGTGGTGCTCGCCGCCCCGACCGGCCGCGCCGCCAAACGGCTGGCCGAGCTGACCGGCGCCGAGGCCTCCACCGTGCACCGGCTGCTGGAGCTGAAGCCCGGCGGCGACGCGGCGTACGACCGGGAACGGCCCCTCGACGCCGACCTGGTGGTCGTGGACGAGGCGTCCATGCTGGACCTCCTCCTCGCCAACAAGCTGGTGAAGGCCGTACCGCCCGGAGCGCATCTGCTCTTCGTCGGGGATGTCGACCAGCTGCCCAGCGTCGGCGCCGGAGAGGTGCTGCGCGACCTCCTCGCGCCCGGCAGCCCGGTCCCCGCCGTCCGGCTCACCCGGGTGTTCCGGCAGGCCCAGCAGTCCGGCGTCGTCACCAACGCGCACCGGATCAACGAGGGGAAGCACCCCCTCACCGACGGGCTCAAGGACTTCTTCCTCTTCGTGGAGGACGACACCGAGGAGGCCGGGCGGCTCACCGTGGATGTGGCGGCGCGGCGCCTGCCCGCCAGGTTCGGGCTCGACCCGCGGCGCGATGTCCAGGTGCTCGCGCCCATGCACCGGGGCCCGGCCGGCGCGGGGGCGCTCAACGGACTGCTCCAGCAGGCCATCACGCCCGCCCGGCCCGATGTGCCGGAGAAGCGGTTCGGCGGCCGGGTCTTCCGGGTCGGCGACAAGGTGACCCAGATTCGCAACAATTACGAGAAGGGGAAGAACGGGGTCTTCAACGGCACCGTGGGCGTCGTCACCGCCCTCGATCCCGTCGACCAGCGGCTCACGGTGCTGACGGACGAGGACGAGGAGGTTCCGTATGAATACGACGAACTGGACGAACTCGCCCATGCGTACGCGGTGACCATCCACCGTTCACAGGGAAGTGAATATCCCGCCGTGGTGATTCCCGTCACCACGGGAGCATGGATGATGCTGCAGCGGAACCTGCTCTACACGGCCGTCACCCGGGCCAAGAAGCTGGTTGTACTGGTGGGTTCGCGCCGGGCGATCGGCCAGGCCGTACGCACGGTGTCAGCCGGACGGCGGTGTACAGCCCTGGACTTCAGACTCGCCGGGAAAAATGATCGATCAAATGAGTCGTGAAGGTCACAGAGCACTTCCAGATGCCTCTCCGAGGGGGCAGGATGAGCAGGTTGGCGGCACTGAGTGCCGTCAATAGGCCCAATGGTCGACCCCGAGTGCACTCTCCTGAGCCAAATGGGGGATGGTAGAGACAGTCAGGGCACCTCGAAGATGAGGCACTACGTCGGTGAGGGAAGACGTGAGCGACAACTCTGTAGTACTGCGGTACGGCGACGGCGAGTACACCTACCCGGTGGTCGACAGCACCGTCGGCGACAAGGGCTTCGACATCGGGAAGCTGCGCGCCCAGACCGGGCTGGTGACCCTCGACAGCGGGTACGGCAACACGGCCGCCTATAAATCCGCGGTCACCTACCTCGACGGCGAGGCGGGCATCCTCCGCTACCGCGGCTACCCCATCGAGCAGCTGGCCGAGCGCTCCACCTTCCTGGAGGTGGCCTACCTGCTGATCAACGGTGAGCTGCCCACCGTCGACGAGCTGACGACGTTCAAGGGCGAGATCACGCGGCACACGCTGCTGCACGAGGACGTCAAGAACTTCTACAAGGGCTTCCCGCGCGACGCCCACCCGATGGCCATGCTGTCCTCGGTCGTCTCGGCGCTGTCCACCTTCTACCAGGACAGCCACAACCCGTTCGACGAGAAGCAGCGCAACCTCTCCACGATCCGGCTGCTCGCCAAGCTTCCGACGATCGCGGCGTACGCGTACAAGAAGTCGATCGGCCACCCGTTCGTCTACCCGCGCAACGACCTCGGCTACGTCGAGAACTTCCTGCGCATGACGTTCTCGGTCCCCGCCGACGAGTACGAGCTGGACCCGGTCGTCGTCTCCGCGCTGGACAAGCTGCTGATCCTGCACGCCGACCACGAGCAGAACTGTTCGACCTCCACGGTCCGCCTCGTCGGCTCCTCGCAGGCCAACATGTTCGCGTCGATCTCGGCCGGCATCAACGCGCTCTGGGGCCCGCTGCACGGCGGCGCCAACCAGTCCGTCCTGGAGATGCTGGAAGGCATCCGCGACTCGGGCTCCGACGTCGACACCTTCATCCGCAAGGTGAAGAACAAGGAGGACGGCGTCCGTCTGATGGGCTTCGGCCACCGGGTCTACAAGAACTTCGACCCGCGCGCCAAGATCATCAAGGCCGCCGCGCACGACGTCCTCTCGGCCCTCGGCAAGTCCGACGAGCTGCTGGACATCGCGCTCAAGCTGGAGGAGCACGCGCTCTCCGACGACTACTTCGTCTCGCGCAGCCTCTACCCGAACGTGGACTTCTACACCGGTCTGATCTACCGGGCCATGGGCTTCCCGGCCGAGATGTTCACCGTGCTGTTCTCCCTCGGCCGCCTTCCGGGCTGGATCGCCCAGTGGACCGAGATGATCAAGGAGCCCGGTTCCCGCATCGGCCGCCCGCGCCAGATCTACACGGGCGTGGTCGAGCGCGACTTCGTGCCGGTCGAGGCCCGCTGAGCCTGACGGCACCGCCTGGACACAGGCGAAACAGCCTGGGACACAGGCAAAGAAGAAGGCGCCCTGAGACGCCGGTCCCCCCACGGGCCGACGACCAGGGCGCCTTCCCATGTCCCGGTGCGGATTCCCCCCACGGGATCCGGGCCGGGCGCTCAGAGAGGACAGCGCCTGAATCGCTGTCGAATTGCGGTCTGCCGGGACAGGCACGCCGGGAGGGCCGCTCAAAGACTTCCCGGTGTACGTGCCCCGGCAACGCATCTCCGGAGACGTCCCCCAAGACATCCCCAGACGTCGGAACAGCGCCCCCCAAGACGCCGATCCGACATCGCCAACTTAGACCTTCGAACCCCTTCGATGGTTACGTTCACATCACTGTGATCTGCGTCTCTTGCATATGTCCCTTTGATGCGCAAGAGCCCCGATCTGTCGATCGGGGCCTGCGCGTAAGGAAGATGCGCGAGCCTTGTGAAGAGCTTATGTGAGGCTCGCGCCCGTCTCTAGAGGGACTCCGGTTTCGGCTTCGAGTGGAATCTCACCGGAACCGGCGCAGCCGCAGGCTGTTGGTCACCACGAAGACCGAGGAGAACGCCATCGCGGCGCCCGCGATCATCGGGTTCAGCAGGCCGGCGGCGGCCAGCGGCAGCGCGGCCACGTTGTAACCGAACGCCCAGACGAGGTTGCCCTTGATGGTGGCCAGCGTCCGCCGGGACAGCCGGATCGCGTCGGCGGCCGTCCGCAGGTCACCGCGGACCAGCGTCAGATCGCCCGCCTCGATCGCCGCGTCCGTGCCGGTGCCCATCGCGAGACCCAGGTCGGCGGTGGCGAGGGCGGCCGCGTCATTGACCCCGTCGCCGACCATGGCCACCGTCCGGCCCTCGGCCCGCAGGCGTCGTACGACGTCCACCTTGTCCTCGGGCAGCACCTCCGCGTACACCTGGGCCGCGTCGATACCGACGGCCCTGGCGACCGACTCGGCGACCGTCCGGTTGTCCCCGGTGAGCAGCACCGGCGTCAGCCCGAGGGCGCGCAGCTCGCGGATCGCCTCGGCGCTGGTCTCCTTGACCGCGTCGGCGACCGCGAGGACCCCGCGGGCCCGCCCGTCCCAGCCCGCCAGGACGGCCGTACGGCCCTCCCGCTCGGCCTCGGCGGCCGCGCGGGCCAGCTCCTCGGGAACGTCGTCGTACAGGCGCCCCACGGCCACCTCACGGCCGTCCACGCGCCCGCGCACGCCCCGCCCGGGGACGTTCTCGAAGCGCTCGACCGCGGGGAGCGCGCCGACACGCTCCCCGGCGCCGGCCGCGACGGCGCGGGCGACCGGGTGCTCGGAGGCGTGCTCCAGGGCGCCCGCGAGGCGCAGCAGCTCCTTCTCGTCCTCGCCGTCGGCGGCGTACACCGTCTGGAGGGTCATCCGGCCGGTGGTGACGGTGCCGGTCTTGTCCAGCACGACGGTGTCGACGCGGCGCGTGGACTCCAGGACCTCGGGGCCCTTGATCAGGATGCCGAGCTGGGCGCCGCGCCCGGTGCCGACCATCAGCGCGGTCGGCGTGGCGAGTCCCAGCGCGCAGGGGCAGGCGATGATCAGCACGGCGACGGCGGCGGTGAACGCGGAGACCGCGTCCCCGGTGACACCGAGCCAGACCCCGAAGGTGGCCAGCGCGATCAGGATGACCACCGGCACGAACACCGCGGAGACCCGGTCGGCCAGCCGCTGCACCTCGGCCTTGCCGTTCTGCGCGTCCTCCACCAGCTTGGCCATCCGCGCCAGCTGGGTGTCGGCGCCGACCCGGGTGGCCTCGACGACGAGCCGCCCTCCCGCGTTGACCGTGGCGCCGGTGACCTGGTCGCCGGGGCCGACGTCCACCGGCACCGACTCACCGGTCAGCATGGCGGCGTCGACCGCGGAGACGCCCTCGACCACGGTGCCGTCGGTGGCGACCTTCTCGCCGGGCCGTACGACGAACCGGTCGCCGACCGCCAGCGCCGAGACCGGCACCCGCACCTCACGCCCGTCCCGCAGCACCGCCACGTCCTTGGCGCCCAGCTCCAGCAGCGCCTTCAGGGCCGCGCCGGCGCGCCGCTTGGAGCGGGCCTCCAGATAGCGGCCGAGCAGGATCAGCGCGATGACACCGGAGGCGACCTCCAGATAGATGGTGGAGGCGCCGTCCATCCGGGAGACGGTGAAGCGGAACTCGTCGTGCATGCCGGTCATCCCGGCGTGGCCGAAGAACAGCGCCCACAGCGACCAGCCGAACGCGGCCAGCGTGCCGACCGAGACCAGGGTGTCCATGGTGGCCGCGCCGTGCCGGGCGTTGGTCCAGGCGGCGCGGTGGAAGGGCGCGCCGCCCCAGACGACGACGGGCGCGGCGAGGGTGAGCGAGAGCCACTGCCAGTTGTCGAACTGGAGGGCCGGGACCATCGCGAGCAGCACGACGGGCAGGGCGAGCAGCGCGGAGACGAGCAGCCGGTGGCGCAGCGCGCCGAGTTCGGGGTCCTGCCCGGCGGAATCCGGGGCCTCGGCCTCCGGTTCGGGCCGCGGCGGGGCGGGTTCCTCGGCGGTGTACCCGGTCTTGACGACGGTCGCGATCAGATCGGCGACCTCGACGCCCGCGCCGTAGCTGACCTTCGCCTTCTCGGTGGCGAAGTTGACGGTGGCGCTGACGCCGTCCATCCGGTTGAGCTTCTTCTCGACGCGGGCCGCGCAGGAGGCGCAGGTCATCCCGCCGATGAGCAGTTCGACCTCGGACGCCGTACCGGAGGCTGCCGTACCGGAGGACGCCGTACCGGGGGTTATGGCGGTGTCCGCTTGCTCTGCCTGCTCTGCGATGGTGCTGGTCATGTCCGGACTCCAGACATCGGACCGGACCGCACGGAGTCAGTATCAGCTGGTCGGCACGGCCGGTCGGGACTGTGGAAGGGCGGTGCTCAGGCCTTGTCGGCCAGCTCGAAGCCGGCCTCGTCCACGGCGGCGCGGACGGCCTCGTCGTCCAGTGGGGCCGCGGAGACGACGGTCACCTCGCCGCTCGACGCGACGGCCTTCACCGAGGTGACGCCGGGGAGCTGGGAGATCTCGCCGGAGACGGATCCCTCGCAGTGCCCGCAGCTCATGCCGGTCACCCGGTAGACGGTGGTGACGGCGGCCGGGGTGTCGGTCTGGGCGCTCATGTCGTTCTCCTCGTCGTGGCACGTGGGGCCGGTGGTGTTCGCCGGTGCTGTTCCCGATGGTTTCCCCGCCCTCGCCAGGGTATACCCCTAGGGGGTATTTTTCCAAGGAGGATACGGAGGATTGCGTCGGGCGAGTGACAGTGCCCAGGAGAGCCCGGCCAGCGCGACGAGGGCCGGGCCGAGGGCGGAGACCAGGGTCAGCAGATGCTGCTGGGCGGCGCTCGGCTGCGGCGGGTACCCCGGCGCGAGCAGCCCGCTCTCCACGCCCCGGCCGGTGAGCCGTACGACCAGCCAGGGCGAAAGGCCGCGCGCCGTGTCCGCCAGCGCGTGCAGCAGGGCGACGCCCATCCCGGCGGCGATCACCGGCGGGGCGTACCGGAAGCGGCCGTCGGGGCGGCGCAGCGCCAGCAGCACACCGCCCGCGACCGCGGTCCAGGCGCCCTGCCCGAGGGGCGCGAGCAGCCCGCGCACCAGCTCCGTCTCCAGCTGCCCCCAGGGGTCCGGCGCCCACAGGGCCGCGTCGAGGGCGTGCCCGGTGCTCTCCAGGGCCGCGAAGCCGACGCCCACGGTCGCGCCCAGCATCAGCCCGGCGCGCATCCCGTGGACGGCCGGCTGCCGGCGCAGCGCGAACGCCAGCGCCGCCAGCTTGGCCGCCTCCTCGGCCAGGGCGACGGTCAGATACCGGCCCAGGGAGGGGTGGGGCACGGACGCGGCCGTGAGGGAGGCGCCGAGCACGCCGAGCGCGCCGCCCGCCAGGAAGCAGCCGAGCACCGCGCTGACGCCGAGATCGCGGGCGCCCCGTTCGTACGCCCACAGCACGAAGACCACCGGCGCCAGGAAGGCGCCCAGCAGGACGGGCACCGCGAGCGCCGCCGTGCTCCGGGTCGCGAGGGCCAGCCCCGCGGCCGGCACCCACACCGCGAGCCCGCCGATCAGACAGCGCCGCCACAGCCCCGCGCCGATGCGCGGGTACGGGGGCGGGGGTTGCTGCGGATGGGGGATGCGGGCCTTGGGCGTGCCGGGCGGCGGGGGGTGGCTCACGTGGGTCGTCCCGTCGGGCTGGGGCAAGGGCGGTGCGCGCTGGAGGTTCGGGTGATTCCTCCGCACCTTAGGCAGATGTGCCGGTCCGTCGCCGTTCTCCTGCGCCGTACGCGTGATGGCCGGAAGGCGGCGGCGCGCGGTGACGTGCGAAGGTGAGCCGCATGAGAGCGGTGGTGTTCGAGGAGTTCGGGAAGCCCGCCGAGGTGCGGGAGGTGCCCGACCCGGCGCCCGCGGAGCACGGGGTCGTGGTGCGGGTCGAGGCGACCGGGCTGTGCCGCAGCGACTGGCACGGCTGGATGGGCCACGACACGGACATCGTGCTGCCGCATGTGCCAGGACATGAACTCGCCGGTGTGGTCGAGGCGGTGGGTACCCGGGTGACCGGCTGGCGGCCCGGCGACCGGGTCACCGTGCCGTTCGTCTGCGCCTGCGGCAGCTGCCCGGCCTGCGCGGCGGGCGACCAGCAGGTGTGCGAGCGGCAGACCCAGCCCGGCTTCAGCCACTGGGGCTCCTTCGCCGAGTACGTCGCCCTCGACCACGCCGACGTCAACCTGGTGGCGATCCCGGACGGCATGGCGCCCGGCACCGCCGCGGGCCTCGGCTGCCGCTTCGCCACCGCCTTCCGTGCCGTGGTGCGGCAGGGGCGGGCCGCGGCCGGTCAGTGGGTCGCGGTGCACGGCTGCGGCGGGGTCGGCCTGTCCGCGGTGATGATCGCGGCGGCGGCCGGGGCACGGGTGGTCGCCGTCGACATCGAGCCCGGGGCGCTGGAGCTGGCGCGGAGATTCGGCGCGGCGCACTGCCTGGACGCGAGCGCGGTGCCCGACACGGCCGCCGCGGTACGGGAGTTGACCGGCGGCGGCGCCCATCTCTCCCTGGACGCGCTCGGCTCGCCCGCCACCTGTGCCGCCTCCGTCAACTCCCTGCGCCGTCGCGGCCGGCATGTCCAGGTCGGGCTGCTGCCCTCGGCCGACGGCACCACCCCGGTGCCGATGGCCCGCGCGATCGCGCTGGAACTGGAGCTCCTGGGCAGCCACGGCATGGCCGCCCACGCCTACCCCGGCATGCTGGAGCTGGTCCGCTCCGGCGTCCTGCGCCCGGACCTCCTGGTGACCTCCGCCGTCCCGCTCGACGCGGCCCCGGCGGCCCTCGCCCGGATGGGGGAGGCGCCGGGGGCCGGGGTGACGGTCATCGAGCCGTGGTCGTGACCGCGCGGTAGGCGACGGGACGCGCGGCGGGGACCTCAGTCGGGGCGGCGGCCGCGGCTGCTCGGCCGGGCGGCGACCCAGGCGCGGACGGTGTCGGCGTACCAGTAGGGCTTGCCGCCCTCCACATGGTCCGGCGGCGGCAGCAGCCCGTGCTTGCGGTACGACCGCACGGTGTCCGGCTGCACCTTGATGTGCGCCGCGATCTCCTTGTAGGACCAGAGCCGGCGGTCGGTCATGAGCTGCACCTCCCCGCGCGCACCGCGGCGGCGGCCGGGGACGGCCGTCGGGGGAACCGGGCGCTGCGCTGGCGATCATCAAGCCTGCGCCCGGACAACGACGCACCGTCACCAACGGTCAGCCCCTGTCGACCGGGTGTGACGCGGTGCCCGCGTAGGCGCGACATGTGTGACAGAAGAGGGGTATTTGTGACACGGCTGACGCAAAGTGGAGCGCGGGCGCGCGCATGACCGGCCCCGGACCCGGGAACGAGCACCGGACCCCTCATCGTCCGAATGTCCGGACAAAGCATTGACAGTGTTCCGTGGGCAGGACTAGAAAGCCGGGGGAGCCGTGACGAACCGGGGGAGCCGTGACGAAGGGGAGCCGATGGCGTACGACCTGATCACCATGGGCCGGATCGGAGTGGACCTGTATCCGCTCCAGGCCGGGGTCCCGCTCGCGCAGGTGACGTCCTTCGGCAAGTTCCTCGGCGGCTCGGCGACCAATGTCGCGGTGGCGGCGGCGCGGCTGGGGCGGACCACCGCCGTGATCACCCGTACCGGCGACGACCCCTTCGGCACCTATCTGCACGACGCGCTGCGGGCCTTCGGCGTCGACGACCGCTGGGTCACCTCCGTGCCCGGACTCCCCACCCCCGTCACCTTCTGCGAGATCTTCCCGCCGGACGACTTCCCGCTGTACTTCTACCGGCAGCCCAAGGCTCCTGATCTGGAGATCGAGGCGGGCGAGCTGAACCTCGACGTCATCGCCGCCGCCCGTGTCTTCTGGGTGACCGGCACGGGGCTCAGCGAGGAACCCAGCCGTACGGCCACCCTCACCGCCCTCGCGCACCGGAAGGGGGCCGGCATCACCGTCTTCGACCTCGACTGGCGGCCGATGTTCTGGCGCGCCCCCGAGGCCGCACGCCCCTTCTACGCCGAGGCGCTGCGCCACGCCACCGTCGCCGTCGGCAATCTGGACGAGGTGGAGATCGCCACCGGCACCCGCGAACCGCACGCCGCCGCACGGGCGTTGCTGGACGCGGGGGTCCGGCTCGCGGTGGTGAAACAGGGGCCCAAGGGGGTTCTCGCCGTCGGCGCGGACGGCGCGGTGGTGGAGGTGCCCCCACTCCCCGCCACCGTCCTCAACGGCCTCGGCGCCGGGGACGCGTTCGGCGGCTCCCTGTGCCACGGACTGCTGGCCGGCTGGGACCTGGAGACCACCCTGCGGAGCGCCAACGCGGCCGGCGCCATCGTCGCCTCCCGCCTGGAGTGCTCCTCCGCGATGCCCACCCCGGACGAGGTGGCCACCGTACTCGCGGCCGGAGCCGTGCGATGAACACGGACGACACCCCGGCCCGGAGCGGCACTTGGGACGGGACCGGCGCCTCGGACGGGACCGGCGCCCCGGACGGGAGCGGGGGCGCGGCCCGGGGTGAGGGCGCGGGCGGGAGTGGTGGTGCGGGCCGTTCGCAGGGCGCGGGCTGTATCGAGGGCGCGGGTCGGGCCGAGGGCGTGGCCCGGGCGGACGGTCGTGGCGATGGCTTGGTCCGGGCTGTGGGCCGCGCCGTGCCTGTGGGCCGTGGCGGTGATGGCGCCGGGGGCACGGGCCATGGCGGGAGCACGGCCCGGGGTGAGGGCGCGGGCGGGAGTGGTGGTGCGGGCCGTTCGCAGGGCGCGGGCTGTATCGAGGGCGCGGGTCGGGCCGAGGGCGTGGCCCGGGCGGACGGTCGTGGCGATGGCTTGGTCCGGGCTGTGGGCCGCGCCGGGCCTGTGGGCCGTGGCGGTGCTGGCGCCGGGGGCACGGGCCATGGCGGGAGCACGGCCCGGAGTGAGGGCGCGGCCGGGACCGGTGGCGCGGGCCCTTCAGAGGGCGCGGGCTGTGACGAAGGCGCACGCCCGGCCGATGCCCGCGCCTCCCGTGCGCGCCTGGCCGGAGGCCCGCGCCTGGCTGGAGGCCCGCGCCTGGCTGGAGATCCGAGCCTGGCTGGAGGCCCGAGCCTGGCTGGAGGCCCGCGCCTGGCCGGAGATCCGCGTCCGGGCGGAGGCCCGAGCCCGGACACCCCCCGACCCCCCGTCGACATCGCCGACCTGGTCCGTGTCCGTGTCCGCAACCCCGAGGCGGTCGCCGAGGCCGCCGCCCGGCGTCGGCGGCGGCCCCTGCTGAACGACACCGGTCGGCTGCTGATCGTCGCCGCCGACCACCCCGCGCGCGGCGCCCTCGCCGTCGGCGACCGTGAACTCGCCATGGCCGACCGCGCCGACCTGCTCGGCCGCCTCTGCCTCGCGCTGTCCAGGCCCGGCGTCGACGGAGTCCTCGCCACCGCCGACATCCTGGACGACCTGCTGCTGCTCGGCGCCCTGGAGGACAAGGTGGTCATGGGCTCGATGAACCGCGGCGGGCTGCGGGGCGCGCGCTTCGAACTGGACGACCGGTTCACCGGATACCGCCCCGAGGACATCGACCGCCTCGGCTTCGACGCGGGCAAGCTGCTGCTGCGCCTCGACTACACCGACCCCGGCTCCCTGAACACCCTGGAGTCCGCCGCCCGTGCCGTCGACGCGATGGCCGCACGCCGGCTCCCGGTCTTCGTGGAGCCCTTCATCAGCCACCGCACCCCCGCGGGCGCACTCGTCAACGACCTCTCCGCCGAGGCCGTCACCCGCGCCATCGCCATCGCCTCGGGCCTCGGCGGCAGTTCGGCCTACACCTGGCTGAAGGTGCCGGTGACCGAGGACCCGAGGGACATGGCCCGCGTCCTGGCCGCCTCCACCCTCCCCGCCGTACTGCTCGGCGGCGACATAGGCGACGCACCCGCCGACCGCGCCGCCGCCCACGAGAAGTGGCGCGGCGCGCTCCACTTGCCCACCGTGCGCGGCCTGGTGGCCGGCCGTTCGCTGCTGTACCCGGCGGACGGCGATGTGGCCGCCGCCGTGGACACCGCCACCGCACTGCTGCGAGAGGCCGCATGACCAGCGACGATCTGTATCTGCCCCGAGGCACCGCGACGAGCGCCGAGTACGCCCTCGACATCCGCCCCGAGCGCGTCGGTTGGACGTACAGCGCCCTGCGTATCGTCGAGTTGTCCCCGGGTGGTAGCCATACGTTCATCACCGGGAACAGCGAGTGGATCGTGCTTCCGCTGGAAGGCGGATGTACCGTTCGAATCGAGGAAAGCGAGTTCCAACTCCTGGGTAGGGACAGCGTGTTCGCGGGGGCCTCGGACTTCGCGTACGCGCCCCGTGACGCCCGGGTCCAGATCGCCTCCGGCGCGGGAGGCCGCTTCGCCCTGGCAGGAGCGAAGTGCGAGCGACGACTCCCCGCCCGCTACGGCCCCGCGCCGGAGGTCCCCGTCGAGCAGCGCGGCAGCGGCGACTGCGCCCGCCGGGTGCGCAACTTCGCCGCCGCCGACGTCTTCGACTGCGACCGGCTGATCGCCGTCGAGGTCCTCACCCCCGGCGGCAACTGGTCCTCGTACCCGCCGCACAAGCACGACGAGCACCGGCCCGGCGAGGAATGCGAACTGGAGGAGATCTACTACTTCGAGATCGAGGGCCCCGGCGGCCTCGGCTACCAGCGGGTGTTCCCCTCCCGCCCGGGCGGCGCCGACGTGCTCGCCGAGATCCGCTCCGGAGACGCCGTCCTCGTCCCCGACGGCTGGCACGGCCCCTCCATCGCCCAGCCGGGACACACCATGTACTACCTGAACGTGATGGCCGGGCCCGGCGAGCACAGGGAGTGGCGGATCCGCTTCCACCCCGACCACACCGAGACCACCGGGGGCTACCGATGACGACCCGGCTCACCGTCGCCCAGGCGCTCGTCCGCTTCCTCACCGCCCAGCACACCGAACGCGACGGCGAGCGGCGCCGGCTGATCGGCGCCACCTGGGGCATCTTCGGCCACGGAAACGTCGCGGGCATCGGGCAGGCACTGGTCGAGTACGCGGGCGTGATGCCGTACCACCAGGGCCGCAACGAGCAGTCCATGGTGCACGCGGCCGTCGGCTACGCCCGCCAGTGCGGCCGCCTCGCCACCCACGCGGTGACGACCTCCATCGGGCCCGGCGCCACCAACCTCGTCACCGGCGCCGCCCTCGCCACCGTCAACCACCTCCCCGTCCTGCTGCTCCCCGGCGACGTCTTCGCCACCCGCCCCGCCGACCCGGTCCTCCAGCAGTTGGAGGTGCCGTACGCGGGCGATGTCTCGGTCAACGACACGCTGCGCCCGGTCTCCCGCTACTTCGACCGGATCACCCGCCCCGAACAGCTGATCCCGAGCGCGCTCGCGGCCGTGCGGGTGCTCACCGACCCCGTGGAGACCGGCGCGGTCACCCTCGCCCTCCCGCAGGACGTGCAGGCGGAGGCGTACGACTGGCCCGAGGAGTTCTTCGCCGAGCGGGTGTGGACCGTACGACGCCCGGGCCCGGACCCCGCCGAACTGGCCCGCGCGGCAGCCGCCGTCCGGGCCGCCCGCCGCCCCCTGCTCGTCGCGGGCGGCGGGGTCCGCCACAGCCGCGCCGAGGCGGCCCTCGCCGCGTTCGCCGAGGCGACCGGCATCCCTGTCGCGTCCACCCAGGCGGGCAAGGGCGCGCTGCGGTACGACCATCCCAAGGACGTCGGCGGGATCGGCCACACCGGCACCGCGACCGCCGACGAACTGGCGCGCACCGCGGACCTGGTGATCGGTGTCGGCACCCGCTTCACCGACTTCACCACCGCCTCCGGCACCCTCTTCCAGCACCCGGACGTCCGCTTCCTGCACCTCAACATCGCGCCCCACGACGCCCACAAACTGGCCGCGCTGCCCCTGGTCGCGGACGCCCGCACCGGCCTGGAGGAGCTGACCGGGGCACTGGCGCCGTACAAGCCGTACAAGGTGGACGGCGCCTACACGGACGAGTACACGGCGGCCAAGGAGCGCTGGGAGCGGCGCGTGGACGCCTGCTTCGCGAGCCCCGACCCCGACGCGCGGCCCACCCAGCCGCAGGTCCTCGGCGCGCTGGACGCCCTGGTGGACGAGTCGGACATCGTGATCAACGCGGCCGGTTCGCTCCCCGGCGATCTGCACAAGCTGTGGCGGGCGCGCTCCCGTGACCAGTACCACCTGGAGTACGGCTACTCCTGCATGGGCTACGAGATCCCGGCCGCGCTCGGTGTGAAGCTGGCGGCGCCCGAGCGCGAGGTCTGGGCGCTGGTCGGCGACGGCACGTATCTGATGATGCCGACCGAGATCGTGACCGCCGTCCAGGAGGGCGTCGCGATCAAGGTGCTGCTGGTGCAGAACCACGGGTACGCGTCCATCGGGGGGCTCTCGGCGGCGGTGGGCGGCGAGCGGTTCGGCACCGCGTACCGGTTTCGGACGGAGGAGGGCACCTACACGGGCGCCCCGCTGCCCGTCGATCTCGCGGCCAACGCGGCCAGCCTGGGGATGCGGGTACTGCGGGCGAGCAGCGTCCGGGAACTGCGCGCGGCGCTCGCCGAGGCGCGGGCCGCCGACACTGCCACATGTGTCTACGTCGAGACCGAAACGTCCGACACTGTGTCGGGCGCGCCCGAGGCACAGGCCTGGTGGGATGTTCCTGTGGCCGCGAGCGCGACCCGAACCCCCGCGGTCACGGCACGTGAGCAGTACGAACGGCACGTCTCGACCCGACGCCGCCATCTGTGAACAAGGAGTCTCTGGGCATGACGAAGATCGTCAACCACTGGATCGGCGGGAAGACCGTCGACGGCGCGTCGGGCACGTACGGGCCGGTCACCGACCCGGCGACCGGCGCGGTCACCACCAAGGTCGCGTTCGCCTCCGTCGAGGAGGTCGACGCCGCGGTCGCCGCCGCCAAGGACGCCTTCACGACCTGGGGCCAGTCCTCGCTGGCGCAGCGCACCACGATCCTCTTCAGGTTCCGGGCGCTGCTGGACGCGCACCGCGACGAGATCGCGGAGCTGATCACCGCCGAGCACGGCAAGGTGCACTCCGACGCGCTCGGCGAGGTCGCCCGCGGCCTGGAGATCGTGGACCTGGCCTGCGGCATCAACGTGCAGCTCAAGGGCGAGCTGTCCACCCAGGTCGCGAGCCGCGTGGACGTGGCCTCGATCCGCCAGCCGCTCGGCGTGGTCGCGGGCATCACGCCGTTCAACTTCCCGGCGATGGTCCCGATGTGGATGTTCCCGATCGCCATCGCGACCGGCAACACCTTCGTGCTCAAGCCGAGCGAGAAGGACCCCTCCGCCGCCCTGCGCATCGCCGAGCTGCTGGCCGAGGCCGGGCTCCCGGACGGTGTGTTCAACGTGGTGCAGGGCGACAAGGTGGCCGTGGACCGGCTCCTGGAGCACCCGGACGTCAAGGCCGTCTCCTTCGTCGGCTCCACCCCGATCGCCCGCTACATCCACACCACCGCCTCCGCCAACGGCAAGCGCGTGCAGGCCCTGGGCGGCGCCAAGAACCACATGCTGGTGCTGCCGGACGCCGACCTGGACGCGGCGGCAGACGCGGCCGTCTCCGCGGCCTACGGCTCGGCCGGCGAGCGCTGCATGGCGATCTCGGCGGTCGTCGCGGTCGGCGCCATCGGCGACGAGCTGGTGGCGAAGATCCGCGAGCGCGCCGAGAAGATCAAGATCGGTCCGGGCAACGACCCCACCTCCGAGATGGGCCCGCTGATCACCGCCGCCCACCGCGACAAGGTGGCCTCCTACGTCACCGGCGCGGCCGCCGAGGGCGCCGAGGTGGTCCTGGACGGCACCGGCCACACGGTCGAGGGGTACGAGGACGGCCACTGGATCGGCATCTCGCTGCTGGACAAGGTGCCGACGACCGCCAAGGCGTACCAGGACGAGATCTTCGGCCCGGTGCTGTGCGTGCTGCGCGTGGACACGTACGACGAGGGCGTGGCCCTCATGAACGCCTCGCCGTTCGGCAACGGCACCGCGATCTTCACCCGGGACGGCGGCGCCGCCCGCCGCTTCCAGCTGGAGATCGAGGCCGGCATGGTCGGCGTCAACGTGCCGATCCCGGTGCCGGTGGGCTACCACTCCTTCGGTGGCTGGAAGGACTCGCTCTTCGGCGACCACCACATCTACGGCAACGACGGCACGCACTTCTACACCCGCGGCAAGGTCGTCACCACCCGCTGGCCCGACCCGGCCGACGCCCCCGCCGGAGTCGACCTCGGGTTCCCGCGCAACCACTGAGCGTGACGTAGCACCCCCGCTCCCCCCTCGTCAGGCCGTCCGGATACCGGACGGCCTGACATTTTTTTGAAACGTCGGCTGCGGTTCCCGTTCATGTGGATGAAACGGGTGACGAAGGGGTTGCCGGGAGATGACCTTCGAAAGCAAGGTCAGATCACATACAGGCTTGATGGATGCACCAATGCGGCCTTGTTGCCTGCGAATCTGATCCACGGCCGTGGGGGCCCTTGGTGCGGATTCCGAAGGTAAACACCCATTGACGTGGCGGTTTTCGTCGGGGTTCCCTATGGGCGCCGGGAGCGGACGAAGACGACCGTACGACGACGATCCGCCGGAGGCGATAGCGCTCCCGACCCCCCACCCTCACGCACGACACGAGTCGATCGGATTCCGCCGCATGACCGACACGCTCCGCCCTGTCGAGACGAGCCTCCCCGAGGCCACGGACAGCCCTCAGAAGCTCAAGCGCTCCATCGGCGTGGTCGGCGGCACTCTGCTCACCCTCTCGTGCGTCACACCGGCCTCCACGCTCTTCGTGATCGTGCCGGACCTGTTCTCCAGCCTGGGCACGGCGACCGCGCTCTGTCTCGCCATCGGCGCGCTGCTCTGCATCCCGGTCGCCTTCTGTTACTCGGAGCTGGGCACCCTGATCCCCAGCGCGGGCGGCGAGTACGCCATGGTCTCCACCCTGGCGGGCCGGCTGTCCGGCTGGCTGGCCTTCGTGATGTCGCTCCTCGTCGTGATGATCGTCCCCCCGGTCATCGCGATGGGCACCGCCGACTACCTCGCCCCGATCGTCCACCTCGACCCGTCCTGGACCGGCGCGGGCGTGATGATCGCGGCCACCCTCGCGGGCCTGCTCGACCTGCGCGCCAACGCCTGGATCACCGGCATCTTCCTGGTCCTTGAGGTCATCGCGGCCGGTGTCGTCGCCGTCCTCGGCTTCGCCCACTCCCACCGCGGCCTGGGCGCCCTCACCTCCTTCCAGATCGCCGGCGAGCACGCCCACGTCAACCCGGTGACCGCCATGATGGTCCTCTCGGGGCTCGCCATCGCGCTCTTCGCCACCCAGGGCTTCTCCACCGCCGTCTACCTCTCCGAGGAGCTGGAGAACCCGCGCCGCAACGTCGCCCGCACCGTCCTCGCGACGCTGGCCATCTCCAGCGTGGTCATCCTGGTGCCGGTCACCGCGATCACCCTGGGCGCCGGTGACCTGACCTCCCTGACCGGCGGCAACATCTCCAGCATGGTCATCGCCTGGAGCAACTCGGCCGTCGGCACCTTCGTCAGCCTCTGCGTCGCCCTCGCGATCATCAACGCGGGCATCGTGATGGTCATCCAGAACTCCCGCGTCCTGTTCGCCTCCGCCCGCGACAAGGCCTGGCCCTCGCCGGTCAACAACGCCCTGTCCAAGCTCGGCCGCTTCGGCTCCCCCTGGGTCGCCACCCTGGTCGTGGGCGTCCCCGGCGCGTTCCTCTGCTTCGTCAACCTGGACACCCTCTACGGCGTGACCGGCGTCGCCGTCACCGCCCTCTACCTGCTGGTCGCCGTCGCCGCCCTGCTCGCCCGCCGCGGCCACCACGGCACCCGCAAGGCCTGGCGGATGCCGCTGTGGCCCGCCATGCCGGTCCTGCTGATCGCCGTCCTGGTCTACATCCTGGTCGAGCAGGAGGTCTCGTACCTGATCTGGACCGGTGGCATCACCCTCGTCGCCACCCTCTACTGGGCCCTCTACCTCCGCCCGCGCCAGGAGACCCGCTGGCTGGTGTCCATCCCCGAGGACACCCAGGAGGCCTGAGCCCTCCCCGGCGCGCGCGGCCCCCGGTACCCCCCTCACCTTCGGTACCGGGGGCCGCGCCGTACTACTGCGGATGAAGTACGGGGCCACCGCCCCTACTCCCGCCGGAGGGGCCCCGGTTCAGCCCGGGGGGTCCGGCGGATGTCAGTGGCGGCCCGTACCGTTGAGGCATGGATCTTCGTGTGGCCCGGCTGCGAGGGCTGCTCAAGGGACCGCGGCGGCTGCTGGCCGCCGCGGCCGCCGTCGCGGTGCTCGCGGGCGCGGGCACCTGGACGGCGGCCGCCTCCGGCGGACCCGAGCCCGTGCACCGCGCCGACCGGATGATGACCATGCCGGGCGGCGTCCGCCTGGACACCTCGTACTTCACCGCGGGCCCCGCAGGACGCCGCCCCGCCGTGCTGCTCGCGCACGGCTTCGGCGGCAGCAAGGACGACATGCGGCAGCAGGCCGAGGACCTCGCCCGCGCCGGATACGCGGTCCTGACCTGGTCGGCCCGCGGCTTCGGCAGCTCCACCGGCAAGATCGGACTGAACGACCCGAAGACCGAGGTCGCCGACGTCTCCCGGCTCATCGACTGGCTCGCGAAACAGCCCCAGGTGCGGCTCGACAAGCCCGGCGACCCCCGCGTCGGCGTGGCCGGCGGTTCGTACGGCGGCGCCGTCTCCCTGCTCGCCGCGGGCCACGACCGGCGGGTGGACGCCATCGCCCCGGCCCTGACCTACTGGAACCTCGCCGACGCCCTGTTCCCGAACGGCGTCTACAAGAAGCTGTGGGCCGGGGTCTTCTTCGGCGAGGGCGGCGGCTGCGCCCGCTTCGAGCCCGCCCTGTGCCGGATGTACGAACGGGTCGCCACCTCCGGCACCCCGGACGCCGCCGCCCGCGCCCTGCTCCAGGAGCGCTCGCCGTCCGCCGTCGGCTCCCGCATCAAGGTGCCCACCCTGCTGGTGCAGGGCCAGACCGACTCGCTCTTCCCGCTCGGCCAGGCCGACGCCGCCGAGCAGGCCATCAAGGCCAACGGCGCACCCGTCGACGTCGACTGGGTCGCGGGCGGCCATGACGGCGGCGACCTGGAGACCGGCCGCGTCCAGAACCGGGTGCGCGCCTGGTTCGACCGGTACCTCAAGGGCGACAAGGGCACCGACACCGGCCCCGCCTTCCGGATCACCCGCACCGGCGGCGTCGACTCCACGGACGGCACCGCCCAGCTGCGCGGGGCGAGCGCGGACAGCTACCCGGGCCTGCGCGCCGACCGGCACGCCATCGCCCTGTCCGGCCGCACGCAGCACATCGTCAACCCGGCCGGTGCGAGCCCGCCCGCCGTCTCCGCGCTGCCCGGCCTCGGCGGCTCCGGCGGCCTCGGCCGGCTGTCCGCGCTCGGCCTCGGCACCGCCCTCGACTTCCCCGGCCAGAACGCCCGCTTCGACTCCGCGCCGCTCACCCGCACCCTCCAGATCACCGGCACCCCGACCGCCCGCGTCCACATCGCCTCCACCAGCGGCGACGCCGTGCTGTTCGGCAAGGTCTACGACGTCGGCCCCGACGGCAGACGCCAGGTGCTGCCCTCCCAGCTCGTCACCCCCTTCCGGGTGACCGGCGCCCGGAGCGGCAAGGACGTCACGGTCACCCTCCCGGCGATCGACCACGAGGTGCAGAAGGGCCACCGGCTCCGCCTGGTCCTCGCCGCCACCGACCTGGGCTACGCCTCACCGGCCGCCCCGGCCACGTACACCGTCACCCTCAAGAGCGCGCTGAGCGTCCCGACCGCACCCGCCGTGCGCACCGCCGCGGCCCCGCTGCCCTCCTGGGTGTGGTGGCTGCCGCTCGCCGGCGCGGGCATCGCCGCCGCCCTGCTGCTGACCGCCCGGCGCCGTACGGCCGCCCCGGCGCCCGACCCCGCGCTGGCCGAGGTCCCCCTCGTCATCGAGGGCCTCGGCAAGCGGTACGCCGGAGCCGCCGACCGGTACGCGGTGCGCGAGCTGTCCTTCCGTGTCGAGCGCGGCCAGGTGCTCGGGCTGCTCGGACCCAACGGCGCGGGCAAGACCACCACCCTGCGCATGCTGATGGGACTGATCACCCCGGACGACGGCGAGATCCGCGTCTTCGGGCACGCCGTCCGCCCCGGCGCCCCGGTGCTCTCCCGGGTCGGCGCCTTCGTGGAGGGCGCGGGCTTCCTGCCGCACCTGTCCGGGCGGGAGAACCTGGAGCTGTACTGGCGGGCCACCGGCCGCCCCGCCGCGGACGCCCATCTGGAGGAGGCCCTGGAGATCGCCGGGCTCGGCGAAGCGCTGGCCCGCGCGGTGCGCACCTACTCCCAGGGCATGCGCCAGCGGCTGGCCATCGCCCAGGCCATGCTCGGCCTGCCCGATCTGCTCATCCTGGACGAGCCCACCAACGGCCTCGACCCGCCCCAGATACGCGAGATGCGCGAGGTGATGATCCGCTACGCGGCCGCCGGACGCACCGTGATCGTCTCCAGCCACCTCCTCTCCGAGGTCGAGCAGTCCTGCACCCACCTCGTGGTGATGGACCGCGGCCGGCTCGTCCAGGCCGGACCCGTACGGGACATCGTGGGCTCCGGCGACACCCTGCTCGTCGGCACCGCGGGCCCCGTGGAGGAGCCGGTGATGGAGAAGGTGGCCGCGCTGCCCGGCGTCGCCTCCGCCGTGCGCACCGAGGACGGGCTGCTGATCCGGCTGGCGGCGGGCGGCACCGCCGAGCGGCTGGTGGTGGAGCTGGTGCGGCTCTCGGTGCCGGTCGCCTCGGTCGGCCCGCACCGACGCCTGGAGGACGCGTTCCTCACCCTGATCGGAGGTTCCGCATGAGCACGCTCACCGAGGTGGCCTCCGGCTATCGCACCCGGGGCACCCTGCCCCTGCGCGTGGAGCTGGTCCGCCAGCTCAAGCGGCGCCGCACCCTGGTGATGGGCGCGCTCCTCGCCGTGCTGCCGTTCGTACTGGTGATCGCCTTCGCCGTCGGCCACCCCTCGGGCCGCGACGGCCAGGTCACCCTGATGGACACGGCCACCGCGTCCGGGGCCAACTTCGCCGCGTTGAACCTGTTCGTCTCGGCCGGCTTCCTGCTGGTCGTGCCGGTCGCCCTGTTCTGCGGGGACACCGTGGCCTCGGAGGCCAACTGGTCCTCGCTGCGCTATCTGCTGGCCGCGCCCGTGCCCAGGGCCCGGCTGCTGTGGTCCAAGCTGGTCGTGGCGCTCGGGCTGAGCCTCGCCGCGATGGTGCTGCTGCCGGTCGTCGCCCTCGCCGTCGGCACCGCCGCCTACGGCTGGGGGCCGCTCCAGATACCCACCGGCGGCGAACTGGATCCCGGCACGGCCGTGGGGCGGCTCGCGGTGGCGGTGGCGTACATCTTCGTGTCCCAACTGGTCACCGCGGGGCTCGCGTTCTGGCTGTCGACCAGGACGGACGCCCCGCTCGGCGCGGTCGGCGGCGCGGTCGGGCTGACCATCGTCGGCAATGTCCTGGACGCCGTCACCGCGCTGGGCCACTGGCGTGACTTCCTGCCCGCGCACTGGCAGTTCGCCTGGGCCGACGCCGTCCAGCCGCAGGCCGAGTGGTCCGGGATGATCCAGGGCTGCGCGCTCTCGGTGACCTGCGCCCTCGTGCTGTTCGCGCTGGCCTTCCGGGGGTTCGCCCGCAAGGACATCGTCTCCTAGCCTGTCTGCCAAGCCCTGGCCGGGTCCCGCACACAGCGAAACGGCGGGCCACCGGGGGAACCGGTGACCCGCCGTCGCGGGGATCGTCCGCTCAGCTGCCGACGGCGCCGTTGCCCGACAGGGCGGAGATGTCGTCCAGGATGTGCGAGAGCGGCTCGTCGCCCTTCGCCTGCGTGGAGTTCTCCGTGCACTGCTGGGTCTGCGGCGAGGACAGGACCGGGATGTCCTGGACACCGACGTTGACCAGGGCGACCAGCGACTGGGCGTCGATCTTCGCCGGCAGGCCGATGCAGGGCTTGTTGAGCGAGCCCTCGACCAGCGAGAGCTGCGGGCTCATGCTGCCGGAGGTGGCCGAGTTGCCGAAGGACGACGTGGCGCCGTTGCCGCTGAGCGACGTGGTGCCGTGGTCGTTGCCGATGGCGAGGGCCTGGGGAGCCGCGGCACCGGCGAGACCGGCGACGGAGGCGGCAACGGCCGCGGTTGCCCACAGCTTCTTCATGTTCGTTCCCTTTCGAAAGGCGGACTCCGGGGAGGAGCTGCGTGACCGTCAACTGCCCCGGTGGTGCCGTGGTTGCGGCGTTTGCCCCGTTCGGAGCAGTGTGGTCGGATGAATGGATGAACGTCCCCCGGTCGAACCGGCACCGGGACGTCGAAACGGCGGGCCACCGGCGAAACCGGTGACCCGCCGTCGCGGGGATCGTCCGCTCAGCTGCCGGCGGCGCCGTTGCCCGACAGGGCGGAGATGTCGTCCAGGATGTGCGACAGGGCCTCGTCGCCCTTCGCCTGCGTGGAGTTCTCCGTGCACTGCTGGGTCTGCGGCGAGGACAGGATCGGGATGTCCTGAACGCCGACGTTGACCAGACCGACCAGCGACTGGAGGTCCGCCTTCGCCGGCAGACCGATGCAGGGCTTGTTGAACGAGCCCTGGATGAGCGCCATCTGCGGGCTCATGTTGCCGTACGTGGCCGAGTTGCCGTACGTCTGCGCGGCGCCGTTGCCGCTGTAGGACGTCGTCCCGGTGTCGTTGCCGATGGCCAGGGCCGGGGCCGCGGCGGCGGCGGAGGCACCGACGACGGCGGAGGCGACCGCGGCGGTGGCCAGAACCTTCTTGATCACTTGCTGTTCCCTTCTGAAGACACCCCGTCCACCGGAGCGATCTGGTTCAACGGTTCGGCACGCCCGCGGGTTGTCCTCGTTCACTCCAATGGCCCACATGTCGCCGGATGCAGGCGAATGGCCGGCGAATGCCCCGAATACCGCCGGACGATCCGATCGGGTGACGCCCCGCAACCAAACGGTGGCGGCCCGGTTGATGACAGGGCAGGAACGTGCTCTTGGCGAAAGCCCGGAAAGGAAAGCGAAATGCTGAAGAAGGCAATGGCCGCGGCGGCGGTCGCCGCGTCTTTCATCGGTGTGTCCGCGGCGGCGGCCCCCCAGGCGCTTGCCATCGGCAACGACACGGGCACCACGTCGGCCAGCGGCAACGGCGCCCATGAGGCGTTCGGGAACGCCGTGACCACCGGCAACCTGAGCCCGCAGGCCACCCTGGTGGGCGGCTCGCTCAACGACCTGTGCGTCGGTCTGCCGGTGAAGGCGGACGTCCAGTCGGTGCTCGCCCTGGTCAACGTCGGTGTCCAGGACATCCCCGTGCTGTCCTCGCCGCAGACCCAGCAGTGCGCCGAGAACTCGACGCAGGCGAAGGACGACGAGCCGCTCTCGCACCTCGCGGACGACATCTCCGTCCTGGCGGGCAACGGCGCCGTCGGCAGCTGAGCAGGCCCCACCCCGAGTGCCGTCCGGGCGCCGCACCGATTTTCCGGTGCGGCGCCCGGACGGTTTCTTCGTTCTTCCCGAAGAAGCACCTATCCGTTAATCGTCCAAGGTGTCAATTCTATGGGGGCGTTCGAGTGAATTAGGGGGCCGGGCACGTTCCAGGGTTTCTCCGGCTGTCTATCCCTCGTTTTACAACCTGCCGGTCATGGTGCGAGCCGTTCAAGGCTGTGCTCGCTCGGTTTCGACCGCTCATAGGGGCATGACCGTCAGAGAAGGGAAAATTCATGAAGAAGAGCGCTGCTGTCGTCGCCGGTGCCCTCCTGGCGCTGGGCGGGGCCGCCCCCGCCTTCGCCGATTCCGGGGCCGGGGCCGTCGCCGCGGGCTCCCCGGGTGTGCTCTCCGGCAACGTGATCCAGATCCCTGTGCACGTCCCGATCAACCTGTGCGGCGACTCCGTCGACGTCATCGGGCTGCTGAACCCCGCGTTCGGCAACACCTGCGCCAACGGCTGACGTTCGGTACCCACCGCACGCCAGCCGGCCGGCTGCGTTCAGGCCGGCCTCGGACCTTCGATCCAGTGGCCCGGGGCCGGCCTTCCCACATCTTCGAGCAGTTCGAGTAGGAAGACTACGAGATTGCGACAGACCCTCAGCAAGGGCATGGTCGTGGCCGCAGCTGCCGCGACCGGCGTGCTTTCGTTGTACGGCACGGCCGCGCTCGCCGACTCCAACGCGCAGTCACTGGCCCAGGGTTCGCCGGGCGTGCTGTCCGGCAACAGCATCCAGGTCCCGGTGCACGTGCCGGTCAATGTCTGCGGCAACTCCGTGGACGTGGCCGCGCTGCTGAACCCCGCGTTCGGCAACTCCTGTGCCAATGTCGGCCATTCGGTCACCCCGCGCCCCACCGGTTACGGCAACGACTCGTACGGCAACGACGAGCCGACCCCGCCCGCCTCCTACGGCAAGCCGGACCCGACGCCCACGCCCACGTCGTACGGCCACGACGAGCCCACGCCGCCGTCGTACGGCAGCCCGGAGCCGACGCCGACCCCCACGTCGTACGGCAGCGACGAGCCCACCCCGACCCCCACCTCCTACGGGAGCGACGAGCCCACGCCGCCGTCCTCCTACGGGAGCGACACGCCGACCCCGCCGCCCTCCTACGGCAGTGACGAGCCGACCCCGCCGCCCTCCTACGGGAGCGACGAGCCGACCCCGCCCGGTTCGTACGGCAACGACGAGCCGCCGACCCTGCCGCACACCGGTGGCAACGCCAAGGCCATGATCGCGACGTCGGCCGCCAGCGCCGCGCTGATCATGGCGGGTGCGGTGCTGTACCGCCGCGGCCGGACGGCCGCCCGTCGGTGACCTGCCGGGTGCCGGGCCCCGAGCGTCCGGCACCCGCCGCCCAGAACCCCCGTACGTATCCGTGCGGGGGCTCTCGGCATGGGCGGCCAAGTCCCTTCCGGGCGGCCCCCGTCGCACATCACCCCTTTGGCGGCACAACCCGGGGGAGCGCGACGCGTTGACACAACGCCGGGCACTCGCCCGGATGTTTGTGTCTATTTCAAGGAGCACCTCTCCATGTCGCGTATCGCGAAGGGTCTGGTCCTGACCTCTGCCGCCGTCGCGGCCGTCGCCGGCGCCGCCGGTGCCGCCGCCGCCTCCTCCGGCGCGGACGGCGTTGCCGCCAACTCGCCCGGCGTCATCTCGGGCAACGCCATTCAGGTCCCGATCCACGTCCCGGTCAACGTCTGCGGTGACAGCATCGACGTCATCGGTCTGCTGAACCCGGCGTTCGGCAACACCTGCGTCAACGGCTGACGTCCGGGGCGCACACCCCTTCGACCGGCCGTCCACTCCGCGCATCCGTCGCGGCGGTGGGCGGCCGGTTCTCGTTCCCCCGGTCGGGGCAGGCGCGGGCCCGGACGGGGCACGCGGCCCCATGAGCGGTTGCGGGGCGGATGGGGCGAACTGACGGTGGGCTCAGACCCCGAAGCCCAGCCGAAAGGAACCCCCATGCGTGCTCTGCCCGCACGGCGCCTCGCGTCCACCGCCCTCAGCGCCGCCGTCATCGCCGCGATCACCGGCCCGGTCGCCGTCGCCGTCGACACCGCGCGAGGCCATGGCGACGCCCCCGCCTCCCAGGCCGCCCTGCCCGGCGCCGCGAAACTCCTCGCCCAGGTCAGAGCCCTGGACCACGCGGGCGCGTTGCCCAAGCCGGTCGCCGAACTGCTCGACCGCTCGCTGACGGAGGGCCGACTGCCCGCGGCGGAGGCCGAACGACTCGGCGACGCGGCGAAGCAGGCCGTCGTACGGGCGGCGGCGCAGGGGACGCTCGGCGGGGCGCAGGCCCCCGGTGAGCCGACGACACCCGCGGCTCCGCCGGTCGCCGGGGAGACGACGCCTGCGGCCCCGGCGGTGCCCGCCGACCCGACGGCCGCCGGGAAGCCGACGACGCCCGCCGACGCGGCGGCTCCTACGGCGGCCGCGACGCCCGCGGCGCCTGCCGTGGCCGCCGTACCCGCCGATCCGGCCCAGGCGGCGACCCCCGAAGCCGCCGCGAGCCCCGCCACCACCCCGGCCGCCCCTGCCACGCCCGCCGCTCCTTCGGCGCCCGCCCCCGTCCCCTCGGGGTCCGAGTCCCAGTCGGCGCTGCCCAAGCCGTCCGTGTCGCCCGCCACGCCGCTCAGCCCGGCCCCGCAGGGCGTCGCCCGCAGCGTGCCCGGCGCCCGTGACCTCGTCGGCGATGTACTGGCCGCGGTGGACGCGTTGGTGAAGGCGGTCGTCTCCGACGTCGACCAGGTGGTCGCCACCGCCAACGCCCTGGTCGCCCAGCTGCTCGCCGCCCTCCCCGGCACCGGCCTGCCCACCCCCACCGCCACCCCGACCCCCACCACCCCGACGACGCTCCCGAGCGTGCCCGCCCTGCCGAGCACACCGGCGCTCCCGACCACGCCCGCGACCGGCTGACCCCGACCGGTCCGCGAGACCCTCCCTTTTCGGCCGAGGCATGTTCATATGTCTTCTCGACCACGGGGTTTCCGCCCCGCCACGGCGCTCGTTGGACACGTCGTTGCCGAAGAAAGGAACACGATGAAGTCCCTGAAGGCTGCCGCCGTCCTGGCCGGTTCCGTTGCCCTCGCCGGCGTCGCCGCGCCCGCGTTCGCCTACAACGCCACCGACCTGACGCCCTCCAGCCTCAACGGCGCCGTCAACCAGCTCGCCAAGGGTGACTTCACCCTGCGGGACGTGATGCCGCTCCAGCACCAGTCGAACGCCCTCGACACCGAGGACAAGGACTCCGTGCTGCACACGGTCAAGGGCGCCACCACCGCCCTGAACCAGCACAACCCGCTGCTCGGCGGCCTGCCCCTGCAGAGCTGACACCCCCTGCGCGACCGGGGCCGGTACCGCATCCGCGGTGCCGGCCCCGCCCCTTTCGAGGCCGCTTCCCTCGTTCGTGTGGAGCCCTCCGGTCCACTGGTCCGGACGGGTGAGAAGCCGCCGGGCCGCCCCCGGGCGCGTCGATATGGTCGCGCGGTGACCTCAACCCCCACGGAACTGCGCCCCGCCGACCTCGGCACGCTGGTCGTGCTGCCCTGGAGCGGCGCGGCCCCCGACGGCACCGACATGCCCTACCTGCTGGCCTACTCCCTGGGGGACGCCGCGGGCGGCCCCCAGGTCACCGCGGCCGCGGTCGAGCAGCTGCTGGTGAGCAACGGACTGCCGGTCGGCGGCGACCTGGTCGACGGCACCTACCGGCCCAGCCTTCCCATCACCCTGCTGGTGGAGGCGGGCCAGGCCGTCGTACGGATGCCGCGGCTGATCGCGCAGGCCCCCGCGCCGCCGGAGTGGCTCGCCGCCGTCCGGGCCCGCGGCTTCGCCTACCTGGTGTTCACCACCCGCGCCTGGCCCGAGGGCGCGCCCGGCAGGATCGTGCAGCCGGCCGCGCTGGCCGCGTTCGCCGGCGCCCCGGAGACCCTGCACGCCGCCGCGCATGTCGTACTGCCGGCCACCAGCCTGCGCGGCTGACGGCAGGGACGAGGGCCGGGGCCTCGGCATGGCGTGATGTGCCGGTGAGCGTGCACGGCCGGTCAGTGGCGTGTGCGACCGACCGGCCGACCGGCCGACCGTTCATGAAGATGACCAGCCGACTATTACGGCAGCCGGGGGAATTGTCGCGCCGCCCCCGTTCTCCGTCCCGGCCACGCCAGTTACGCGGTACGGACGCCGAACTCCCGCACCCGGAAAGGGCCGTATCCGAGATGAAGCCGACCACCCGTGGAACCCTCGCCGCCGTGCTGACCGGCGTCGCGGCCGCCGTGAGCGCGGCCGCCCCCGCCGCCGCGGCCGGTGCGGTCCCCGTGCCCGTACCGCTCCAGGGCGTCTCCCACTCCCTCGGCACGCCGATGCCCGAGGCCACGCTCGAGGTGCCGCTGCTGACCCCGGGCGCGCCCGACGGGCCGCGCTATGTCACCGGCCATCTGCTGCCCGAGCCGATCCTGCCGAGGCTGCCGATCGCGGGGACGCTGCCCGGCGCCGACCTGCGGGCGCCGCTGCCGCATCCGCTCGGCGACCGGCTCGGCCTCGACGCCCCCGCCGCCGACCTGCACACCGCCGGACCCGGTCTGAACCTGGTCGCCCCCCTCACCGCGCCCGACCCGGACCTGTTCGGCCTGCCCGCTCCCCGGCTCCCCGAGGCCGGCCTTCTCGCCCCGGCGCTGCGCACCGTCGCGGGCGGCGACCTGGGCGTGGGCCCGGCCCGGTAACCCGCAGGGCTCCCTCACCAGCGCCGTTCGGCCGTACGCCGGTGACCCGGCCCCTTCTTGTCCGTTAGCGGGTACGACATCTGTTCCCGGACGAGGAGAGTGCGATGGTCGACGGCGACGACGCAGCTGCGGCGGGCGCGACAGAGCAGGTCAGAGCGGATACGACGGCCGGTCCCGGGCGGCGGCGGGTGATGCGGGGGCTGCTGTCCTGCGCCGCCGCCCTCGCCCTCGCGCCGGTCGTCGCTGCCTCCCGGCCGGCGCCCCCGGCCGCCGGTGGTGACTCCTTCGACGAGACGTACCGGGGCCGGCGCATCCAGGGCGTCCGGCTGCCGGCCGCCGGACGCAGCACCTCCGACGACGCCTGGCGGATCACCATCGACGGCCGCCCGCTGCATCTGATGCGGCGGGCCGACGGCACCTGGCTGAGCATGGTCGACCACTACACGTCGTACCGCACGCCCCTGGAGGCGGCGCGGGCCGCGGTGGACGAACTCGGCCCCGGCCAGCGGCTGAGCGACCTGGCCCCGGGCCCGCTGGACGGCATGCTGCCCGACGGTGTCAAGGACATGATGGACCGCATGGGCATGTCCGTGGACACGGGCGGCATGGACGGCATGGACATGAGCGGCAGCGGCGGGACGGGCGCGACCGGCACGGAGATGGGCGCGGGCATGGGGACGGGGGGCCGGCATGGCGTACGTGCGTAAGAACGCCGGAGCCCTCACCGCGACCGAGCGGAAACGATTCGTGGACGCGCTGCTGGAGGTCAAGAGGCGCGGCGAGTACGACGAGTTCGTGCGCACCCACGTCGCCTACTTCGCCGCGGACGGCGAGACCCAACTACGCACCGCCCATATGGCGCCGTCCTTCCTGCCCTGGCA
This sequence comes from Streptomyces sp. NPDC093018, assembly GCF_040684035.1. Lineage (NCBI taxonomy): Bacteria > Bacillati > Actinomycetota > Actinomycetes > Kitasatosporales > Streptomycetaceae > Streptomyces > Streptomyces sp. NPDC093018. The sequence continues at coordinate 229,606 of NZ_JBFBFF010000004.1, forward strand.
CCGCCGGTTCCTGCTGGACATGGAGGCCGCGCTGCGCCGCGTCGACTCCTCGGTGACCCTGCCGTACTGGGACTGGACCAAGGACCGCACGGCGACTTCGGTGCCCTGGACCAAGGATCTCCTCGGCGGCAACGGCCGGAGCTCCGACCAGCAGGTGACGACCGGACCGTTCGCCTATTCGACGGGCAACTGGGCCATCAAGGTGGGTGTCACCGACGGCCGCTACCTCACCCGCGACCTCGGCCGCGCCGCCTCGCCCATCCAACTGCCCACGAAGGACGACGTGAGCTGGGCGCTGAACGACCCGGTCTACGACGTACAGCCCTGGGACTCGACGGTGACCCAGGGCTTCCGGAACAAGCTGGAGGGCTGGGGCACCGGCAGCGGCAGCGCCTCCTGGCACAACCACAACCGGGTGCACCGCTGGGTCGGCGGGGCGATGCTCGGCGCCGCGTCGGTCAACGACCCGGTGTTCTGGCTCCACCACGCCTACCTCGACATGCAGTGGGAGCGCTGGCAGCAGGCGCACAGCAGCCACCGCTATCTGCCGGCCGCTCCGCCCGGTGCCGGTGACGCACAGCACGGCCGGGTCGTCGCCCGGCACGACAAGCTGCCGCCGTGGAGCGACACCCCGGATCAGCTGGAGGACGTGAGCGGGGTCTACCGGTACGAGTGAATCCGCACCGCTGGATTTGCACGGGTGGGTTTGTACCGGTGACGCGCGCGAAGAGCCCCGGCGCTCGGAGGTGCCGGGGCTCTTCGCGGTGCGCGACGGGGCCTCAGCCGCCGTAGCTGCTGTTGCTGCCGTAGCCGTTGCTGGGCTGCGCGAGGGTGCCGCCCTGGTTGACGCAGGTGTTGCCGAAGGCCGGGTTCAGCAGACCGATGACGTCCACGGAGTCGCCGCACACGTTCACCGGGATGTTGACCGGGACCTGGATCACGTTGCCGGACAGCACGCCGGGCGAGCCGACGGCCGCGCCCTCGGCGCCCGCGTCGGCCAGAGCCAGCCCGGCCCCACCGATCACCACGGCGCCGGTGCCGAGGGCCACGGCGGCTGCCTTCGCGATGCGAGACATCACGTTCCTCCTGTCGATCGGGATACGCGACGGCCGGTCCTGCCGTCGCACTCCCCGTTCAACGCGGCTGTCCGACAGGGGTCACGGTGATCGCCGGGGGATCACCCTTTCAACAGGCAGGTATCCGTTCTCGGACGTTTCACGGCAATTGTCGTACCGGAGATTTCGCCAGATAGGCCTTGATGTCCTCCACGGCCTGAGTGAAGTACGTCCGGTAGTTGGCCGCGGAGACATAGCCGAGGTGCGGGGTGGCGAGCAGCCGGGGGGCGGTGCGCATCGGGTGGCCGGCGGGCAGCGGCTCGATGTCGAAGACGTCGATGCCGGCGCCCGCGATCCGGCCCTCGTGCAGCGCGGCGAGCAGGGCGTCCTGGTCCACCACCGAGGCGCGCGAGGTGTTGATCAGGTAGGCGGTCGGCTTCAGGAGGGCGAGTTCGGCGGCGCCGACCAGACCCCGGGTGCGCTCGCCGCCGGGCACATGCACGGAGACGAAGTCGCTCTCGGCCAGCAACTGCTCCTTGGAGGCGGCCAGTTCGACCCCGGCCGCCGCGGCGCGCTCCTCGGTCAGCCGCGGGCTCCACGCGGCGACGCGCATCCCGAAGGCGAGCCCGACCCGAGCCACGTTGCCGCCGATCCGGCCGAGCCCGAGCACACCGAGACGGGCGCCGTGCAGATCGGCGCCGACGGTGGACTGCCAGGGGCCACCGGTGCGCAGCGCGGTGTTCTCCTGGACGATCCCCCGGGCGAGCCCGAGCAGCAGCGCCCAGGTCAGCTCGACCGGGGGCGTCCCGGAACTCTGCGTCCCGCACACGGTGACACCGTGCTTCTCGGCCGCGGCATAGTCGATCACGGTGTTGCGCATCCCGGTCGCCACGATCAGCCGCAGCCGGGGCAGCCGGGCGAGCAACGAGCCCGGGAAGCCGACGCGTTCGCGCAGGGTGACGACGATGTCGTACTCGGCGAGCGCCGCGGCGAGCGCGTCCTCGTCGGCCAGGTGCGTACGCAGCGATACGACCTCCACCGCGTCCCCGAGCACCGACCAGTCGGCCGACTCCAGGGCCACGCCCTGGAAGTCGTCCAGCACCGCACAGCGAAGTCGCACGCCGTTCTCCCCTCACGATCCGAGCACCCCGAGTGTTCGAGCGTCTCGAAGTATGTCGGACGGCGGGGTGCGCTCACGCGGGGGTGGGGGCGGGTGCGGCCGGTGCGCAGGCGCCGACTTCTCCTGGGCGAACTCCAGATTGGCGGCGATGAGCGCCCGCTCCCCCTCCGGGACCTTCCCGCCGTCCAGCAGCCGTGTGCAGTACTCCCGGGACTTCGCGTAGTCGCCGATCCAATAGGAGGCCACGGCGAGTTCGTCCAGCGCGCGCCATTCGTGCCAGGACATCTCGACGAAGAGAATGTCTTCGGGCCGGGGGATCACGGCCGCCCGCGCGGCGAACAGGTGCGCCAGCGGCCAACGGCCTTCCAGGCGGCAGAGCCGGGTGAGATCCCCGATGGCCTCGGCACGCGAAGGGCGGCTTTCGTACGCGCGGAGATATCGGTCGATCAATTCGTTCGCGGGTCTCTTGAGTTGTACGGCGAGCCGCGCCGCATAAAGTTTGGCTTAGTACGTCTCCTCCGCCCATCCGGCCATCTCCGCCCTCTTGTCATAGGCGGCCAGAGCCTTCTCCGGCTCCTCGGCGTCCCGCAGCCGCGCCCCGTCCCCGACGGTGAGGATGTGGGCCCCCTCCAACGCCCCGGCGCTGTGGGGCGCGTCGCACGTGATGTGCTCGTGGAGCACCCCTTCGTACCGCCATGGCAGCCGTGTGGCGACCAACGTCATTCGCCAGTGCACCACGGGCCCGTCGTGCAGGGCGATGTTGTAGGCGTCCAACGTCAGCTCGGGCATCCGGAATTTGGGCCGGATCCGCATCTCGTCGTCGGCGTCGATGAACAGCAGATAGTCCGCGCTGCCCCGCGCCAACTCGATCGCCTCACTGCGACTTCCGTCGAACCCTTTCCACTCCCGCTCGTGGAGCTCCCCGGGAAAGTCCTTGAACGCTCGGAGCCGCGTTCCGTTCGGGGACTCCAATGTCAGGGGGTCGGGAATCCGGCGTGTTGGCGGGGGTGTGGCTTGTTCGCTGCCGAATGCACGGGGTCCTGGAGAGCGGCCCGGCGACGGAGCGACCGGTGCGTTCGTGGCGGTTGGCTCACTCGTACATCGCTGCCGCTCGCAGAGCTCGTGCGAAGAACGCCCAGTCGCCGCCGGGCGGCAGCTCCCGGCCGGTGTTGCCGTACCAGCCGTCCGCGTCGTCGATCCAGGCCGCCAAGGCATCCAGGAAGCTCGAAAGGTCCGCGTTCTCCCAGGACATCCCCTCCTCGGCGTGGTGGAGACGCAGGGAACGGACGAAGGCCGCCAGGTCTTCTCTGCTGCCGACGCGATCAGGGGAAGTGGTCATGCCGGGGGACTCGGGGGCTTTTTAACAGGTCGGCCCGTGCTCCGCCGCCGAGCCGCGTCGTCGGCGAGCCGCTTCACATACCGATGCGCGGGCACCGTCACCTGTCCCTGGTCGCGCGGTGCGAATTGCTCGAACGGCCCTTGGTCCGTCCACCCGTTGCGCTCGTAGAACCGTCGTGCCCGAGCGTTGCCCGGTACGACGGCCAGCCACGCCTGACGGTGACCACCGGCTGCGACAAGGCGCTCCGCCTCCTCCAGCAGCACCACGGCCACCCCGACGCCTCTGTGCCGCTCGGCGACGTAAACCTGCTCGACCTCGTCATCGACCACCATGACGAACCCCGCGACCTCGCCACCGACGACCGCGACCGCCGTGTCGGCCAGCCGGCGAGGGGCACGCTCCGCGAAGGACTCCCGCGTCCGCACCGCGACCAGCGCGTCAGGAACGTTCCCCAGGTGCCCGTCGCACCAACCGCGGTACCAGATCTCCGCCACAGCCACCGCGTCCGCACGGCGGGCTGCCCGCACTTCGACGTGCTCGGCCTCAACGGACATGCGGGCAGCCTAACAACGGTCGCGGGGGCCTCGGCGGCCCGCCGTAGGCGGTTGGAGCTGGGAGCTTGATGGCGACGGACGGCGCCCCCGGCAGGACTCGAACCTACGGCCAAGCGCTTAGACGGCGCTTGGCGTGTCGACCGGCGCACCCCCGCGTGCTACTCAGTCGCCGGCGAACCATACGTAACTGCCCACGGTGTTGACGCACTCCCGCAGCACAGCCGCGAGATCATCCAGCGCTGCGCGCTGCCGTTCGTCCGTACACCGTTCCCTCAGCCCGGGTACTTCGGCGAGGGCGGCTTCGGCCTCCTGCTCGTTCATCACCGTGTCCCCGTAGAGGTCGACTGCGGTGAGTCGACCAGGGGCACCGAGATAGTGAAGCGACCCCAAGGCGTCGGCCAACGCATCGGCGTGCCCGCGGCTCCCGCGCAAGAACGTCGCGCGAGACTTCTTCCAGTTGCGAGCCGGCCGAGCAGAGTGCAGTTCCACATCGATCCCCACGCCTGCCATCATGCATGCGCAACTGGGTCTTGCAGAGGTGACCGCTCAGCGGTTGTGGCAGGGAGTGGGTCGGGAACAGTGTCGCCGTGCTCCTGGCCATCTGCGCCCGCCGTGTCGACGGGCAGCTGCCCGATCTGAGGAGACGGCTCGAAGCGGCTGGAGATCTTCCCTGGGAGTCGTACGCCGGGTGGCCCGTCGGGCCAGAACTTCGGCACGGGCACCCGCGAAAACCCGGTAACAGCCGAGCAGTCTCGGAGTCCGCCCTTGATCGTGAGAGGCGCTTCCGGGGCTGACGCGCGCCCGGCCGTACCCGCCCTGACCAGCAAAAAGCCCTCCCCGAAGGGAGGGCGACGGATGGCGCCCCCGGCAGGACTCGAACCTGCGGCCAAGCGCTTAGAAGGCGCCTGCTCTATCCGCTGAGCTACGGGGGCCTGGTGGCGCGTTCAAGGATAAAGGTCCCTGCTCGCCGACCCTGTCGCTTCGCCTCCGTGGCTCGATGTGGAGGTTCGGTGAAGCGGTCCTGATAATCGCAGGCAGGTACGAATCGTGCAGTGCTTTTGGCGTCCGACGCCACCGGGTGTTGTGCACTCGTTATGCCTGGCCCGCGCCCATGTCCCAGTCGCCCCATCCGCCCTTTCTGTTCCGTCGGCGCGCAGACATGTCCATATGCTTCAGAATTCCCCTAAAATTGGGCATTCTTCACATGTGGTGACCTTGGACGTACGGCCTCAGCTGCTCGACACACTCTCCGCTCTGCGCGACCGTGTCGCCGCCGCACGCTTTCCGCTGCCCCTGGCCGGTGCCCCACGCGCGCGTGCCGACCGCGACGAACTCCTAGCCCAGCTGGACGACTACCTCGTACCCAGACTACGGGCACCCGAGGCGCCGCTGCTGGCCGTGGTCGGCGGGTCCACCGGCGCGGGGAAGTCGACTCTCGTCAACTCCCTCGTAGGGCGCCGTGTGAGCGAGGCCGGAGTGCTCAGGCCGACGACCCGCACCCCGGTCCTGGTCTGCCATCCGGCGGATCATCACTGGTTCAGCGGCATGCGCGTCCTGCCCGACCTCGCGCGCGTCTGGGTGCCCCACCACGACCCCCGCGACGACGACCTCCTGCTCCCGGGCGACCTGCCCGGCGACCACCCCGTCCGCGCCCTGCGCGTCGAGACCGCCGACACCCTCCCGCGCGGACTCGCCCTCCTCGACGCTCCCGACGTCGACTCCCTGGTCGCCGAGAACCGCGTCCTCGCCGCCGAACTGCTCTGCGCCGCCGACATCTGGGTCATGGTCACCAGCGCGGCCCGCTACGCCGACGCCGTCCCCTGGCACCTGCTGCGCACCGCCAAGGAGTACGACGCCACGCTCGTCACCGTCCTCGACCGCGTGCCCCACCAGGTCGTCTCCGAGGTCTCCCGGCAGTACGCCGCCCTGCTCACCAAGGCCGGCCTCGGCGACGTACCCCGCTTCACCGTGCCCGAGCTGCCCGAGTCCGTCTGGAGCGCCGGTCTGCTGCCCGCCACCGCCGTCGCGGCCCTGCGCACCTGGCTCGTCCAGCACGCCCAGGACCCCGGTGCCCGGCAGTACGTCATGGCCCGTACCGCCCATGGACTCCTCGACTCGCTGCGAACCCGGATGCCTGGGCTGGCCGGTGCGGCCGCCGCCCAGTACGCGGCCGCGCTCCGGCTCACCACCGCGGTCGAGGGGGCGTACGACAGGGAGCACGCGCGGCTGCGCGACCGCCTCCAGTCCGGCGCCGTACTCGCCGGGGGCGCCCTCAAACGCTGGCGCGCCTTCCCCCTGGACTGCACCGCGGGCGAACTCCTCGACGCCCTCGTGGAGAGCCTCGGCGCGCTGCTGCTGTGCGCCGTCACCGCCGCCGACGAGCGGGTGGCCGAGGCCTGGCGCCGCGAGCCCGCCGCCGCGGCCCCGGGACTCGCCGGGTGCGATCCCTCGCCGGAGAGCGCGGAGCACCGTATCGGCCTCGCGGTACGGCGCTGGCGGCGCGAGCTGGAGGAGTACGCCGAGGACGAGGTGCGCGAGCTGGACCGCAGCGTCGCGCCCGACCCCGAGGCCGTCGCCGCCCTGGTCGCCACCGCCCTGCTGGGCGGCCGCCGGGGGCGCCACGCGGGCGAACGGCTCGCCGACCGGGTCGGCGCCCATGGCGCGCTGCGCCTGCGCGACCGTGCCGAACGGCTGCTCACCGAGCACGTGGACCGCGTCGTCCACCGTGAACGCGAACGCCGCCTCGCCCCGCTCGACGCCCTCGACATCCATCCCGAGCCCCAGGCCGAACTCATCGCCGCCCTGTCCGTACTGCAGAAGGAGAGGTGACCGGTGTCCGCCGTCACTGACCAGGAGCACATGGACCACACAGATCGCGTCGAGCCCAGGGACCCCATGAGCCCCCTCAATCCCCTTAATCCCCTCAATCCTGCCAATCCCACCAGCCCCGTCAATCCCGTGGGTCCCGTGGGTCCTATGGGCTCCATGGGTCCCGGCAATCCCATCGATCACATCGCGGGGCCGAGGGCCGTCGACATCGGGAAGCAGGGGGAGGGCGCCCGAGGGGACCAGCGGGGGGCGGGGGACGGCGAAGAAGACGGAGACGGTACGACGGCCACCGCTGCTCCGGCCGCGGAGGACCGGGGCGAGAGAGGTACGCCGATGCCGGACGCGGCCGGGGTCGTGGAGGACGAGGCCCGGGAGGGCGGCGGGGACGGGGAGGAAGCGGCCCTGGGCGCGCGGGGAGGGGCAAGCGGCCCCGGTGCGCCGGTAAGTGAGCCCGGCGGCACCCCTCGCGCCGCGCGCGCCCCCCGCACCTCCGGTCCCGAAGGCGCCCTGGCCGCCCCCGCCGACTCACCGGAGCTTTCGGGCAGCCCGGCCTCCTCCGGTTCCTGGGACGACGGCCTCATCGCCCGCCGTATCACCGACGCCTCGGCCGCCGCCGCGCTCGCCGCCCCCCTGGAGCCGGTCCCGGCCCGTGGCGCGGCCGCCCGTACCGTCGTCCCGCTGGCCTACGAGGGCCCGCTCCGCTCCCGCCTCGACGCCCTGCGAGAACTCGTCGGGCTCTCCCGGACCCGGCTGGACAGCCAGACCCTCGCCGAGGCGAGCCGGGTGCTGGACGAGGCGGCGGACCGGCGCAAGCTGTCCGGGCGGCACACGGTCGTCGCGATCGCGGGCGCCACCGGCAGCGGAAAGTCACAGCTGTTCAACTCCCTCGCCGGGGTGGCCATCTCGGAGACCGGGGTACGACGCCCGACCACCTCGTCGCCGATCGCGTGCAGCTGGAGCGACGGCGCCGCGGGACTCATCGACCGGCTCGGCATCCCGGGCCGGCTGCGCCGCCGCCCGCTGAACAACCCCGAATCGGAGGAGCAGTTGCGCGGGCTGGTCCTGATCGACCTGCCCGACCATGACTCCGCGGCCGTACAACACCGTGAACAGGTCGACCGGATCCTGAAGTTGGTGGACGCGGTGATCTGGGTGGTCGACCCGGAGAAGTACGCCGACGCCGTACTGCACGAGCGCTATCTGCGGCCCATGGCCGGGCACGCCGAGGTCATGTTCGTCGTGCTCAACCAGGTCGACCGGCTGCCCGGAGAGGCCGCCGACCAGGTCCTGGACGATCTGCGGCGGCTGCTGGACGAGGACGGCGTGGCGCTCGGGGAGCACGGGGAACCCGGCGCCAACGTGCTCGCGCTGTCCGCGCTCACCGGTGAGGGCGTCGGTGAACTGCGCGAGTCGCTGGGCGAGTTCGTGGCCGAGCGGGGCGCGGCGGCCCGCCGGGTCGCCGCCGATGTGGACGCCGCCGCGGCCGGGCTGCGGCCCGTCTACGCCGCCGGGCGCCGGGCCGGGCTCAGCGAGGAGGCGCGCGAGGACTTCGCCGCGCGGCTCGCGGACGCGGTGGGCGCCACCGCGGCGGGCGAGGCCGCCGAACGGGCCTGGCTGCGCAACGCCAACCGGGCCTGCGGCACGCCCTGGCTGCGGCTGTGGCGCTGGTACCAGAAGCGCGGTACGGCGGCGACCGGCCGCCATCAGAGCGGCGCCCAGACCGACGAGGAGGCGACGGCGCGGCAGCGCGTGGAACAGGCGGTCCGTACGGTGGCCGACCGGGCCTCGGCCGGGCTGCCGGTGCCCTGGGCGCAGGCGGTGCGCGAGGCGGCCGTACGCGGTGCGCAGGGGCTGCCGGAGGCGCTGGACGAGCTGGCGGAGCGGGCCGGGGGTCCCTCCGGGCGGCCGCCGCGTCCTGGCTGGTGGCCGGCGGCGGTGCTGGTCCAGGCGGCGATGACGCTGCTCCAGATCGCGGGCGGGCTGTGGCTGGTCGGGCAGATCGCCGGGGTGATGGCGCCCGATCTGGGGGTTCCGGTGCTGCTGATGGTGTGCGGGATCGTCGGCGGGCCGCTGGTGGAGTGGGGCTGCCGGATGGCCGCGCGGGGGCCCGCGAGGCGGTACGGCCAAGACGCGGAACGGCGCTTGCGCGAGTCGGCCGCGAGCTGTGGACGGGCGCGGGTGCTGGATCCGGTGGCGTCGGAGCTGCTGCGGTACGGGGAGGTGCGGGAGCAGTACGGGAGGGTGGTGCGGGCGGAGGCCGGGGTGGGGTGAGTTCGGGGCCGTACGGTCCGTCGGCGATGGTCCGTCGGCGACGGTGCGCCGGTGATGGTCACTCGTGTGGGTGGCGGAGTTTTCCACAGGTGCGGGGGCCGTCCACAGGGCTCAGCGGGCTCGGCCCGACGGAGGCAGTCTGAGGTCGTGGCAGACGCCGCCGTACGGGACGGGCCCGTATGTACGTCCGCCCGTCCGGCCGAGGCGCCGGGCGGGGGAGGGGAGCGCGAAGATGCACGAGACCGTGGTCTGTGTGGTGGGCAATGTGGCGACCGCGCCGGTGTACCGGGAGCTGGCGGCGGGGCCGTCGCTGCGGTTCCGGCTCGCGGCGACCGCGCGTTACTGGGACCGGGAGAAGAGCGCCTGGACGGACGGGCACACCAACTTCTTCACGGTGTGGGCCAACCGCCAGCTCGCCGCCAACGCGATGGCCTCGGTGGAGGTGGGGCAGCCGCTGGTCGTGCAGGGCCGGCTGAAGGTGCGCACCGACGGGCGGGACGGGCAGCAGCAGTGGGCGTCGGCGGACATCGACGCCACCTCGATCGGCCATGACCTCTCGCGGGGCACGGCGGTCTTCCGTCGCGCGGGCAAACCGGAACCCCCTGCCGGGGCCGCCCGGCCCGAGCCCGACTGGGCGACCCCGATCCCGCCGGACACCGGTGCGGACACCGCCGTCCAACAGGCCTCGGAACCAGCCACAGTGACGTGAAGTCAGCTGTTCGACCGGGTGGATTTATCGATAAGCGCTGTTCAGGGACGGTCCGGCGATAACGATTCCGGATCGGAAACGCCATCGGATCATCCGACCGGCCAGAGAGGCACAGCCCGAGTCCATAGGATGCCGGGCGTGCCCCTCGGGGCCGCCGATTCTGCTGGTGGGACCCGTCCCCCACATCCAACGGGTCCTGCTCGAAGGGGAATTCTGTGCTTGCTGCGCTCTCTGGATTCTGCCGGTCCACCACCGTGGCCCGCCTGGCCGCCACCGCCACGGTGTCCGGGCTCGTGGCGGCCGGCGTGCTGTCCGGCGCGGGTACGGCCGCGGCCGATGTGGCGCCGCAGACCGAGGGCGGGGCGAGCGCCGCCCTGGACGGCCTGAAGATCTTCGGCGAGGCCGTGGTCCATGAGGCCGGCGGCGACCAGCGGGTGTCGGCGGGCCTGTTCGAGATGTCCGTGGACGGCGGCGGCACCCTCCAGACGTACGGCGTCGACCTGCACAGCCCGGTCCAGCGCGACGCCCGCTACCAGGAGACGTCCTGGAGCGGCACCTCGCTGGGCACCAACCGGGACGCGGGCAAGATCGACTGGATCGTGCAGCACTCCTACCCCCAGGTCAACGACCTCGCCGCGCTCGCCCACCGGGCCGGCGTGGGGAGCCTCACCGAGCAGGACGCGGCGACCGGCACCCAGGTGGCCATCTGGCGGTACTCGGACCACGCCAAGGTCGACGCGGTGGCCCCGGGCGCCGAGAAGCTCGCCGACTACCTGCAGCGCAGCGCCCGCGCCGGCGGCGAGCCGGGGGCCTCGCTGACCCTGGACCCGGCCGCGGTCTCCGGCCGCCCCGGGAGCGTGGTCGGACCGGTGACCGTGCACACCAACGCGGGCGCGGTCGCGGTGATACCGCCCGCGGACGCGGCGACCAGCGGGGTGCGGATCACCGACAAGACCGGCAAGGCGCTCACCACGGCGAAGAACGGCAGCCGGATCTACTTCGACATCCCCGAGGACGCGGCGGACGGCTCCGCCCAGCTGACCGTGCAGGCGTCGACGACGGTCCCGGTGGGGCGCGCCCTCGCTTCCGACAGCCGCAGCCAGACCCAGATCCTGGCCGGCTCCAGCGAGTCCGCGGTCTCCGCGAGCGCGACGGCCGCCTGGGCCGCGCGGGGCGCGATACCGGCGGTGTCGGCGCGCAAGGACTGCGCCAAGGGCACGGTGGACATCACGGCCGTCGACAAGGGCGACCAGCCCTTCACCTTCAGCCTGATGGGCACCGAGCACACCGTCCCGGCCGGCGCCACGCGCACCGTCCCGGTCTCCCTCCAGGAGGACCAGGGCTACGACTTCACGATCACCGGCCCGAACGGCTTCACTCGCCGCTTCACCGGCGTCCTGGACTGCAGGATCCAGGGCACGATCGTCTCCAAGGCCGCCGCCCAGACCGTCGGCGAACCGACCCCGCTCACCACCCCCACCCCCGACGACACCGACCTCGCCGCGACGGGCGGCTCCGCCGTCACGCCCGTGATCGCCGGTGCCGCGATAGGCCTGGTCGTCATCGGCGGCGCGGTCCTGGTCCTCCTGCGCAAGCGGGAGCAGCCGGGCGAGTGACCTCGCCGGGCGTGGCCCGGATCAGCGGCCCGCCCGCCGCGGGCCCGGGGCCACGTACCTGACGAGCGTGGACACGAGGGTGGTGGCGGTCAGGCTCCCGAGCATGACCATGGCCACGCCGACCGCGAAGAGCCCGCTGGAGTCGTCGGACCAGTCGTACCAGGCGGCGACCGTCAGCCCGGCCGTCGTCCCGGCCACCGCTGCCACGACCCGCCGCCGGAACGCCGCCCCGCAGACCACCACCAGCAGACTCAGCACCAGCCCGGCCACCTGCCACACCTCGTACGGCCCGCTCTCCGTACTCCCCAGCCAACTGGCCCACAGCCCCGCCGCGACGACCCCCATCCCGAGCATCCACAGGGATTGCCCGCCCAACTTCTTCCACCACATTCCTGGACGCATGCCCAAAGCGTCGCCCCCGGCCCCCGCCCCGCGCAGAGCGCGCGTACTCACCTCGCTCCCGTACACCTACTCACCCGCCCCTTCTACGAAGTCCCGGAGGCAATCGGCCCTACGAACGTGCGGCGAACTTCCTGCGCGCGACCATGAGGGCAATCCATCCGGACGCCATCACGAGCGCGCCCACCACGGTCAACCGGCCACTGAACCGGACGCCGAAAACCGCCAAGGAGGCCCCCAGCATCGCCAGGGCGGCGGCGGCCGACTCGGCCCGAAGCCGGGGAGCGGAACGTCCGCTCGCCGACGGCTTGATGAGCTGACGGCCGAGAAGGACCTGAAGGGCGTTGATCACGGCCATCAGGGCGGCAAGAGCTCCGAAAGAGAGCGTGAGGAAGATCGGCATGACGAGAAGCTACACACCCAGTGGCCGGACCCTGTGCGCAAGACAGGAAGAAGCCCCAGGTCAGAGCCCCCGGCCATAACGAGTTTCCGCACAGGGGTGGCCGTACGGCAAGACGGGGTGTTACCTGCCAGGGGAGGGCACGAAAGGGCCCCTCACCAGCAGGTTTTCCGCCGACGAGGGGCCGTGTCGGGCAGCTGGGGCCGTCTGTGGGCCGTCGGCGGAGGCAGGGTGCTTCAGGGACTGATCGCGGGCGGCTCGCCCACGACGCTTCCGAGGCCGAGATCGGCGCGCATCACGGCGCGCATCCCCTCCCAACGCTCCCAAAGCTGAACGAAGTCTGTCCGTATTTCGTTGAATGACCCATCCGGATCCGGATTCCCTTCTTCCAGACACATGATCCGCCGGTAGACCCTGGACAGGGCGTTCGTCATCCCGTCCAGCTCAACCAAAACCGCTGCGGACGCGACCATCTGAGCCTCAGCGAGGACGGAGTGATGGTCGCGTCGGGCCTCCTCGACCAACTCGCGTTCATCCGGTGTGACAGCTTCCTTGTGCACAGACCACAGGAAGTTCATCAGCTGGGTTCGGTAGCGCCGGAAGGAGGCGTTGACTTGCATGTAGCCCTCGCGCCGGCGGTTCAGCTCGGCTACTTGCTGCTCGCGGTGCCACTGAGCGTCAACCGCCTGCTGCTGACGCTGAAACTGTGCCGTTTGATCGCGAGCCAACAGACGTTGCGACAGAACAGAGGCAACAAGCGTGCCCGTGACGCCTACCACCGCAGCGGCTAAGCCGATGAGTGCGCTTCCCATTTGACTCCCTGATTTGGAGAGATTCGTCAGCGGCATCCTGCCCGCAGTGCGGCGGAGGCGGATGACCTTTTGCGGCTTGGCGTCATCGCCTCCCGGTACTTACAGGTTCGCCGCGTGAGGACAGAAAATGGCCCCTCATCAGCAGATTTCCCGCCGATGAGGGGCCGTCTCAGGCGAGCGTAGCCCGCGAGGTCCTGGAGGAGACAGGTATCCACGGCAGGTGGATGAACTGACCGGCGTCTACAAGAACTTGGCCCGCGGCATCGCGGCCCCGGTCTTCCGCTGCAAGTCCTCCGGCAGCACCGAATGCACTTCAAGCGAGTCCACAGCTGTCTCCTGGCTCACGCCCGATGAGGTCAGCGAGCGTATGTCCGAGGTCTTCACGGTCAGGCGTCCTGGACGCCTTGGACGGGAACGGCCGCACGTACGTAGCCACGACGGCAAGCGCCTCATCCCAGCGGGATAAGACCTTCTCTACTTCATCAAGGCGGCGGCTCGCTCCGCTCCCCGCGCGCGGCCCGGCCCCCGGCCGGGCCTGCGCTCCTGTCTCCGCCCCGCTCCAGCCCGGCCGGCGCCCATGCCGCGCGCACAGCAACCAACCGCCTGATGTCAGAGAAGGCCTACGTCGTGGCTAGGTCGGTCGGCTCCACGGCTTTACGGAGCCACTTTGGCACGAGCCTCGAAGATCATGGCCCCAACGTCGTGCTTTACCGGGCAGGCCCACAGACTGCCCGCCGCGCTGGAAGCTTACGGAGCCATGATCACTCGCGCCAAAGCAGCGCCACCCCAAAGCCGCTACATCGACCTCGTCACCAACACTCCTTAATTCGAACTATTGTTTAATTAGGAGCGATGTGGGTCAAAAATGATCCGAATGGGTTGCGAACCCTTCCGGTTGGGGCGACCATGAGCCGGTCGGACAGCGGGGGGCCGCTGAGTCCGACTGTCGAAAATGGCGCTTTCAGTGGACGGGGGCCGTATGGGCGAGCAAGAGTTCGACAAACTTCTGGATTCTATGCCGCGTATTGCGGAATCCATCAATGCGTTCGCCTCTGAGGAGGTGCAAAGGCAGGCTTTTGAGGCGCTCGTTGGTGCATTGAACATCTCGCCTACGGGAATCGGCGGAGTCAATCATGAGAGCCCTGCAGGGAACGGGAATGGCTCCATTGTTGGCAACATTCCGGGCGAAGTGCTTGCCGAAAACATCCAAGGTGACGAAGGTGGCGAATCGGTACCCGAACCCACTGCTACGGAAAAGAGAAGAAGGAAGGCGAAGCCTAAGCGAGACTGGACTGCTGTAAAAGATATCGGCTTCCACCCAGAGGGGAAGGTGTCATTCAAGGAGTTCATTGAAGAGAAGCAGCCCGCATCAATCGACCAGAAGGGGTTGCTGGCGGTCTACTACTTCGAACAAGTCCTTGAGTTGGATGAAATTGGAGTCGGACACGTGATGGCCGCATACAAGGAAGCCGTTTGGAGGAATCCCAGCAACCCGGAGAATGCCCTGCAGGTAACTTCCAGTAAGAATCGCTGGCTGGATACATCGAACATGAGGATCATAAAGACCACGCAGCGAGGACGTGACTTCGTGGAACATGATATGCCGGTCAAGAAGAAGTAGGGGATCGCACCACTCCCATGAAGATCGATCCGACTAGTGCCCTGGGTAATCTCCCATCTTCCCTGAGATCCGAACTGGTTGAAGAGTTCGATAAGATCACTAGGAATTATCGAGAAGGGCGGTGGGAAGCCTCCGAACTGAATGGGGGTAGGTTCTGTGAGATTGTGTACTCCATCATTGCCGGACATCTCGATGGGGGCAATTACCCAGGCAATGCAAAGAAGCCATCACGCTTCAAGGATGCATGCGAAAGACTCTCAAATTCCCCCACGACCTATTCGGAGTCCGCGCGTCTAACCATCCCTCGCGTCCTGATACCCCTATATGACGTGCGCAATCGGCGAGGTGTGGGGCATGTTGGTGGAGAGGTGGGCGCCAACCATATGGATGCGACTTTTGTTTTGCATACAACCCAATGGGTAATGGCAGAACTGGTCCGCATTTTTCACAACACGGACACCGCGACGGCCGGCGAAGTGGTCAGAAATCTAGTCAATCGGACCGTCCCGGCTATCTGGAAAGTTGGGGATGTCTCTCGGATTATCGATCCTTCGCTGACGCTAGCGGACGGCACTTTGCTTCTCCTCTACTCCGAAATTGGAGCGCAATCAGATAAAGACCTGGCGAAAAATCTGGAGCAAGATAAGCTGGGAAATTATAGGCGGGTATTGGATCGCCTTCACCGAGCAAGGCTGATTGAGTATGACCGTTCGAAAGGCGTGGCGCACATCTCTCCGCTTGGCGAAAAGGAAGTGGAAGAAAAGCTGCTTCCCTAGCAGGCAGGGAGACGGGCTCGTGGGTCTGGACGGCAGCGGCGACGGGCGTGCCAGATCCAGCGGGGGACCAGCGGGGGACCACGGGGAACGCGGGGAGCAGTCGACCCTCCCGCCAGGTACCGGTACCGCTCTCCCGCAGGTCAGTAGGAGCAGCCGCCAGATGCTCTTAGCTTCCCAAGCTGATGGCTCAGGCGTTGTGGTTGTGGGTCGACCGTCGTGGCGGGTTCGTGCTCTCCCGAGACGACGACGGTCGCAGGACCTGCCGCTCGCTCTGGCGGTGTGCCGATCGGCACGTCTGGTGGAGGCGGGCAGATCAGCCGGAAGAGCCGCTACACGTATGCCCGGTCCCGGAGCTGTTCCGGTGACGTCCGAAGCTGACACCAGGAGACCGGAAGGCGGGGTGCAGGCAGCGGCGTCACTGGGGCCGACGGACCCCAAGGTCTGGTTGCCCGAGTGATCGTTCCCGGGCCATCTCCGGGCCGTGCGAGGGTGCCCAGGGGTGCTCGATGGCGACCGACAGCGACAGCCGTGGCATAGCCGCCGCCAAGGAAAGGCCAGGTCACAGCCCCCCGCCCCAACGGGTTTCCACGCAGGGGTGGCGATACGGCAAGATGGGGTGTATCTGCCCACTGCCAGATTTCAAGCTGCCGGACGGTTTCTCTTGGCTGAGTTCATTTACACCATGCGCAAGGCGCGCAAAGCGCACGGCGACAAGGTGATCCTCGACGACGTCACCCTGAACTTCCTGCCGGGTGCCAAGATCGGCGTCGTCGGTCCGAACGGTGCCGGTAAGTCGACCGTGCTGAAGATCATGGCTGGGCTGGAGCAGCCGTCCAACGGCGACGCCTACCTGTCGCCCGGCTACACCGTCGGCATCCTGCTCCAGGAGCCCCCGCTCGACGAGGACAAGACGGTCCTGGAGAACGTCCAGGACGGCGTCCGCGAGGTCAAGGGCAAGCTCGACCGGTTCAACGAGATCGCCGAGCAGATGGCGACCGACTACTCGGACGCGCTGCTGGAGGAGATGGGCAAGCTCCAGGAGGAGCTGGACCACGCCAACGCCTGGGACCTCGACGCCCAGCTGGAGCAGGCCATGGACGCGCTCGGGTGCCCCCCGGGCGACTGGCCGGTCGTCAACCTCTCCGGTGGCGAGAAGCGCCGCGTCGCGCTCTGCAAGCTGCTCCTGGAGCAGCCCGACCTGCTGCTCCTCGACGAGCCCACCAACCACCTCGACGCCGAGTCGGTGAACTGGCTGGAGCAGCACCTGGCCAAGTACCCGGGCACCGTCGTCGCCGTCACCCACGACCGGTACTTCCTGGACAACGTCGCCGGCTGGATCTGCGAGGTCGACCGCGGCCGGCTGCACGGCTACGAGGGCAACTACTCCAAGTACCTGGAGACCAAGGCCGCCCGCCTCAAGGTCGAGGGCCAGAAGGACGCCAAGCGGCAGAAGCGCCTCAAGGAGGAGCTGGACTGGGTGCGGTCCAACGCCAAGGGGCGTCAGGCCAAGTCCAAGGCCCGCCTCGCCCGGTACGAGGAGATGGCCGCCGAGGCCGACAAGATGCGGAAGCTGGACTTCGAGGAGATCCAGATCCCGCCGGGCCCGCGCCTGGGCAACGTCGTGGTCGAGGTCGAGCAGCTGAACAAGGCCTTCGGCGAGAAGATCCTGGTCGACGACCTGTCCTTCACGCTGCCGCGCAACGGCATCGTCGGCGTCATCGGCCCGAACGGCGCCGGCAAGACCACGCTGTTCAAGATGATCCAGGGTCTGGAGACCCCCGACTCCGGCAGCATCAAGGTCGGCGACACCGTCAAGGTCTCCTACGTCGACCAGGGCCGCGCCAACATCGACCCGAAGAAGACGCTGTGGGAGGTCGTCTCCGACGGGCTCGACTACATCAACGTCGGCCAGGTCGAGATGCCCAGCCGCGCCTACGTCTCCGCCTTCGGCTTCAAGGGCCCCGACCAGCAGAAGCCGGCCGGCATCCTGTCCGGCGGTGAGCGCAACCGCCTGAACCTCGCGCTCACCCTCAAGCAGGGCGGCAACCTGCTGCTCCTCGACGAGCCCACCAACGACCTCGACGTCGAGACCCTCTCCAGCCTGGAGAACGCGCTCCTGGAGTTCCCCGGCTGCGCCGTCGTCGTCTCCCACGACCGCTGGTTCCTCGACCGGGTCGCCACCCACATCCTCGCCTACGAGGGTGACTCCAAGTGGTTCTGGTTCGAGGGCAACTTCGAGTCGTACGAGAAGAACAAGGTCGAGCGCCTCGGCGCGGACGCCGCACGTCCGCACCGGGCGACCTACAAGAAGCTGACCCGGGGCTGATCGATCTTGCGCCACACCTACGCGTGCCCGCTGCGCTGGTCCGACATGGACGCCTACGGCCATGTCAACAACGTGGTCTTCATGCGCTATCTGGAAGAGGCCCGGATCAACTTCCTGTTCCGTCCGGACAAGGACTTCCAGCAGGGCTCCGTGGTGGCGCGCCATGAGATCGACTACAAGCGCCAGCTCGTCCACCGGCACCACCCGGTGGACATCGAGCTGTGGATCACCGAGATCCGGGCCGCGTCCTTCACCATCACCTACGAGGTGAAGGACGCGGACGTGGTCTATGTGCGGGCCTCGACCGTCGTCGTACCGTTCGACTTCGAGGCCCAGCGGCCGCGCCGGATCACCTCCGAGGAGCGCGAGTTCCTCCAGCAGTACCTGGAGAAGGCCGGCGCCGAAGAGGGCGAGGCCGTCGCCGCATGACGGTGCTGCACCTCGTGGACGAGACGGAGGCGGCGGACCTCGCCGCCTTCCTCGCCCGGCTGCTCCACTACGACCGCGGTGCCGCGGTGCGCCTCCAGGCGGCCGGCACCGCGCTCGCCGTCTTCGGCCGGCCACCGTCCTTCGAGGTGCTCGCGGTACGCGCGGTACGGCTCGCGAAGCCGTACGAGGACGGTCTCCGTGTCACCCTCGACGTCACCGTCTCCGCGGGCGAACTGCTGGAGTCGGTGTCCGAGCGGGCGGCCACCGCGGCCGTACCGGGTGCGGTCACCGGGCCGCCGTGGGCCGGTGTGCTGCCGCCGCGCGGCGGCTGGCGGACCGAGCCGGGGCTGCCGGCGCCGGACGCGCTGCGGGCGACGGTCGCCGCGGCGGTCGGTGAATTCCGGGCGCGCAGCGAGGAGTTGGCGCCCGAGCGGCGCAACCGTGCGGAGCTGGACCGGATCGGGCGGGACATCTGGTCCCGCGAGATCGGACACACCCACCTGCCCGTGCGCGCCGTGCACGCGGCGCAGTCCCTGGGCTTCCTGCGCCCGGGCACCGAGGCGGCCGACACCGGCCTGCTGTCCTCGGGCGCGTGGCTGCGGCTGCGCACGCCGTACGGCTCGATCGCGGTACGGCGGGCCGGGGCGCTCGGCTCCCTCGGGGCGCTGGGCATCAGCGTCGGCGGCTGAACCGCCGCCGGTCCAACGGCGGGCTCAGTCCGCGGTGTTGATCATCGAGGCGGCGGCGTACGTCAGGTAGTTCCACAGCGTCCGCTCGTGTTCCTCGGACAGGCCCAGGTCGTCCACGGCCGCCCGCATGTGCCGCAGCCACGCGTCGTGCGCCGCCCGGTCCACCGCGAAGGGCGCGTGCCGCATCCGCAGCCGGGGATGGCCGCGGTTCTCGCTGTAGGTGGAGGGGCCGCCCCAGTACTGCATCAGGAAGAGCCGCAGACGCTCCTCCGCCGGGCCCAGGTCCTCCTCCGGGTACATCGCCCGCAGCTCGGGGTCCTCGGCGACCCCCTCGTAGAAACGGTGGACGAGCCGGCGGAAGGTGTCCTCACCGCCGACCTGCTCGTAGAAGGTCTGCTCCTGAAGCGTGCCGCGCCGAATCTCATTCACCCGTCCATGGTCTCAGACGGGACGGCCCACGACTCAAGTCTTGGGACCAGCGAGAAGATCGGGGGTTCTAGGGTGGTCCCATGGGTGCCTACGACACCGGGGAACTCGCCACCGCGGCGCGGGCCGGGATGGTGCGGGAGATCGCGGCGGAGGGCGCCTTCGCGGCGGACCCGCGCTGGCGGGAGCCGTTCGCGCGGGTGCCCCGGCATCTGTTCGTGCCGTACTACTTCGTCGCCGGGCCGCGCGGCTACGAGCGGCGCTGGGGCGAGAGTCCCGACCCCCGGGCCCGGGAGCGCTGGGTGCGCGGCGCCTACGCGGACGAGCCGCTGGCCACCCGGCTGCGCGACGGCGAGCTGCTGTCCTCCAGCAGCCAGCCCTCCCTGATGGCCCGGATGCTGGCCGCGCTGCGCGTCGAGGACGGCGACCGGGTGCTGGAGGTGGGCGCGGGCACCGGATACAACGCGGCCCTGCTGGCCGAGCGGCTCGGCGACGACGATCTCGTCACCAGCGTCGAGCTGGAGCCGGAGATCACCGAGTCGGCGCGGGCGCATCTGGCCGCGGCCGGGTACCGCCCGACGGTCGTCACCGGGGACGGGGCGCGCGGGGTGCCCGGACGCGCCCCCTTCGACCGGATCATCGCGACCTGCGCGCTGCCCACGGTGCCGCGCGCCTGGCTCGCCCAGTGCCGCCCCGGCGCGCGCGTCCTGCTGCCGCTGGCGACCGGACTGCTCGCGCTCACCGTGCGGGACGCGGAGCACGCCGAGGGCCGCTTCCTCGACACGGCCGCCTACTTCGTGCCGCTGCGCGGCCAGGGCCGTGCCGAACCCGAGGGCGTCTGCTGCGCGGGGCTGCCGCACCGGGCCCGCGAGCAGGACACCTTCCGCTTCCTGCTGACCCTGAGCCGGGGCGCGCTCGACCCGCAGGAGGCGTACGCGCTGTGGGAGCGCGAGGAGGAACCGGAGCGCGAACGGTACGGCGTCACGCTCACCGGCGAGCACGGCTGGGCCTGGCTGGACGACCCGGACGGGCCGTACGCCTGGCCCCTCCCGTGATCCCGGCATGATCCGGACGAAAGACCCTAGCCCCGGCGGACCGTGATCGTCGTCCAGGCGCCCACATGCACCCGGTCGCCGTCGCGCAGCGGAACCGGCACGAACGGCTGGATCGGCTCCTCCGACATGTTGACCGTGGTGCCGTTGGTCGAGTTCTGGTCGACCACGGCCCAGCTGCCGTCCGGCTGCTGCACCAGCATCGCGTGCTGGTGCGAGACGCCCGGGTCCTCCGGCGGCACGGCCAGGTCGATGTCCGGGGTGTCGCCGGTGGAGTGCCGGCGGCGGCCGATCGTCACCTGGTCGCCGGTGAGGGTGCGCTGCTGCTCGGGGGAGTACGCGGGCAGGTTCAGGCCCGTGGCCTCGGGGCCGGAGCGGTGCATCATCGCCATGAAGTACTCGCGGTCCGGGCCGATGGTCGCGGTCCAGGTGGACTGACCCGGGGCGTCCGGGAAGCCGGGGCCCGCGGGGGCCCTCTGGAAGCCGGGGTTCGCGGGGGTCTGGGTGCCACCGGGCTGGGGGTAGCCGTAGCCGCCGCCCTGGCCGGGGCCCGCGGGGTTGGCGGACGACGGCGGGGAGATCACCCAGTCGTCGTCACCGCCGCCGAAGGAGGGACCACCGGAGCCGGGGCCACCGGAGCCGCCGCCGGGACCGCCGAAGGGGCCGCCCTGCGGACCGCCGGCCGGGGGACGCCCGGTGTCCTGCGGGAACGCGGGGGGCGCGGGCGGGCCACCGGCCGCCGACGGGAACGCCTGCGGGGCGCCACCGGGACCCTGACCGGAACCACCAGGACCACTGTGACCACCAGGACCACTGTGACCCGCAGCACCACCGGGACCGGCAGCACCACCGGGACCGGCAGGGCCGCCCTGGCCGCCGGGGCCCGTGGGCCGGGAGGGGTCGCCGAAGGGGCCCTGGGCGGGGCCGCTACCGAAGGGCGAGGGGGAGCCCTGACCACCGGGGCCCGTGCCGGGGCCGCGGTCGCCGCCGAAGCTCGGGGGCGGGGGCGGGGCCTGGGTGCCACCGGGCTGGGGGTAGCCGTAGCTGCCCTGGCCCTGACCGCCGGGACCCTGACCGGGACCGGAGGGACCACCGGCCGGACCGCCTGCGCCCGGACCCTGGCCCGGGGCGTTGCCGAAGGGCGAGGGGCGACCGGCCGGAGCGCGGTCACCGCCGAAGCCGGGCGGCGGCGGAGGGGCCTGGGTGCCACCGGGCTGCGGATAGCCGTACCCACCGCCCTGGCCGCCGGGACCCTGACCCGGGCCGGAAGGGGCGCCGGGGCCCGTGCCGGGGCCGCGGTCGCCGCCGAAGCTCGGGGGCGGGGGCGGGGCCTGGGTGCCACCGGGCTGGGGGTAGCCGTAGCCGCCCTGACCCTGGCCGCCGGGACCCTGACCGGGACCGGAGGGACCACCGGCCGGTCCGCCTGCGCCCGGACCCTGGCCCGGGACCCGGCCGAAGGCGGGCGGGGCCGGGGGGCCGGGGGAGGTCGGCGGGCTCGGCGGGGTGCGGTTGAACGGGGTCGGGCCCGAGGGCTCGCTGCCGAACGACGGGATCGGCTCGGCCGGACGGTTCACCTGCGAGGGCCGGGAGCCCTGGTACTCGAACCCGTCACCGCCGCCGAACGGCGTGTTCGGCGACTGGAAGTGCGGGCCGCCCGTGGGGCGCGGGGCCGCCGGGGTGTACGAGGTCGCGGTGTTGGTCAGGAAGTTCCACCGGCACTCCTCGCAGAAGGGCGCGCCGCCCTCGCGGGGCGTACGGCACTGCGGGCACAGCTCGGCCTCGCCGGTGGCGGCCGGCGGGCGGGCGCCCTGCTGACCGGCCCCGGGAGGCGGGAAGCCGTAACCGCCGGGCGGCGGGGGCGGCGGAGGCGGAGGTACGGCACCGGCCATGCGGTGACCGCAGACCTCGCACCAGTCGTCGGAACCCGACTGGTGTCCGTTCGGGCAGGTCGGCATGTCGGTGCTTCCCCTTCTTCCTTTAAGGGTCCGGCTGGATCGCCAGGGAGGCTTCCAGGGTCACTTCTTTACACGAACAGTCTTTGTGGACCGGGTCTCCAGAGTCATCTCGTCGGCCTGAGCGACCCTCGTCTTCAACCGCACAGTACCTGTCGCGGCGTCGACCACGTCCACCACCTTCGAAAGCAGTTTCGCAGTATCCGCGTTCCCCGAGGCGCTCGCCAGCTGAACGGCCCGTCCCAGTTTGGCCGTTGCTCCATCGAAATCGCCCACTTTGCGCAGATCGAGCCCCTGCTTGATGACTTGTGCCAGTTCGGCCTGACCCGTGTAGTGGGCGACCTGGGGGCTGATCGCGGTGGAGGCCGCCATGTCGTCGGTCCATACGGCCCGTACCAGGCCCTGCGCGCCGAGGTTCTGTACCGAGCCGTCCGGCTGCGGAACCACCAACGACACCCGCGCGGCCAGCATTTCGCGGCCCAGCCCGGCCGGCGGGACCTCCACGCACAGGTGGTAGTCGCGGGACTCGTCGCCCCAGGACCCGGTCGGATAGTCCCCGGCGCGCGGCCCGGCCTCGGTGCGGCGGGCGGTCAAGTCCTCGACGGCGGGCGCGACTTGTTTGACGTAGCGGAGGGTGGTGCCGACCGGCGTCCACACCCGCAGGGCGACGTCGGCGACCTCCTTGCCCATCGCCGTCTCCATCATCTGCCTGAAGTCGGCGGCGAGGCCCGCCGGATCGGCGACGATGTCGGCGGTGCCGAGGAGCGCCGAGGCGATCCCTGTGACTTCTTTCACTTCCCAGTCGGTGCCCACGCCCCGCGCGTCACAGGTGAACCGCCCGGCGCAGGCGTCGAGGGCGGCGCGCAGATCCTCCGGCGACTCGTGCTCATTGCGCCCGTCGGTGAGCAGGATGCCGTGCCGCAGGGCGACGTCCGCCGAGGACAGCAGCCGGTCGGCGAGGCGCAGCCAGGTGCCGATGGCCGTACCGCCGCCCGAGGCGAGCCGTCGTAGCGCCTGCTTGGCCCGGTGCCGGGTGGTGGGGCTCGCGACGGCGAGGCTCCCGTCGCCGGGATAGACCTCGGTGGCCACATGGGTGCCGGCGATGACCGCGAAGTGGGTGCCGTCGCGCAGGGTGTCGACGGCGGCGGCCGTGGCGTCCCGGGCGTTGCGCATCTTCGTCGGCGGATACTCCATGGAGCCCGAGCAGTCGACCATGATCGCCACGGCGGCGGAGGGCCGCCCGTCCGGGGCGGCGGGGCTCAGGCCCCCGCCCAGGGTGCCGCCCCCCGTCGCCGTCACCGTGACGATGGCGTTGACCTCGCGGCCGCCCTCGGGCAGGTACTCGTTCTGGTACACGTCCACCGAGAACCGTGGCACGCTCGGTTTCGCGAAATTGGCCATACGAACTCGAATCCCCCTCCACCGGCCCGCTCACGCGCGGCGGTGCTGTGTACGGGCCGGTCCCCTCCGGCCCGTGGCCCCCGTGGCCCCCGTGGCCTCAGGCCGATCCTGCCCCCTGCGGTGGTGCGGGGAACGGCAGTACGGCCACTGTTACGTTGTCGTGGCCCCCGCCGTCCAGGGCGTGGCCGACCAGGACACGGGCGCTGTGCAGCGGCCGGGCGGCGGCGTCCGCCGGGATCGTCTCGGCCATCTCCTGCGCCGTCTCGGCGTAGTTCCACAGCCCGTCGCTGCACACCACCACCACACCGGGCCGGTCCGGCTTGAACGACGCGGTGTGCGGGTCCAGTTCATAGGCGTCCGCGCCGAGCCAGCCGGTGATCGCGTGGGCGCGCTCGTCGGCGTACGCCTCGGCCTCGCTCATCAGTCCGGCGGCGACCATCTGCGCGGCCCAGGAGTCGTCCTCGGTCAGCCGGGCGGGCGGCGCGGCGCGGTCGTCCGGCACCCAGTAGGCGCGGCTGTCGCCGACCCAGCCGACCACCAGGAGCCCGGCGGCGACCACGGCGGAGACGATCGTGCAGGCCGGGGCGTTCTGGTGCGGGTCGTGCTCGCGGGCCGCGTCCGGCTCCCCGGCCAGCGCGTTGACGGCCCCGGCGGCGGCGACGATCGCCTCGTGCATGGCCGCCTGCGGATGCGTGCCGCGCGGCAGGGCGGCGAGCAGGACGTCACCGGCCGCGCGCGCGGCGGCGGCCGACGCCTCGTCGGGGCGGGTCGCCGAGGAGACGCCGTCGCAGACGACGGCGAGCGTGGCGGGGCCGCCGTCGGGCAGCGCGGTGTGGCCGAGCGCGAAGGAGTCCTCGTTGCGGTGGTGGCGCAGCCCGCGGTCGCTGACGGCGGCCACCGGACCCGACTCCCGCTCCATGTGGTCGCGTTCGCGGGGCTGGGCGTGCCCGCAGTTCTCGCAGTAGCCGTCGCTGTCCACGCGGCCGGCGCGGCAGGCGACACAGGTCGTGGCGGGCTGCGCGTGCTCCTCGGGCCGCTGTTCGGGTGCGGGGGTCTCGCCTGCGGCGCGGGGGTCGGGGGCCTGCAAGGGGTACTCCTCGGGTTCCGCCGGCCGGTCGAGGCGGACGCCGGACCCGGGTGCTCCCGCGGGCGCCCCCGGAGTGCCGGGGTGCAGCGGGTGGCCGCCCGAGTCGGTGCCGGGCAGATCGGTCGGCAGATGCGTCTTGGGGGAGGTGGAGTCGGAGCCGGGAGGCTCGGGGGCGGGCCACCGCACGCCGGCCCTGGGGGCCGGGACACCGGAGTCCCGGGAGCCGGTCATGGCCGGCGTGGCGTGGTCCTGGGGCGGGGCGGGCAGCACCGAGAGGTCGTGACCGCACGCACCGCAGAAGAGGTCGTCCGGTTCGACGGGTTCCGCGCAGCTCGGGCATGTGGCCGGTGCGGCCTGCTGGGGCATCTGGGACATCAACTACACCCACGTCCGGGGGCGGTAACGGTTGGCCCGTTCCACCAGTTCGTTCCTCTCCTGGCCGCCGGGGGCCAGCCGGGCCAGCGTGCGGTAGGCGCGCTCCAGGCCGAAGCGCAGGCCCCGCTCGTCCAGTCCGCTGCCCAGCAGCACCCGCCCGCCGGAAGCCGTCCGGGCGGTGTTCCGGTCCCCCGAGAGTATCCAGTCCAGCGCACAGCCGAGCACTTCCGCCGACAGCACCTCGCGCCGCGCCGGGTCGAGCCCGTACGCCTGGAGCGCCTCGACCTGCCCGGCGGCGGCGGTCAGATCCTCCAGGAACGGTACGTCACCCGCGGCCGCGGTGCGCCCTCTGAGCCGGGCCCGGACGGCGGCGACCCGGGCGGCCGTGTAGTGGATGGACGACTCCGGCACCGACTCCAGCGTGCGCACCGCGCCCTGCCGGTCCCCGGCGGCGAGCCGCACCCGGGCGAGCCCGAACGCCGCGCTCACATAACTGGGATCGGTCGTCCACACCAGGTGGTAGTAGTCGGCCGCGTTGTCCAGCTGGCCCAGCACCTCGGCGCAGGCGCCGAGCGCCAGCTTGGGCGCGGCCTCGCCGGGGAAGGCGTCGTAGATCGCGTCGAAGGCGAGCGCGGCGCCCTCGAAGTCGCCGGTGACCAGCGCGGCCAGGCCCCGGTACCAGACCACCCGCCAGTCCTCGGGCCGCTCCTCGTCCAGCGCGGCGAGAGCGGTCCGCGCACCGTGGTGGTCCCCGGTCTCCAGCCGTGACCGCACCTGCCGCAGCCGGGTCTCCACGCTCTGCGCGGGCGCCGCGGCCAGCGCCCCGAGCAGCTCACCGGGCGCGGACGCCACGAGACCCGCCAGCAGACCGGCGTTGGGGTCGCTCGCGTCGACCAGGGGCACCGGCAGCGCGAGGGCGGCGGCGGGGAAGTCGAGCGGCTTGACCAGGGCGGTCGGGGACAGGGCCGGGGCGGTCGGCGCCGGGGCCGGTGCGGTCGGGGACAGGGCCGACGCGGGGGCGGCGGTGCCGCGCCTGCGCCCCCGGATCTCCCGTGCCCCGAGCCGCGACACGTCTGCGTGCAGACGCGGGAACAACTCCGGGTCCGTGACCCGCACTTCGGGCCCGAACAGGGTCGACAGGGCCGGCCGGGCCTGGCCGCTCTGCAGGGCCACGACCTCCCGCAGCACCCCCGTCAGCTGCTCCGCCATCTCCTGCGCGGAGCCGAAGCGGCGGGCCGGGTCGGGGTCGGTGGCGCGGACCAGGAGGCGGTAGAAGGACTCGTAGCGGCGGAAGACCTCGACGGTCTCGGGGTCCGGCAGCGAGTCGGCGTGGACGTTGGTGTAGCCCTGGAAGTCGAAGGTCAGCACGGCGAGGGTGCGGCCCACGGTGTACAGGTCGCTCGCCACCGAGGGGCCGACGTCGGCGACCTCGGGGGCCTGGTAGCCGACGGTGCCGTAGATCGCGGACTCGTCGTCGTCCATGCGGCGCACCGCGCCCATGTCGATCAGCTTGAGCTGGTCCTCGGTCTGGATGGCGTTGTCGACCTTGAAGTCGCAGTACAGCAGGTTCCGGCTGTGCAGATGGCCGAGCGCCTCCAGCGCCTCGATGCCGTACGCGCACGCCTGCTCCACCGGCAGCGGATCGCGTCTGCCCTCAGGGGTGCGGCGGGCGTTGGCGATCTCCTTGAGGGACTTGCCGCCGACGTACTCCATGACGATGTAGCCGTCGAGGGAGCCGGTGCGCTGGTCCAGGTGCTCCACGAAGTTGTAGATCCGCACGATGTTGGCGTGCTCGATCTCCGCGAGGAAGCGCCGCTCGGAGATCGCGGCGGCCATCGCGTCCTGGTCCCCGGTGTCCAGCAGGCCCTTGAGCACCACCCAGCGGTCCGAGACGGCCCGGTCCACGGCGAGATAGACCCAGCCCAGGCCGCCGTGCGCGAGACAGCCCGCGACCTCGTACTGGCCGTGCACGATGTCCCCGGCCTTCAGCTTGGGCACGAAGGAGTACGGGTGGCCGCACTTGGTGCAGAACCCCTCGGTGCGGCCCGGCCGTTCGCCCCGGGCCCGGCCCACCGGCGCCCCGCAGTCCGAGCGGGAGCAGAACCGTTTGCGTTCGGGCACCTCGGGGTTGTCCAGGACCATGGTGTGCGGGTCGGGCCGCGGCACCTGCGGCACATCCACCAGGCCCGCGCCCAGCCGGCCGCGCCCCGAGGACCCCGAGGAGGAGCCGGAGCTGCGCACCGACACCGAGCGGGTGGTGGCGGCGCCGCCGGACAGGGACCGCGACAGGCGCCCGGACACCGAGCGCCGCGACCTGGACGACTGCGAGGACGTGCGCGCGCTGCGGGCGCTGCCGGAACCCCGGCTCTCGGCGGCGCCCCGGGTGACACCGGTGGGCGGCGAGCCGACCATCCCGGTCGCCGACACCACCGGCGCCAGACCGCAGGTGTCGCAGTACAGCTCGCCGCCGCCGACGTCCTCGTACGACCCCTCGCAGCCCGGCCGCTGACAGGCCCGCCCGGCCCCGCTCATCACTGGTCCCCCTTACGGTCCTCGGGCGCGCCGTCCAGCAATTCGGCCGCCGCCCGCTGATAGCGCAGCACCGCGCCCTCGGCCACCCGCAGATCGCAGGGCGCGCTCCACAGCATCCGCCGGGCGGCGTCGTACCGCTCCACCAGGAACGGGTCCTCGGCCAGGCCGTGCCGGGCCACCTTCGCCTTGTAGGCGTCGAGCCGGCCGCGCAGTTCGGCGCGGACCGCGAGCGGCGCGGTGACCGCAGTCAACTGCTCGCGGGCGCGCAGCAGTTCGTCCTCGGCCCGCTGTTCGAGGGACTCCAGCAGCGGGGACAGCCGGTGCCACTGGGCGGCCCGCCGGTACTCGGCCGCCGTCGCCAGCTGCTCCTGGAGCACGGTCGGCGGGCCGCTGACCACCGGCACCTCGGTGGCGGCGATCTTCGCCAGCACCTCGCCGCGCGCCGTGCGGGCCTCGGCGAGGGTGCGGTCCGCGCGCGAGAGGACGTCCCGCAGCCGGATCAGCCGGGCCTCCGCGTCCTGGCGCACGGTCAGCACCGCGTCGATCTCCCGGCGCACGTCCTCCAGGGCGCGCGCCTCGCGGTCGTACACCGTGGTGTCCGGGCGGCCGCCGCCGGGCGCCGAACTGCCCCGGGCGGGCACCCAGAAGGCGAGCGGGTCGCGGATCACGTCCTCGCGCAGCCGGGTCAGGGTGCGGGTGATCCGCTCCAGGTCGTCCCCGGCCGGGTGCTCGCCGGGGCGCACGCCGACGGAGTGCGCGAGCTGCCGGGTGCGCTGGAGCTCGGCGGCGAGCAGATCGATCCGCGCGGGCAGCGCCGACCAGACCGCGTCGGCGGTGACGACCAGGTCCAGGCTGGTCGCGTACATCTCGTTCATCCGGTCCACCAGCTCGGCCAGCGAGAAGCTCTCGCTGAGCCGGCCGGTGCCGGGCCCGGCGACCGCGACGGAGGTGCCGCGCAGCAGCTCGGTCAGCTCGGCCAGGTCCTCCCGGCTGGACCAGCGGCGCCGGGAGCGGATCTCGCGGGCGCCGCGCAGCGCGGCCGTATAGGCGTCGAAGTATGACCACAGCAGGGTGATCCGGTCCTCCGTGGCCTGCCAGCGCTCCTGGGTGACGCCGGACAGTTCGGCACCCTCCAGGAGTCTGCGGCCCGCGTGGTCCTGGAGGGCGAGCAGCGAGGTCTCGATGGCCTCGTGCTCCTGGCCGAGCCGCGCCAGCGCACGGTCCACCTCGTCCCGGTCCATCACCGGCCCGGCGGGGTCCGTGACGCCCATCGATCACCTCTCGCTTGCTGTGTGTTCCGGTCGGCCGTGGTTCAACTGGTGCGCAGATACTGCGGTGCGGGCGGCTTGGACGCCGAGGAGTCCTTTCCCAGTGTGGCCGACAGCCATGTGTCGTACGACGCCTGCCAGCCACTGGCGCGGTAGGCGACCAGGACCCGGTTGACCCGGCGCACCAGATCGGAGGCGTCCTTCTTCATCGCCACTCCGTAGTACTCGGTCGTAAAAGGCGCGCCCTTGAGCTCCACCGTCGGATCCTGCGCGGCCTGGCTCGCCGCCAGGGCGCCGTCGGTGACCACCGCGTCCACCTCGCCGAGCTGGAGCCGCACCAGGCAGTCCAGCTGGTTGGGCACGGTGGTGGAGAGGTCGGTGGAGGCGGGCAGCGTCCCGGCCTTCTTGTCCGCGTCCAGCTTCGCGTACCCCGTCGAACCGGTGGCCGTGCACACCTTCTTGTGCGCCAGCGTGCCGTTGTACCCGGTGATCGCCGAGGACTTGGGGGCGAGGACCTGCTGACCGGTCTTGAAGTACGGCGCCGAGAACGCGACTTGCCCGAGCCGCTCGCAGGTGATCGTCATCGTACGGACGACCATGTCCACCCGGCCGTCCTGGATCGCCGAGATGCGCTGGTTGGTCGGTATCGCCTTGAACTGGACCGCGTCCGGGTCGCCGAGGATGTCCTGGGCGATCCGGTGCACCAGATCGATGTCGAAGCCCTCCAGCTGGGCGCCCTCGGTGTTGGGGTTGCGGTAGCCCCAGCGGTAGCTGTTCTGGTCGACGCCGACGATCAGCTTGCGCCGGGCGCCCTCGCGGGCCTTGATGGCGTCGATGGTCGGGCCGTCCGCGCCGGACGGGGCGAGGGTCTGCTTCTGCGCCTCGGAGTCCTGACAGGACCCGGCGCGCACCTGGCTGCCCTCGGCCAGCTGCTGCCCGGCCCGGTCCGGGGCGGCGTGGTGGTGGTGCGTGATCTGCGTGCAGGGCAGCAGCAGGACGAAGGCCAGCGCCAGGGCGCACAGGACCGCCATCGTGCCGACCCCGCCCCAGCCGCGCAGCCGGCTCGCGTCCATCGCCCCGCCCCTTCTCACCGGTACTCCGAAAGCCTGCGGCCGATCCCGGCGAGGGCGCCCGCCGCGCCGAGCACCGCGAGGGCGGCGGCGCCGACGGGCAGCCCGGTCATGGCGTCCCGCCCGCTCGTGGCGGCCCGCTGGAACTCGGCCTGCTCATGACCTATCGCGCGGGCGAGGTCGCTGTCGACACCGTCGAAGCATTCGCCGGTGGTGCCCTTGGCGCCGATCACCTTGTCCAGCGCCTGCTGGTAGTCGCCGTTCTCGTCCGCGGCACGGGCCGCGCCGTGCCGCTGCTTCCACAGCGCGGTGCCGGCCTCGGCGGACTTCACGGGCGCGGTGCCGCCGGGGTCGTCGGCGAGCTGCGCCGCCCGGCCGAGGCCCTTGCCGAGCGCGGTCATGTCCTTGTCGAAGTCGTAGTAGTACGTGTCGTACTGCTTGCCGTCGACCGTGACGGTCTCGGCGCCGCGCGCCACCAGGCTCAGGTTCTCGTTGCCCCGCGCCTTCAGGGAGGCGATGCGGGCGTCGTGCAGGACGGTCAGGGAGCGGATGCCGTGGTCGTAGGAGCCGGTCAGCTCGGAGCGCGCGACGGTGTGTCCCACGGTGAGCCACAGCAGCGCGACGACGGTGGCGCAGCCGGCGCCGACCAGGCCCTGGTTGAGGACGCGGTTGGTGCGCAGATAGTCGCGGCGCTGGGCCCAGCCGAGCCCGGCCAGGGCGAGCACGCCGAGCGCGATGGCCGCCCAGGGGTACGGCGTCGCGTCCCCGTAGTCGGCGTCCAGGCGCGCGTTCTCCTTGGTGTAGAGGTCCTCCGCGGCCGGGAGCATCTCCGTCTGCATCTTCTCGTTGGCGTACCGCAGATACGCGCCGCCGACCGGGTAGCCCTGGCGGTTGTAGGTGCGGGCCCGCTCCACGAGGCCCTTGTACTCGGGCAGCAGCCGGTTCAGCCGGGCGATGGTGGCCTCGGAGGCGGAGCCCGGCTCCGAGTTGGCGGCGGCCGTGACCAGGCCGGAGGCGGCCGCGCTGATGTCCTTCTCGTACCGGTCGCGGGTCGACGCGGGCTCCTGGCCGCCCGCCAGGAAGCCGCTGGAGGCGGCGGTGTTGGCGTCCGCCAGCGAGCGGTAGATGTCGGCGGCGCCGGAGCTGAGCGGCTGGCTGCGGTGCAGCACGTCGTCCGCGGCGGCCGCGCGCTCGCTGCTCTGCCAGGCGGTGACCGCGCCGAACGCCACGACCAGCAGGGCGAGTACGGCGCCGATGAGGCGCAGCCGGCCCGGCTCGGTGGTCGCCGCGGCCCGCAGCTTCTCGGTGCCCTCGGCGAAGGCGGTCCGCCGCGGGCGCGGCGCCCGGGGCGGCTGCGGCGCGTGGGGCGATGCCTGAGGCGGCGCCGGAGCGGGCTGGGCGGGGATGCCGGGGGCCGCGGGCACGGCGGAGCCCGCGATGGGTGGTGCTGCGCTCTGCGGCGGGTGTGTCACTCGACCTCCCCCATGGTCATCCGTACGCAGCCAAGTATCGCCGCACGGACCGACATTCCGCACCGGCCTTCACTGGATCTTGTGCGGATCCCCGTGCGCGCTGCCTCTATACACGCCGGGAGCAGGTGTTCGGTTCCTCGGGCCGGGGCGTGGCCCATGCCCTGACCTGCCCCGAGGAAACCGTTTCTCCACAGGGAGAGTCCAGGGCGCCTCCCCGTACCTCAGGGCGCTTCCCAGTACCTCCGCGCCCGCTCCTGCGCCCCCGCCGCCGCCCCGAGCCGGTCCAGCCCGAGGAGGACGGCGCCGAGCACCGGACGCGCGTTGACGATATGCACGGTGGCCTTGGGGGCGCGGGCCGCGAGCCGGGCGCGGATGCCGTCGTCCAGCCGGTCGTGCCCGGCCGTCAGCACGCTCCCGCCGAGCAGCACCGGCACCGGTTCGTCCAGCAGTTCGAGGCGGGTCAGTGCGACCGTGGCCAGCACCGTCACCTCGTCCGCGAGCCGGTCCACGATCGCCCGCGCCACCGGGTCGCCGCCCGCCGCCGTGGCGAACAGCACCGGGGCCAGCTCGCCCCGCCGCTCCGGCGCCAGATGCTCCAGGTGCAGCGCCTCGATCAGCGCGTACATGGAGGACAGCCCGAAGTGGGCGGGCAGCGCGTGCGCGAGCGCCGTCGCCTCGCCCCGGCCGTCCTCGGCCCGCGCCGCGAACCACAGCGCCTCCTCCGCGAGGCCCCAGCCGCCGCCCCAGTCACCGGAGATCCGGCCGATCGCCGGGAAGCGCGCGGTACGGCCGTCGGGCCGCATCCCCACGCAGTTGATGCCCGCCCCGCAGACCACCGCCACGCCCCGGGGTTCGGCGACGCCCGCGCGCAGGATCGCGAAGGTGTCGTTGCGCACCTCCACCGCCCCGCCCCACCCGCGCGCGTGCAGCGCGGTCGCCAACTGCTCCTCCTCCACCGGCAGATCGGCGTTGGCCAGGCACGCGGAGACATGGGTGACACGGTCCAGGCCCGCGTCCGCCAGCGCGCGGCGCACCGGCTCGGCGAGCGCGTCGAAGGCCGCCGAGACACCGACCGCGGGCGGCCGGAAGCCCCCGCCGCGCGCCGTGGCCAGCACCTCGCCCGCGGCACTGACCACGGCCACGTCGGTCTTGCTGTTGCCCGCGTCGATGGCGAGCACACTCGCGGTGTCGGTCGAGGTCAGGCCCACGCGAGATGCTCCCGGTTGTGTGCGATCAGTCTGTCGGTCAGGGTCTCGGCGTACTCGTACTGGCCGATCAGCGGGTGCGCGAGCAGGGCGCGGAACACCCGGTCCCGGCCGCCGCGCAGCGCCGCCTCCAGGGCCAGCTCCTCGTACGCCGTCACCTGGGCGATCAGGCCCGCGTACAGCGGGTCCACCTCCGGCACCGGCAGCGGCGCGGGACCGGTCGGGCCGACCGCCGCCTGCACCTCGATCACCGCGTCGTCGGCGAGGAACGGCAGCGTGCCCTTGTTCAGCGTGTTCACCACCTGGTACGGGCTGCCCTGGCCGCGCAGCAGCGCCGCCGCCAGGTCCACCGCGGCCTCCGAGTAGTAGGCCCCGCCCCGCTTGGCGAGCAGCGCCGGCTTCTCGTCCAGGGCCGGATCGCCGTACATCGCCAGCAACTCCCGCTCCATCCGCGCCACTTCCTCGGCCCGCGACGGCTTGGTGCGCAGCTCCCGTACGACCTCGTCGTGGGCGTAGAAGTAGCGCAGGTAGTACGAGGGGACGACGCCGAGGCGGTCGAGGAGGGCGCGCGGCAGCCGCAGGTCGTCGGCGATGGCGTCACCGTGCTCGGCGAGCAGCTTGGGCAGCACGTTCTCGCCCTCCGGC
Source organism: Streptomyces sp. NPDC093018 (assembly GCF_040684035.1). NCBI lineage: Bacteria > Bacillati > Actinomycetota > Actinomycetes > Kitasatosporales > Streptomycetaceae > Streptomyces > Streptomyces sp. NPDC093018. The sequence continues at coordinate 263,036 of NZ_JBFBFF010000004.1, forward strand.
CCGCCGAGCCGTACGGCGGTCTCCCAGGTGAGGTGGTTGAGGCCCACGTGCGCGAGGTGCACGTCCTGCGGGCTCACCCCGAGGCGGTCGGCGAACTTGCGCTGGAGGCCGATCGCCACGTTGCACAGGCCGACCGCGCGGTGCCCGGCGTGCAGCAGTGCGCGGGTGACGATGCCGACCGGGTTGGTGAAGTCGATGATCCAGGCGCGCGGGTTGCTGCGCCGGACCCGCTCGGCGATGTCCAGCACGACCGGTACGGTGCGCAGCGCCTTGGCGAGGCCGCCCGCGCCGGTGGTCTCCTGGCCGACGCAGCCGCACTCCAGCGGCCAGGTCTCGTCCTGCCGCCGGGCCGCCTGGCCGCCGACGCGCAGCTGGAGCAGCACCGCGTCGGCGCCGTTGATGCCCGCGTCCAGGTCGGCGGTGGTCACGATCCGGCCGCCGTGCCCCTGCCTGGCGAAGATCCGCCGGGCCAACCCTCCCACCAGCTCCAGGCGTTCGGCGTCGGGGTCCACCAGGACCAGTTCCTCGACGGGCAGGGTGTCCCGGAGCCGGGCGAAGCCGTCGACGAGTTCGGGGGTGTAGGTCGAGCCGCCGCCGACCACGGTGAGTTTCATACAGAGATCAACCCTTCACTCCGGTGAGCGTGACGCCTTCGACGAATGCCTTCTGGGCGAAGAAGAACACGACGATGACGGGGGCCATGACCAGCACCGTCGCGGCCATGGTGAGGTTCCAGTCGGTGTGGTGTGCGCCCTTGAAGGACTCCAGGCCGTAACTGAGCGTCCAGGCACCGGGGTTCTCGGAGGCGTAGATCTGGGGGCCGAAGTAGTCGTTCCAGGCGTTGAAGAACTGGAAGAGGGCCACGGCGGCGATGCCGGGCTTGGCCATCGGCAGTACGACCCGGACGAGGGTGCGCAGTTCGCCGCAGCCGTCCACCCGGGCGGCGTCGACGTACTCGTTCGGGATCGTCATCAGGAACTGGCGCAGCAGGAAGATGGAGAACGCGTCGCCGAACGCCATCGGGATGATCAGCGGCCACAGCGTCCCGGACAGGCCCAGCTGCTTCGCCCAGAAGAGGTACATCGGGATGACGACGACCTGTGGGGGCAGCATCATCATCGAGATCACCAGCATCAGGGCCAGATTGCGGCCAGGAAAGCGGAACTTGGCGAGCGCGTACGCCACCGGGATCGAGGACACCACGGTCAGTACGGTGCCCAGGCCCGCGTAGATCAGGGTGTTGCGCCACCAGGTGAGGAAGCCGGGCGTGTCGAAGACCTTGCGGTAGTTGCCCCACTCCCAGGTGCCCGGGATCAGATCCCGGCTCAGTGCCTGGCTGTCGCTCATCAGCGAGGTCAGCAGCACGAACACGAAGGGCAGTACGAAGAAGAGCGCGGCGGCGACGCCGAGGGAGTGCACCGCGATCCACCGGAGCAGCTCCTTGCGGCGGGCGGTGCGTCGCGCGGGCGCGGACGGCTCGACCAACTTCCGTGGTTCGACGAGTACTTGGGTCATGGTCAGTCACCTGCCTGGATCAGGCCGCCCCGGCGCCGCATCAGAAGCGCGGTGAACGCCATGGAGAGGGCGAAGAGTACGAGGGCGACGACGCACGCGGAGCCGTAGTCGAAGCGCTGGAAGCCGAGGTTGTAGACGAGCTGGGGCAGGGTGAGCGTGGACTTGTCCGGGTAGCCGGGCTCGAACTGGGCGCCCGCGCCCTGGATCACCCCGGAGGCCACCTTCCCCGCGACCAGCGGTTCCGTGTAGCACTGCATCGCCTGGATCACGCCGGTGACGACGGCGAACATCACGATGGGGGAGATGTTCGGCAGCGTCACGTACCGGAACCGCTGCCAGGCGGAGGCGCCGTCCAGCTCGGCCGCCTCGTACTGCTCCCTCGGCACATCGAGCAGCGCGGCCATGAAGATCACCATCAGATCGCCGATGCCCCACAGCGCGAGCAGGGTCAGCGCCGGCTTGGACCAGTCCGGGTCGTTGAACCAGCCGGGCGCCGGTATCCCCGCCTTCTCCAGGAGCGAATTGACCGGCCCGGTACCGGGGTTGAGCAGGAAGGCGAAGGCCATGGTGGCGGCGACCGGCGGGGCGAGATAGGGCAGATAGAACAGGGTGCGGAAGACGCCGGTACCCGTCTTGATCTTCGTGATGAGCATCCCGATGCCGAGCCCGAAGGCCACGCGCAGGGTCACCATCACCACGACCAGCCACAGCGTGTTGCGCAGCGCGGGCCAGAACAGCGGGTAGTGCGTGAAGACGTACGTCCAGTTCTTCCCGCCGCTCCAGGTGGGCGGCCGGAAGCCGTCGTAGTGCATGAAGGAGAAGTAGACCGTCGAGATCAGCGGGTACGCGAAGAACACCGCGAAGCCGATCAGCCACGGTGACAGGAAGGCGATTGTGCGCAGCGCCGAGCGGCGGCGCTTGGCGGCCAGGGTGAGCGTGCTCATCGGCTACTTCGCCTGCGCGATGTCCGTGTCGATCTGCGCGGCGGCCTTCTTCAGCCCGGCCGTCAGATCGGTGACCCTGCCGCTCTCGTAGTCGTAGCCCAACTGCTGGAGCGTCACCAGGTACTGGCCGCCGTTGAGGGAGGCGGGCGTGGTGGTGGAGTCGGGGTCGGCGGCGATGTCCAGGAAGGTCTTGAAGCGCGGATCGTACGTCAGCTTCGGGGACTTGAGGGCCGCGAGGGTGGACGGCACATTGTGGATGTCGTTGGCGAAGCCGACCACCGCGTCCGTGTCCGTGCTGATGTACTTCACGAACTCCCAGGCGGCGTTCTGCTTGCGGCTGGTGGCGGCGATGCCGGTGATGGTGCCGGTGATGTAGCCCTTGCCGTACTGGTCCAACTGATCGTCCGGTACGGGCAGCGGGGCGACGCCTATCTCGAACTTCGGTTTGGCCTGCTCGGCCATCCCGAGCCGCCACTCGCCGTCCAGCTGCATGGCCACCTGGCCGGTGTGGAAGGGGTGTTTGGCGCCCCACTCGTCGCCGAGGGTGGAGCGGAACCGCTCCAGCTTCCGGAATCCGCCGAGTTCGTCCACGAGCCGCTTCTGAAGCGCGAACCCCTCCTGGAAAGCCGGGTCCTTGGCGACGTTCGACTTGCCGTCCGCGGTGAAGTACGTCGGCGAGAACTGGCCGAAGTAGTGCTCGGTGGTGGTCTCCCAGCCGTGGTAGTCGGGCATGAACCCGAGCTGCTTGTACGAGTCCCCGGCGGGCACGGTCAGCCGCTTGGCGTCGGCCTCGAACTCGCTCCAGGTCTTAGGGGGTTGATCGATCCCGGCCTTCGCGAACGCCGTCTTGTTGTAGTACAGCCCGTACGCGTCGCCGAGCAGTGGCACGGTGCAGCGGTCGCCGTCGAACTGGGTGTACTCGTTCATGGCCTTCGGGAAGGTGCGCGCGGGGTCGATGCCCGCCTTCTTCAGGAAGGGATTGAGGTCGATCAGCGCGCCGGAGGAGCAGAACTTGCCCACGTTGTTGGTGGTGAAGGAGGAGATCACGTCCGGGGCGTCGCCGCCGCCCGTGCGCAGCGCCTGGTTGATCTTGTCGTCGGTCATGTTGCCGACGATGTGCACATGGATGTTGGGGTGCGCCTTCTCGAACCCGGCGACCAGGGACTTGACCGCCGCGACCTCGTTCGGCGCGCTCCAGGCGTGCCAGAAGTTGATCGTCGTGTCCTTGGTCGGGTCGTCCGTGGCACCCGCGTCGGACTGCCCGGTGCAGGCGGCGGTCAGCAGTACGGCGGAGACGGTGAGGGCGAGGGCGGCTTTGCGGGTGGCTCTGGTGACTCCGGGTGTTGCGGTGGGCATGGCGGATCTCCCAGGACGGTTCGGGTCGGGGTGGGGAGGGCGCGGTGCGGGGGTGTGCGGTGCGGGGGTGTTTCGTGGCCCGGGCTTTATCGGAGCCCCGGCCGGTCAGCGCGAGGTGTCGAAGACCTCGTCCCGGGTGGTGGCGAGCGCGGACTCCAACGCGCCGCGCAGGACGGGGTGTTCACGGATGTCGCCGAGGACGAGCCGGGGCCGGGCCGCCGCCAGCTCCTCCAACTCGGCCTGGATCAGGGCGCGCAGCACCTCGCCGCCGGCGGTCAGCGCGGAGCCGCTGAGGACGACGAGTTCGGGGTCGAGGACCGAGACGAGCGCGGCGAGACCGGTGGCGAGCCGGGTCGCGTACGCCGTCAGCAGCTCCCGGTGCGGGCCGTCCGCGTGGTCGGCGGCGCGGGCCAGCAGCTCGCGGGCCGACTCGGTGTACGGCCCCGACGGCACGTCCGGGACGCCGAGTTCACGGGCCAGCTTCGGCAGCTCCTGGGCGCCGGCCAGCTCCTGGTAGCCGCCGCTGTTGGCCCGGGTCACCTGGCGCACCAGGGGCGTGCCCGGCACCGGCAGGAAGCCGACCTCACCGGCGCCGCCGGTCCAGCCGCGGTGCAGCCGGCCGCCGAGGACGAGGGCGGCGCCGAGTCCCTCCTCGTTCCACAGCAGCACGAAGTCCCCGTGGCCGCGGGCGGCACCGAGGCGCTGTTCGGCGACGGCGACGAGATTGACGTCGTTCTCGTACTCGACCGGCATCGGCAGCGCGGCGGCGAGTTCGTCGAGCAGCGTGGGGGAGTGCCAGCCGGGCAGGTGCGAGGCGTAGCGCAGCCGCCCGGTGTTCGGGTCGAACGCGCCGGGCGTGCCGATGACGACCCGGTGCAGCTCGCCGCGCGCCAGCCCGGCCGCCTTCACGGCGCCGTCGAGGGCGTCGGTGACCTGTCGTACGACGGACTGCGCGGGCCTTCTGCCGGGGGTGGGCAGCTCGTACTCGCCGATCGTGCGGCCGGTGATGTCGGCGACGGCGGCGCGGATGCGGTCCGGGGCGACATCGAGCCCGGCGGCGTAGGCGGCACCGGGGTGCACCGCGTACAGCTGGGCGCTGGGCCCCGGCCGCCCCTCGCTGGTCCCGGTGACCCTGACCAGCCCCGCGGCCTCAAGCCGGGCCAGCAGCTGGGAGGCGGTGGGCTTGGACAGCCCCGTCAGATTCCCGATCCGGGTCCGGGACAGCGGCCCGTGCTCCAGCAGCAGATCCAGCGCGGCACGATCATTCATCGCCCGCAGCACGCGCGGAGTCCCCGGCGTACCGGCCGTTCCTGCCATGGGTCCCGACACCTGCCTCACTGTTAGGAAACTTTCCTATTCCGCCCGAACGTAAGCCCGGCGGGGAGGGGGCGTCAATACGTGAGACCCCCGAGGCAACGGAGTCGTTATCTCGGGGGTGCGGAGGGCTCGTCAGCTGGTGACGAGGAAGGGGCTGGTGTCGAGGGTGGGGTACGGCGCCGGAAGGGGGAGGGGGTCGCCGAGGTCGACCTTGATGTCGTGCTCGTAGTAGGCCTCTACGGGGTTGTCACCGGAAAGCGTCGGTCCGGTGTAGCAGTGGGCCGTCCGCGTTTCGCGGTTGATCAGGACATAGACCGGGATTCCGGCTGCGGCGTAAGCGGCCAGCTTGGCACCCGTGTCGATGGCGTGGTTGGACGACGTGACCTCGCCGACCAGAGCGATCATGCCGATCGGGTACCAGCCCTTGTGGACCTTGAGATACGAGCTGTCCAGTTCGGTCGGCTCACGGCGCAGGATGTAGAAGTCGGGGATCACCAATGCCATGGTGCTGCCGTCCTGGTGGGCCGCGCGGAAGCCCATGCCCATACCCGCCAGATCGAGTCCGGCCATGTGGAGCTGGAAGGTGAGCTTGACCGCGCCCTTGCTGTGGTTGTAATCCGGCTGCGGCGGCACGATGACCGTCCCCTCGATGTACTCGGGTCGAATCGGCGCCACCGACGCCTTCTCGAACGCGATCAGCAGATCGATGGGGTCCTGCGTCATCATCGGCTCCACGAGAGGTCCGGCGCTCATCGCTCGTTCTCCTTGTCGCATCGATGCCAGGCTAAGCCCGCTCCGGGCGCCCCGGCAGAACGATGGGGCACCCCGAACGCCACCGCGCCGGAATGCCCCACCCCTTCACTCGAACGAGCGTGCTGAACCGTTCCCCTACTTCTACTTCCTCGGCGGAACCGTCCGCTGCGTCGTGATCGGGGTCGTCGCCATCGACTGCGGGGAGTCGGAGTTGGAGAAGGCGGAGGGGGCGGCGACCGCGGCGGTCGGGTCGGGCAGGTCCTGCACGTCCTCGACGGCCGTCGCGCCGCCCACGATGCGGATGTGCGCCGCGTCGAAGGCGCGCTTGATGCGCCAGCGCAGTTCGCGTTCGACGGTGACGGACTTGCCGGGCATGGTCTTGGCGGAGACGCGGACCACCATGGAGTCGATGAGCACGGAGTCCAGGCCGAGGACCTCGATCGGGCCCCACAGCAGCTCGTTCCAGGGCTCTTCCTTGCTCGTCTTCTCGGCGACCTCGTCCAGCGTCGCCTTGACCTTGTCCAGATCCTCGCTCGCCCGCACGGTCACATCGACCCCGGCCGTCGCCCAGCCCTGGGACAGGTTGCCGATCCGCTTGACCTCGCCGTTGCGGACGTACCAGATCTCGCCCTCGGCACCGCGCAGCTTCGTCACGCGCAGCCCGACCTCGATCACCTCGCCGGTGGCCACGCCCGCGTCGATCACGTCGCCGACGCCGTACTGGTCCTCCAGGATCATGAACACACCGGACAGGAAGTCCGTGACGAGGTTCCGCGCGCCGAAACCGATCGCGACACCGGCGACACCGGCGGACGCCAGCAGCGGGGCCAGGTTGATCTTGAAGGTGGACAGCACCATCAGCGCCGCCGTACCGAGGATCAGGAAGCTCGCCACCGAGCGCAGCACGGACCCTATCGCCGCCGACCGCTGCCGCCGCCGCTCCGCGTTGACCAGCAGCCCGCCCAGCGCGGTGCCGTCCACGGCCTGCGCGGTCCGGGCCATCCGCTCTATCAGCTTGGTGATCGCCCGCCGCACCACCGATCTCAGCGCGACCGCCACGACGATGATCAGCAGGATCTGCAGTCCCATGGCGAGCCACGTCGACCAGTTCTGCTCGACCCAGCTCGCCGCGTTCGTCGCGCTCTCCTGGGCGTCCTGGAGCGTCGGCACCGCAGGCGCCGTACCCGAGGGGAACGGCGACGGGGACGAAGACGCACCGGCGGCCATCAGGACCACGGGCAAGGACGACACGGCAGGTACCTCCAGGTGCTGCACGGTCCGTACCGGTGGGGCGGGCAGGGTCTGCGAGGTCACGAAAAGATCACCGGACGGCCAGCACCACCACACTAACGGGGCATTGTGGGTGTCCTGTGCGGATCCGCCAAGGAGGGGCGCAGGAGAGACACGGCTCACCCTGGCTTGAACAGGCCGTGATCCTGGGGATGTATCCCCTGTGGTCGAAAACACTCCCAGCCCGTTACCGGGACATGGTGGCGCCGCCACCAGGCATGAGGGGAGACTGGCTGCAGATCGTCCCGGCGCGAGCCACGCGCCGCCGACGCCCAAGGAGGCACCCGTGCCGCATGTCCTGGTCCTCAACGCGTCGTACGAGCCGCTCGGCGTCGTACCGCTCCGCCGCGCGCTCATCCTCGTCCTGGAGAACAAGGCCGTCTCCCTTGAGGAATCCGGCGCCTTTATGCACAGCGCGACCGTCACACTCCCCGCACCCAGCGTGGTCCGGCTCAAGCGATTCGTCCGGGTTCCCTACCGCGGACCCGTTCCGCTCACCCGCCGTGCGCTCTTCGCACGCGACGGAGGCCGGTGCATGTACTGCGGTGGCGTCGCAACCAGCGTCGACCACGTCATCCCGCGCAGCCGCGGGGGCAAGCACGTCTGGGACAACGTGGTGGCCTCCTGCCGCCGCTGCAACCACGTGAAGGCCGACCGCCACCTCGTCGAACTGGGCTGGCGCCTGCACCACAAACCCGCCCCGCCCACCGGTCTGGCCTGGCGCATCATCGGCACCGGCCATAGGGACCCGCGCTGGCTGCCCTACCTACAGCCGTACGGCGCGGACGACGCCATGGCCCGGATCGACGGCATCTCAGCCTGACGATCCGGGCCTCTGCGCGTCCGCCCCGCGCCCCGGCCTCCTCGGGCGGGGACGCGGGGCGCGGGGGCGTGCCCGCTCATGGGCCATGCCGGCCGGCGCTGCCCTTATTGCGTTGCACTGCGTGTTGCGCTGTGTGGGGGCATTGTGGGCGTGGAGACGGCGGACCCCTCCGCCGGCGAGGCGTTCGTGCACGTGTGGGAGCTCCTGCTGAGTGGTGAGGCGGACCTCATCGAGATCGGGCGCTCTTCACCGGCCCTCCCCGAGGCCCCGGCGCCCTCCAGGCGGGAGCTGACCGGCCCCTTGGTCCTCCTTGTCCTGCTGCCTGGCGGACGTATGCGCGTTCAGACCGTGCGAAGAGGGGATTCATCGCTCACTCGACTGGGTGCCTTACTGGAACTCCATCACCCGGAGCGGTGACCGGCGCGGGCCCGAGGCTCCACTGGGCCCAGACCGTCTTGCCGACGCCGGCCCGTGGCGCCACGCCCCAGTCGTCCGCCAGTGCCTGGACCAGCAGCAGACCCCGCCCGAACCGCTGGTCGCCGGTCACCGCACGGAGGCTCGGCCGGAGTTCGCCGCGGGGGTCGCTGACCTCGACGCGGAGGGCGGCGGCCGTGGTGAGGACCCGCAGCCGGATGAACCGGCCGCGCAGGCTGCCGTGCAGCAGGGCGTTGGTCATCAGCTCGCTGACGACGATGGCGACGTCTTCGGTGAGCGCCGTGTACCCCCACTCGCCGACCAGGCGCGAGGTGCGGTGCCGGGCCAGGGTGACGCTGCGGGGGAGGGGGGTGTAGTCGAGCTGGTCCTCGTGGACGAGGGCGATGGGGGAGGGGATGGCGTCGGGCATGGGAGCCTCCGGTGAATTCGCTGAGTGAGCGACCGAAGGCTGACGGTAGCGACGCTTGAGTTATAGATGCAATGTCTGCGGAGATAATTGTCTCCAACGAGTGACGTGCCGTCAGGATGCGACAGACTGAGGCCGTGACTCGTACCTCATCCCTGGGTAACCGAACGTCAACTGTCCTGGGCCGCAGGCTCGGTGGAGAACTGCTGCGGCTGCGTGACGCGGCGGGCAAGACCCAACGGCAGGCCGCCGAGGCGATCAACGCGACGAACTCGAAGATCGTGAAGATGGAACAGGGCTGGGTCCCGATGCGGGACCCGGACATCCGTGTGCTCTGCGAGTGCTACGGGCTCGACGATCCCGAGGCGGTGGGCCGGCTGCTGGACCTGGCAAGACTGGACCGCGAACGCCGTAAGGCCAAGGGCTGGTGGCAGGACTCGCCCCACCCGGGCACGCTCACGGAGTACATCGCGCTGGAGGACGCCGCCAGCCGTGTACGAACATGGGAACTCTCCATGATTCCGGGTCTGTTCCAAACCGCGGAGTACGCCCGTTCACTCGCGATCAGCGAAGGCGCGGGTGTCTGGGAGGACCCGGACGAGATCGAGCGCCTGGTGGAGATCCGCATGCGTCGTCAGCAACGGCTGTACGACGAGCGCCCACTTGAGGTGTACGCCATCGTCTGGGAGGCGGCACTACGGCAGTTGATCGGCGGTCCCGGTGTCATGCGCGCCCAGCTGGAGCACCTGCTGAAGGTGGCCGAACTGCCCAACGTCCGCTTGCAGGTATTGCCGTTCCATGCGGGCGGGCACCCCTGTCTCACCGCTTCGTTTACCATCATCTCGTTCGCTGAGAGTGAGGCGGTGGACGTCGTTCACGCGGACACCATCACGTCCACGGTGTGGGCGGAGAACAAGTCCGACAGCACGGCGTACGGCGCCTTCTTCGAGCGCACGGCCCGACTCAGCCGCGCCCAGCGTGATTCGGCCCAGCTGATCGACACCATTCGCCAGGAGATCTGACCTCATGCCCGAGTTCGACTTCGTGAAGTCCAGCTACAGCAACACCGGGGGCCAGTGCGTCGAAGTCGCCCGCAACGTCCCCGACGTCGTCGCCGTCCGCGACTCCAAGACCCCCGACGGGCCGCTGCTCCGTCTCGACCCCCGTGCCTGGACGGAGTTCACCGCTTCGCTCGGCTGACAGCACGGTCCCGGGAGCCCCCGCGCCCCCGGGACCGCACGGCCTGACGGACGAGAAGGCGGAAGTAACCATGAGGGAGTCGATGGCTGACATCGCCGGGACCGCCCTCCGGCTGGGGCACCCGACGCATGCCCGCGCCACGGCACATCATCCGGGCCCGGACGCCGACACCCCCCTCGTCGCCGACGTCTGGATCGGCGGCGACCTCGGATTCGTCCTCCTTCTGCACCGCAGGGGCGACGGCCTCATGGCCGAAGAGCTGTACTACTCCTCGCGCGGGGAAGACGGCGTCTGGGAGCGCCCGGAACATCTCAGCGGGGGCATCGTGGGCGTGGAGACGGCGGACCCCTCCGCCGTCGAGGGCGTGCTCGCCGGGGCGCCGATGTCCGTGGTCGCCGAATCCGAGTCCCTGGTGTACACGAGACCTGGCCCCCACAGCGACGGCGAGGCGTTCGTGCACGTGTGGGAGCTCCTGGTGAGCGGCGAGGCGGACCTCATCGAGATCGAGCGCTGTTCACCGGCCCTCCCCGGGACCTCGGTGCTTTCCCGACGGGATCTGACCGGCCCCCTGGTCCTCCTTGTCCTGCTGCCTGGCGAACGCGCGCGTGTTCAGGCCGTGCGAAGAGGGGATTCATCGCTCACCCGACTCGGCGACCCACTGGAACTCCACCACCCGGAGAGGTGACGCCCTGAACCACCTCGACGCCGACCTGCGCTGGATGGCCACCACCGGGGGCCCGGCTGACCACGTTGACCTCGGAGGTCGAGACGAACGTGAAGCGCGGGGGGCCTGAGGAGCGGCGAGGCACCGTTGCCGGCGGGGATCGTACGACCGGGCGAAGGTTCGGTGTCGTACGCCGGGCGGCTCCGCATGCACCGTTGCGCCTCGTCCGTGCGGCCAGGTCGGCGCCCGGGGCCGTCTTGGCCGCCGTCAGCTCCCGCATTCGCGCCGTGTGCGCGGCCTGCTGGGCGTGCAGACAGGCGGCCGGATCGCCGCAGGACAGGACGGAGACGACGACCCTGGCGAAGATCTCGTTCGACACGAACGGCGCGGGCGGCGCGATCTCACCGGCCCAGTGCGCCGGCTCCCGCGCGCCGGCGCCCGTCGACCGGTACCGGGTGCGCTCGGGACCGCCGTCCGTGTCCCTCCCCTCGATCTCCGCGAGACCGTCCCTGACCAGGCGTTGCAGCGTCGGCTAGACCTGCCCGTAGGCCGGCGGGCGCGCGCCTGCGGGCGGCGTTCGTGAGTGCGACGGCGTTCACGGGGTAGGGCTGCGATGACCCCCAAGGCCCAGGACGACCCCCGAAGACCCAGGACAAGGAGGCCCCCGTGGCCGCACCGGCCCGCACCCCGATTCCGGCCCAGTGGAAACACGGCCGTGCCGACAGTGTGCGCAAACCCCTGGCGGAGACGTCCGCCGAGACCATCGAGTCGATCGAGTCCACCGAGACCGGAGAGATCAGGCTGTACGCGTTCAACGCGGAGGCCGCCGCCACCACGGCGCCGCTCACCAGTGAGCCGCCGCTGCCCGCCGCCGAGCCCCTGACCAGCGAGCCGCCGCTCGCCGACACCAGCACCCTCACCAGCGAGTCGGACGCCTACGCGGCGGGGTCGTAGATGACGGGGACGCGCACGGACGAGCTGGCACGGCTCGCCGAGCTGCACGGGGTCGCCGTCTCCTACCGCCCCGCCCCGGACCGTACGGTCACCGTCCCCACCTCCGCCGTCGTCGCCGCGCTGCATGCCCTCGGCGTCGACGCCACCACCCCCGAAGCGGTCCGCGCCGCGCTCGCCGACCGGGAACGCGCGCTGGGCGAGCGCCTGCTGCCGCCGACCGTCGTGCACTGGGCCGGCGACACCCACGACCCCGCCGCCCTCACCGCCCTGCCGCCCGGCACCCGGGTGCGTATCGAGACGGAGGAGGGCGAGGAGTCGTACCGCGCGAGCGCCCCCCTCGTCGCCGGGCTGCCCCTCGGCATCCACCGGGTCACCGCCACCGCCCCCGACGGCCGCACCGCTCACGCCCACCTCGTCGTCGCCCCCGACCGGCTGCCCGCGCCGCCCGGACGCTCCTACGGACTCCTCGTCCAGCTGTACTCCCTGCTCTCCCGCCGCTCCTGGGGGATGGGCGACCTCGGGGACCTCGCCGAGCTGGCCGACTGGGCCGGGAGGGTCGCCGGGGCCGGGTTCGTGCAGGTCAACCCGCTGCACTCGGCCGTGCCCGGCGCGCCCACGGACCCGTCGCCGTACCGGCCCTCCTCCCGGCGCTTCCCCGACCCCGTGCATCTGCGGGTCGAGGACGTCCCCGAGTACGCGTACGCCGAGGACCGCGAACGGCTCGCCGGGCTGCTGGAGCGGGCCGCGCGGCTGCGGGCCGCCGTGCTCGACAAGGGCGCCCTGATCGACCGCGACGCGGTGTGGGAGCTCAAGCGCGAGGCACTGGAGACAGTCCTCGCCGTCCCCCTGGGACCCGGCCGCCGCGCCGCCTACGACGCCTTCCGCGCCGCCCACGGGCAGGCCCTCGACGACCACGCCACGTACTACGCCCTCGCCGAGACCCACGGCCCCGACTGGACCACCTGGCCCGACGGCCTGCGCGACCCCCGCTCCGCGGCGACCGCCCGCGCCCGCGCCGAACTCGCCGACCGCGTCGCCTTCCACACCCGCCTCGCCTGGCTCACCGACGGACAGCTGCGGGCCGCGCAGCGCACCGCCCGGGAAGCCGGGATGCCGGTCGGGATCGTGCACGACCTCGCCGTCGGCGTGCATCCCGAGGGCGCCGACTCCTGGGCCCAGCAGGACGTCTTCGCCGCCGGCACGTCGGTCGGCGCGCCCCCGGACGCCTTCAACGCGCGCGGCCAGGACTGGGGCCTGCCGCCCTGGCGTCCCGACCGCCTCGCCGCCTGCGGCTACGCCCCCTTCCGCGACCTCCTGCGCGCCCTGTTCGGCTATGCGGGCGCCCTGCGCATCGACCACGTCATGGGCCTGTTCCGGCTCTGGTGGATCCCCCAGGGCAGCCCGCCCACCGAGGGCACGTACGTCCATTACGACGCCGAGGCCATGCTCGCCGTCCTCGCCCTGGAGGCCGGGCGCGCCGGATCCGTTGTCATCGGCGAGGACCTCGGCACCGTGGCACCCGGCGTCCGCGAGACTCTGCAGCGGCGCGGCGTGCTCGGCACCTCCGTGCTCTGGTTCGAACGCGACTGGACCGGCGACGGCCGCCCGCTGCCCCCCGAACGCTGGCGCGCCGACTGCCTCGCCACCGCCACCACCCACGATCTGCCGCCCACCGCCGCCCGCCTCACCGGCGACCACGTCGAACTGCGCGACCGGCTCGGCCTGCTCACCCGCCCCGCCGCAGAGGAACGCGCCGAGGCCGTCGCCGACGCCGCCGAGTGGCTCGCCCTGCTGGGCAGCCTCGGACTGGTGGGCGGCCTCGGACCGGTGGGCGGCCTCGGGCCGGTGGGTGGTACGGCGACCGGGCCGCCCGGTGCCGACGAGGAGGCGGAGGTCCGTGCCGTCCACCGGTTCCTGCTGCGCACCCCGGCCCGGCTGATCGGGGTCTGGCTCCCGGACGGCGTGGGCGACCGGCGCCCGCAGAATCTGCCGGGCACCTGCGCCGAATACCCCAACTGGCGGTTGCCGATCGCGGACCGCGAGGGCAGGGCGGTACCGCTGGAGGAATTGACGGCCGCCCCGCGACTGCGCGCGCTTCTGGAGGTGTTCGCCCAGCTCAGGGGCGGTTGAGGAGCCGCTACGGGACCCCGGGCGCGCGTCCTTCCGGGTGATTCGCTAACTTGAGATCGTGGACAAGAAGAACGCCCTGCGCGCCGGCACCCTGGGCGCCGGTACGACGCTGATGATGCTGCTCATGTCGTCCCCTGCGCTCGCGCTGATCCGCGACGACGGCGACGACCCCGGCCCGGGCCTGAGCGTCGTCCAGACGCTGGGTCTGTACGTGCTGCTCCCGCTGGTCCTCTTCGGGGTCATCGCCGGTCTGGTGATGGTGCTGTCCCCCAACAAGAGCAAGACGCCCTCGTCCAACATCAACGTCAAGCCCGACGCCCAGGCCAAGGTCTGATCGCCGGATCATCTGTTCTTACGCCGGGGGCGCCTGTCCTCCCGTCGGTACGCGCGTTCGCCGTACCCGGGTGAGGTCGGCGCCCTCGGCGTTTCCGCGTCCGCGCATTCCTGTTTCGCTACGGCTGCTCCGGTGCCGAGCGGCTGAAGGCGGCCGGGAGCAGCTCGGCGACGGGCAGCCGGGTCAGCCGCTGCCCCTCGGTCTGGACCAGGACCTCGATGCCGGGGAAGTAGTCGATCAGCACCTGCCGGCAGCGGCCACAGGGCGGGATCACCGCCATGTCGCGCGAGCGCACGGCGACCATCGCGGTCAGCTCGTACGACCCCTGCCCCGCGGCGGCGCCGATCACGACCAGCTCGGCGCAGGGGCCGCCGGTGAAGTGGTAGACGTTCACGGCCGTGACGATCCCGCCGTCGCCGGTGCGCGCGGCCGCCGCCACGGTGTGCAGGTCGGGGCGCGCGTACTCCTCGGCGACGCGGCGGGCGGCGGCGACGAGGGCGAGGTCGGCGTCGGCGCCGGCTTCGGTGCCGTCAGTGGTGTTCACGGGCAGTGAGTCTCTCCCGGCGGGAGGCGTACCGCATCTTGTTTCACGGGTTCGGCGCGGTCAGATAGCGCTGCACCGTCGGTCCCATCCAGGCCACCAGCTCCTCCCTGGTCAGCGCCTGCGAGGCGGGCATCCGGAGAACATGCCGGGTGAGCGCCAGGCCGAGGAGCTGGGCGGCGCAGAGGGCGGCGCGGGCCGGGACCTGCTCGGGGTCGGGGCACACCTGCCGGGCCACCGGGAGCAGCTGGTCGCGGAAGACGCCCTGCATCCGCTCGGCCCCGGCCTGATTGGTGACGCCGACCCGCAGCATGGCCCGCAGCTGCTCGTTCCCCTCCCACAGGTCGAGGAAGTGGCCCACCAGCGCGCGGCCGGCCTCCTCCCGCGGCACCGGCGTGAGGTCGGGCAGCCGCAGATCGACGTCGATGGCCGCGGCGAACAGTCCCTCCTTGCTGCCGAAGTAGCGCATCACCATCGACGGGTCGATCCCCGCGTCCTTGGCGATGGCGCGGATGGTGGCCCGGTCGTAGCCGTCGGCGGCGAAGCGTTCGCGGGCGGCGGTGAGGATCGCGGTGCGGGTGGTGTCGGAGCGGCGGGGTGGGGGTGCGGGCGCGGGGGAGGTGGTGGGTTCCGGCGCGGGCGCGGGCGCGGGCGCGGGCGGGGGCGCGGGCGGGGACGGGTGCTTTTCGGTCACGCCAACGAGCGTAGGCCAACACGCGTGGGCCAACAAGTGTTGACCCGCCTCCGGCCCCGCACTACCGTTGTCAACGGACGTTGGCCAACAGGTGTTGACCAACAAGCGTTGGCCGACAGAGGTTGGCCAACAAACGTTGACCCACGGGCGTTGGCACCCACAGGAGGCCACCATGACCGGCACCAACGGAAATCCCACCAGCACCACTCGCGCCACCGGCACCACCGACCACACCGGCGTCATCGTCGTCGGCTCCGGACCCACCGGCCTCCTCCTCGCCGGTGATCTCGCCACCGCCGGTATCCCGGTCACCGTGCTGGAGAAGCGCCCCCGGAAGATCAGCAACCTCTCCCGTGCCTTCGCCCTGCACGCCCGCACCCTCGAACAACTCGACGCCCGCGGCCTCGCCGACGAGCTGGAGGCCACCGGCCGCACCCTTGACCGGCTGCGCCTCTTCGGCCGCCTCTCCATCGACCTCACTGACCTCCCCTCCCGCTTCAACCACGTCCTCGTCCTTCCGCAGTACGAGGTCGAGAAGGCGCTGGCGCGGCGGGCCGTCGAGGCGGGGGCCGGGTTCCGGTACGACACCGAGATGACCGGGCTCGTCCAGGACGCGGACGGGGTGACGGTCGAGACCCGCGGCGCGGACGGCCGTACGGAGTCGCTGCGGGCCGCGTACGTCGTCGGCGCGGACGGCATGCGCAGCGCGGTGCGCGGTGCGATCGGGCTGCCGTTCCCCGGGAAGTCGGTGCTCCGCTCCGTCGTCCTGGCCGATGTGAAGCTCGCCGAGCAGCCGGAGGGGCTGCTCACGGTCAACGCGGTGGGCGACGCGTTCGCGTTCCTCGCGCCGTTCGGGGACGGGTACCACCGGGTGATCGGCTGGCACCGCGGCCGCGATGTGCCCGACACCGAGCCGCTGGACCTGGCCGAGGTCAAGGAGATCACCCGGCTTGCGCTCGGCCGTGACTACGGGATGCACGACGCCCGCTGGATGTCCCGCTTCCACAGCGACGAGCGGCAGGCACCGGCGTACCGGGTCGGGCGGGTGTTCCTCGCCGGGGACGCCGCGCATGTGCACACCCCGGCCGGCGGACAGGGCATGAACACCGGCCTCCAGGACGCGGCCAACCTCAGCTGGAAGCTGGTCTCCGTCCTCGCCGGGCACGCGGACCCGGCCCTGCTCGACACCTACCAGTCCGAACGGCACCCCGTCGGCAAGGCGGTCCTGCGCAGCAGCGGCGGGCTCGTGCGGCTGGCGATGGTCAAGCACCCCTGGACCCGGGCCGCCCGCGCCGCGCTCACCGGGCTCGTGAGCACCCTCGGCCCCGCCCGCCGCAAGGCCACCGCCCAGATCACCGGCATCGGCTACCGCTACCCCGTGCCCCGCGGCACCCACCCGCTCACCGGCACCCGCGTCCCCGACGTCCGCCTCGCCGACGGCACCCGCCTCTACGAGGCCCTGCGCGACGGCCACTTCGTCCTGATCACCCCGGCCCACGAGCCTCTGGTCCAAGAGCCCCCGACCCCCGAACTCCCGCCCCACCCCGACCGTCTGACCACGGCCCACTGGGCGAGCGCCCGCCGTACCACCCTCCTGGTCCGCCCCGACGGCTACGCGGCCTGGGCCACGGACGCCGACCCCGCCCCGGGCGCCCTGCGATCCGTCCTGACCACCTGCCTGGGCCCCGCCCCCGCCCGCCAACTCCACTGAGAGGGACGCCGCTTACACTCTCCACGTGGCAGTCCTGAGCACCCCGCACCACTGCTTCCTCTGACCGGAGGACGACGAGGGCGACGCCGTACGGCATCGCCCTCCTCGCTGTGCCCGGCGGCATGAACCCCGGGCACCGTCCCCTCCCGTCGGTCCGCCAGGAGTGCCTTTCCCATGTCCGCCATGCCCGCGCCGCTTTCGCGCGCCCTCCTTCCCCTCCTCGACCTGCTGCGCTGCCCCACCTGCCGCGCACCCCACCTGAGCCCCGCCCCCGGCGCCCTGCGCTGCCCGGCCGGGCACACCTTCGACATCGCCCGCCCCGGCTACGCCGCCCTCCTGACCGGCGCCCGCGCCACCAGCGGCGACGACGCGCCCATGGTCCGCGCCAGGGAACGCTTCCTGGCCACCGGCGGATACGCGCCGCTGCGGCGGGCCGTGGCCCGGCTGGCCGCCGGGACGGGGACGCGCCCGGCCACGGTCGTGGACGCGGGCTGCGGCACCGGCTACCACCTCGCCGGTGTCCTCGACCGGCTGCCCGGCGCCCGCGGCCTCGGCCTGGACTCCTCCGCGCGCGCCCTGCGCTCGGCCGCGCGGGCCCACGACCGGGCCGCCGCGGTGAGCTGGGACCTCTTCCGCCCGCTCCCGCTGGCCGACGGCACGGCCGATGTCGTCCTGGACGTGTTCGCCCCGCGCAATCCCGCCGAGTTCCACCGCGTGCTGCGCCCGCACGGCCGCCTGGTCGTCGTCCGCCCCACCGCCCGGCACCTCGCCGAACTGCGCGACCGGCTGCCCGCAATGGTCGCCGTCGACCCGGACAAGGAGCGGCGGCTGCACCGCGCGCTGGACCCCTACTTCGAGGACGGCGGCACCGCACGGGTCGAGTACGGGCTGGACCTGGACGCGGCGCAGGCCCTCGACCTGGTCGCGATGACCCCGAGCGCACGCCACCTGGAGCCCGCCGGAGTGGCCGGGCGGGTCACGGTCTCCGCCCTGGCCACCGTCTACCGGCGGCGGCCGGTCAGCCCCGGCGCACCTCGTACAGGAAGCAGCCGTACTCCACAGCCCGCACATGGACCGACGCCACCTCCGGGTCGCTGAACGCCCAGGCGAGGGCCGCCGGGAAGTCCTCGCTCACCAGTTCCCCGCCGAGGATGTGCCCCTGCGCCGAGTAGCGGCGCAGGACGCGGTGGGTGTCGGTGAAGGGCAGCTCCGGGCCGGGCCGGCCGGGGCAGCCGTTCGCGTGCACGAAGACCGGCCCCCGCTCGTCGTACGCGCCGGGGCGGGCGCCGGTTTCCGCCGCCCAGCGGCGCAGCGGGGCGTACGAGACCAGGGCGATGCGCTCCCCGGGTGCGCTGCGGCGCAGACAGCAGCGCAGCGGAGCGCCGCCCTCCGGGTCGAGGTAACCCGCCGCGGGAACGCCCGCGTCGTCCTCGGTGAGCAGCGCGGCGAGAGTGCCGGCCGGAATGGGGCACACGGTGTACGTCGTCATGAGTCCACCTTCCGGCGGCGCGGCCCACGTCACCGGCGGCATACGGACATCGCGTTCCCGCCGGACGGCATGGAAGGATGGCGCAACCCACACATAACGAGGAGATGACCGCGTGCCTGGCACAAACCTGACTCGCGAAGAGGCGCGGCAGCGGGCTGAGCTGCTCAACGTTGACTCGTACGAGATCGATCTCGACCTCTCCGGCGCGCAGGAGGGCGGTACCTACAGGTCCGTGACCACGGTGCGCTTCGACGTCGCCCGCAGCGGGGCGGAGTCCTTCATCGACCTGGTGGCCCCGGCCGTCCACGAGGTCGTGCTCAACGGCGACCGGCTGCAGCCGGCCGAGGTGTTCGCGGACTCGCGGATCGCCCTGCCGGGTCTGCTGGAGGGCCGTAACGTCCTGCGGGTCGTGGCCGACTGCGCGTACACCAACACCGGTGAGGGCCTGCACCGGTTCGTCGACCCGGTCGACGAGCAGGCCTATCTGTACACCCAGTTCGAGGTCCCGGACGCGCGCCGCGTCTTCGCCTCCTTCGAGCAGCCGGACCTGAAGGCCACCTTCCAGTTCACCGTGACGGCGCCCGAGGGCTGGACGGTGGTGTCGAACTCGCCGACCCCCGAGCCGAAGGACAACGTCTGGACGTTCGCGCCGACGCCCCGTATCTCGTCGTACATCACCGCGCTGATCGTCGGCCCGTACCACTCGGTGCACAGCGTCTACGAGAAGGACGGCCAGAGCGTGCCGCTCGGCATCTACTGCCGGCCCTCGCTCGCCGAGTTCCTCGACTCGGACGCGATCTTCGAGGTCACCCGGCAGGGCTTCGACTGGTTCCAGGAGAAGTTCGACTGCGCGTACCCCTTCGAGAAGTACGACCAGCTGTTCGTGCCCGAGTTCAACGCGGGCGCCATGGAGAACGCGGGCGCGGTCACCATCCGCGACCAGTACGTCTTCCGGTCCAAGGTGACCGACGCGGCGTACGAGCTGCGCGCGGAGACGCTGCTGCACGAGCTGGCCCACATGTGGTTCGGCGACCTGGTCACCATGGAGTGGTGGAACGACCTGTGGCTGAACGAGTCGTTCGCCACCTACACCTCCATCGCCTGCCAGGCCGCCGCCCCCGGCTCGCGCTGGCCGCACTCGTGGACCACGTTCGCCAACTCCATGAAGACCTGGGCGTACCGGCAGGACCAGCTGCCCTCCACGCACCCGATCATGGCGGACATCCGCGACCTGGACGACGTCCTCGTCAACTTCGACGGCATCACCTACGCCAAGGGCGCCTCCGTCCTCAAGCAGCTGGTGGCGTACGTCGGCGAGGACGAGTTCTTCAAGGGCGTGCAGGCGTACTTCAAGCGGCACGCGTTCGGCAACACCCGCCTGTCCGACCTGCTGGGCGCCCTGGAGGAGACCTCCGGACGCGACCTGAAGACCTGGTCGAAGAAGTGGCTGGAGACCGCCGGGATCAACATCCTGCGGCCCGAGGTCCAGACGGACGCCGACGGGGTCATCACCTCCTTCGCCGTGCGCCAGGAGGCCCCCGCGCTGCCCGCCGGCGCCCAGGGCGAGCCGACCCTGCGCCCGCACCGCATCGCGATCGGCCTGTACGACCTCGACGCGGCCGGCAAGCTGGTGCGCACCGAGCGCATCGAGCTGGACGTCGACGGTGAGCTGACCGCCGTACCGCAGCTGACCGGCAAGGCGCGCCCGGCCGTGATCCTGCTCAACGACGACGACCTGTCGTACGCCAAGGTCCGCCTGGACGAGCAGTCCCTCGCGTTCGTCACCGAGCACCTCGGCGACTTCGAGGAGTCCCTGCCGCGCGCCCTGTGCTGGGCCTCCGCCTGGGACATGACGCGGGACGCCGAGCTGGCCACCCGCGACTACCTCTCGCTGGTGCTGTCCGGCATCGGCAAGGAGTCCGACATCGGCGTCGTGCAGTCGCTGCACCGCCAGGTGAAGCTGGCCGTCGACCTGTACGCCGACCCGGCCGCCCGTGAGGCCCTGCTCACCCGCTGGACCGACGCCACGCTCGCGCACCTGCGCAGCGCCGAGGCGGGCAGCGACCACCAGCTGGCCTGGGCGCGGGCCTTCGCGGCGACCGCCCGCACCCCCGAGCAGCTGGACCTCCTGGAGGCCCTGCTGGACGGCTCCCAGACCATCGAGGGCCTGGCGGTGGACACCGAGCTGCGCTGGGCGTTCGTGGAGCGCCTCGCGGCCGTCGGCCGGTACGACGAGGCGGAGATCGCCGGCGAGTACGAGCGGGACAAGACCGCCGCCGGTGAGCGGCACGCGGCCACCGCCCGTGCGGCCCGGCCGACCGAGGAGGCGAAGGCGGAGGCCTGGTCCTCGGTGGTCGACTCCGACAAGCTGCCCAACGCGGTGCAGGAGGCCGTGATCGGCGGCTTCGTGCAGACGGACCAGCGCGAGCTGCTGGCGCCGTACGCCGAGCGGTACTTCGAGATCGTCAAGGACGCCTGGGACGCCCGTTCGCACGAGATCGCCCAGCAGATCGCCGTCGGCCTCTACCCGTCGCTCCAGATCTCCGGCGAGATCCTGGACCGCACGGACGCCTGGCTGGCCTCGGCCGAGCCCGGCGCGGCCCTGCGCCGCCTGGTCTCCGAGTCCCGCGCGGGCATCGAGCGCGCGCTGAAGGCCCAGGCCGCGGACGGCGCCGCCCGGTAGCAGCGGCGAGCGGTACGAGGAAGGGGCGCCCGGCGAAGCCGCCGGGCGCCCCTTTCGTCGTCGCGCGGGTTACTTGGCGGACAGCTCCGCCGCCACCAGCTCCGCGAGCTGCACCGCGTTCAGCGCGGCGCCCTTGCGGAGGTTGTCGTTGGAGACGAACAGCGCGAGGCCGTGGTCCACCGTCTCGTCGCCGCGGATCCGGCCGACGTACGACGGGTCCTGGCCGGCCGCCTGGAGCGGGGTCGGGATGTCGGAGAGGGCGACGCCCGGGGCCTTGGCGAGCAGCTCGGTGGCGCGCTCCGGGGAGATCGGGCGGGCGAACCGGGCGTTGATCTGCAGGGAGTGGCCGGAGAAGACCGGGACGCGCACACAGGTGCCGGAGACCTTCAGCGCGGGGATCTCCAGGATCTTGCGGGACTCGTTGCGGAGCTTCTGCTCCTCGTCGGTCTCATGCAGACCGTCGTCCACGATCGAGCCGGCCAGCGGGAGCACGTTGAAGGCGATCGGGCGCTTGTAGACGGCCGGCTCGGGGAAGTCGACCGCCGCGCCGTCGTGGGTCAGCCTGTCGGCCTCGGCGGCGACCTTCTGCACCTGGCCGTGCAGCTCCGCCACGCCCGCGAGCCCGGATCCGGACACCGCCTGGTACGTCGCGACGATCAGGGCCTCCAGGCCCGCCTCCTCGTGCAGCGGCTTGAGGACCGGCATCGCGGCCATGGTGGTGCAGTTCGGGTTGGCGATGATGCCCTTGGGGCGGTCCGCGATCGCGTGCGGGTTCACCTCGGCGACGACCAGCGGCACCTCGGGGTCCCGGCGCCACGCCGAGGAGTTGTCGATCACCACGGCGCCCTGCGAGGCGACCTTTTCGGCCAGTGCCCTGGAGGTCGCGCCGCCCGCGGAGAAGAGCACGATGTCCAGGCCGGAGTAGTCGGCGGTGGCCGCGTCCTCCACCGTCACGCCGTCGAGCACCGTCCCGGCCGAGCGGGCCGAGGCGAACAGGCGCAGCTGCGTGACCGGGAAGTCGCGCTCCACGAGGATCCTGCGCATGACCGTGCCGACCTGACCGGTGGCTCCGACGATTCCGACCCTCACGACGACTCCCTCTGTCCGATTCCTGCCTGGCCCCGGGATGACCGGGGCGTTTCCATGATGCGGCCGACCCCGGTCCACCTGTCCAATTCTTTGCGACATGTGCCCGAGGAGTGGGACACCGTCGGCCGTGGGGACGGTTCCGGTTCCACAGGCGTCCCCTGGCCCGCCCCTGCCCCTACGGATCGCGCTCATACGACGATGTGACGTACGCCTCTGCCTGTCCCTCGGGCCGGTCCGAACGTTTCCGCCCGCCGTGGCGTCGTAGGGGCGTCGTAGGGCGGAAGGGGAGGGGGTGGCCCGTGCGGTGGGGAGGGGCGCGCCGGGGCGGCGGTGGTACGGCTGGTCCGATCCGGGCACCGTACGACGGCGGTACGGCGGCCACGCGTGGCGGCAGCGGCGGCGATCCGCTGGACGCCGTGCAGGAGCGGCGGGTGCGGGCGGTGCTGGCGCTCGGCGGGGTGCCGCGGTCGGAGCTGGCGGACGGGGTGCAGCAGGTGCGGCTGCGGCTGCTGGAGCGCTCCGCGAGCGGGCAGGAGGCGCCGCGGGACGTGTCGGCGTGGGCGGCGGTGGTCGCCTCCCGGCTCGCGATGGACTGGCACCGGGCCAGGAAGCGGCAGGAACGGCTGGGGGAGCGGCTGGCCGCGCTGCCCGCACCGGCGCCCGCGGCAGGCGAGGAGTCCCGCCTGCTCTCCCTCGCCCTCGGACAGGGCCTGGACGAGCTCCCGCCCGCCCAGCGCCAGGTGCTCGTGCTGCGCTTCTACGCCGACCTGCCGGTACGGGACATCGCCGAGGCCCTGGGCATCCCCGAGGGCACGGTCAAGAGCAGGCTGCACACGGCGGTCCGCGCCCTGCGCGCCCGGCTGCACAAGGACGGGGTGGTGTGACATGAGCACCGGGGACGAGCGGTACGACGGCGAGCGGTACGGCGACGACGGCCTGGACGCGCTGATGGCCGCGATCACCGGGGAGCCGCTGCCGGAGGAGGCCCGCCGGGACCCGGCGTTCCTGGCGGAGCACCGGGCGGCCCAGGCGGACCTCGCGGCGCTGCGGGCCGGGCTGGAGCGGCTGGCGGCGGCGCTGGACCCCCCTCCGGCGCCTCGGCGCCTCGAAGGGGCGCGGGGAACCGCGCGACCGGCCACGGACGGCCCGCACCCGCGTACGTTCCACGCCCCGCGGGCGATGCGGCGCGGCGGCGAGGACGACTCACCCTCGGCTCTCGCACGTCCCGTGCCTACGGCGAACCCCGTGCCCACGGCGAACCCTGGGCCCACCGCGAACCCCGCGCGCACCGCAAACCCCGTACGCATCGCAAACCGCGCCCGCCCCGCACCTCCGGCCGGTCCGGTCGGCCGGGACCGCCGTGCCCGCCGCCCCCTCCGCGCCGCCCTCGCCTCCCTCGGCGTCGCCGCCGCCCTCTGTCTCGTCGCCGGGATCGGCTGGCTCGGCGCCCACCCGGGCGGCGCCGGCGTCTCGGCGGACGGGGCCGGCCAAGGGGGCAAGGCGGCGCGGCCCGGCGAGAAGGCGGGGGGAGCGGACGCGCCGCGGCGGGAGTCGGCCTGTGCGGCAACGGTCGTGGAAGGGACCGTGACCGAGGTCGAGCCCCAGGGGACCGGCGACCGGGTCACCGTGGCCGTCGTACGATCCCACGAACCCGCCCAGGGACCGGCCGAGATCGGCTTCCTGCTCGGAGGCGACGCGCGCCCGGCGCCGCACCGGGGGCAGCATGTGCTCGTCGAGGTCGGGCGCGGGGGCCGGGAGGCGAGCCGGTGGACCGTCGGGGACGCCGCGGTGGCCGCCGAGCGCGCCCGGATCGAGGCGGCCTGCACGGGGCCCGGCAGATGACGTGCCAGGAGGCCGGGAACCCCCTCGTACCCCGGTAGTTGAACGGAAGGCGACCGGCCCTCGGCGAGGCGCGGACGAGTCCATGGCCGGGCCGGGGGCCATAGATCCACGTACGGTGATCGGCGCCCCGAGTTGCCGTGGCGTTCGCATGAATGCCATCCCCGTTGCCAAGGGTCCATAGCAAGCGGGGCGTTCGCGTCCGTGACGGCCCGCGGCCACTGCCGACGCGTTCGCACTCGGGGAGATCGCACCATGTCGCGCCTACGCTCTGCCGCCACCTCCGTAGCGGGGGTCGACCGCCGTACCGTCCTCACCGCCGTCGGAGCGGTCTCGCTCGCCGCGGGTGTCGGCTTCGCCCTGCGCCCCACCGACAGCGAGGCCGCCACCGCCGCCACCGCCGCCACCGGGCAGACCCCGGTCGCCCAGTCCCGGCCGGCCGCCGCCGCACCGCTCGCCCCCTACCGCACGGGCACCACCCTCGCCACCGTCTCCGCCCCGCACGGCTCCGGCTACCGGCGACTCGCCGACGGCCCCGGCTGGCAGCGGGTGGTGCGCACCGAGCTGGCCAAGCCCAAGGTCGGCCGGGACAAGCGCCGCCACGCCATCGCCGCGTTCGTGCAGTTCACCGATCTGCACCTGCAAGATGTGCAGCACCCGCTGCGCCTGGAGTACCTGCGCGCCGCCCACCAGGACGTCTGGCGGCCGCACGAGGCGCTCACCGTGCCCGGCGCCGTCTCGCTGGTGGAGCGGGTCAACGCGCTGCGCGGCGCCCCCGTCACCGGCGCCCCGCTCCAGTTCGTGATGACCACCGGCGACAACACCGACAACAACGCCCGCTCCGAACTGGAGTGGTTCATGAAGGTGATGAGCGGCGGCCGGATCACCCCCAACACCGGCGACCCGAGACACTACGAGGGCGTGCAGAACAGCGGCCTCTCCCTGTACTGGCAGCCCGAGTCCACCGCCGGGGACAGCGACAAGGCGCTCGGCTTCCCGCACCTGGACGGCTTCCTCGCCGCCGCGATCCGCGAGGTGCGCAGCCCCGGGCTCAACCTGCCCTGGTACTCCACAGTCGGCAACCACGACGCGCTCCCGCTCGGCATCTACGGCGCCCACGGCGACCCCTACCTCGCCGAGGCCGCGATCGGCGGCAAGAAGCTGTTCAGCGTGAGCGCAGCCGACGCCAAGAAGCTCCAGGACTCCATCTGGAGCGGCAAGGACCCCAAGGGCGCCGTCTACCGCGACTTCCTCAAGTCCCAGGCGAGCGGCATGCGTTCGGTCACGGCGGATGAGTCGCGGGCCCTGTACACCCCGGCCGAGTACCTCAAGGCCCATCTGGACCCCGCCTACCAGGGCCACGGTCCGGCGGGCCACGGCTACTCCTCGGCGAACCTCGACGCGGGCACCCAGTACTACGCGTTCCGGATCGCCGAGGACGTCATCGGCATCAGCCTGGACACCACCGACGCGGGCGGCCACTACCAGGGGTCCGTCGGGAGCGCCCAGTTGAAGTGGCTGGAGAAGACGCTCCAGGACAACAAGGGCTCCCACGCGGTCGTCTTCAGCCACCACACCAGCGACTCGATGACCAACCAGCGCCCCGACCCGGCCCGCCCCGGCGAGATGCGGCACACCGGCGCCGAGGTGGTCAACCTGCTGGCCCGGCACGCCAATGTGCTGGCCTGGGTCAACGGGCACAAGCACGAGAACGAGATCACCCCGCACCGCAACAGCGCGGGCGGCTCCTTCTGGGAGATCTCCACCGCCTCCCACATCGACCACCCGCACCTGGCCCGCATCATCGAGCTGGTCGACAACAAGGACGGCACGATCTCCCTGTTCACCACCCTGATCGAGTCCGCCGCCCCGGCCCGCACCGACTTCACCGACTTCTCCCAGACCGGACTGGCCTCCCTCTACCGGGAGTTGGCCTTCAACGCCCCCGGCGCGAAGACCAACCTTGCGGGCACGGCGGTCGACCGCAACGCCGAACTGGTCCTCAAGAAGGGCTGACGCCCGCGCCGGGCCGACACGGGACGGGCCGACACGGGACAGGTCGAACAGGTATCTTCCCCCGACCGCACACCACCGGCTGGGGGAAGACATGCGCGTCCGCACCGTCCTGGCGAGCACCACCGCCCTGCTCCTGACGACCGCCCTCGCGACCACCCTCGCGACGGCCTTCGCGCCCCCGACCGCCTCCGCCCCCGCCCACACCGCGACCGATCACACCGCGACCGTACGGGCCCTCGAAGCGGCGGTCCGCTCGGGCGTCCCCGGCGCGACCGTCACCGTCCGCGACATCCACGGCACCTGGTCCGCCACCGCCGGGACCGGCGACCTGCGCACCGGCAAGCCCCGTTCCCCCGACGACCGTTACCGCATCGGCAGCCTGACCAAGACCTTCGTCGCCACCGTCCTGCTCCAGCTGGAGGCGGAGGGCAGGCTGTCCCTGGACGACACCGTGGACAAATGGCTGCCGGGCCTGGTCGAGGGCCATGGGAACGACGGCCGCCGGATCACCCTGCGCCAACTCCTCGGGCACACCAGCGGGATACCCGACTACACCGCCGACCCGGACTTCCGTGCCCGGTACCTCACCGAGGACGGCTTCCGGCAGCACCGCTACGACACGCCCACCCCGGGCCAGTTGGTGGCCATCGCCCTGCGCCAGGCGCCCGACTTCGCGCCGGGCACCTCCTGGCGCTACTCCAACACCAACTACGTGATCGCCGGGATGGTCATCGAGAAGGCGACCGGACGGTCGTACGCCACCGAGATCACCCGGCGTCTCATCGAACCGCTGCGGCTGACGGCGACGTCCGTGCCCGTCGGGGAGACCGAGGTGCCCCGGCCCAGCAGCCGGGCCTACTCGACGTTCGACGGGTCGGTGGGGGAGCCGTACGACGTCACCGACCTCGATCCCGCCCTCGCCGCGGCCTCCGGTTCGATGATCTCCGACTCGGCCGACCTGGACCGCTTCTACGCCGCCCTGCTCGGCGGACGGCTGATTCCCGCGCGCCAGTCGAGGGAGCTGCGGACCACCGTGGCGATCGCGGCGGCCCCGGACGTCCGCTACGGCCTCGGGCTGATGGACCGGCGGCTGTCCTGCGGTGTCCATGTCTGGACCCACACCGGTGACATCCTGGGCTCCGCCTCGGTCGCCGCCTCGACACCCGACGGCCGGCACACACTGGCCCTGAACTTCGACGGGGACCGGGCGGGGGACACGACCGCGGTGCTGGACGCCGAGTACTGCGGCGACTAGCCCTGCGACTCCGGCCCCCGCTCCCACTGAGCCTTCGCGCCGTAGGCGTGCTGGTCGCCCTGCTGTACGGCGAACACGGTCCCGGAGCCGTGTGCCGTGTTCGTCTGCCGCAGCACCCGCCCCCGCGTCCCGCCCCCGGGCGCGTCTTCGACGGCCGCCGCGAGCCGTTCCAGCGCGGCGCGGACGGCCGGGTCGCGCCGGAGCAGCGCGGTCAGCTCCAGGGTCCAGTAGGAGAAGAGCGCCTGCCGGGCCGCGTCGGGGTCCGGGGCCTGCCGGACGAGCGTCGCGTTGCCGTCGAGCTGGCTCTCCAGGGCGGCCCTTCGACGGCGGTCCGGGCGGAAGAGGGCGACGACGGCGCCGCGGGTCTCCTGCCACAGATCGGTGGCCATCGCGGTGACCACGGCGGCGGCCCCGGCCTCGGCGAGCACGGTCAGTTCGTCGTTCATACGGCCTTCCTCAGTGCTTTCTCTCGATCCGGATGTGCTGGGTGCCGTGCTGGGTGGCGTAGACGACGCCGTGCCCTGAGGCCTTGTTGACCATCTTCGAACCGGCCGGTTCCGAACTGCCCGGCTCCTCCTGGGCGTCGGCCGGTTCGGGAGCGGCCTCCGCCGTCGGCGGCCGGCCCGGCAACTGGAGCCAGGCGTCGGCCGTGTGCTCCTTCACCGTGAAGCCGACCTTGCGGAAGTCCTCGGGGAACAGGCCGAGATGGCCGTGCCGCACCGTCTCGTCGTAGAAGTGCCCGGACAGCAGCAGCGACGCGGGCACCGTCTGTGGCGCCCCGGCCAGCGCGGCGCGCGCGGGCGGCGCGTCGAGCAGCCTGGCCAGGACCTCCAGCGGGCTCCCGGCGACCGTCCCGTCCGGGGACACCTGGACATCGCCCGCGTGCAGCGCGATCCGCACCCGGATCCGGGTCAGCGGCGAGGCCCCCCGGTTGTACGTGCGCAGCCGCAGGGCGAGTTCGGGCACCAGCGGATGGACGAGCGCCGCCTTGCGGGTGCCCGCCGGTGCCGTCACCCGCAGCCCGTCGCCCAGATCGTGGCGCAGACACGCGGACCAGTCGACACCGCTCGCCTCGAACGCCTCCCTGAGCATCTCCGCGAGCCGCGCCCGGATCTCCAGGAGCGCCCGGTCCCCGCGCCCGGCGGACCGCTCGATGTCCACGGCCAGCACGGCCCGGTACTCCAACTCGTCGTTCATGGCACCCGCTTCGGCTCGGCGGCGGAGGTGACGTACTCCAGTCTTCCCACGCCGGTGTGCGCACAACTCGTAGGAATACGGGGTTGGGCGGGGATACTGGGGCCATGGTGGACGGCACACGGTCCCTCGCGCGTTCCGGACGGCGGCCGCGCGAGGAGTGGGACTGGCCGGCGCCCAGCCTGCTCGGCGGCCTCGGCGCGGACGCGCGCGCCCGCTTACTGGGCCTCGGGACACGGGTGCGCTACGACGCGGACCGGATCCTGATCCGGGAGGCGGAGCACACCGACTTCGTGCTGATCCTGCTGGACGGCGTGGTGAAGGCCACCGGCCGCACCCAGGACGGCCGGGACGCCCTGCTCGCCGTGCGGATGGGCGGTGATCTGGTGGGCGAACTCGCCGCCGTGGACGGCAATCCGCGCTCGGCCACCGTCACCACCTGCGGTCCGCTCGTCGCCCGGATGGTGACCCGCGCGGCCTTCCTGGACTGCCTGCGCCGGGACGCGCGGATCGCGGACGCCGTGAACCGCGCCATCGTGGCCAAGCTGCGCCTGGCCAATGCCCATCGCATCAACTTCACCGGCTGCGATGTCGGCACCCGCCTCGCCCGGGTGCTGCACCATCTCGCGATGACCTACGGGGAGCGCGCGGGCGCCGGTGCGGTGATCCACTGGCCGATCACCCAGCCCGAACTGGCCACCCTGGCGGGCGCGGCCGAGCCCAGCGTGCACAAGGCGCTGCGCGCGCTGCGCCGTTCGGGCGCCGTCGCCACCGGCTACCGCAGCGTCCGCATCGAGGACCTCGCCCTGCTGCACCGCATCGCCTACCCGGAACCCTGAACTCCCTTGTGCAGGAGTGGTGTTGACAGGCCCCGGAGCGCTCGAAATCGGCCCGGGAAAACCGTACTTTGACGACAGCCCGGTGCCCGTCCGTGGCTAGCGTGGCGGCAGGGCGCCGGCGCGACAGGGCTCCGGGGCCGCCTGCGCAACGGGGGTTGTCATGACGGACAGAGACAGGGACAGAGACAGGGACAGGGACACGAGCTGGCCCGCTCCGGCCGACGAGGGACGGCCCGAAGGAGGGTCCGGGCGGCGGATCGACATCGCGGGCGACGCGGGCGGCCCGGTCGTCGCCGGTGATCACAACGTCGTCATCGACGCCCAGCACGGCTCCACCGTCACCCTCCTCATGGAGGGCCGCAGGCCCCGCCCGGTGCGCCGCGACCGGGTGGCCCTGCTGCCCCGGCGGCAGCACGCGCCGCTCGGCCGGGACACCGATCTGGCCCGGCTCGCGACCGCCGTCCGCGACGGCGGCCCGGTCCAGCTGTGGGGCGCGCCCGGCGTCGGCAAGAGCACCCTGCTGCGGCACGCGGCCCGCACCCTCACCCCGGAACGCGACGGCGTGCTCTTCCTCGACGCGGCCCGGCGCGAACCCGAGGACCTCGCCCAGGACCTGTTCGAGGCCTGCTACGAGACCCGGGGGTACGCCCCCTCAAGCCCCGAACTGCGCCGCCTGATGACCGGCGTGCGCGTCACCGTCTACGTCGACAACGCCGACTTCTCCCCGGAGGGCCTGCGCACCCTCATGGACGCGGCGCCCGACGCCACGTTCGTCGTCGCGGGCCGGGACAGATCACTGCTCGGCGACGGCACCGCCCTGCGCCTGGACGGCATCGGCCGCGCCCCCGCCCTCGACCTGCTCGCACGCGAACTGGGGCGGCCCGTGGGCGCGGGCGCGGAGGGCTCCACGGCGGGCGACCTGTGGGAGACGTCGTCCGGGCGCCCGCTGCTGCTGCTGCGCGCCGCCGCCCTCACCCGTCTGGAACCGGCCGGCACCGGCGCCCTGCCCCGCCCCGCCGAGGTCGGCGATCTGCTGCCCCTGCTGCTCGGCCGACTGGACGCCGAACCGCTGCGCGTCCTGCGGCTGCTGACCACCCTCGACGACGCCGATCTCGATGTCGGCCACATCGAGGCCCTCGGCGGCGCCGCCGACACCGCCGTGCTCTGCGGCCGCCTGGTGGACCTGGGCCTCGCGGAGCAGACCCAGCGCGGCTACCGCGCCGTGGCCGATGTCGTACCGGCGCTGCGCGAGCGCGACCCCGAGCCGTTCTCCGTCGAGGTGCTGTGCGAGCACTTCGCCACCTGGATCGGCCGCCCCGCCACCACCGCCGCGCAGGTCGAACAGCACGCCCGCGCCCTGGAGGTGGTGGCCGAACTCGCCGAGCGGGACGGGCGCCCCGAGCTGGCGGTACGGATCGTACGGGCCGCGTCCCCGGCGCTGGCCCGCTCGCTGCGGTTCGGTGTGTGGGGCAGGCTGCTGGACCTCGGGCTGCCCGCCGCCCAGCTGGCCGGCGACCGGCAGGCCGTCGCGTACTTCACGCACGAGCAGGGCATCCGCAGCCTGCTCACCGGGCGCCGGGTGATGGCGGCCGTCCTGCTCACCGAGGCGGCCGTCCTGTGGCGCCAACTCGGCGATGTGCACGGCGCGAACGCGGCCGCCGGGGCCCACCAGTACGTCCCCTCGCACGCCGCGAACGCCCAGGGCACCCTGCTCCAGCCGGACGGCGGCGCCTCCCACCTCGCCTCCTCAGGGGCCTCCTCAGGGCCCTCCGCCCCCGACCCGTCCACCGCCCACGCGGCGGGCGCACACGGTACGGCGGCCCACCCGCCCGCCACCTCGATGGACCCCGGCACGACGGCCCACACGACGGCGGCCCAGCACACGACGGCCACCACACACACCACGGCCACCTCCCACACGGCGGCCACGACACACTCGGCAGCCGCCCCGCACGCGGCGAACGCCGGTGCGGCGAAGGCGGGCGCGGCGAAGGCGGGGGCCGCGAAAGCCGGTGCGGCCAAGGCGGGCGCGGCCAAGGCGGGTGCCGCCGCGCACTCCGCCGGTGCCGCGCACGCCGGAGCCTCGGCCGCGACCGGTGCCGCGGGGACGGGCGCGGCGGGCGCGGGTGCCGCGGGTGCGGGCGCGGCCGGTGCCGGGGCCTCCATGGCGGGGGCCTCCGTGGTGCTCAAGGTCGTCGCGGTGATCGTCGCCGTCGTCGTGGGCCGGGTCGTCATCAGCCAGGCGGTGCACTCGTTCGCGGAGAGCCGCTCCGGCTCGTCCAGTTCGTCCAGTTCTTCCGACACCGGTCTCGCGGGGCGCTGGACGGGCAGCGACGGCGCCACGTACGAGTTCGACGCGTCGGGCGGTGGATACGTCTCCCACGGGCGCGACGCCTGCGGCCAGGACGCGAGCACCGAGTTCACCGGCGGCGGCGACACCTACAGCGCCGAGCGACCCATCTACGACACCACCAGCGGCTCCTGCACCGACCTCCTCGGCGAGGCCACCACCACGATCACCCTCAGCGGCGACTCCGCCAAGGTCACCACCACCATGACCAAGACCTACCAGCAGGGCGTGCAGTGCTTCAGCTGCGGAACGCTCTACCTCACCCGCCAGCAGTGACCCCCGCTCCCCAGGAAGGGCCCCATGTCCCGTACACCCGGCAACAGCATCCGCATCGGCGGCGACGCGTCCGGCCCGGTCGTCGCCGGGAACGACAACCGCGTCGAGGTCCGGCAGACCGCCCCCGAGGCCGACCGGGAGGCCGCCGGTCCCGTCCAGAACAACACCGCCAAGGATCACGGCACCGTCTACACCGTGATGAACGGCGATCTGCACGTCCACCACGAGACCCCGGAAGAGGCCTGAACTACCGGGGCAGGACCACCACATAGGCGGCGGGCTCGCGGTCGTCCGCCGCCATCAGGGCCGTACGGACCACCGCGGCCTGCTGCTCCATCGCGTCCCTGAGCTTCCTCGGGGTCAGATGGACGACCGTGATGCCGAGCCGCTCCAGGTGCTCCCGCTTGCGGGCGTATCGCGCCCACTCCGTCTCCTCGTCGGACTCGCCCGCCGCGGGACCGCGCTGCGCCCGGGTGTCCAGCTCGACCGCGACCGCCTGGTCCGGCCAGTACGCGTCCAGGGCGCCGAGGCGGGGCCCGCCGGGCAGCCGCAGCTCGACGTTCCACAGCGGGTCCGGCAGGCCGTGCTCGGACACCATCCGGTACAGCCGGCTCTCCGCGATCGCCCGGCCCTCCGCCACCAGCGAGTCCACCGCGTCCACCACATGCGGCAGCCCGAGCAGCTTGGCGTGCGTCAACTCCCTTACTACGGCGGCCGGTTCGCAGTGCCCGCCGCGCACCGCCTCGGTCAGCAGCCGCCGTACCGCCGCCCCGTCCCGCAGCTGGGCCACCGCGTCCGCCAGCGCCCGCGGCACCGGTGCCAGCGGCAGCCCGGTCACCGTGGCGGGGGTGGGCAGGTCGGCGGTGCGCAGGACGCGGACGTAGCCGGTGGAGCGCAGCCGGCGCTGCCGGGGCACCAGGACGTCGACGTGCTCCAGGTCCGCCAGCGGCGGTGTCCCCGTGAAGCCGTACAGGGCGAGCGCCGCGAGGCCGGTGAGCACCGCGCCCGGGTAGGGCGGCCGGTACGCGTGCCGACCGGTCGGCTGGGCCGGGACGCCCGGCGCGGGTTCCCGGGCCGCGTACCGCAGGGCGCCGTGCAGCCGCTCCTCGCTCGTCGGCGGCCCGGGGTGCAACAAGTAGACGTGCGGCAGCAGTTGGGACCAGGGCCCGCCCGGACGGCAGCGTGCGGAGAGTTCGGCCGCGGTCACCCCGTGGGCGCGCAGCTGGGCCGTGGTCAGGACCCGCTGATGGGGCTCGGCGAGCGGGCCGAGGTGACCGAGGGGGCGGGAGGAGAGCGGTGCATTGTGCGTCATGCCCTTCGGATGCCCACCCTTGGTCCCCTCTTTAACCGCTGTTACACGGTCGTCGAGAAATGCGGACAAGGCGGTACTAAAGGTCAGGTGTTCGGATGCCGAAAGGGCACCGGAAACCCCTGGTCCGCCCGGGTGCGGACCAGGGGTTACGGCCTGGCGGGTACGGGTCCCGTAACGGTCACCGACCGCCGAAGCTCAGGCCAAAGGTCGGCTCAGGCCAACGGTCAGCCGGCCTGCGCGTCGCGCTCCTGTGCGCGCAGGGCACGCGCCAGGTCGTCCCGCGCCTCCAGCACCAGCCGCCGCAGCGCCGGCGCCGCCTCCTCGTGCGCCGCGAGCCACGCGTCCGTCGCGGCCAGCGTCCCGGGCCGGTCCTGGAGGGCCGGGAACAGCCCGCTGACGACGTCCATGCCGATCTGGATCGAACGCTCCTGCCAGAGCCGGTCGATGGCCGCGAAGTACTTCTCGGCGTACGGCGCGGTCAGCTCCCGCTGGGAGGGCTGGTCGAAGCCCGCGATGGTGGCCTCCACCAGCGCGTTCGACAGCGTGTCGGACTCCACCACCTGCGCCCAGGCCTGCGCTTTGACGGCCGCCGACGGACGGGCCGCCAGGCAGCGCACCTGGTGGCGCTTGCCGGACGCGGTGTCGTCCCGGGCCAGCTCGGCGGCGATCACGGACTCGTCCGCCACACCATGGGCGGCCAGCGGGCCGAGGAACGCCCAGCGCAGCTCCTGGTCCACCTCCAGGCCCTCGATCGACGTGGTGCCGTCCAGCAGGTCCTTCAGCAGCGCGAGGTCCGGCTCGGCCGAGGCCGTCGAGGCGAAGAAGCGCGCCCAGGCCAGCTGGTGCTCGCCACCCGCGTCGGCCGCCCGCAGCTGACGCAGCGCGCCCTCGGCGAGCAGCGCGCCGCCGGTCGCCCGCCAGTCGGGGGCGGCGTAGTGGTCCAGCGCGGTGTGGGTCCAGGCGTGCAGCATCTGGAGCACACCGATGTCGGACTCGCGGCTCGCGAACCGCAGCACCAGGGCGATGAAGTCCCGGGCCGGCAGCAGCGCGTCCCGGGTCATGTTCCACAGCGCCGACCAGCACAGCGCGCGCGCCAGCGGGTCGGTCAGGTCGCCCAGGTGCTCCAGGAGCGTGTCCAGCGAGGCCGCGTCGAAGCGGATCTTGCAGTAGGTGAGGTCGTCGTCATTGACCAGCACCAGGTCCGGGGCCTCGGCACCGGCGAGGTCCGCCACGACCGTGCGCGGGCCCTCCACGTCCGTCTCCACCCGCGCGTACCGCTCCAGGGCGCCGCCCTCGGTCAGCCGGTACAGGCCCACCGCGACCCGGTGCGGGCGCAGCTCGGGGTGCGATTCGGCGGCCTCCTGGAGCACCGCCAGCTCCGCGACGCGGGAGTCCGCCAGGAGCACCTGCGGGGTCAGCGCGTTCACCCCGGCCGTCTGGAGCCAGGACCGCGACCAGGCCGTCATGTCCCGGCCGCTGGTCTCGCCGAGCACCGACAGCAGGTCACCCAGGCGCGTGTTGCCGTACGCGTGCCGCTTGAAGTAGCGGCGGGCGCCCTCCAGGAACGCCTCCTGGCCGACGTACGCCACCAGCTGCTTGAGCACGGAGGCGCCCTTGGCGTAGGTGATGCCGTCGAAGTTGAGCTTGGCGTCCTGGAGGTCGCGGATGTCCGCGGTGATCGGGTGGGTGGACGGCAGCTGGTCCGCGCGGTACGCCCAGGCCTTGCGACGGTTGGCGAAGGTGATCCAGGCGTCCTTGAAGCGGGTCGCGCCGACATTGCCGAACGTGCCCATGAAGTCCGCGAAGGACTCCTTCAGCCACAGGTCGTCCCACCAGGCCATGGTGACCAGGTCGCCGAACCACATGTGCGCCATCTCGTGCAGGATCACATTGGCGCGGGCCTCGTACGACGCCTGCGTCACCTTGCCGCGGAAGATGTACTCCTCGCGGAAGGTCACCAGGCCCGGGTTCTCCATCGCGCCCAGGTTGTACTCCGGCACGAACGCCTGGTCGTACTTCCCGAACGGGTACGGATAGTCGAAGTTCTCGTGGAAGAAGTCCAGGCCCTGCTTGGTGACCAGGAAGACGTCGTCGGCGTCGAAGTGCGGCGCGAGCCCCTTGCGGCACATCGCGCCCAGCGGGATCTCCAGCGTCGTACCGTCCGCGAACGTACGGGAGTAGGAGTCCGTCACATAGTGGTACGGCCCCGCCACCACACAGGTGATGTACGTCGAGATCGGCTTCGTCTCCGCGAACTTCCAGACGCCGTCGGTGAGTTCACCGGCGCCGTTGCTCCACGCGGTCCAGCCCTCGGGCGCGCGCACCTCGAAGCGGAAGGGCGCCTTGAGGTCCGGCTGCTCGAAGCCCGCGAACACCCGGCGGGAGTCGGCCGGTTCGTACTGCGTGTAGAGGTAGACCTCGCCGTCCTCGGGGTCCACGAAGCGGTGCAGGCCCTCGCCGGTGCGGGAGTAGGCGCACTGGGCGTCGACCACCAGCTCGTTCTCCGCGGCCAGGTCCTCAAGGGCGATCCGGGTGCCGTCGAAGACCTCGCTCGGGTCCAGGTCCTTGCCGTTGAGCGACACCGCGGTCACGCTCGGCGCGATCAGGTCGGCGAAGCTGGACGCGCCCGGCTCGTTGCAGCGGAAGCGGATCGTGGTGACCGAGCGGAAGGTGCGCGGCTCGCCGTCCGCGTCGCCGACGGCCGACCTGAGGTCCAGGGACACGTCGTATCCCTCGACGGACAGCAGTGCGGCCCGCTCCCGGGCCTCGTCGCGGGAAAGATTCTCACCGGGCACGGCGGCACTCCCTTGTGATCGCGTGATTGAGGGCTGAACAGCACCGATCCTGCCATGTGCCCCTGACAGGAATCATCGGGGAATGCCCTCCGGGACGACGTCGTTGATCCCTCAAGAAGACCGTTTCGCTGAGGAGAGCCATGTCCGAGACCGCTTCCCCGTCCGGCAAGACCCCTGTCGACTTCTGGTTCGACCCGCTGTGCCCGTGGGCCTGGATGACCTCCCGCTGGGTCCTGGAGGTGGAGAAGCTCCGCGACATCGAGGTCCGCTGGCACGTCATGAGCCTCGCCGTGCTCAACGAGGACAAGCTGGACACGCTGCCCGAGGAGTACCGGGAGATGCTCGCCGTGCGCGCCTGGCAGGGCGTCCGGGTCGTCACCGCCGCCTGGCAGAAGCACGGCCAGGAGGTCGTCGGCCCGCTGTACACCGCGCTCGGTACCCGCATCCACAACAACGGCGAGGGCATCACCCTGGAGTCCATCGCCGGGGCGCTCGCCGACGTCGGTCTGCCCGCCGAGCTGATCGACTACGCCGAGCAGCAGGACTTCGAGTTCGACGCCGAGCTGCGCGCCTCCCACAAGGAGGGCATCGACAAGGTCGGCCAGGAGGTCGGCACCCCGGTCATCGCCGTCCCCGGCGACGACGGCGAGCAGATCGCCTTCTTCGGCCCCGTCGTCACCCCCGCCCCCAAGGGCGAAGCGGCCGCCCGCCTCTGGGACGGCACCCTGGCGGTCGCCTCGGTCCCGGGTTTCTACGAGATCAAGCGGACGCGGACGCAGGGTCCCGATTTCAGCAACCTGTAGGTCGGACGGGCTGAGGGCCCGGCGGGATGCCGGGCCCTTGTCGCCGACGGAACGGCGGTTCCCTCAGGGGCGCGGGGCTGTGCCTGTTTGCGGCTCCGCCGCGTGGGCGCGACCAGCCACGGCGCACCCGCACTCGGCGACGAACCGCACCCCCTACGGCGCGCACCCGCACCGACGGTCACGTCAGACAGTGCGCCAGCGCCTCCCCCCGCACCCACCGCCCCACCTCCGCCGCCGCGATCCGCGCCCCCTTCTCCGCCACCGCCCGGCTCGCCCCGCCGACATGCGGCGTCAGCACCACCCGCCCCCCGACCGTCCGCAACCGCGAGTCCGCCGGCAGCGGCTCGTCGGCGTACGTGTCCAGCGCCGCCACCGCGAGCCGCCCGTCCTCCAGCGCGTCGCACAGCGCCCCCTCGTCCAGCAGCGCCCCCCGTGCCGCGTTCACCACCACCGCCCCCGGCGGCAGCAGCGCCAGCTCCCGCGCCCCGATCAGCCCCCGCGTCTCCTCGGTGACCCGGGCATGCAGACTGATCACCCGCGAGCGCCGCAGCAACTCGTCCAGCGAGGCCATCCGCAGCCCGTACATCTCCCCGCGCGCGTACGGGTCGTACACCATCACCCGCGCCCCGAGCGCGCCCAGCACCCGCGCCACCCGGCTGCCGACCGCGCCGTACCCGATGAGTCCGACGGGCAGGTCCTCCACCTCCAGGCCGCTGTGCTCGTACGTGTAGTACCGGGAACCCGCCCAACTCCCTTGCGCGGTGAGGCGGTCATGGGCCTGCGGGATGCGCCGCAGCGCGGCGAGCAGCAGTCCGACGGTGAACTCGGCCGTCGCCGCGGCCTTGCGGCCGGGCGCGCAGCAGACCCGGACCCCGTGGGCGCGGGCCGCGTCGAGATTGACGTTCACCGGGCGGGCCCGGCAGACCGCGACCAGCCGTAACTCGGGGCGGGCGGCCAGGACCCGTTCGGTGACCGGTGCCATCTGGGTGACGAGGACGTCCGCCCCGGCGAGGGCCGCGATCAGCTCGTCCTCGGCGTCGCTGGCCTCCTCCACCTCGGCGACGGTGCCGAACGGTTTCTGCGGCCAGCCGAGGGTCAACTCCCGCACATCGCAGTGGGCTTGTCTGGCCAATGCGGCCGTGATCAGCGAGGGGAGCACGAAGCGGTCACCGGCGGCCAGTACCCGCACACTGGAGGTCATCACAGGAACACAGGTTGTAATGATCGCCCGAGGGGCGTCAATCCCTGGTGTGTGGGGAAAGCGGGGAAAGTCTGAATGCGCCCCGCACGTACGGCGAAAGGCCCTCCGCGAGTCACGTCCTCACGGAGGGCCTCCCCTCATCCGCCTGCCGCCGTGAAGGGTGAGAAGACGATCACGAGGCAGGGCGCTTCAGCGGCGCGCGGGGCGCGCCGGGCTCACGGGGCCAGCAGCAGCGTGTTCGCGCGGGAGGTGGCGGCCTCGTAACGCTTGGCCACGTCCTGCCAGTTGACGACGGCCCACATGGCGTCGA
Organism: Streptomyces sp. NPDC093018; assembly: GCF_040684035.1. Taxonomy (NCBI): domain Bacteria; kingdom Bacillati; phylum Actinomycetota; class Actinomycetes; order Kitasatosporales; family Streptomycetaceae; genus Streptomyces; species Streptomyces sp. NPDC093018. The sequence goes on from NZ_JBFBFF010000004.1 coordinate 301,554, forward strand.
TGAAGTCGACCTTCTGGTTCTTGTACTGGAGGTAGAAGGCGTGCTCCCAGGCGTCGAAGACCAGGATCGGGGTGGCGCCCTGGCCGACGTTGCCCTGGTGGTCGTAGACCTGCTCCACGATCAGCCGCCCGCTCAGCGGCTCGTACGCGAGGACGCCCCAGCCGGAGCCCTGCGTGGTGGCCGCGGCCTTGGTCAGCTGGGCCTTGAAACCGGCGAAGGAGCCGAAGGACTCCGTGATCGCGTCGGCGAGCGTGCCCACGCCGTCGGCGGCCAGCGGCTCGCCGCCGCCGTCCTTCGGGCCGGTCATGTTCTGCCAGTAGATGCTGTGCAGGATGTGCCCGGAGAGGTGGAAGGCCAGGTTCTTCTCCAGGCCGTTGACCGAGCCCCAGGACTCCTTGTCGCGCGCCTCGGCCAGCTGCTCCAGCGTGTCATTCGCGCCCTTCACATAGGCCGCGTGGTGCTTGTCGTGGTGCAGCTCGATGATCTCGGGGCTGATCACAGGGGCCAGCGCGGAGTAGTCGTAGGGCAGCTCGGGCAGCGTGTAGACGGGCATGGGGGATCCCCTCCGGAACCTTATTGCAAACCTCTTGCAACTACACGCTAGCAACAACTGCATCAGGGCGACAGGAAGGCTCCCCTTAGTGTCGCTACGATCGCGTGGTGATCACTTCCAGCGCCCGCACCACGGTCTTCGACGTCGACGGCACCCTCTGCTTCGACGGCCGGACGATCGACGGCAGGATCCGCACCGCCATCGAGACCTGCGAGCGCGCCGGTCACCACCTGGTCTTCGCCTCCGCCCGGCCGGTCCGCGACCTGCTGCCGGTGCTCGGCGGGGCCTTCCCCACCGCCACGCTGATCGGCGGCAACGGCAGCCTGGTCTCCGTGGGCGGCGAGGTCCGGGCACGGGCCGCGTTCGAGCCGGGAGACCTCGGCAAGCTGCTGATCGAGGCCGACCGCTTCCGCGCGGGCTATCTCGCCGACGGTCCCTGGGACTACGCCTACACCGGACCGGCCGAGCACCCGATCCTCGGCCGCGTCGACCAGGGCCGGCTCGCCCGCCGGGTCGACCTCGCGGGCCTGCCCGCCGTGGTGAAGTTCCTCGTGGTCGACGCGACCGACATGGCCGCCCTCGCCGAGGCGGGCCGGGTGCTCGGCATGACCGTCAACCACCATCTCGACGAGGCGATCATCGACTTCGCGCCCGGCACCACGAACAAGTGGGAGGCCCTGGCCTCGCTGGGCATCGACCGCTACAACGCCTTCGGCAACGACATCAACGACCTCGATCTGCTGCGCCACGCCCACCACTCGGTCCGGGTCGGCGCCCACCCGGCCCTGGACGGCATCGCCCGCGCCACCGTCGCCCCCGACCCGGAGGCCGTGGCCGCCGAGATCTCCCGGCTGGCCACGGTGTGAGGGGTCAGCGCCCGGCGCGCACCCGCTGCCAGGCGTACCCCGCCGCCGCGAGCACGAGCGTCATCGCGCCCGAGGAGTACAGCTGGACGCGGGTGTCGGGCTGCCGTGCCATCAGGACGAAGACCGCGGCCATGCCCGCGAGCGCCACCCAGGTGAGGTACGGGAACGCCCACATCCGCACGACCAGCTTCTCCGGGGCCTCGCGTTCGATGCGGCGGCGCAGCAGCAGCTGGGAGACGGCGATGAAGATCCAGACGACCAGGATCACCGCGCCGATCATGTTCAGCAGCCACGGGAAGACGTCGTCGGGCCGCCAGTAGCTCAGCAGCACGCAGCCGAAGCCGACCAGGCAGGAGGTGGCCACGCCGATCCGGGGCACCCCGCCGGACACCTTCGCCAGCACCTTCGGGCCCTGGCCGCGCTGGACCAGGGAGTAGGCGATGCGCGAGGAGCCGTAGATGTTGGCGTTCATCGCGGACAGCAGGGCCACGAACACCACGATGTTCATGAGCTGGCCCGCGCCCGGGATGCCGAGGTGGTCCAGGGTCGCCACGTAGGGGCCGCGCGCCACGACCTCCGGGTCGTTCCAGGGCACCAGGGCGACGACGACGGCCATGGAGCCGATGTAGAAGACGGCGATCCGCCACATCGCCGTCTTCACCGCGCGCGCCACGCCCCGCACCGGGTCCTCGGACTCCGCCGCCGCGATGGTGACCGTCTCCAGGCCGCCGTAGGCGAAGACCGAGGCGAGCAGGCCGATGACCAGGCCCTGGCCGCCGTGCGGCAGGAACTGGGTGAGATGGGCGGTGCCGGGGGAGTCCGTGCCGGGCAGCACACCCGTGAGGGCGAGCACGCCGAGCACCAGGAACAGCGAGATCGCACCGACCTTGAGTGCGGCGAACCAGAACTCGAACTCGCCGAAGTTCTTCACGGCGGCCAGGTTCGTGCCCAGGAAGACCACCATGAACAGGGCGACCCACAGCCACTGCGGGCTGCCGGGCACCCAGCCCTGCGCGATCTTCGCCGCGCCGATGCCCTCCAGGCCGACCGCGGTGCACAGCAGCACCCAGAACGCCCACCCGGCGGCGAACCCGGCCCAGGGCCCGATCGCCCGCTCGGCGTGCGCGGAGAAGGAGCCGGAGGACGGGTACGCGGCCGACATCTCGCCGAGCATCCGCATGACCAGCATCACCAGCAGCCCGGACAGGGCGTAGGCGATCACGATGGACGGTCCGGCGGCGGCGATGCCCGCGCCCGACCCGACGAAGAGCCCCGCGCCGATCACACCGCCGAGGGCGATCATCGACAGATGGCGCTGCTTGAGACCATGGGAGAGGGCGGGGTTCTCCGCCAGGCGTGGTGTGTCCGAGCGGGTGGGGCTGGGCATGGGGGCGGCTCTCCCGATGCAATAGGCGGGCGTGCAATAGGCGGGCAAAAACTAACCCAGTCTGGGCGGCCCGTCCGCTCACACGGAGGGACCGCCCAGTATCCGGACACCCACCATTCGGAGAGTGAGACTCCGGTTACACCGCCGCGGGCTCGGGCGCGGGGGTGTCCGCCGGAGTGTGTACGGGGGTGTAGTGCGCGGCGTCGCCCTCGATGGAGTAGCTCTCCTTGCCCTCGACGCCGACCGGGACGTCACCGGCGACCGTCACCCGGTGCAGTCGGCGCGGCAGGCCGTCGTAGTTGTCGATGGCGTAGTGCTGGGTGATCCGGTTGTCGAACAGGACCAGTTCCCGCTCCGCCCAGCGGTGGCGCAGGATGTTCTCGGGCCGGGTCACATACGACTGGAACAGGTCCAGGATCTTGCGGGACTCGCCGGTCGACAGGCCCACGATCCGCTGCGCGAACCCGCCGACGAACAGCCCGCGCTCCCCGGTCAGCGGATGGACCCGCACCACCGGATGGGCGGTGCGGAAGGTGATCGAGGTGAACTCGGCGCGGTGGGCCGCCTGCTCCGCGTCGACGTCCTCGTCCGGTACGGCGTAGTCGTAGTCGTTGGTGTGCTCGGCCCACAGCGTGTCGGCGAAGCGGCGCAGCGGCTCGGGCAGATCGCGGTAGGCGGCGGCCGCGTTGGCGATCAGGGTCTCGCCGCCGTACGGCGGGATCGTGATCGAGCGCAGGGTGCTGGCCTGGGGCGGGTTGAGGACGAAGGTGACGTCCGTGTGCCAGTGGTTGGCGCGGCCCCGCTCGCTGTCCACGGGCAGCACGTTCGGGGCGCCCTCGACGGCGCCGACCGTCGGATGGGCGGTGGTCAGCGCGCCGAAGTGCCGGGCGAACGCCTGCTGGCCGGCGTCGTCCAGGCCCTCGGCGGCGAAGACCAGCGCCTTGTGGACGTTCAGCGCCTCGCGGATGCCGGTCACCTCCGCCTCGGTGAGCGGCCGGGTGAGGTCGACGCCCGAGACACGGGCGCCGATGCGCGCGGTGACCTTGGTGATCTCCAGGGACATGGGAGTTCCTTTCCGGAAGGGAATGTCAGGCGAAGGCGGGGGACAGGTACTGGTTCGCGGGGCGCGGCAGGCCGTAGCGCTCGCGCAGGGTCCGCTTCGGGCCGTACTCCGTGCGGAACAGGCCCCGGGCGCGCAGGATCGGTACGACGTGGTCCACGAAGGCGTCCAGGCCCGAGGGCAGCACGGGCGGCATGATGTTGAAGCCGTCGGCCGCGCCCCGGGTGAACCAGGTCTCGATGCGGTCGGCGATCTGCTCGGGCGTCCCGGCGAAGGTCTGGTGCCCGCGCCCGCCGCCGAGCCGGCCGATCAGCTGCCGCACGGTGAGCCGCTCGCGCCGGGCCAGCTCCACCACCAGCGTGTACCGGCTCTTGGCGCCCTCCACCGCGGACTCGGGCGGCAGCTCGGCGGGCAGCTGTCTGTCCAACGACAGGTCACCGGGGGCGAGTTGGAGCAGCCGTTCCAGGCGTCGCAGCCCGTGCTCGGGCACGATGTGGTCCTCCAGGACCTGCTCGGCCGCCCGCGCCTCGGCCTCCGTCGAGCCGAGCACGGGCACGATCCCGGGCAGCACCTTGAGATGCCCGGGGTGCCGCCCGGCCCGCTCGGTGCGGTCCTTGATGTCCGCGTAGAAGGACTGCGCGTCGGCGAGGGTCTGCTGCGCGGTGAACACCGCCTCCGCGTACCGCGCCGCGAACGCCTTGCCGTCCGCCGAGGAGCCCGCCTGCACCAGCAGCGGGTAACCCTGCGGGGAACGCGGCACGTTGAGGGCGCCACCGACCCGGAAGTACGGGCCCTCGTGCCGCGGCGGATGGATCTTGCCGTCGTCGCCCCAGACACCGGCCGCCTTGTCGGCGACGATCGTGTCGTCCTCCCAGCTGTCCCACAGCTTCAGCGCCACATCGAGGAAGTCGGCGGCCCGCTCGTACCGTTCGGCGTGCGCGGGCTCGTGGTCGAGTCCGAAGTTGCGGGCCGCCTCCGCGCCCGCGGTGGTGACGATGTTCCAGCCCGCCCGGCCGCCGCTGACGATGTCCAGCGAGGCGAATCTGCGGGCCAGGTTGTAGGGGGAGTTGTAGGAGGTGGACGCGGTGGCGATCAGCCCGATGTGCTCGGTGGCCGTCGCCAGCGCGGTCAGCAGGGTCAGCGGCTCCAGGGCACCGGCCGGACGCTGGCCGAGCTCGCCCCACAACTGGGGGCTGTCGGCGAGGAACAGGCTGTCGAAGGTGCCGCGTTCGGCGGTCTGCGCGAGCCGTGTGTAGTGGCGCAGATCGACATGCGCGTACGGATCGCTCTCCGGGAGCCGCCAGGACGCCTCGTGGTGGCCGGTGCTCATCAGGAACGCGTTCAGGTGGAGTCGGCGGGTGGTCATCGGTGGTCCTCCGTGACACCGAGGGCGGCCAGCAGCCGCTCCCGGTACTCGCCCAGGACCGGCTCCCGGTAGGAGCGCGGATGGGGACGGTCGATGGTCAGATCGAGGCCGATACGGCCCCGCTCCAGGACGAGGACCCGGTCGGCGAGCACGATCGCCTCGTCCACGTCATGGGTGACGAGCAGCACGGAGGGCCGGTGGCGCTCCCACAGCTCGCGCAGCAGATGGTGCATCCGGATCCGGGTCAGCGCGTCCAGCGCCCCGAACGGCTCGTCCGCCAGCAGGAGTTCGGGTTCCCGCACCAGGGCGCGGGCCAGCGCGGCCCGCTGCGCCTCACCGCCGGACAGCTCGCCCGGCCAGGCCCGCTCCCGCCCTTCGAGGCCCACCTCGGCGAGGGCCGCCCGGCCGCGCCGCGCCGCGTCCTTCCCTTCCAGGCCCAGCAGCACGTTGTCCAGCACCCGGCGCCAGGGCAGCAGCCGGGAGTCCTGGAACACCACCGAGACCTGTCTCGGCGCCGCGACCTGCCCGGACCCGGCCACCCCGTGATCGAGCCCGGCGACGGCCCGCAGCAGGGTGGACTTCCCGGACCCCGAGTGCCCGAGCAGCGCCGTGAACTGTCCCGCGGGCAGTTCGAGATCGATGCCGTCGAGGATCGTACGTTCCCCGAACGACCGGTGCAGGGACCGCAGTTGGACGGCGGTGGCGGGCCGGGTCAGCTGCTCAGTGTGCGGCGCCATGACAGCACCCTCCGTTCGATCAGACGGACCGCGCTGTCGGAGACCAGGCCGAAGACGCCGTAGATCAGCAGGCCGACGAGGATGGTGTCGGTACGGCCGTAGTTCTGCGCCTGGAACATCATGTAGCCGAGTCCGCTGGTGGCGTTGATCTGCTCCAGGACCACCAGGCCCAGCCAGGAGCCGGTCACCCCGAGCCGCAGCCCCACGAAGAACCCGGGCAGCGCCCCCGGGATCACCACCTGCCGCACGAAGCCGAGCCTCGACAGGCCCTGGACCTCGGCCAGTTCGACATAGCGGCTGTCGATGCCGGCCAGCGCGGCATGCGTGTTCAGATAGACCGGGACGTAGACGACGATCGCGATGATGGCGACCTTGAAGGTCTCCCCGATGCCCAGCCAGAGGATGAACAGCGGAATCAGCCCGAGGGTCGGGATCGCCCGGTTGAGCTGCACCGTCCCGTCGATCAGCGCCTCCCCGGTGCGGCTGAGCCCGGACACCAGCGCCAGCAGCACCCCGGCGGCCAGCCCGATCGTGAAGCCGTACGCGGCCCGGCGCAGCGAGGTCAGCACATCGGTGGGCAGGGTGCCGTCGGTCCACAGACGGCCGAGGGTGCGCAGCACCGTCCAGGGCGCGGGTATCGCGGCCGGGTCCAGCTGCCCGGCGGCCGAGGCGATCGCCCAGGCGGCCAGCACCAGCAGGGGCCCGGCCAGCCGGGCGGCGGGCAGCCGGCGCCCGGGGGAGAGGCGGCGCCGGCGGCGGACCGGAGGCAGCTCCCCGGACGCGGGGGCGGACGCGACGGTCGTGGTGGTCGCTTTGGTCGTCGTGGTCGTCATGGCGGTCACCTCCGGTACTCCTCGGGCACGGCCCGTGCGGCGATCGCCTCGAAGCGGTGGTCGAACAGGCCGGACACATCCGTCTTCTTCACGAAGCCGCCCTCGGCGAGCAGATCGGCGGTCTCCTGCTCCCATGTGATCGCCTCGTCCCAACGCGGCGGGAACAGCGGCTTGTTGGCGAGCGCGGTGATGGACTTCGCCTGCGGGAGGGTCAGGTTCTGCGTCTTGACGTAGAACTCCTCGTTCCACCGGTCCGGATGCTCGTACTGCCACACCTGGCCCTGGGCCCACCGCGGGATGTACGCGGCGATCGCGGCGGCCTTGGCGGGATCGTTCAGCGCGGCCTGCGGCGCCCAGAGCAGATTGAGCAGGTCGACCACGTCGGTGGTGACGGTGCGGGCGCCCTTCGCCGCGTACTGCTTGAGATAGGCGGGCGCCTGGCTGTTGGCGAGCGGGGCCACGTCCACCTGGCCGGACTGGAGGGCGGTCAGGAACTGGTTGCTGGTCAGCGGCACCAGCTCGGCGTCGTCGTACGCCAGACCCGCCTTCTTCAGGGCCCGCAGCAGGACCACGCCCTGCGCCTGCCCCTGCGAGAAGGCGAGCCGCCTGCCCTTGAAGTCGGCCACGGTACGGATGTCGCTGCCGGGCCGGGTCGCGAACAGGTAGTTCGGCCTGCGGGTCAGCTCGATCGCCACGATCTTCGCCGCGAGGCCCTGGAACTGCGCCTGGATCGGCGGGATGCCCGCGTTGTTGGCGACATCCAGGGACCTGGCGCGGAAGGCGTTGATGACATCGGGACCGGCGCCGATGTTCACCCAGTCGGACACGGTGAACGGCAGCGGCGGGAACTTCCCCAGTCTGAACTGGAGTTGCTCCACACCTTGGTACGAGGTGATCTTCAGGCTGGTCCCGGCGGGGACCTTGGCCGCGAGGGGCCGGGTGGCGGCGGCGCCACCGGTGTCGGCGGTGGCCACGCCCTTGGCGCAGCCGTCGAGTCCGGCGACGGCGGCGGACGCGCCCAGCAAGGAGGTGAGAAAGAGACGACGGTGCATGGGGGTCTCCCGGAAAGAGCCGGTCAACGGAAACACAGAGAAACTCAGGGAAATGCGAAGAAGCCCTGGGAAATTCACGGCAACACGCGCGTCACACGCGGCAAGATGTCAGCAACAGAAGGCGTGACACTCGGTTCGACAGCTCGTGAAGGGGTGCATGACCAGCATGTTCCAGGCCCCGAGCGACCCATGTCAACATTCCGAGTTTCTGAATTAAATACTCTCAGGTGAGGCGCTCAGTGGATCCCGGAACAATGCGTCGAGCAGCACCGAACCGCCCGCGACGGCGAGTACGGAATCCGGGAAACTCGTCGGCAGGACCGCCGCGGAGCGGGAATTCCCGGCCGCCTCCCGCAGCGCGTCCAGGCACTCCTCGAAGTGGATGACCCCCACCTCGGTGACCACGACCGTCTCCGGGTTGAGCACATCGAGCAGCAGCGCGGCCGCCCGCCCCGTCGCCCGCGCCCGCTCCACCAGCAGCCGCCGGGCCACCGCGTCCCCGGCCGCCGCCGCGGCCACGACACGCATCGGATTCGCCGAGTCGGTGACCCCGGCCGCGCGCGCCCTGCGGCACAACGTCCGTTCCCCCAGCTCCACTTGAAGGCAGCCGGTACGGCCGCACGGGCACGGCTCGGTACCGCCCGGCACCGGCAGATGCGCGATGGCACCGGCCGCGGACCGGGGTCCGTGGTGCACCTCGTCATGGGTGGCGAACGCGGCGTCGACCACATTGCCCACGAACAGATGCAGCACGCTCCGGCTGCCCCGGGCCCGCCCGAACAGACGCTCGCCGTTCACCAACGCCCGCGCGTGCCCGTCGACATGGACCGGCAGACCGGTACGGGCGGCGAGCAGCTCCCGCACCGGCACCTCCCGCCAGCCCAGCAGCTCGTGCTCCACCACGGTGCCCGTCTCCCGGTCCACCCAGCCGCCGACGGCGACCCCGACCCCGAGCGGGCGCCGCCCGGACGCCTCGGCGAACAGCGCGGCGAGCCCCTCGGCGGCCCGCGCCAGCACCCGCCCGGGATCGGTCCGTTCATGCTTCAGCTCGCGCCGGGCCAGCACCCGGCCGCGCAGATCCAGCAGCGCCACGGTGGTGTACGGCACCGCCACATGCACCCCGCCCACCACGAACCGGGCGTCGTCCAGCTCGACCGGCACATGCGGCCGGCCCACCCCGCGCGAGCGGCGCGGCGCCTGGGACTCCCGGATCAGCCCGAGCCCGGCGAGCCGCGCACAGTGCTCGGTCACCGACGCGGGGGACAGGCCGGTCAGCCGCGCCACCGTACTGCGCGCCACCGGGCCGTGCTCCAGCACGGACCGCAGCACGGAACTGGCGCTGGTGCGCCGCCGGTCGCGCTCGGCGGCGCGGGGCACGGGGGAGACAAGGGTGGACGCCGCACTGCGGGGCATGGAGAACCGTCCTCGGGACCGGAGCCGGTACATCGGAAGACCGGAAAGGACGAGGCGGCGCGGCGCCGAGCGGCGGGCCGCCCCTATCCCGAACGACGACAGGTGGCCGCGCCCTGGCGCCGCAGGTCGACATAGCGACGCGACGTGAAATACCGGGCCTGCGCAACCATGGCACCGAAGCTAGCAAACCCCCCGAGCGCTGCCCACCCCGCGCCCACCGACCGAGACGACCGGGGCCGTCGTCACCAGGAGCCGCCCCGCTTTGGGGGATCCCTACAGTCGCGTCGGCAGCTCGCGGGGTCTGCTGAAGCACCCCACCTCAGTGACCACCGTCACGCCGTGCCCGGTGTGAGCCGTACTTTTGTGCGGAGCCCACCAAGCTGTCGATCAACCCTTTGTCGAGCGCTGACGGTGATCGGCCTCGGGGCGCCGGTATAGCGTCGCGATGTCCCACCTGGCCCCTGTCCCCTCCACCCCGCGGAGTCCCCATGAGCACCGCCACCGTCAGCGCCCGTCCGGGTGCCGTCCTCGCCGATCTGCTGCCCGCGTCCCGCGCCCGTGACGCCGCCCTCGTGCTCGGCGGTGCCGCGCTCACCGGGCTCGCCGCCCAGCTGTCGGTGCCCGTGCCCGGCTCCCCGGTGCCGGTGACCGGCCAGACCTTCGCCGCGCTGCTGGTCGGCACCGCGCTCGGCGCCCGCCGCGGCTTCCTCTCCCTCGCCCTGTACACGGTGGCCGGCATGATCGGCGTGCCGTGGTTCGCGGAGGGCGACTCCGGCACCGGCGCGGTCTCCTTCGGCTACGTCCTCGGCATGCTGCTCGCCTCCGCCGTCGTGGGCGCCCTCGCCCGCCGCGGCGCCGACCGCTCCCCGCTGCGCATGGCGGGCACGATGATCCTCGGCTCGGCCGTCATCTACGCCGTCGGCGTCCCCTACCTGGCCCTGGCCGCCCATCTCTCCCTCGGCCAGGCGGTCGCCGCCGGTCTCGTCCCGTTCCTGATCGGCGACGCCCTCAAGGCCGCCCTCGCGATGGGTCTGCTGCCGACCACGTGGAAGTTCGCCGGCAAGCGCTAGCCGCCCACCGGCACAGGACAACGGCCGCGGGGCCCGACGAACTTCGTCGGGCCCCGCGGCCGTTGTACGAGGGCGGACCGGGTCAGCCGATGGAGACCTTGTCCGTCGCGGCCTCGGCGGCCTCTGCCGGGGCACGGCGGGACTGGACCGCCTGCTTCACGAAGGCGAGCACCACCACGACCGCCGCCACGCCCAGCGACAGCAGCACGGTCTTGCGGCCGCTGCTCGCGCCCTCCGTGTCGGTGAGCATGTAGCCCAGGACGAAGACGATCAGCGCGGCCGCGGCCCAGGTCAGGTACGGGTACAGCCACATCTTCACGACGAGCTTCTCCGGCGCCTCGCGCTGGATGATCCGGCGCATCCGCAGCTGCGAGAAGCAGATGGCCAGCCACACGAACAGGGCGACCGCGCCACTGGAGTTCAGCAGGAACAGGAAGACGGTGTTCGGGAACTTGTAGTTGAAGAACACGGCCACGAAGCCGAAGACGACCGACGCGAGGATCGCCGCCATCGGCACACCGCGGGAGGTGGTGCGGGCGAACGCCTTCGGCGCGTCGCCGCGCTGGCCGAGCGAGAAGGCCATCCGGGAGGCCGTGTACAGACCCGAGTTGAGACAGGACAGCACCGCGGTCAGCACGATGACGTTCATGATCTCACCGGCGTGCGCGATCCCGAGGGAGTTCAGCGCGGCGACGTACGAGCCCTGCTTCCCGAGCGACGCGTCGTTCCACGGCACCAGCGTGACCACGACGAGGATCGAACCGAGGTAGAAGACACCGATACGCCAGATGATGCTGTTGGTGGCCTTGGTGACCGCGCGCTGCGGGTCCTCCGACTCACCGGCGGCCAGGGTGGCGATCTCGCTGCCCATGAAGGAGAAGACGACCAGCAGCACACCGGTGAGGATCGAGCCCGGACCGTGCGGCAGGAATCCGCCGTGACTGGTGAGATTGGAGAAGGACGCGTTGTCGGTGTGCGCGCCCGGCAGCACACCGAAGATCGCGAGCAGGCCGACGACGATGAACGCGCCGATCGCCACGACCTTGATACCGGCGAACCAGAACTCGAACTCGCCGTAGGAACCGACCGACACGAGGTTCGACGCGGTCAGCACCAGCATCACGATGAGGGCCCAGCCCCACTGCGGTACCGCGGGTACCCAGCCCTCAAGGATCTTCGCGCCGGCCGTTCCCTCGACCGCGAGCACCACGACCCAGAAGAACCAGTACAGCCAGCCGATGGAGAAACCGGCCCAGCGGCCGAGCGCGCGGTCGGCGTGCTCGGAGAAGGAGCCGGAGGTCGGGTTGGCGGCGGACATCTCGCCCAGCATGCGCATCACGAGGACGACGAGGGTGCCGACGAGGGCGTAGGACAGCAGAATGCCCGGTCCGGCCGCGGCGATGCCGGAGCTGGAGCCGACGAACAGGCCGGCGCCGATCACACCGCCGATGGCGATCATCGTCAGGTGTCGGTTCTTGAGGCCTGCTTGAAGTCCGGAACCAGGAGGGGTCATGGACGGATTCCTTTGCGCCTGTTGAGCGGGGGTTCTCGCACGGAAACGGGGGTGCCGTTGTGGGGTCCGGTACGGGATTCGTACGAGCGGTGTACGAGTCGGTCCAGTGAATCCGAGGTGAACGAATTCGGGAACCTCTGAATCCGGATTGTTACTTGAGGTTCCCTTGAGGTTCTATGGCCCCGCTCACATTTGACGACGAAATCCGTAGGTCACCGGGTGTCGTATGAGTCACCCCCGGATGCCTTGACGGACGCCCCTCGAATGCCGTGGACCCCGGGCTGCTGCCCCGATTCCGGCGTGTCACACTCGTCCCATGCGCGTGTACCTCGGCTCCGACCATGCGGGCTTCGAACTCAAGAACCACCTCGTCGAGTGGCTCAAGGCGGCGGGGCACGAGCCCGTCGACTGCGGGCCGCACATCTACGACGCCCAGGACGACTACCCGCCCTTCTGCCTGCGCGCCGCCGAGCGCACGGCCGCCGACGCCGACGCCCTCGGCATCGTGATCGGCGGCTCCGGCAACGGGGAGCAGATCGCCGCGAACAAGGTGAAGGGCGTGCGCGCGGCGCTGGCCTGGAGCGAGGAGACGGCGTCGCTCGGCCGTCAGCACAACAACGCCAATGTGGTGGCCGTCGGCGCGCGCATGCACAGCACCGAGGAGGCGACCAAGTTCGTCGAGACGTTCCTCGCCACCCCGTTCTCCGGTGACGAGCGCCACATCCGCCGCATCGACATGCTGAGCGACTACGAGACGACGGGCGACCTCCCCCCGGTCCCCGCCCACCACCCCCAGCAGTAACCCACCCCCACTCCCACCTGCGCCCACCCCCGCCGATCCGCTCGGCGACGGGTGGGCGCCGTGCGTGGCGGGATCCTCCGGATGCGGGCGGGGCGACCGGGGAACACGCCTAGGCTGAGGGGCGAGGGCTGCCCGCCGGTCGAGTGAGTCGAGTGGCGGGCGGGAAGAGAAGAAGAGGAAAGGACGGCCCGCCTTGCCGGAAGGGCACACCATTCACCGGTTGGCGCAGGACTATGCCGCCCGCTTCCAGGGCACCGCCCCCCGCGTCACCAGCCCCCAGGGCAAGTTCTCCGACGCCGCCGCCCTCCTGGACCGCGCCGAGCTGACCGCCACCGAGGCCCACGGCAAGCACCTGTTCCTGCGGTTCCGCGACAGCGACTGGGTCCATATCCACCTCGGCCTGTTCGGCAAGGTCGGCTTCGGCGACGCCCCCGCGCCCCCGCCCACCGACACCGTCCGGCTCCGGCTCGCGAACGACCTGTCGTACGTCGATCTGCGCGGCCCCACCACCTGCGCCCTGATCACCGACGACGAGAAACGCGCCGTCCACTCCCGCCTCGGCCCCGACCCGCTCAGGCAGGACGCCGACCCGGCGGCGGCGTACCGGAGGATCAGCCGCAGCCGTACGACGATCGCCGCCCTGCTCATGGACCAGAAGATCGTGGCCGGCGTCGGCAACGTCTACCGCGCCGAGGTCCTCTTCCGGCACGGCATCGACCCCTACCGCGCGGGCCGCGACCTCACCCCCGCCGAGTGGGACGCGATCTGGACCGACCTCGCCGCCCTGATGCGCGAGGGCGTGCGCAACAACCGGATCGACACCGTACGGCCGGAGCACACCCCCGAGGCCATGGGCCGCCCGCCCCGCGTGGACGACCACGGCGGCGAGGTCTACGTCTACCGCCGCGCCACCCAGCCCTGCCACATCTGCGGCGACCACATCCGCACCGCGGGGCTCGCCGCCCGCAACCTCTTCTGGTGCCCCACCTGTCAGAAGCACTGACACTCCTTCGGGTGGGTTTACGGAATTCCGGTGCCTGAGCGAACCTGTGAACCCGAGCCCCGCACGGGGGACAAGCAGGACCTCCCGTGCCAAGGGGCCGGTGCGATGGATAGGGTCCCGAACTAATGGCAGCAGGACGAGAGACGCGCGCGAAGGCCGACACACTCACGGCCCGGTGGAAGATGCAGTGGCACCGGGCCCGCGTCGGGCTGCGCAGAAGCGCCGTCGACTACTTCCGCGGCGACGGCTCCGACTGGATCGCCTTCGCCGGGCTCCTCCTGACCATCCCGGTCTTCGCCGCCCTGACCCTGTTCGACTCCGTGTGGTGCTCCCCGGCCATGCTCGTCCTGCCGATCGTCGCCGGCGGACTGCTGCTGCGCCCGGCCAGCCTGCTCGGCCTGTACGCGACCGCGGCCACCGCGCTGATCGTGGAGTCGGTACGCCTCGGCCCGTATACCGAGGGCCCCTCGCGGGTCACCCCGGGCGTCGTCCTGGTGGTGGCGGCCTGCGGCTTCTTCGGGCTGCTCACCGCCCAGTTCCGCAGCCGCGTCGGCGTGCCCTGGCGGCGCGGCGGCACCATGCTGTTCGACCTGCGCGAGCGGATCCGGGTGCAGTCCACCCTGCCCAAGCTGCCCCAGGGCTGGCACCACGAGATGGCGCTGCGGCCGGCCGGCGGCCAGTCCTTCTCCGGCGACTTCGTGGTGGCCGCCCGCACCAACGGCGGCCGCACCCTGGAGGTCGTCCTCACCGACGTCTCCGGCAAGGGCATGGACGCGGGCTCCCGCGCCCTTCTGCTGTCCGGCGCTTTCGGCGGCCTGCTCGGCTCCCTGCCCCCGCACGCCTTCCTGCCCGCCGCCAACGGCTATCTGCTCCGCCAGGACTGGGACGAGGGCTTCGCCACCTCCATCCACCTCGTCCTGGACCTCGACTCCGGGGACTACGAGCTGTACTCCGCGGGCCATCCACCGGGCCTCCAGCTCAGCGCCGGCACCGGCCGCTGGGAGGAGAAGTCCGCCGAGGGCCCGCTCCTCGGCGTCTACGACGGCGCCCAGTTCGACTCCGTCAAGGGCTCGCTGCGCCCCGGCGACGTCCTGATGCTCTTCACCGACGGCCTGGTGGAGACCTCCGACCGCGACATCGTGGAAGGCATCGACCGCCTCACCGGCGAAGCCGACCGCTATGTCGCCGGCGGCTTCCACGGCGCCGCCTGGCACCTCATCGAGGCCGTCGCCAAGGACGTCAACGACGACAGGGCACTGCTCCTGATCTGCCGCGAGTCCGCGGCGCACGCCCGCTGACACCGGCTGCCGAAGCCGCTTCCCGCCAAGCCTTTGTCACGGAAATTCGCTGATCCTGTGACAGACCGGACCCTGGCTCGCCCGCTCACGCCCGGGAGTTCATAATCGTAGGCGGTATGTGACAGGAGCGGCAGACGCCGTGGGAGCCCATACGGGGGAGGCGACATGAAGTTCGACATGGGTGCGCAGACGCTCTCGACGCTGATGCGTGATTCACGCGGGTCCAGCCAGGATCTGGGCACGCTGATCCGGCAGTTGGTGCAGGCGGCCGAGCCGTTGGAAGGGAAGTTCAACGGTGCGGGGCGTACGGCGTTCGACCAGTTCAAGGCGCGCGCGGACGGCATCACGAAGGAGCTGAACGGCTCGCTGGCGGCGATCCTGGGCGGTCAGTCCGGGATGGAGGGCGCCTTCAGCTCGGGTGACCAGGAGCAGGGCGAGAACGCCAAGTCGCAGATGGGCGCCGCCAACTTCGACGCGGCGCGGTTCTCGGGCCGCTGAGCCGCACGTGTCCGGGTTGTTCTGAATTCTTCGAGACGTTCGGTCTCTTCACGGGGAGTGGTGTGTGATGGCGGGTTCTGGCGCGGATCGTCGGTCGTACGACACGGGGGCGTCGGCGGATGTGCAGGGGAACCTCGCGGGGGTGATCGCCCAGCTGGAGTCGGTGATCGCGGCGCGGGACAAGCAGGTGAAGAAGGCGATGGCGGACTTCACGGCCGACGGTGTGGCGGACGAGTACCACGGCAAGGAGCAGCGCTGGAACAACGCGTCGCAGGAGGTGCGGAACATCATCCACCTGCTGAAGACGACGATGGAGAAGAACGACTCGACGGCGCATTCGACCCTGGCGAAGGCGAAGTCGGCGGTCGACAACATCGGTTGACCGGTAGTCGGTTCACGGCGGTCACGGGGGGTTGGGTATGACGGGCTGGGATCTGCATCCGCAGGGCATCAGTCAGGTACTGACGACGACGGGGAAGACGGCGTCGCATCTGGAGACGCAGGCCAAGGACTTCGGCAAGCATCTCCAGTCGGCGGCGTCGAGCGCGGGCACGATCTGTGCGGGCGACGGCTCGGGCGGCTCCGGCGGCCAGGGCGGTCAGGGCGGCAAGGACGGCGGCAAGACGCAGGGTGGCCTCGTGGCGCTGGCGTTGTCGGAGTACGCCGAGCATGCGACCAAGGACCTCCAGTTCATCGCGGCGCGGGCCGGTAAGTCGTTGCAGGGCGCGGTGGACGCGACGACGGCCTACATGAACGGTGACGAGGCGATGGCGGCGGAGGCACAGCGCAAGGCGTCCACGCCCGGGGTGAAGATGCCTGGAGTGGGCAAGTCGTGATCAAGCCGGAGGAAATACCCGAGTTCACCGGTGACCTTGAGCAGTTGGAGAAGGACTACGGCGCCCTGAAGAAGGACGCGGGGCAGGTCCGTTCCACGGGTGCGGATGTGCATACGCAGTTCCAGGGGCTGTCGGCGTACTACAAGGCCCCGGAGGCGGATCAGCTGTTCGCCTCGACGAAGCCGGTGTCGGACCGGGCGGACACGTTCGGGACGGACCTGGAGACGGTGTCCTCGGCGCTGTCGGGGTACGCGACCGAGATCCGGCCGCTGGTGGCGAAGCTGAAGCAGCTCAAGCACGACGCGCAGACGTTCGTCGACTCGGTCGAGGACGATGACGACTGGCAGTACGACGAGGACAAGGTCAAGAAGAACAACCAGCTGCGCGACGATGTCACGGCGACGGTCGCGGCGTTCTGGGCGGCGGAGCGCACCTGCCACAACAAGATCACGGCGTTGTGGCACGGCACGCAGATGATCGCCGGTGACGGCAGCGACAAGAAGAACATGTACGGCTACAGCGCGTCCGATCTGAAGGGCGCGAAGGGGCTGCCGTGGGGTGATCCGGTGGAGCAGAAGCACCACTGGTACGACGTCGGGCACTGGGTGAAGTCGTTCGTCTGGGACGGCATCGTGGTGGACGGCATCTGGGGCACGGTCAAGGGTCTGGGCACCCTGGTCGGTGTCGACGGCTGGGACGCGATGAAGACGGCCTGGAAGGGCCTGGCACAGCTGGCCACGGGTCTGGCGTTCATGAGCAACCCCGTGCTGGCGGTGGCGTTCTGGGCCACGCCGGACAAGTACATGCCGTCGTGGCTGCGTGAGTCGCGCAACACGATGAAGCAGACCGGCAAGGCGCTGCTGGCGTGGGACGAGTGGGGCAAGAACCCCGCCCGCGCGGCCGGCGGGGTCACCTTCAACGTTCTCACCGCGGTCTTCACCGACGGTGCGGGCGCCGCGGCCGAGGGCGCGGGCAAGGCGGGCGCGGTGGCCAAGGCGATCTCGTTCGCGGGCAAGGCCGGCCGGGTCATCGACCCGATGACGTACGTCATGAAGGGCGCGGGCGCCGGCCTGTCGAAGATCGGCGACATCGGCAAGGCCCTCAAGGGCGCCGGGAAGATCGACATCCCCAAGCTCCCCGACAACGCCATCACCCTGCCCGAGGGCACCGTGCACCTCCCGGACGGCACGGTCCACCTTCCCGAGGGAGCCTCGATCCCCAAGGGCGCCGTCGAACTCCCGGACGGCACCGTCCGGTTGCCACACGACGCACCCCTGCATCCGGCGGGCACGGACCCGCTGCACACCCCCGAGGGCGAGCCTCCGCTGTTCGCCGACGAGCACGGCAACATCGTGGACCACAAGGGCGATGTGCTGATGCACCACGACGGCGGCCCCCCGGACATCACCAACCAGCCCCACTCCGGCTCGGACGTCCCGCACACCCCGTCCCCGGCGAAGCAACCGGTCCTGGTCGGCGCGGGCGCCCATGGCGCGGACACTGCGGCACACGCCGGCGAACACATCAAACTCGGCGACAGCACCAGCCACGACCTCGGCGACACCGGACATACCCCCGACCACCCCACCACCCCCACCATCCACGCAGGCGACCACCTCCCCGGCAGCCACAGCGGCGACCACCTGCCCGGTGGCACAGCACACGAACACGGAACGGGTCCTGTAGCCAGCCATGAATCGCCGCACAGCGGCCAAGGCGGTCACCCCACGGATGGCCCCCTGGGACATGGCGACGATCCTCAGGTGGTACACCATGCCCCGGCCACCGGTGGGTCCTCGGAAGTGACGGGCGGGCAAGGCCATGACCCGGGAGGAAGCGGCCACTCCGGGGCTGGTGGTGGTCACGAGCCCCCGCGCGTGGATTACAGCGAGGGGGACGAGAGGCCGTCCGCGCCGACTGGAGGCATGCAGCCGGATCAGGAGGCGACGGTTGCCGAGCAACTCGCATCTGCCAAGATGCCACCGGCGGATATCGAGAAGTCACTCGCAGGACTCCGTAGGAGTGAGTACGGCGCCGGAATCGCTAAATACATCAGTGACGGAAACCTTGCGGACCTTCCTGGCTACGACGATCTCCTGTCTCAATGCAAGCAGGTCAGCAAGCATAGTGATATGAGCCCTGCGGTCTATATGGCGATGGAACACGCCACAGATCTGCAAAACCGTGGTGTGCAGGGGCTTGCACTGGAAATGAAGGTACCGGAAGACGGCCTGGACCTGGATGTGTTGGTGAAGTCCGGCGACCGGATCGAATATGGTGCGCAGCTAAAGGACGTCGCGAGTGCTTCGGGACTCAACAGTGCGACGAGAGGTATTGCTGAGAAGCAGCTGATCGGTAGCATTGATGGCCAGAAGGTCGCCATTCTGGACGTGCATGACACCAAGGAAGCGCTGACGGACAAGATCCTTGGGCGCATCGCTCATCGCGCTAGGATCACGAACGCCACCTTCGTTCTGCGCTTTGAGGATGGCTCGATCACCGTCCCGGCCAATGGCCCTACGTATCCGTGAGGAAGTAATCTATGTCCATGCTCATGCGCGCGCCGCGCGAATGTGCTTCCTGGTTTTGGGACTTGGAAGATTACGCCTCCCCTGGGTTGCGCTCGGCGCTCGGCACCGCTGCACGTATGTCGGACGTTTTGCGGGGCTACGATCTGCTGAAACCGAGTGCCCTGGAGTGGCACTGGGTCGTGCCGGGCAGAGGTTCGATCGCGAAGACTCGTCTGCAACTGCCGAAACCCCTTGATGGCGAGCAGTTGGCGGCATGTGTCGAGGAGTTGCGCCCTGTAGCGTTCCCGCAGGCCGAGTTCAGCGGATTTCTCGTCACCGGGCCTGGTATGTGGCTCGATGAACGTGGTGCGCAGCGCTGGGAATACGGCCTGGTGGAATTGACGGTCTCTGCGGAGCCTCTGGGCCTGTCGGCCGATGTCGCCGTCCATCACGATATCTGGGGCCCGTTCGACTTCCGCGGTACACCGCACCCGGAAGTGCACCAGCAGAACGCCCCGCGGCTCGCCGCCGCGCTCAAGGACCTGGATGGGTTGCTCGGTGTGCCGGCTGAGCCCGGTCAGCCGACATATTTTGGCAGGGCCGAAGGCTACGGAGTCGGTGAGCCGGAGGCTGCGGACGGGCACGGCCCGGACCTGACTGACCTGCTGTGAAGGATCACAGGAACGCTGGCGAAGCCTCCCGACCACAGGTCTCCGGTGACTGCCAGGGGCGGACGCAAGGTCGACGTTCCGGTCGGAGCAGATACACAAGGATGTTGCGCTGCGCAGAATGAATCCAGGATGCGACCCTCGCTGACCCTCGCTGGTCTTTCCCGCAAGCCGGGCATTCCAGTGAACTACGCGAGTATCCCAAGGAGGCGAAGATTATATTCCACGAATATAATCCCGCTCCCAAGAAGGATCAGTGGGGTTTGCCTCCCGGGAAGAATTAGACTGGATCCGAGTCAACTGTAAGGCTGTGTGCGATGCAGAGCAAGACACCGGACAACTCGACCGCCGAGCTGACGGAGTGGGCGGAGGGGGCGCACCGCAATGCTGCCGGGCTCGCTTCGGTGCTTGGTGTGTCGCCGAGACAGTATGACGAAGACCCTTTGGTTCTTCTGCCTGGGTTGCAGAACTATGTGGACCGTCTCCCGCTGAGTGAGTTCGAGCAGTCCGACTGGATCAGTCTTCACACGGACCTGGCTTCGTACCTCGGCGATCTCCTCGTGCGTCGTCACGGCGCGGTTTGGGCGAGGATCGACAACGCGCTTTCACCTGCCGGTTACCGGTATTTCGTGGAATCGACGGGGCGGGACGGAAAAGAATACCGCGTTGAACCGTATGATGTGGTGATGGAGGAATTCGAGAACCTCCCGATCGAGATCAGTAGAATGGTCGCGAATACAGAGGCCGTACTGCATCTCACGCCAGTGATCGATCGATGAAGAGTCCCTCGCGAACGTCTCCTGGAAGAGCTGATGAGGGCGATCGATGGCGATTCCGGACCGGGAGTCGTTTCGGGCAGAAACCTCGATGACGCGATCTAGCGGAAGACGATTCTTGACGGCGCCAATATGGAATTCAGCTCTGCGGATCTGAGCGGTTCGGTATTCGGCGAGAATCCGTTCCGGGTGACCTTGGATCAGCTTACGAAGCCCGCCGCGATCGAGGACGATGAGGGCTCGCGGTAACTTTCGGGTGTGGACCTTCAGAAATGGCTTCAGGAGCATGGCTCAGAAATCCGGGTACTGAACGTACACGCAACGAGCCAGGGCTCCGACTCGCCGTCAGGTGCCCAGTGACCGTCACCATCTCGCATCACAGCTCACCCGGCCCCGACGACGAGGGCTATGCGGCGAGCCTGGGTGACGACGTACTTGAGGACGTCCAGGACCTGGAAGAGTTCCCCGGCTCCTTCGACCTGATGCTGAGCACCGCATTGCTTCATGTCCAGGCCCGCTGCGCCGTCGACCCGCGGGCGGCCAAGCTGGAGACTTGGGAGGCGGTGGTCACCGCGACGCAGATCTCCTCCGCCGTGTTCGCGGTGACGGGCGTCAGCGAGGGGACGGTCCAGTGCCGTATCGCGCAGGAGGTGCGCACCCTGGCGGCCATCGGACCGCGCGACTATGCCGACGCGGGGAACTGGCTCACCGCCTTCTGGCTGGCCGTGATCCGCCGTGACCAGAAGCGTCTGACCCTGCTGTGCGAAGTCCCCCTGGACCAGTTGCGCTCGTCGGGCGGATCGTACGACGAGTACGTCCACCACTGGGTCGCGGCGCTGCAGGCCTATTGGTTGCAACGACCTGAACTGGACGATGAGTTGACCCAGGCATTCCAGGGCTCACACCCCGACGCGGCGCGCGTCGCTCCCCGCGCCCTGCTGGAGAACATCCTCTATCCGCCCATCAACCTCTTCTACCGCTTCCTGCGCCAGGACGGCCCTGGATTCAACCAGGCACTGGTGGAAGCCGTGGAACTGCACAAGGCTACGGGACCGCCGACGACGAGAGGACGGACAGCCCCTCCGCATGGTCGCCCTCGCACCGCTGGCTATCGCCTGTCTCGCCTACGACGGCGGTATGCCGATTGAGGTGGAAACGGACTACCTGCTCGAGCGCGGTTGGCTGGGCGAGTTCGAGGTATGAGCCCATGACGTCGAGTGGCTGACACTAGGGTGGGGTGGGCAGCTGGATCGTGGCGAACGGTTGGTCTCCCGGCCGCGACATCGGGGCGGAGGCGGTAAGTACGCTGGGGCCGTGGCCACGTATTTCAAGAATTCCTGAGGAGAACGCGTTGGCCACGATCATCGCCCGCCTCCCTTTCCTGGCGAGGAACGCGGAACAGGGCATCGCCGTGCTCCAGCAGGGCACCCGGAAGTCGATCGACGGTCTGGAGACGGACTCCACCGGCCTGGGTGACGCCCAGCGCATCGCACTCACCTTGGCGAAGTCCCACTGCCTCCTGGACCCGGAGGCAGCGGTCTACCCCACCTGGGACGCCTGGGTGACCGCGATGCAGATCGGTTCCGCGGTCTTTGCCGCCGCGGCGACCACCGAGGAGCAGGTGCGGTGCCGCATCGCGCACAAGGAGCGCGTCCTTCGAGCCACCGGTCCGCAGTGGTACGTGACTCCCGGCTCCTGGACAACCGCCTTCTACCTGGCCGCGGTCTGCCGGGAAAGGGACAGGATCACCGCCCTGTGCCAGGTGCCGATGTCGCTGTTGCGGGAGAACGGATCGCGCTGGGAGGAGTACCACTACGCGTGGATCGAGAGCTTGCGGGCCTACTGGCTGGGAAGCCAGGACCTCGGTGAGAAGCTGGTCGCCGCGGTCGACGGCACCGACCCGGAAGCCGTCACCGATCCGGAGACGGTGGGCAAGCTGCTGTACCCGCCGATGGAGATGTTCCACCGTCTCATCCGCAAGGACCACGCCGGCTTCAACCAAGCCCTCGCCAACGCCCTCCAATGGCACAAGGAGTACTGGAGCGAGGAAAGCCGGACCTTCCAGGCCTCGGGCCTCGTCGCGCTCGCCCCACTCGCGATCGCCTGCTTCGCCTACGACGTCGGCATTGCCGTCGAAGTCGAGTCCGACTACCTGCCCATCGCCCTCCTCGAACGCAACTGGTGCGGTGAGTTCCCCACGTAGAAAACGACACTGGCCTTCCGTCTCGCGAAGCGGAGGCCAGATCCGAGGAGATCGAGTGGTCACCCGCACGTCAAGAACGCCAAGGACGTACTCGACCACGTCGAAACCTCGGAGGACGACCGCTACGACGCCCTGTCCGCCACGCTCGCCGTCGCCAAGTGGCGCTGCCTGACGAACCCGACGGCAGGTGAGTTCCCGACCTGGCTGGTTCGGGCGGCGGGAGGCCGAGGAGTTCAACACGACCTGGCCGAGGCCCTCACCTGGTACAAGGAGTACTGGACGGCGAACGAGGCCCGTTCCCGCAGCGGTGAGGGCCTGGTCGCGCTCGCTCCCCTCGCCGTCGCGTGCATGGCCTACGACGCGGGTATGCCGATCGAAGCCGAGTCCGAGTACATTCCGCGCGGGCCCTGCTGCGGCGGTCCTGGACCCGATCGGCGTGCGCCGCATACGCCCCCGCCCCCTGGGTATGCCGGATCCGCGGAGGATTCCCGGTCGCGTCCGTGAACCCGGCCGACCCGGCTGTGCCGCCCCCGCCTTCATGTTTTATCTTGCACGGGCAAAGTGAGGGGGACTCTGTATGCCGTACGACGGGCTGCCCGAAGCGCCGGGTATGACGCTCGCCGAGGTCGAGGCCGTCGCGTGTGCCGCGCACGCCGCGCAGCGGGACAAGGCCGGGCGCCCCTACGTCGAACACCTACGGGCCGTCGCCGAAGGCGTAAGGGCCCGCGGTGGCGGTGACGAACTCATCGCCGCCGCCTGGCTGCATGACGCGGTCGAGGACGGCGTGCTCGGCGAGGAATGGCTCGCGGCCGCCCCGCTCACCCGGCGTACCAAGGACGTCGTACGTGCCGTGACCAAGCGGCCGGGCGAGGAGCCACGGGCGTACGCGGAGCGGATTCTGGCGACCCCGGGCGCCCGGCTGGTCAAGGCGGCCGACCTCGCGCACAACGCCGACCCGCGTCGGCTGGCCGCCCTCGACGAGCCCACCGCGCGGCGGCTGACCAGGAAGTACGCCACCATGCGGCAGCATCTCGGCCTCACCTCCGACGGCGCCACGGCCTCCGCTCCCACCACCTCCGACGACTGACCGACGACCGACCACAGAGAACACAGGCACGGGGACCAACTCGATGGCACGGGACTACGACAGCCAGCTGCTGGAGTCGGTGGCGGTACGCCGGCGCCGGATGCGCGACGCCCTGCTGTTCGGCGCGCAGCGCGCCCGGCGCTCGACGGACGAACGGCTCGGCAAGGTGTTCGCGGGCATCGCCATCGCGGCCGTACTGTGCGCCGGCTGCGTCGGATGGTCCTTCCTCCAGGCCACCCTCGCCCAGCAGAAGCAGCAGCAACAACAGCAGTACGGCACCCCCTCCGCACAGCCGTCCTCGGCATCCTCGGCCTCGACTTCGCGATGATAGGTTCCGGTGAGTGGTGAGCACAGCAACGACGTCCCGAACGCAACTGAGCCGGGTCACGCTGGTCGGTGAGCGTCGACGTGCCGACATCGTCCTGCCGTCGGACACCCCGATCGGTCAACTGCTGCCCGACATACTCCAGTTGCTCGACGACCGGGCCGCCGCCCGCCCCATGACCCGGCAACTGGTCACTTCCGACGGCTCGGTGCTGCCGCACGACGCCACACTGTCGTCGGCCGAGGTGCCCGACGGTGCCGTGCTCCAGCTGGTGCGCGCCCATGCCGCGCCGCCCGCGCCCGTCGTGCACGACGTCACCGACCAGGTCGCCGACGACCTCGATCTGCGCGCCTGGCGCTGGCGGCCCGCCGCCCGCCGGGCCGGCGCCGGGGTGGCCACCGTCCTGTTCACCGTGGCCGCGGCCCTGCTGGCCCGACGCGAGTTCGCGCTGGAGTCCGTCACCGTCGTACTCGCCGTCGTCACCGTCGTGTTCCTGGCGGCCGGTGCGCTCGTCGCGAGGATCGGCGAGGGCAACCGGGGGCTCGCCACGGCGCTGCTGTTCGCCGCCGGGGGACTCGGAGTGCTCGCCGCCTGGACCGCCGCCGACGCCCACGGCTGGTCCGGACCGGCCCGGCTGGCCGGTGTCGCCGCGGCGCCGGTGCTCACCCTCGTGCTGCTCGCGTACTCCTCACCGTTCGGCCGCGGCGCGCTCATCGGGGCGGGTGCCGGGGCCGGTATCACCCTGGTGTGGGAGGCGGTCGCCGCGGTGCAGGACCGGCCGGACCGGCTGGGCGCGGTGATGGCCGTGTTCTCCGTCGTCCTGCTCGGACTGCTGCCCCGGATCGCGCTGATGGCCTCCGGGCTGACCGCACTCGACGACCGGCGCTCCGCGGGCGCATCGGTCAGTCGCCACCAGGTCTCCAACGCGCTCGCCGCGACCCACCGGGGGCTCGCGCTGGCCACCATCGCCACCGTCGCCTCGGCCGCCGCCGGAGGCTGGCTGCTGACCTCGGCCGGGCGGCCGACGGCGTGGACGATCACCCTCACCTCGCTCACCACCGTCGTACTGCTGTCCAGGGCTCGGGCCTTCCCCCTGGTCGCCGAGGTTGTGGCGCTGTTCGCCGCGGCCGCGCTGCTCGTCCTGCGGCTCGCCGTGGAATGGATGGACCACGCGGGCGGCGCCGGCCCACTGGTGCTGCTGTGCGCTGCCGGCGCGCTCCCGCTGCTGGCCCTCGTGGCCCAGCCGGCCGAGCATGTGCGGGTGCGGCTGCGGCGGGTCGGCGACCTGATCGAGTCCGTCGGCCTGATCGGGCTCTTCCCGCTCGCCGTCGGGGTGTTCGGCATATACGGGCAACTGCTCGACAAATTCTGAGGCCAGGGCAGGAGTGAAGGGCGACATGCCGAACGGGGACAACTGGCAGGGCGATGTGTTGCGGGAGCTGAGGGGCGGCACGCCGCAGCAGCCCGTGCCGGAGCAGCCGCTACAGGGGGCCGCTGCCCCGGAACAGCCGGACAGACCCGTGCAGGGACCGGCGTACAGCCACCCACAGCAGCAGCCGTACACGGACGCGCCGGCTCACCACCAGCAGCAGGAGCAGGCCGCCCGGCAACAGCGGCAAGCCGGTGCCGCGCGGCGCGCCACCCCCGACTCCCGGCCGGTACTCGACAAACGGCTCGCGACCGCCGCGCTCAAGCCACGCCACGGCGAGGCGTTCGCCGCGCGTGCCCTGCGTGCCGTACGCCGCACCGTCTCCTCCTCCGCGGCCCGCGAGGTCGCCGGTGCCGCCGCGACCGCCGAAGCGCTCCAGCAGGCCGTCACCACCGGCCGCCAGATCGCGGTGACATCCATCCGCGGTGGCTCCGGCAAGACGACCGTCACCGCGCTGCTGGGCGCCGCCTACGCCCACTACCGCCAGGATCCGGTGCTCGTCGTCGAGGCCGACCCGGCGCTCGGCTCGCTGCCGCTGCGGGTCGGGGCCCAGGCGCTGCGCTGGACCACCGGCGACCTCGCCGGGCTGGTGGAACCGCAGATGTCGCTGCTCGACGTCACCGGATACCTGGTGCAACTCCCCGGCAACGCCTGGCTGCTGCCCGGCAGCCAGGGGCAGGTCGGCGCCATGCTCGACACCAAGGCCTACGAGCGGGTCATGGTGTCGCTGCGCCGCTACTTCGGGGTGACCGTCGTCGACTGCGAGACCCTGCCCGCCGAGGTCGCCCGTACCGCGCTGTCCGCGGCGCAGGCCCGGGTGCTCACCGTGCCCGCGACACTGGAGGGCGTCGCCAGCACCCGTGCCGTCCTGGAATGGATGCGCAATCTGCCCCGGCACGTGCTGGCCTCCACCGTCGTCGTCCTCACCGAGGTCGCGCCGCACCCCGGCCTCGACCTCCGCAAGGCCACCGAGGAACTGACCGCTGCCGGGGCCGCGGTGGCGGTCCTGCCCTACGACCGCCACCTCGCGGCCGGCGGCACCATCCGCACCGAACTCCTCGCCCGGGCCACCCGGGACGCCGTCACCCGCCTGGCCGCCGAGGTCTTCCAGCTCTCCCAGAAGCAGCGCTGACCGTCCGACAGGAAGGGCCACGAAGAACTCGAGGACGAGGCAACGAAGATGAGCACCCGACTGATCCACCGCCCGGCACGCACCACCCGGCCGCCGGCCGCGCCCGAGCCGCGCACCATAGAGGCGCCGCCCAACCTGCCCGAGGGCAAGGCCGGCTCCGTGCTGCACTCGCTGCTGCCCATCGCCGGCGTCATGTCGTCCGTCGTGATGATGACCGTCGTGCGCAACAGCCAGTTCGCCGGGCTGGGCGCGATCATCCTCGTCGTCACCCTGACCGGCTCCCTCGCCATGGCCTTCTCCCAGCGCGGCAAGGCCCAGCGCACCCGCCGCACCCAGCGCGAGGCCTATCTCGCCTACCTGGAGGAACTGCGCGAACAACTGGCCGAGGAGGAACGCGGACGACGCGAGAGCGCCCAGGTGCTCAACCCGCCGCCGGACGCGCTCTACGACATCGTGCGCGACCCCGCCCGCCTGTGGGAGCGGCGCCGCACGGACGGGGACTTTCTGCGGGTGCGGGTCGGTACCGGCCGGATGCCGGTGCGCGACCTGAAGATCGCCCAGCAGGGTTCCTCCGTGCTCACCCCGCCCGACCGGTTCATGCTCAATGAGGCCTCCGCGCTGACCTCCCGCTTCGGCACCGGCTCCGAGCTGCCGCTCACCGTCCCGCTCGACCGCGTCGGCGACATCAGTGTCATCGGCCCGCGCGAGGACACCTTGCGCGTCGTGCGGGCCCTGCTCCTCCAGACCGCCGCCGCCCACGCGCCGGACGATGTGGCGCTGGCCGTCGCGGCACCCGGCGACCGGCTGGCCGACTGGGAGTGGACCAAGTGGCTGCCGCACCTGCTGGACACCGAGCAGTTCGACGGCCCGGTCGCCGCCCGCCGTATCGCCCCCTCGCTGCCCCAGCTCGCCCGGCAGATCGGCGGTGAGCTGCGCCGCCGCGCCTCCTACGCGGCCGAGGTGCGCCGCGGCCTGTCCGACAAGGACGCCCTCGCCATGACCTCCCGGCTCCTCGTCGTCGCGGATGCGCACGGTGCGGACGCCGTGGACCTGCCGCGACCCGATGACGCGGTCGGCCTGCGGGAGATGGGTGTCACCGTGCTGCACCTGCTCGACGAACGGGTGCAGGAACCCGGCAGCGTCGGTGTGCGGATCACCGTCGACGGCGTCCGGATCCTCATCGAGGACCTGCGGGAGGACGAGCCGATCAGCGCCAGCGGCACGGTCGACGAGGCCGGTACCGCGCTCGCCGAGGGCCTGGCCCGGATGCTCGCTCCGCTGCGGCTGTCCGCGGAGTCCCTGGTCGACGCCCCGCTGACCGGTCCGGTCGACTTCGCGGACCTGCTCGGCATCGACGACGTCGCCCGGCTCGACCTGGACCGGCTGTGGGCGCCGCGCGGCGAACGCGCCTTCCTGCGCGTCCCGATCGGCGTCGGCGACCGCCACGAACCCGTGCTCCTCGACCTCAAGGAGTCCTCCGAGCTGGGCATGGGCCCGCACGGCCTGTGCGTCGGCGCCACCGGCTCCGGCAAGTCCGAACTGCTGCGCACCCTCGTCCTCGCGCTGGTCGCCACCCACCCGCCGGAGGATCTCGCGCTGGTCCTCGTCGACTACAAGGGCGGCGCCACCTTCGCCCCCTTCGCGGGCCTGCCGCACGTCGCCGGTGTGATCACCAACCTGGAGAACCAGGCCGGTCTGGTCGAACGCGTCCACGCCTCGCTCGCCGGCGAGGTCAAGCGGCGCCAGCAGGTGCTCAAGGAGGCGGGCAACGTCGCCGACATCGGCCACTACGCCGCCCTGCGCGCCGAGCGGCGACCCGACCTCGATCCGCTGCCGCACCTGTTCGTGGTGATCGACGAGTTCGGCGAACTGCTCACCGCCAAACCGGACTTCATCGACCTGTTCCTGTCCATCGGCCGCATCGGCCGCTCCATCGGCGTCCATCTGCTGCTGTCCAGCCAGCGCATCGAGGGCGGCAAGCTCAAGGGCCTGGACACCTATCTGTCGTACCGGCTCGGCCTGCGCACCTTCTCGGCCGACGAGTCCCGTACGGTCCTCGACACCACGGACGCCTTCCATCTGCCGCCGCTGCCCGGCTTCGGCTACCTCAAGGTCGACACCAGCCACTACGAGCGGTTCAAGGCGGGCTACGTCTCCGGCGGCTACCGCGGCCCCGTCCAGCGGGAGACCGAGGACACCGGGCCGCTCGCCCTGGAGTACCCGGCGTACAACACCCTGGGCCAGGACGAGGACACCGGGGCCGAGGAGCCGCAGATGCGGCGCCGGGAGACCGGGCCGACCGAGATGGGCGTCATGGTCCGGCAGATCGAGGACTCCGGCACCGCTCCGGTGCGCCAGATCTGGCTGCCCCCGCTGCCCGAAGCCGTCGCCCTCGACCAGGTCGCAGGACCCGTCGAGGTGGGCGCCCGCGGCATGCAGCTCGCTCGGCGCCGGGGTCCCCTCCAGGTTCCCCTGGGCATCCTGGACGACCCCACCCGGCAGTGGCAGGGCCAGTGGTACCTGGACCTCACAATGGCGGGCGGTCACGCGGCGGTCATCGGCGGCCCCCAGTCCGGCAAGACCACCCTGCTGCGCACCCTGGCCCTGTCCCTGGCACTCACCCACACCCCGCAGGAGGTCGGCGTCTACGGCCTCGACCTGGTCGGCGGCGGCCTCCAGGCGCTGTCCGTCCTGCCGCATGTGGGCGGGGTGGCCGGCCGGGCGGACCGGGAGCGGTGCGCCCGCACCATCGACTCCGTGCGCGGCATGCTGGACCAGCGCGAGGAACTGTTCCGCCTGCACAACGTGGACTCCCTGGAGCAGCTGCGGACCCTGCGCGCCGCGGGACGCGTCCCCGAGCTGGCCTCCACGGAGATCGTGCTGCTCATCGACGGCTTCGGTGCCCTGCGCGACGACTTCGAGGAACTCGACGACGCGGTCGGCGACATCCTCAGGCGCGGCAGCGGCTACGGCATCCACGTGGTCGCCGGCATGCTCCGCTGGAACGATGTGCGCATCGCCGCCCAGTCCCAGTTCGGCACCCGGGTGGAGCTGCGGCTGAACGACGCCGGAGAGTCCAGCATCGAGCGCAGGCTCGCCCAGACCCTCTCGCCCGAGGAGAAGGGCCGCGTCCTCACCGACGGAAAACTCTTCGCCCAGGTCGCCCTGCCCCGTACCGACGGCGTCGCCGACACGGCCGACCTCGGCGCGGTCCTGGAGCGCACCGCCCGTACGATCCGCGCCACCTGGACCGGGGAGACCGCCCAGCCGGTCAGGGTGCTGCCGCACCTCCTGGAGCCGCACCTGCTGCCCGGTCCGGCGGCCGAACCGCGCCGGGTCCCGATCGGCCTGGACCAGACCCAGCTGGCGCCGGTGCTGGTCGACCTGTTCCGGCACGACCAGCACCTGCTGATCATGGGCGACAGCGAATGCGGCAAGACCAACCTGCTCAAGGTCGTCGCGGACGCCCTGATCGACCGCTACAGCGAGGACGAACTGGTCTTCGGCGTCATGGACCCGCGGCGCGGGCTGCGCGGCGCCATCCCGGAGGAGTACCGGGGCGGCTACGCCTACAACGCCAAGCTGTGCTCTGCCCTGTCCGCGGGCATCGCCACCGAACTGGAGAAGCGGATGCCCGACGAGAGCGAGGGCGGCGAGGACCTGGAACCGGGCAACTGGGGGTCGGGCCCGCGGATCGTGATCCTGGTCGACGACTACGACGTGCTCACCACCGCGGGCCAGCAGCCGCTCGCGCCCTTCCTGCCGTACATCCCCTCGGCCCAGGACATCGGCCTGCACTTCGTCCTCACCCGCCGGGTCGCCGGTGCCTCCCGCGGCCTGTACGAGCCGCTGCTCCAGAGCCTGCGCGAGTCCGGTGCCTCGGCACTGGTGATGGCGGGCGACCGCAGCGAGGGCCAGCTCTTCCCCGGTGTGTACGCCGGCCGGCAGCCGCCCGGTCGTGGCGTCCTGATCCGCAGGGGCGAGCCGAACCGGCTGATCCAGACCGTGTACGCGGGCAACAGGTAGACCAGGTAGAGGACGGAAAAACCCATGACGAAGGATGTCGTCGCTCTCACCAGGAACATGCCCGACCCGCTCAGCGTGCTCGCGGCGCTGCTCGCCGGCGGCCCGGACGTGCTGGCGGGCGCCGAGGGGGGCGGCGCGGTGGTGCAGCTCTGCGACGATCAGGGCCGCCCCCTGGTCTCCGTCGAGGCACCCCTGCTGGTGCAGGTCAGGGGAGAGGCGCAGCGGCTGCTCGGGGCGAGCGAGCCGGAGGTGCCGTACTGGTGGACCGAGGCCCGTGCCACCACCGGCGTCAAGCAGGCCGAGGAACTCGCCGGGGCCTTCGCGGCCCGTATCGCCACCCTGGTCGGCGGCACCGCCTGGCCGCGGGAGGCGGCGCACTCGCTTGCGGTGGTCAAGACCGACGGGATACGCGCGATGCCGACCCCGGCCGCGGCGCAGCCCGCCGTGGACGTGCTCACGGACCGGGTCGCCGTGGTGATCCAGGACCGCCCGGTGGTCGCGATGACCGCCTGGCTCTCGGATGCCTTCCGGGCCGTCGCCGAAGCCGAACTCGGCCTGCAGATCGTCACGCCCGCCGGTACGCGGTTGTCCGCGGCGGTCCGCAACAACCTGCCCGGCCTGCCCTCGCGCTGGGTGGTGCAGGACGAGAAGGACGGCTACTACGACGGCCTGTCCGGAGCCGTGCTGCACTGGGACAGCGGCATGTTCGCGCCGGTCGCGTCCCCCGACCCGGAGGCGACACCGGAGGACCCCCGCACCCCGATGGCGGACGCGTTCGCGCCCACGACCGCGGATGACGGCGAACGCCAGCTGGCCGTGTCCTTCCGGGCGATCCACCCGGCGGACGAACGGCTCGTGCTCGGCGGCGCGCTGGAGGCCGTATGGCGTGAACTCACCGGTGAGCCGCCGGCCGGCTGGGGCACCGAGGAGCCCGCCAACCTGCCGTGGTCACCGCGCCAGTTGACGGATGTGGCGTACGAGCGTGCTCCCCGGCCGACCTGGCTGGTGGCCGTCGGCAGCCCGGAGCGCCCGGGGCTTGCGACGGTCCGGATCAGCCGTACCGAGGGCGGTGTCGAGGAGGACGTCACGCTGGCGTTCGGCTACGGCCCGGGGGAGGAGATGCCGACGGAGGCCGAGGTGATCCGGGCGGCCGAGGTCCTCGCCACCCGGCACGACCTCCAGTCGATGCTGGTCCAGGTCCGCAGGGCCCGCCGTGACCTGTCCGTACCCCCGCGCTTCGAGGGGCCCGGTGTCCCGTACGCCTTCGTTCTGGGCGCCGACGAGGTGCGGGAGATGCCCGGCGACCGGGCCCGGCGCACGCCGTTGCCCCAGCCGCCGCGCGGGCTGGGCCCGAAGCGCCGTCCGGCGCTGTACTACCCGTTCCCGGGCAATCCCTCGGACCTCTCGGGATGGACGGACTTCGAGCGCCTGATGAGCCACCTCAAGGGGCTCTGACGCGAGGGACTCAGACGCCCGCCTTCACCGGCTCCCGTTCCTTGTTCTGCCGTTCGCGGGCCAGTTCGGTGGCGTCCTGGAGGAAGGCCCAGGCCATCTTGGGCTCCATGGCGAAGCGGAACACCCGTTGCACCGGCTTGGTGCACAGGACGCTGACGGTGGCCACCGCGAGGACGGTGACGACGGCCGAGCCGTAGTCGCCGTAGCGCTGGGCGATGTCGAAGCCGCCGAGGAAGAGCACGCTCTTGATCACGAAGCCGTGCAGCAGATAGCCGTACAGGGTGCCCGCGCCGAGCGCCGTGAACCAGGTGCGGCGGCCCGGCACCCAGGCCAGGAAGCAGGCGGTCAGCAGCACCGCGCAGCCGAACATGGCCAGCGTCATCAGCGGCCCGATCCACCACGGGGCGCCGAGTTCCTGGGCGGCGTTCTGGCGGTAGAACCAGTTGTCGTTCATGTGCGGCGCGGTCCACCAGCCGATGGCCAGGGCCGCCGCGAACACCGGCAGCGACAGAATCCGCATCCGGCGCGTACGCATCAGCGTGAAGTGCTCCGGCTTCAGCAGCAGTCCGAGGACGAAACACGGCAGGAACTGGAGGATCCGGCCGAAGTCCAGGGTGCCGTCCACCCCCGGGGTGACCGATCCGATCATGGCGAGGCCGAGCGCGATCGGCAGCGGCCAGCGCACCAGCTTCCACAGCGGGCTGGTCATCCGCCACACGAACAGCGCGAGCAGGAACCACGTCAGGTAGTACGGCGAGAAGAGGTTGATCGGGCCGTCCATGTGCCCGGCGTACCGCTTGAACAGCGAGTAGGCGAGCTGGAACAGCACATAGGGCACCGCGACGCCGGTGACCAGGCGCTTCAGCCGGTCCGGGCGCATGTCGAAACTGCGGGAGAAATAGCCGGAGATGACGATGAACGCCGGCATGTGGAACGTGTAGACGACGTTGTACAGGTCTTCCAGGGCCCGGTTGTCCGTCTTCAGGGGGGACCAGGAGTGCCCGATCGCCACCAGCGCGATCGCCAGGTACTTGGCGTTGTCGAAGAACGGATCGCGCTCTTTGCCGGGTCTGACCGCCTTCGCCTGCTCCTCCTGCGGGCGCTGCGGGGCACGCGGTCCGGGCACTCCGTCCGCCGGCGACTGTGCCGGGGGGAGCGGCCGTGGGTTCTGGCCGGGGGACGAGGCGGCGTCAAACATCTCAGGCACCCTAGCGTCGTCGGCGGGATTTCGTAAAACCCCCCTAGTCATTCCTGGTATCGCCTTCGTATGCCCCGGGATTTCCCGAACTTGCCTCCCCCGGGCACGTGATGATGCACACACAGAGGTCCGCCGTTGGCCCCTGATGTGCCGATTCATCCCCAATAATTGGGGCATACCGCACCTCGGCGCCCTCCGGACGTCGTCAAGGTGTCATCAATTCGAATTACCTGCACACGAGATGTGTGGACACGGAAACGAACTCGCACAATTACGGCCGGAGTCCCGCGCGCCCGTCCATCGAATTGCAGTGCGGTCCGTCCCCCGCGCCGGGACGGCCTGTCCGACATCCTGTCAGCGGCCGCATGGAGCAGGCCTGTTGGTGGCACGATGGTTCTGGCGGGGGTGCGGGCCGTACCCCCGGGCCGGCAGAGGGACCGACCGAGGGTTGTGATCAGTTGTGGCCATTTCGCTGTCCGTAGTGGTGCTGTTGGCGGTCATCCTGGTGGTGCTCATAAGAGGGAAGAGCCTCAAGGCGGGACCGGCCCTGGTGGCCGTGCTCTTCGGCTTCTTCCTGGCCTCCAGCGGCATGGCGCCGTCCATCCAGCGGTTCCTGAACTCGATAGCGGACTCGATCTCCTCGATCAAGTTCTGACAAGTTCCGGCCGCCGGACGATCGAGTTCCGACCGTCGGATCCCGACGGGCCGGCACCCCCGGTGCCGGCCGCCGCCCGCGACGCGGGTTCCGTCACGCGACGCGGGTACCGCTGGCGGTGACGCGGGTTCCGCTAGTGGTACAGATGCCGCTGCTCGGCCGGCTGTCGGCTGATGAACACCAGGCGGTCGAAGTCCACGGCCACCCCGCGCAGCAGCAGGTCCACCAGCGCGCGCGCCGAGGACGCGTCGACGGGTGCCTCGCCGAACAGCGCCCGCCGGTACACCACCGACGCGAGCAGGTCCACGAACAGTTCGGGGTCCACGTCCGGCTGGAGGTCCCCGCGCTCCACGGCCCGCCGCACCGCGACCGCGGCGGCCGCCCGGCCGGGCTGCACGAGGCTGCCCAGCAGGTACTCATGGAGCCCGGGGTCGGCGGAGCAGTCGGCGATCAGCGGCGCGAGCACCCCGGCCGGCAGCCGCTCGTGCAGCACCTCGGCGAGCAGCCGCACGCTCTGGTGCAGATCGCAGCGCGTGCAGCCGTTGTCCGGCGCGGGCGGTACGACGAGGACCGAGGCGAGCGCGTCGATCACCAGGCGCTGCCGCTGGGGCCAGCGGCGGCGGATCGCGGCCTTGCTGGTGCCCGCGACGGCCGCCACCTTCTCCAGCGCGAGCGCGCCGTAGCCGTCCTCACGCAGCAGCCCCACGGTCGCCGCCAGCACCGCCGCGTCGATCGCCGGGTCCCTGGGCCGGCCGCCGGCCGCGGGGCTCACGCGGCGACGTCCTCGGGGTACCAGCGCAGCTCCACGGTGTTTCCCTCGGGATCGCGCACATAGACCGACTGGGCGGAACCCCGGGCGCCCCATCGCGGCACGGGCCCCTCGATCACGTCGAAGACGCCGGAGCCGACGACCTCCTGCCAGTCCAGCGGGTCCACCACCAGGCAGATGTGGTCGACGTTGGACTCGCCGCGCGGCCGCTCGAACAGGTCGATGACCGTCGTGGCGCTGACCCGCACCGACGGGAACGACACCTTCCCGGCCCGCCACTCCTCGACCCGCTCACCGGCGAGTCCCAGTGGCCCGGTGTAGAACGCCAGTGCCCGCTCGACGTCCGAGACGTTGAGCACCAGATGGTCGAAGTCCTTGATCCGCATGGTGATGCCCCCTGTTGTGGCCGTTCCCAGTTATGTTCCGTACCGGTACGGAACATAACTCATAGATGGCGGAACGACAAAGGCCCAGGGAGAGGAAACAACCTCTCACCTGGGCCTTCGGCATCCAGAGCGGGCGACGGGAATCGAACCCGCGTAGCTAGTTTGGAAGACTAGGGCTCTACCATTGAGCTACGCCCGCAGCGCTGCGCCGCAGGTCGAGGACCGCGGCACTCAGGCATCGTAGCGGGTCGTCCGCCGCTTGGGCCAACACGTTCGTCTCGCCGGACACCACGCGCCCCGCCTCGAAGAATGCGGCCGACGCGGGCCGCCGGGCCATGTACCCTACGTGTCGCACACAGACGGGGTGTGGCGCAGCTTGGTAGCGCGTCCGCTTTGGGAGCGGAAGGCCGTGGGTTCAAATCCCGCCACCCCGACCATCGATCGGCCTTTTCGCCGAGTCCTGGCCGAGTTCCGGCCGTGTCCGCCGGCGGCGCCGCGAAGATCGCCTTTTGGGGCGCCGAACGCCTGCGGTTACTATGCAAGCTGCACGCCCGTGTGCCCCGGCCCTCACGGCCTACGTACTCCTCCGGGCGGCGAATCCGCCGGACCTGTCTGGCTCCGGCAGAACCCAAGCAGTCAGCCACAAGGAGACCGAACCGTGAAGAGCGCCGTGGAGACCCTGAACCCGACTCGGGTTCGGCTCACTGTCGAGGTGCCCTTCGAGGAGCTCAAGGACAGCCTCGACGCGGCGTACAGCAAGATCAACCAGCAGGTCACGGTGAAGGGCTTCCGCAAGGGCAAGATCCCTGCCCGCGTCATCGACCAGCGGTTCGGCCGCGGTGCGGTCCTGGAGGAGGCGGTCAACGACGCGCTTCCGAAGTTCTACACCGAGGCGGTCAACGAGGCCGAGCTGAGCCCGCTGGGCCAGCCCGACGTCGACATCACCGAGCTGAAGGACGGCGAGACGCTGAACTTCACCGCCGAGGTCGACGTCCGCCCGGCCCTCGAGATCCCGGACTACTCCGGCATCGAGGTCGAGGTCGACGCCATCGAGGTCACCGACGAGGACATCGAGAAGTCGGTCGAGCAGCTCCGCGAGCGCTTCGCCTCCACCGCCCCGGTGGAGCGCGCCGCCGAGGACGGCGACGTCGTCACCATCGACCTGGAGGCCAAGGTCGACGGCGAGGTGCTGGAGGACGGCATCGCCAACGGCGTCTCCTACACCATCGGTTCGGGCGAGCTGCTCGACGGCATCGACGACGCCGTCAAGGGCCTGTCCGCCGGTGAGGAGGCCACCTTCACCTCCGAGCTGAAGGGCGGCTCCGCCGCGGGCAAGGAGGCCGAGGTCTCCGTCAAGGTCACCCAGGTCGCCAAGCGCGAACTGCCGGCGCTGGACGACGAGTTCGCGCAGCTCGCCTCCGAGTTCGACACGCTGGACGAGCTCAAGGCCGACAGCCGCAAGCGCCTCGCGAACATGAAGGAGTTCGACCAGGCCACGCAGGCCCAGGAGCGCGTCCTGGAGAAGCTCCTGGAGCTGCTTGAGGTGCCGGTCCCCGAGAAGCTGCTCGAGGACGAGGTCAACACCCGCAAGCACAACCTGGAGCACCACCAGCTCGGCCAGATGGGCCTGACCCTCGACAAGTACCTGGAGATCCAGGGCAAGACCGCCGAGGAGTTCGAGACCGAGACCCGTGAGGCCGCGGTCAAGGGCATCAAGACCCAGTTCGTCCTGGACGAGCTGGTCAAGAAGGAGCAGCTGAACGTCAACCAGGAGGAGCTCACCGAGCACCTCATGCGGCGTGCGGCCTCCTCCGGCATGTCCCCCGACCAGTTCGCCCAGGCCGTCGTCGAGGGTGGCCAGGTGCCGCTCCTCGTCGGCGAGGTCGCCCGCGGCAAGGCCCTGGCCGTCGTGGTCGAGGCCGCCACGGTGAAGGACACCAACGGCGAGACCGTGGACCTCGGTGACGAGGACGAGGAGACCGAGGCCGCCGAGGCCGAGGCCACCGAGGAGACCACCGAGGCCTGAGCTGCCCCACGGCACCTCTGACGCTCGTACGACGGGCCCCCGGGACCTTCCCCGGGGGCCCGTCGGCGTACCCCGGCGTGGCCGGCCGGCCCGGGAGCCCGTCGTCGCACCGGCGAGGACAAGCCATTCCCGCGTACGACCCGCGCCCGGCACCCCGCTCCGCACCCGGCCGCACCTGGCGGAGCGCTACGCCCCCGGCGAACAGTCGCTACTCCGGGATTCCCCGAACGTGCCCGAGCGTTAGGGTCCATGAGTACGGGGGCAGGGGAGTCTCCTGAAACCCCCGAACCTCCGGCAGGACGACTGAGACGGCTCGGCGCCGTCGTGAGACGACCAGGTGGATACGTGACGAATCTGATGCCCTCCGCCGCCGGCGAGCCCTCCATCGGTGGCGGCCTCGGCGACCAGGTCTACAACCGGCTGCTCGGCGAGCGGATCATCTTCCTCGGCCAGCAGGTCGACGATGACATCGCCAACAAGATCACCGCTCAGCTGCTGCTCCTTGCCGCCGATCCGGACAAGGACATCTACCTCTACATCAACAGCCCCGGCGGCTCGGTGACGGCCGGCATGGCGATCTACGACACCATGCAGTACATCCCGAACGACGTGGTCACGATCGCGATGGGCATGGCGGCCTCCATGGGCCAGTTCCTGCTCACCGGCGGCGCCGCGGGCAAGCGCTTCGCCCTGCCGCACGCCGACATCATGATGCACCAGGGCTCCGCGGGCCTCGGCGGTTCGGTCACGGACATCAAGATCCAGGCCGAGTACCTGCTGCGCACCAAGCACCGCATGGCGGAGCTGACCGCGCTGCACTCCGGCCAGACCTTCGAGACGATCACCCGGGACGCGGACCGTGACCGCTGGTTCACCCCGGAAGAGGCCAAGGAGTACGGTCTCATTGACGAGATCATCACGAACGCCTCGGGTGTTCCGGGAGGCGGCGGCACCGGTGCCTGACCGGCCCGGCCACGCCACGCACCGCCACCACCCACGCCCCCAGAACGCCACCAGGACGGTGAACATCCCATGAGCAACTTCCCCGGCGCGGCCAGCGGCCTGTACGAAGGTCCCCGGCCCGACGCGCGCTATGTGATCCCGCGCTTCGTCGAGCGCACCTCCCAGGGCGTCCGCGAGTACGACCCGTACGCGAAGCTCTTCGAAGAGCGCGTGATCTTCCTGGGCGTGCAGATCGACGACGCCTCCGCCAACGACGTCATGGCGCAGCTGCTGTGCCTGGAGTCGATGGACCCGGACCGGGACATCTCGATCTACATCAACAGCCCGGGCGGCGACATGACCGCCCTGACGGCGATCTACGACACGATGCAGTTCGTGAAGCCCGACATCCAGACGGTGTGCATGGGCCAGGCGGCCTCCGCCGCGGCCGTGCTGCTCGCCGCCGGCACCCCGGGCAAGCGCATGGCGCTGCCGAACTCCCGGATCCTGATCCACCAGCCGGCCGGTTCCAGCGGCCGCGGGCAGCTCTCCGACCTGGAGATCATCGCCAAGGAGTTCACCCGGATGCGCGAGCAGCTGGAGAACATGCTGGCCAAGCACTCGAACCAGCCGCTGGAGAAGGTCCGCGAGGACATCGAGCGCGACAAGATCCTCACGGCCGAGGAGGCGCTGGAGTACGGCCTCGTCGACCAGATCATCTCCACCCGCAAGCTGAACAACGCCGACGTCCGCTGACGCGGAGCGGCGCGCTCTCAAGCCCCCCGCGGCAGGGCTCACGGCAAGTGAACCCTGCCAAGGGGGGCCCGAACATCGGGCCCGGCAAGGTACCGTCGGACATAAGGCAGCACCAGGAGCCGCTGGAACGCAGTGTCCAGGCGGCTCCCAGGCGAAGGGGAAGCACACCGTGGCACGCATCGGTGACGGCGGCGATCTGCTCAAGTGCTCGTTCTGCGGCAAGAGCCAGAAGCAGGTCAAGAAGCTCATCGCAGGGCCCGGTGTGTACATCTGCGACGAGTGCATCGATCTCTGCAACGAGATCATCGAGGAAGAGCTGGCCGAGACCAGCGAGGTGCGCTGGGAAGAGCTGCCCAAGCCCCGCGAGATCTACGAGTTCCTCGAGGGCTACGTGGTCGGCCAGGAGGCCGCCAAGAAGGCGCTGTCCGTCGCGGTGTACAACCACTACAAGCGGGTCCAGGCGGGCGAGAACGGCGGCGCGAGCGGCCGTGACGACGCCATCGAGCTGGCGAAGTCCAACATCCTCCTGCTGGGCCCCACGGGCTCCGGCAAGACCCTCCTCGCCCAGACCCTGGCGCGCATGCTGAACGTGCCGTTCGCCATCGCCGACGCGACCGCGCTGACGGAGGCGGGCTATGTCGGCGAGGACGTGGAGAACATCCTCCTCAAGCTCATCCAGGCCGCCGACTACGACGTCAAGAAGGCCGAGACGGGCATCATCTACATCGACGAGATCGACAAGGTGGCCCGCAAGAGCGAGAACCCGTCGATCACCCGGGACGTCAGCGGCGAGGGCGTGCAGCAGGCCCTGCTGAAGATCCTGGAGGGCACCACGGCCTCGGTGCCGCCGCAGGGCGGCCGCAAGCACCCGCACCAGGAGTTCATCCAGATCGACACGACGAACGTGCTGTTCATCGTGGGCGGTGCCTTCGCCGGTCTGGAGAAGATCATCGAGTCGCGGGCGGGCGCCAAGGGCATCGGCTTCGGCGCGACGATCCTGTCCAAGCGCGAGCTGGAGGCCAAGGACGTCTTCGAGGACGTCATGCCGGAGGACCTGGTCAAGTTCGGCATGATCCCCGAGTTCATCGGCCGGCTGCCGGTGATCACCTCGGTCCACAACCTGGACCGCGAGGCCCTGCTGCAGATCCTGGTCGAGCCGCGCAACGCGCTCGTCAAGCAGTACCAGCGCCTCTTCGAACTCGACGGCGTGGAGCTGGACTTCGAGCGCGAGGCCCTGGAGGCCATCGCCGACCAGGCCATCCTCCGCCAGACCGGCGCCCGCGGCCTGCGCGCCATCATGGAGGAAGTCCTCCAGGGCGTGATGTACGAGGTCCCGTCCCGCAAGGACGTCGCCCGCGTCGTCATCACCGCCGACGTGGTCCTCTCCAACGTCAACCCGACCCTGATCCCCCGGGACGCCCGCGGGCGGGGTTCGGGGGAGCAGAAGACGGCGTAAAGGTCTGTTCAGCGAAGTGCCCGGCCGCGCGATGCGGCCGGGCACTTCGGCTTGTCATCCGGCGAACCGGCTCGACTCGGAGCTCACGTGTACGGGTTGGCGATGGCGTCGGAGTAGCACGACTGCAGGAGTTTGCTTCCGTTGAAGACTCCCACCTGCACCGATGCCGCGACAATGTGGCCTGAATCGGTGGCGGACGACACGAATTGGCTGGTCTTCCCATGCCCGTCGGTGTTCTTGTGCCAAGTCCAGTTGTGGATGCTGCCGTCGAGCCGTTGAGTGCGGAGACGGATCCCCACGGCGTAGCCGTCCCCATAGGTGTCCGTGACGTTGAGCTCGACGGGCTTCATGACGGTTTTGCTCTGGTACGACCATGAGCCAAAGCCGGTCGCCCGGAATGCCGGATACATCATCACACCGC
Source organism: Streptomyces sp. NPDC093018 (assembly GCF_040684035.1). Taxonomy (NCBI): domain Bacteria; kingdom Bacillati; phylum Actinomycetota; class Actinomycetes; order Kitasatosporales; family Streptomycetaceae; genus Streptomyces; species Streptomyces sp. NPDC093018. The sequence continues at coordinate 342,061 of NZ_JBFBFF010000004.1, forward strand.
ATAAGGAGGTCTCTGCGGCCGAGGCCGGCGTGGACGCCAGGGGGATGGCCAGTGCGGCCACCGTCACAGCTGTTGCGAGAGTTGCACGGCGAAACATGATCACCTTTCCGATCAACAGGTGATCAATACTTGCCGTGCATGGGTGCGTATGTACGGGATTTCGATCTACCGTGACGCACGTCACGATGTGTGGCCAGGTGCTCGCTCCGCGTGTGCGCGGCAAGGGGGTGTACCCGTCGGGCGGTTCCCTTGCCGCGATGGGCACGCGGTCAGGCCTTCACGCGTACCTCGTTGCGGAACTTGGCCGCCAGTTCGGCGTCCGTCGCGGGGTCGCTCGCCCGGCCCGCCGCGAGGGTGGCGACGTCCATCGGCATGACCATGCCGAGCGTGCTGTGGTCACCCCAGATGCAGAAGTCGAACGACATCTCCTTGGGGCCCGTGCTGTCGGTGTTCGCGCCCTTGGCCTGCTGGCACTTGAGGATCGCGCCGTTGAGCGAGGCGGGCTTGTACGCCTTCGGCTCACCGACCAGGGTGTACTTGTCGGTGCTGTCCTTGGAGCTCTCGGCCTTCATGTAGGCGAACATCGCGTCGACGGTCTTCTCGGGGTCGTCGATCGTCCCGTAGACGCCGCCGAACTCGATCATCTTCTGGCCCAGCGGGTTGGAAGCGTCCCCGGACTTGTACTCGGCGCTGACGTCCTGCGGATTGTGCACGCCCCACTTCTCGGCGTCCTTGAGGTCGCTCGAGGTCATGGTGTCGCTCTTGCTGGAGTCTCGCTTGTACTCCGTCAGCACCGTCGCCGGCGTTATCAGCTTGTGCGCGCCGTCGTTCGCGACGGTGCTGCTGCCGTCACCGCCGCCGAGCAGGAAGACCGCGCCCACCACGATCGCCGCCACGACCACGACCGAGCCGATGATCAGGCCGGTCTTCTTCTTGCCGCCACCCGGCTGGGGCGGCTGCGGCATGCCGCCGTACGGCTGCTGCTGGCCATAGGGCTGCTGGCCGTACGGACCGGGCTGCTGGGGCATCCCCGGCTGCTGGGGGTAGCCGTACCCCGGCTGCTGCGGCGGGGCCTGCTGGGGGTAGCCGTAGCCGGGCTGCTGCGGGGCCTGCGGCGGCTGCCCGTAGGGGCCGCCCTGCGGCTGCTGTCCGTACGGACCCGGCTGCTGCGGCTGCCCGTACGGACCGGGCTGACCCGGCTGTCCGTAGGGACCCGGCTGCTGGGGTGGCTGGCCGTACGGGCCCGGCTGGTTGTTGCTCATCTCTGGGATCCCCCTAGGACGCTTATATGTCCCTGACATCCTGAACCAGGCCGAAGAACCGCAGGGCACCGGGGGCCGCACCGTTACAGAACAAACGCGTTTCGGGACCGGCCCGTGACCCCTCTAAACTGACCCCTGTGACCGAGAACGCTCAGCAGCAGCCACCCGCGCCCGACACCGAACTGCCGACCCAGTACGCGCCGGCCGATGTAGAGGGGCCGCTGTACGAGCGCTGGGTAGAACGGGGGTACTTCGAGGCGGACGCGAAGAGCGAGAAGCCGCCGTACACCGTCGTCATCCCGCCGCCCAACGTCACCGGCACCCTCCACCTGGGCCACGCCTTCGAGCACACGCTCATCGACGCCCTGACCCGCCGCAAGCGCATGCAGGGCTACGAGACCCTGTGGCAGCCCGGCATGGACCACGCCGGCATCGCCACCCAGAACGTGGTCGAGCGCGAGCTCGGCAAGGAGGGCAAGTCCCGCCACGACCTGGGCCGCGAGGCCTTCGTCGAGCGCGTCTGGAAGTGGAAGGGCGAGTCCGGCGGCCAGATCTCCGGCCAGATGCGCCGCCTCGGCGAGGGCGTCGACTGGTCCCGTGAGCGCTTCACCATGGACGAGGGCCTCTCCCAGGCCGTCCAGACCATCTTCAAGCGTCTGTACGACGACGAGCTGATCTACCGCGCCGAGCGCATCATCAACTGGTGCCCCCGCTGTCTGACGGCCATCTCGGACATCGAGGTGGAGTACCAGGACGACGACGGCGAGCTGGTCTCCATGAAGTACGGCGAGGGGGACGACGCCATCGTCGTCGCCACCACCCGTGCCGAGACGATGCTCGGTGACACGGCCGTCGCCGTCCACCCCGAGGACGAGCGCTACCAGCACCTGGTCGGCAAGCTCATCAAGCTCCCGCTGACCGACCGCTCCATCCCGGTCGTCGCCGACGCCCATGTCGACCCCGAGTTCGGCACCGGCGCCGTCAAGGTGACCCCGGCGCACGACCCGAACGACTTCGAGATCGGCCAGCGCCACGACCTGCCGTCCATCACCGTGATGGACGAGCACGCCGTGATCACCGTGCACGGCCCCTTCCAGGGCATGGACCGCCTGGAGGCCCGCTCCGCCATCGTCGCGGCCCTGCGCGCCGAGGGCCGGATCGTCGCCGAGAAGCGGCCGTACGTCCACTCCGTCGGCCACTGCTCGCGCTGCAAGACCACCATCGAGCCGCGCCTGTCCATGCAGTGGTGGGTCAAGGTCGGCCCGCTCGCCAAGGCCGCGGGTGACGCGGTCCGCGAGGGCAAGGTCAAGATCCATCCGCAGGAGATGGAGAAGCGGTACTTCGACTGGGTCGACAACCTCCACGACTGGTGCATCTCGCGGCAGTTGTGGTGGGGCCACCGGATCCCGGTGTGGTACGGCCCCGAGGGCGAAGTCGTCTGCGTCGGCCCCGGCGAGCAGCCGCCCGCCGGCGAGGGCTGGCACCAGGACACCGACGTCCTCGACACCTGGTTCTCCTCCGGACTGTGGCCCTTCTCCACGCTGGGCTGGCCGGAGCAGACCGAGTCGCTCGCGAAGTTCTACCCGAACTCCGTCCTGGTCACCGGCTACGACATCCTCTTCTTCTGGGTCGCCCGGATGATGATGTTCGGCCTGTACGCGATGGACGGCACCCCGCCGTTCCACACCGTCGTCCTGCACGGCATGGTCCGCGACCAGTTCGGCAAGAAGATGTCGAAGTCCTTCGGCAACGCGGTCAACCCGCTGGACTGGATGGACAAGTACGGCAGCGACGCCCTGCGCTTCACGCTGGCCCGCGGCGCCAACCCGGGCGTCGACGTGCCGATCGGCGAGGACTGGGTCCAGGGCTCGCGCAACTTCGCCAACAAGATCTGGAACGCCACCCGCTTCGCGCTGATGAACGGCGCGACGGTCGAGGGCCCGCTGCCCGAGGCGTCGAAGCTCTCGGCGACGGACCGCTGGATCCTCTCCCGCCTCAACTCGGTCGTGGCCGAAGTCGACGCGCTGTACGAGGACTTCCAGTTCGCCAAGCTGTCGGACGCCCTCTTCCACTTCGCGTGGGACGAGGTCTTCGACTGGTACGTCGAGCTGTCCAAGCCCGTCTTCCAGGCGGGCGGCGAGCAGGCCGAGGTCTCCAAGCGGGTCCTGGGCGAGGTCCTGGACGTCACCCTGAAGCTGCTGCACCCGGTGGTCCCGTTCGTCACGGAGACGCTGTGGACGACGCTGACCGGCGGCGAGTCGATCGTCATCGCCGAGTGGCCGACCGACAGCGGCTTCCGTGACGCGGTCGCCGAGCAGGAGATCTCCGCGCTCCAGTCCGTGATCACCGAGGTCCGCCGCTTCCGCGCCGACCAGGGCCTCCAGCCCGGCCAGCGGGTCCCGGCCCGGCTGACCCTGGACGGCACGGCGCTGGCCCCGCACGAGGCGGCCATCCGCCAACTGCTGCGCCTCCAGCCGGAGGGCGACTCCTTCACGGCGACGGCCACCCTGCCGATCGCCGGCGCCGAGGTCGCCCTCGACCTCTCCGGCACGATCGACGTGGCCGCCGAGCGCAAGCGCCTGGCCAAGGACCTCGCGGCCGCCGAGAAGGAAAAGGCCCAGGCCACCGCCAAGCTGGGCAACGAGGCGTTCCTGGCGAAGGCCCCGGACAACGTGGTCGACAAGATCCGCACCCGCCTCGCCAAGGCGGAGGACGACATCACCCGCATCCAGTCCCAGCTGGAGAAGCTGCCGCAGGCGTAAGGGTTCGTACGACGTCGAAGGCCCCGGTACCGACCAGGCACCGGGGCCTTCGACCACCCTTGTCAGTGGGGCTCCGTAGACTGGGACCCGTGAGCGACCTCCCGCACGACGACAACGGCCGGCCCGACCCCCTCGACCCGTTCGAGGAGATCATCGAGGCCGAGACCGACCGCGACCCCGACCTCGCCGTCATCGAGGCCGGCAGCCGTACCCTCCGTACCCAGGGCGGCGCGCCGGGGGCCGATGTGCCCGCGCGGCCCGAGGACCCGGAGGTCGACAAGGCGCTGCGCGAGGTCGAGGCGGAGCTGGCGACCCGCTGGGGCGAGACCAAGCTGGAGCCCTCGGTCAGCAGGATCTCCGCGCTGATGGACGTGCTGGGCGACCCCCAGCGCTCGTACCCCTCGATCCACATCACGGGTACGAACGGCAAGACCTCCACCGCCCGCATGATCGAGTGCCTGCTCGGCGCCCTCGAGCTGCGCACCGGCCGCTACACCAGCCCCCATGTGCAGTCGATCACCGAGCGGATCAGCCTGGACGGCTCCCCGGTCTCCGCCGAGCGCTTCATCGAGACGTACCAGGACATCAAGCCGTACATCGAGATGGTGGACGCCGCCCAGGAGTACCGGCTGTCCTTCTTCGAGGTCCTCACCGGCATGGCGTACGCCGCCTTCGCGGACGCGCCGGTCGACGTGGCCGTCGTGGAGGTCGGCATGGGCGGCTCCTGGGACGCCACCAATGTGATCGACGGCGATGTCGCCGTCGTCACCCCGATCGGCCTGGACCACACCGACCGCCTCGGCGAGACCACCGGCGAGATCGCCGGCGAGAAGGCCGGCGTCATCAAGCAGGGCGCCACCGTCATCCTGGCCCAGCAGCCCGTGGACGCCGCCCAGGTGCTGCTGAAGAAGGCCGTGGAGGTCGATGCCACCGTGGCCCGCGAGGGCCTGGAGTTCGGCGTCGTGGCCCGCCAGGTCGCCGTCGGCGGACAGATGCTCACCCTGCGCGGCCTCGGCGGCGAGTACCCCGAGGTCTACCTCCCGCTGCACGGCGCCCACCAGGCGCACAACGCGGCCGTGGCGCTCGCCGCCGTGGAGGCCTTCTTCGGCGTCGGCGCCCAGCGCGCCGAACCCCTGGACATCGACACCGTCCGCAAGGCGTTCGCCGCCGTCTCCTCGCCGGGCCGCCTGGAGGTCGTACGACGCTCTCCCACTGTCGTCCTGGACGCCGCGCACAACCCGGCCGGCGCCGAGGCCGCCGCCGAGGCGGTGCGCGAGGCGTTCGACTTCACGCGGCTGATCGGCGTGGTCGGCGCGAGCGGCGACAAGAACGTGCGCGGGCTGCTGGAGGCCTTCGAGCCGATCTTCGCCGAGATCGTCGTCACCCAGAACTCCAGCCACCGCGCCATGGACGCGGACGAACTGGCCGCCATCGCCGTCGAGGTCTTCGGCGACGAGCGGGTCCAGGTCGAACCGAGGCTGCCCGACGCCCTGGAGGCCGCGATCACGCTGGCCGAGGAGGAGGGCGAGTTCGCGGGCGGCGGTGTGCTGGTCACCGGTTCCGTCATCACGGTCGGCGAGGCCCGGCTGCTGCTGGGCAAGGGCTGAGGAGTCCGACGTGCGTACGCTCTGTTCATCCACGCTGATCGGCGAGTTCTTCGTCATCGGTTTCGCCGGTCTGGTCGCCATGAAGGACCCGAGCCTGTCGGTCTCCACCGTCTGGCTGGTCAGCGGCATCGCCATGGCCCTGTGTGTGCTGCTGTGCGGCATGGTGACCCGGCCCGGGGGCATCGCCCTCGGCTGGGCCCTCCAGATCGCCCTGATCGCCTCCGGTGTCTTCGTGCCGACCATGTACTTCATGGGCGTGGTGTTCGCCGCCCTGTGGTGGGCTTCGGTGCACTTCGGGCGAAAGGTGGACGAGGCCAAGGCCCGGTTCGCGGCCCAGGCCGAGTCCTCGGCTGACGCTGCGTAACGGGCGCCCGGATACGCCCTGTAACCTCGTCCCACCGCACACGTCCCATGCGTAAGGAGTCCCCCCGTGAGCCAGCGCACCCTCGTCCTGCTCAAGCCCGACGCCGTCCGGCGCGGCCTGACCGGCGAGATCATCAGCCGTATCGAGCGCAAGGCCGGCTGGCAGATCACCGCGCTGGAACTGCGCTCCCTGGACCAGGACACGCTGGAGCAGCACTACGGCGAGCACAAGGGCAAGCCCTTCTACGAGCCGCTGGTCGCGTTCATGTCCTCCGGTCCCGTCGTCGCCCTGATCGTCGAGGGCGAGCGGGTCATCGAGGGCGTGCGCGCGCTTGCCGGTCCGACCGACCCGATCGCCGCCCAGCCCGGTTCCATCCGCGGCGACTTCGGCGTCATCGTCAGGGAGAACCTGATCCACGCCTCCGACTCCGAGGAGTCCGCCGAGCGCGAGGTGAAGATCTTCTTCCCGGGCCGCGCGTAATACCGGCGATAGAGGGAACGCGCGCCCCCGAACGCCCGTCTCCACAAGCGGGGCGGCCCGCCATCTGGTGACAATGGCGGAGACCCTCGCGCAGTGTTCGTGCAGGCGCGTTTACGATGGAAGCCTTCACGTCACAGCACCCGCCTCGCCTGCCTGACATGCCCTCAAAAGCTCAGGAAGGCCAGATGAATCCGGATGGGGAACTCAATGTCGTTCATCGGCCGTGACATGGCTGTCGACCTCGGGACCGCCAACACGCTGGTGTACGTCAGGGGTCGCGGAATCGTACTCAACGAGCCGTCCGTCGTCGCGATCAACACCAACACCGGTGGCATCCTGGCGGTCGGCGCCGAAGCGAAGAAGATGATCGGCCGGACGCCGGGGAACATCGTGGCGGTCCGGCCGCTGAAGGACGGCGTCATCGCCGACTTCGAGATCACCGAGCGGATGCTGCGCTACTTCATCCTGAAGATCCACAAGCGCCGGTATCTGGCCCGCCCGCGCGTCGTGGTCTGTGTGCCCTCGGGCATCACGGGCGTCGAGCGCCGCGCGGTCATCGAGGCCTCCAGCCAGGCGGGCGCCCGCCAGGTGCACATCATCGAGGAGCCCATGGCCGCGGCCATCGGCTCCGGCCTGCCGGTCCACGAGGCCACGGGCAACATGGTGGTGGACATCGGCGGCGGCACCACGGAGGTCGCGGTCATCTCCCTCGGCGGCATCGTCACCGCCCAGTCCATCCGGGTGGCGGGCGACGAGCTGGACAACGCGATCATCCAGTACATCAAGAAGGAGTACAGCCTTCTCCTGGGTGAGCGCACCGCCGAGCAGATCAAGATCACCATCGGTTCCGCGTACGAACTCGACTCCGACGAGCACACCGAAGTCCGCGGCCGGGACCTGGTGTCCGGGCTGCCCAAGACCGTCGTCATCTCGGCCGCCGAGGTCCGCAAGGCGATCGAGGAGCCGGTCAACGCGATCGTGGACGCGGTCAAGACGACCCTCGACAAGTGCCCGCCGGAGCTGTCCGGCGACATCATGGACCGGGGCATCGTGCTGACCGGCGGCGGCGCCCTGCTGCGCGGCCTGGACGAGCGGCTGCGCCGCGAGACCGGTATGCCGATCCATATCGCCGAGGACCCGCTGGACAGCGTGGCGCTCGGATCCGGAAAGTGCGTCGAGGAGTTCGAGGCGCTGCAGCAGGTTCTGGACGCGCAGCCGCGCCGATGACACGGCGCATCGATTCCGCCGTACGAGACGTTCTCCTCTCGTACGGCGGATCGTTGATATAGAGGCATAAGCTCCCCCAAATGGGCCGCTTGGATTTGCGCCGCACCTTTCGCGCTTTTCCGGTGGTCCGATGAATTCCTACTTGAGGAAGGGCACGGCCGCCGCACGTGAGGGACACCAAAGAGAGCCGGCTGCTCCTGGTCCTGCTGATCGCCGTCGCGTTCGCGTTGATCACCGTGGATATCCGAGGGGGCCGGAACTCCCCGGTCGACGGTGCCCGGCAGGCCGCGGCCACCGTGTTCGGCCCGGTGGAGGACGGACTGTCCTCGGCGGTCGACCCGGTCGGCAACGCCGTCTCCGCGATCCGCGACTCGGGCGAACGGCACAGCAGGCTCGCCACGCTGGAGAAGGAGAACGCGGCCCTCAAGGCGAAGCTCGGCAGCGACGACCGCAGCCGCAGCCGGCTGAACCAGCTCGACAGCATGCTGAAGCTCGCCGGTGAGGGCCAGTACGGCATCAAGGGCGCCCAGGTCGTCGCCATAGGGTCGGCGCAGGGCTTCTCCTGGACCATCACCATCGACGTCGGCGCGAGCGACGGCATCAAGCGGGACATGACCGTCCTGAACGCCGACGGCCTGGTCGGCCGGGTCACCACGGTCGGGCCCGACACCTCCACCGTGCTGCTCGCCAACGACCCGGACTTCACCGTCGGCACCCGGATGGAGGGCAGCGACGAGCTCGGCTTCGCCTCCGGGCAGGGCGACCGCCCGCTGCGCGTCCAACTCCTCAACGGCAAGGCCGAGGTGAAGAAGGGCGACCGCCTGGTCACCTTCGGCTCGGAGTCCGACAAGCCGTTCGTACCGGGTGTGCCGGTCGGTGTGGTCTCGCGTGTCGACCCCTCCGGCGGCGGCCTGACCCGCACCCTGTACGTCACCCCGTACGTCAGCTTCACCAAGCTCGACATCGTCGGCGTGGTCGTCCAGGCGCCGAAGAAGGACCCGCGCGACGAGGTCCTGCCGAGCAAGCCCAAGCCGGTCCCGACCCCCACGGTGACCGTCACGGTCACCCCGTCCGCGGGCGCGGACCAGGGCGGCGGGCAGAGCGATCAGTCACAGAGCGACCAGTCGCCGTCCGATCCGTCCCGGACCGACGAACCGCAGACCGACGAGCAGCCGTAGGAGCTCAATCCCCATGCGTGTCAACCGGATCCTGCTCTCCGTGCCGCTGGTCGTGGTCGCCCTGGTGATCCAGGTGAGCGTCCTCGCCCGCCTCCATCTGCCGGGCGCCGTCCCCGATCTGCTGCTCCTGACCGTCCTCGGCCTCGCCATGGTGTACGGCCATGTCGGCGGCGCCCTCGTGGGGTTCGCCGCCGGTCTGCTGGCCGACCTGGCCCCGCCCGCCGACCATGCGGCGGGCCGCTACGCCCTGGTGCTCTGTGTGACCGGCTACTTCGCCGGGCTGGTCAAGCCGGAGAACGGCCGGCTGAAGTCGGCGACCGGTCCGATGGCCGTGGTCGTCGTCGCCGCGATCGGCTCCACGCTGCTGTACGCCGGGGTGGGCGCCCTGGTCGGCGACACCGCCGCCCGCCATGTCGGGCTGCCAGGGCTGCTGGTCTCGGCCGCCCTGTACGACCTGCTGCTGGCCCCGTTCGTGGTGCCCGCGGTGATGTGGCTGGCCCGCCGCTGCGACAACGATCCGCTGGCCGAGACCACCGCCACCAGTGCCAAGGCCGCCGACATCTCCTCGGGCTGGCTGTCCTCCGGCACCGGGCTGCGCATCGGCAGCCAGCGCGGCGGCCTCGGCGCGCTCAAGGCCAAGGCCCGCACCCGCTCCGCCCGGGTCGGCCGGATCAAGGGGGTCAAGCGACTGTGAACACACCTCAGACCTCCGGGGATCCCGGGCCCCGCACATTCACTCGTACGGGTCGGCTTTCGCGGAACGCGGGCTCACAGACTGATCGTTCATCATTCGTACGCGCGCGGTCCGGTCGCACACACGCGCCGCGCGTCCGGACGTCCGTGCGCTGAGAGGGGGAGCAGCCCGCAGTGACCAACATCCCCGAGACCGGCCGGACCCCACGGGTCCAGATCCGGCTCGTCGTGATCCAGATCCTCGTCCTCTCCCTGCTCGGCACGCTCGGCGGCCGGCTGTGGTACCTCCAGATCCGGGAGGGCGCGCAGTACCAGAAGGAGGCGTCGGGCAACCACGTCCAGCAGGTCGTCCAGCCCGCCGTGCGCGGCGAGATCCTGGACGCCCGCGGCGTGCCCCTCGCGGACAACGAGACCCGGCTGGTGGTCTCCGCCTCCCGCACCGACCTGCTCAAGCAGAAGGACGACGGCAAGGCGGTCCTGGCCAAGCTGGCCGGGGTCCTCGGCATGTCGACCGAGGACGTCATGCAGAAGGTCCGCCTCTGCGACGCCAAGACCCCCCAGCCCTGCTGGAACGGATCGCCGTACCAACCGATCCCGATCACCGACAAGGCCACGCCCCGCCAGGCCCTGCAGATCCGCGAGCGCTCCGAGGACTTCCCCGGCATCACCGCCGAGCCCGAGGCCGTGCGCCGCTATCCGAGCCCCGGCAAGTCCAACACCGCGCAGGTCCTCGGCTATCTCTCGCCGGTCACCGACGACGAGATCCAGAAGGCCAAGGACACCAGCTCGCCCTATCTGCGCTCGGACATGGTCGGCCGCTCGGGCCTGGAGCGTGAGTACGACAAGGAGCTGCGCGGCAAGGCCGGCGTGACCCGCTACGAGGTGGACAACCTCGGCCGGGTCATCGGCAAGGCCAAGTCGGACGCGGCCGAGCCCGGTTCGAACGTGGTCACCAGCATCGACTCCCGCGTCCAGCGCGTCGCGGAGTACGAACTGGACAAGGCGATGAAGGCCGCCCGCACCCAGTACGACTCCATCACCGGTGAGAACTACAAGGCCGACTCCGGCGCCGTCGTGGTGATGGAGGCCAAGACCGGCCGCATCGTCGCCATGGCCTCGGCACCCACGTACGACCCGAACGCCTGGGTGGGCGGCATCTCCGCCAAGGACTACAAGGCCCTCACCGGCAAGAACTCCGACTACCCGCTGCTCAACCGGGCCATACAGGGTCAGGCCGCGCCCGGCTCGACCTTCAAGGTGGTCTCCACGGCCGCCGCCGTCCAGGCGGGCTACGCGTGGAACGGCGGCTACCCGTGCACCAGCGACTACCGGGTGGGCAACCAGATCTTCAAGAACTTCGAGGGCGAGAACTTCGGCGACATCTCGCTGGGCCGCGCCCTGGAGGTCTCCTGCGACACCGTGTTCTACGGCATCGCGGACAAGGAGTGGAAGCGGGACGGCGGCATCAACCCGAAGAAGGGCCAGCCGAAGGACTACTTCTTCAAGACCGCCCACCAGTTCGGACTCGGCAAGCCGACCGGCGTCGACCTGCCCAACGAGGTGGGCGGCCGGGTCCCGGACCGCCAGTGGAAGCTGGACTACTGGAAGGCCAACAAGGACTCCTGGTGCAAGACCGGCAAGAAGGACGGCACCTACGTCGAGAAGATCGCCTACGAGAACTGCCTCGAAGGCGACAAGATGCGCGAGGGTGACGAGATCAACTACTCCATCGGCCAGGGCGACACCCTCGTCACGCCGATCCAGGAGGCGATGATCTACGGCGCCGTCGCCAACGGCGGCACCGAGTACGTCCCGACCATCGGCAAGGCGATCGTCAGCCCCGACGGCAAGACCGTCCAGGAGATCAAGCCCCAGGTGCAGCGCAAGCTGCCGATCACCCAGGCCACCCTCAAGGGCATGGACGACGCCTTCGCGGGCGTCATCACCCGGGGTACGGCCGCGTGGAAGTTCAGCGGCTGGCCGCAGGACAAGATCCCGCTGCACGGCAAGACCGGTACGGCGGAGGTCTACGGCAAGCAGACCACCTCCTGGATGGCCACCTACTCCAAGGACTACACGGTGATCATGACGATCGCCCAGGCCGGTACGGGTTCCGGTGCCTCCGGTGAGGCCGTGCGCAATATCTACAGCGCGCTCTACGGCGTCCAGGGCGACGGCTCCATCGACCAGAAGAAGGCGTTCCTGCCCGAGCCGCAGGCATCCCTGCCGAAGGTCCGCACGGACGGCACCATCGTCGCCCCGGCGGTCCCCAAGGACGCGGCGAAGGACACCGAGGCCGCCCAGAAGAACAACCCGAGCAACGGCACCGACCAGCAGCAGCCCGCCGGTACCGCCCCACCCACGGACAACGGCAACAGCAACACCCGAAGGCGCCCGCGCCGTAAGCGGGGGAGCCGGAGGATGCCCTCATGACCGGCGCGAACAGCTTCTCCGTCTCCGGGTACGGACCCGCGCGGGCCGGCTGGACCAGGCTCTTCGCCCGCGACTCGCTGGCGCGGCGCCTGGACTGGCCCATACTGCTGTCCGCGATCGCCCTGTCGCTGATGGGCTCGATGCTGGTCTTCTCGGCGACCCGCAACCGCACCGAGATCAACCAGGGAGACCCGTACTTCTTCCTGGAGCGGCATCTGATGAACCTGGGCATCGGGTTCGCCCTGATGCTCGCCACCCTCTGGCTGGGCCACCGCGCCCTGCGCAACGCGGTGCCGGTCCTCTACGGCGCCTCGGTCCTGCTCGCCCTGGTGGTGCTCACCCCGCTCGGCGCGACCATCAACGGCCAGCGCAACTGGATCGTGATCGGCGGCTTCTCCGTCCAGCCCGCCGAGTTCCTCAAGATCGCGATCATCCTCGGCATGGCGATGCTGCTGTCCGCGCGGGTGGACGCGGGCGACAAGCCGTTCCCGGACCACCGCACCGTGGCACAGTCCCTGGGCCTGGCCGCCGTGCCCTGCATGATCCTGCTGCTGATGCCGGACCTCGGCTCGGTGCTGGCGATGGTGGCCATCATCCTGGGTGTGCTGCTCGCCTCCGGCTCCTCCAACCGCTGGGTGTTCGGGCTGCTCGCCACCGGTGTGGTCGGCTGTATCGCCATCTGGCAGCTGCACATCCTGGACCAGTACCAGATCAACCGCTTCGCGGCCTTCGCCAACCCGGACCTCGACCCGGCCGGCGTCGGCTACAACACCAACCAGGCCCGCATCGCCATCGGCTCCGGCGGACTGACCGGCGCCGGTCTGTTCCACGGCTCGCAGACCACCGGCCAGTTCGTGCCCGAGCAGCAGACCGACTTCGTGTTCACGGTCGCGGGCGAGGAACTGGGCTTCCTGGGCGCCGGTTTCATCATCTTCCTGATCGGCGTCATCCTGTGGCGCGCCTGCCGGATCGCCCGGGACTCGACCGAGCTGTACGGCACCATCGTGGCCGCCGGCATCGTGGCCTGGTTCGCCTTCCAGTCCTTCGAGAACATCGGCATGACCCTCGGCATCATGCCGGTCACCGGTCTGCCGCTGCCGTTCGTGTCGTACGGCGGATCATCGATGTTCGCGGTGTGGGTGGCCGTGGGACTCCTGCAATCGATCAAGGTGCAGCGGCCGATGTCGGCGTAAGGGCTCACCACGGCAGAGGGCGTCCTTGGGGCGCCCTCTGCCGTATCCACCCACCGCGCACTAGATTCAATTCATGGCGGAGACGAAACGCGAGATCGAGCGCAAGTACGAATCCGATGAGGGCGGGCTGCCCGACCTGACCGGCATCGGCGGGGTGGCCGCCGTACTCGACAAGGGCCTCGTCGAACTGGACGCCACCTACTACGACACCGCCGACCAGCGCCTCGCCGCCGCCTCCCTCACCCTGCGCCGCCGCACCGGCGGCTCCGACGCCGGCTGGCACCTCAAGCTCCCGGTCGCCCCCGGAGTCCGCGACGAGATCCGGGCCCCGCTCTCCGACACCCTCCCCGAGGAACTCGCCGCCCTGGTCCGCTCCCGGGTCCGGGAGGCGCGGCCGGTCCCGCTGGTCCGGCTGCGTTCCGCGCGGGACGTGCGCCATCTGGTGGACGCGGACGGCGCCCTGCTGGCCGAGGCGAGCGTGGACGCGGTGACCGCCGAGCGGCTCACCGGCGCGGGCGGGACCGTCCAGTGGACCGAGATCGAGGTGGAGCTGGCCGACGGGGGAGACCCGGCCTTCCTCGACCAGGTGGAGAAACGCCTGGCCAGGGCGGGCGTACGACCGTCCGCCTCGCCCTCCAAACTGGCCCGCGCCCTCGAACTCACCGGGGGCCTGCGCCGCCCGCCCGCCGCCCGCCCCGAGCCGGTCACCGCGGGCGACCACGTCCTCGCCTATCTCCGCGCCCAGCGGGACGCCCTGGTCGCCCTCGACCCCGCCGTACGACTCGACACCCCCGACGCGGTGCACCGGATGCGGGTCGCCACCCGCCGCGCCCGCAGCACCCTGCGCACCTTCCGTACCGTCCTCGACCGCGCCGTCACCGAGCCCGTCGCCGTCGAGCTGAAGTGGCTCGCGGGCGAGCTGGGCGTCGACCGCGACCAGGAGGTGCTGGCCGAGCGGCTGACCACCGCCCTCGACGCCCTCCCGCCCGCCCTGGCCACCGGCCGGATCCAGGAGCGCCTCACCTCCTGGGCCCGGGCCCGGAGTGCCGGTGCCCCCGCTCACCTCACCGGCGTCCTGGACTCCCCCCGCCACCTCGCCCTGCTGAACACCCTGGACGCCCTGCTCGCGGACCCGCCGCTGCGCGCGGCGGCCGCGCGGAAACCGAGGAAGGTGCTCGGCGCGGCCGTACGGAAGGACCTCGCGCGGCTCACCACGCCGGTCGAGCGGGCGCTGGCCCTGCCGCCCGGCACCGAGCGCGACCTCGCCCTGCACGAGGCCCGCAAGAAGGCCAAGCGCACTCGGTACGCCGCCGAGGCCGCCACCGACGCCCTCGGCGCCCCCGCCCGCGAGCTCACCGCCGCCATGAAGTCCCTTACCACCCTCCTCGGCGACCACCAGGACAGCGTCATGGCCCGCCGCACCCTGCGCGAGCTGGCCGCGGTGGCCCATGCGGCGGGGGAGAGCGCGTTCCCCTACGGGGTGCTGTACGGCAGGGAGGAGGCGCGGGCGGCGGCAGCGGAGGCCGAGCTGCCGAAGCGGTGGCGCAGGGCCGCGGACCGCTTCCTCGGCTGACCGTTCGGAGGAGGCCCGCGGGCGGGTTACGCTGGATGGTCACCCCTGTCAGCTCATGAAGGTTCGCGAGATGCCTGTCGAGTCGGTTTTCCCGCAGCTCGAAGCTCTGCTCCCGCACGTGCAGAAGCCGATCCAGTACGTAGGCGGAGAACTCAACTCCACCGTCAAGGACTGGGACGAGTGCGACGTCCGCTGGGCGCTCATGTACCCGGACGCCTACGAGGTCGGTCTGCCCAACCAGGGCGTCATGATCCTCTACGAGGTGCTCAACGAGCGGAACGGCGTCCTCGCCGAGCGCACGTACAGCGTGTGGCCGGACCTGGAGGCGCTGATGCGTGAGCACCGCGTCCCGCAGTTCACGGTGGACGGCCACCGCCCGGTGAAGGCGTTCGACGTGTTCGGCCTCAGCTTCTCCACGGAGCTGGGCTACACGAACATGCTCACCGCCCTCGACCTGGCCGGCATCCCGCTGGAGTCCAGGGACCGCACCGAGGACGACCCGATCGTGCTGGCGGGCGGCCACGCGGCGTTCAACCCGGAGCCGATCGCCGACTTCATCGACGCGGCGATCATCGGCGACGGCGAGCAGGCCGTGCTGGACATGACCCGGATCATCCGGGAGTGGAAGGCCGAGGGCCGCCCCGGCGGCCGCGAGGAGGTCCTCTTCCGGCTGGCGAAGACGGGCTCGGTGTACATCCCGGCGTTCTACGACGTCGAGTACCTCCCCGACGGCCGGATCGGCCGCGTCGTACCGAACAAGTCGGGCGTGCCGTGGCGGGTCTCCAAGCACACCGTCATGGACCTGGACGAATGGCCGTACCCCAAGCAGCCCCTCGTGCCGCTGGCCGAGACCGTCCATGAGCGCATGTCGGTGGAGATCTTCCGCGGCTGCACCCGCGGCTGCCGCTTCTGCCAGGCGGGCATGATCACCCGCCCGGTGCGCGAGCGCTCGATCACGGGCATCGGCGACATGGTGGAGCGCGGTCTGAACGCGACCGGCTTCGAGGAGGTCGGCCTGCTCTCGCTGTCCTCCGCGGACCACTCGGAGATCGGCGAGATCGCCAAGGGCCTGGCGGACCGCTACACGGACGACAAGATCGGCCTGTCGCTGCCCTCCACCCGTGTGGACGCCTTCAACGTCGACCTGGCCAACGAGCTGACCCGCAATGGCCGCCGCTCCGGTCTGACCTTCGCCCCCGAGGGCGGCTCCGAGCGCATGCGCAAGGTCATCAACAAGATGGTCTCCGAGGAGGACCTGATCCGTACGGTCGCCACGGCCTACGGCAACGGCTGGCGCCAGGTGAAGCTGTACTTCATGTGCGGCCTGCCCACGGAGACCGACGAGGACGTGCTCCAGATCGCCGACATGGCGACGCATGTCATCCAGAAGGGCCGCGAGGTGTCGGGGGCCAACGACATCCGCTGCACCGTCTCGATCGGCGGCTTCGTCCCCAAGCCCCACACCCCCTTCCAGTGGGCGCCGCAGCTGTCGGCGGAGGAGACGGACGCCCGGCTCCAGAAGCTGCGCGACAAGATCCGCGGCGACAAGAAGTACGGCCGTTCCATCGGCTTCCGCTACCACGACGGCAAGCCCGGCATCGTGGAGGGCCTGCTGTCCCGCGGTGACCGCCGTATCGGCGATGTCATCCGCGCCGTCTACGAGGACGGCGGCCGCTTCGACGGCTGGCGCGAGCACTTCTCCTACGACCGCTGGATGGCCTGCGCCGACAAGGCCCTCGCCGCCCACGGCGTGGACGTCGACTGGTACACCACCCGCGAGCGCGCCTACGAGGAGGTCCTTCCCTGGGACCACCTCGACTCCGGTCTCGACAAGGACTGGCTGTGGGAGGACTGGCAGGACGCCCTCGACGAGACCGAGGTCGAGGACTGCCGCTGGACCCCGTGCTTCGACTGCGGTGTCTGCCCGCAGATGGACACCCACATCCAGATCGGCCCGACAGGCAAGAAGCTGCTGCCGCTGACCGTGAAGAACGCCGGTCCGGCGCCGGCGGCGAGCGGGCACGCGCACTGAGGTGGCCGAGTGACGGATGAGCCCCTTCCCGGACCGGGAAGGGGCTCATCGCCGTATCGGCCGGGCCGTGTTCGTCAGGCGAGCAGTTCCTCGGCCCAGGTGTGGCCGGGGGCGGGGGCGCCGGGTGGGCAGGCGAACAGGCCGGAACCGACGTGCTGGATGTACTCGTTGAGGGCGTCGTTCATGCCGAGCTTGCGCTGGAGTGCGACGAACTGCTCGCGCGGATCCTTCTGGAAGGCGATGAAGAACAGCCCGGCGTCCAGTTCGCCGCTGGCCGCGACGATGCCGTCGGTGAAGGAGTAGCCGCGCCGCAGGATGCGGATGCCGCCGTTGTTCTCGTGGGCGGCCAGCCGCATATGGGCCTTGGCCGGGATGACCGGCTGGCCGTCGGCGCCCTTGGCCTTGAAGTCGGGGGTGTCGAATTCCTTCGAGCCGGTCAGCGGGGCCCCGGAGTACTTGTAGCGGCCGAACACGTTCTGCTGGTCGGCGAGGTAGTCGCGGTCCCAGCCCTCGATCCGCATCTGGATCCGCCGGGCCACCAGGTAGCTGCCGCCGCGCATCCACGCCTGGTCGGTCTCCTTGCCGACCCAGACGTGCCGGTCCATCAGGTCGGTGTCGTCGCCGTGGATGTTGCGGGTGCCGTCCTTGAAGCCCATCAGGTTGCGCGGGGTCTGCTGGTCGGCGCCGTTGGACGCGGCCTTTCCGAAGCCGAGCTGGGACCAGCGCATGACCACGGTGTCCCGGCCGATCCGGGCCAGGTTGCGGATGGCGTGGAAGGCGACGAGCGGATCGTCGGCGCACGCCTGGATCGCGAGGTCGCCGCCGCTGCGGTCCGGGTCCAGGTCGGCCGGGGGCAGATGCGGGAGGTCCGCGAGCGCGGCCGGACGCCGGTCGGCGAGCCCGAACCGGTCGTCGAACAGCGAGGTGCCGAGGCCGAAGGTGATCGTGAGGTTGGCCGGGGACAGCCCGTACGCCTCGCCGGTGTCGGCCGGCGGGGCGTTGAGATCGGTGTTGTCGCCCGGCACGGTGCGGCCCTGGGTCATCGCCGCGGCGGCCGCGGTCCAGGTCCGCAGCAGGGTGCGCAGGGCGGCCCGCTTCTCCTGGACGCTGCCGGTCGCCGTGATGTCGTAGGTGGCGAAGGCCAGCCGGTCCTGGGCGGGGGTGGCGATGCCGGCCTGGTGGGTGCCGTAGAACGGGACCCGGTCGGCCGGGGCCGCGGCGGCGTGGGACTCGGACCGGCAGCCGGTCAGGGTCCCGGCGGCGGCTCCGCCCGCGAGGGCCGCCCCGCCGAGGGCGAGCAGCCCCCGGCGGGAGTGCTGGCGCTCGGACATCAGCTGTTCACCTTGGCGGCGACCTGGGAGAGCGGTTCGGCGAGTCCGTCGACCTTCTGGGTGAGCACGCGCCGCTTGTCGTTGGCGACCGTGGAGTAGTCCACGTAGCCGGTGCCCTTCTTGTAGGGCTGGAGCGCGCCGAGCACGCTCGCGTACTGCTGGGTGACCGTCTTCGCCAGCGCCGGGTCGATCCGGGTGAGGGCGGGCTTCAGCAGGTCGAACGCCTTCTCACCGCCGACGACGTTGGCCTCGAAGTCGGACAGGTCGGTGTGGCTGTAGCGGTCCTCCTCACCGGTGATCTTGCTGGAGGCGACCTCGTTGAGCAGGTCGGTGGCGCCGTTGGCGAGCTGGGCCGGCTGGTACGACGTCTTCGCCACCAGGGTCTTGAGCTTCGCCACGTCGGCGTCGAGCTTGTCGGCGATCGGGGCCGTGCCGGTCAGGGACTTGTCCTGCCACAGCGCCTTCTCCAGGCGGTGGAAGCCGGTCCACTTGGACTGGTCCGTGACGTCGTTGACCCGGGCGTCGATGTCGGGGTCGAGGTTGCCGAAGCTCTCGGCGACCGGTTCGACCTCTTCGTAGTAGTAGCGGGCGGGCGCGAACGCCTGCTTGGCCTGGGCGATGTCCCCGGCCCGGACCGCGTCGGTGAACTTCTTCGTCGCCGGGACCAGCTTGTCGACCTCGGTGACGACATAGCTCCGGTAGCCGCTGACGGCCTGGTCCAGGTCGGCCTTGACCTTGGGGTCCTGCGAGGCCTTGGCCGCCGCGCCGGTGACGGTGAACGCGGTCTTCTCGGTCTTCGCGTTGGGGCAGTAGACCTGGTACTTGCCGCCGTTCAGATGCAGCGAGAAGGTGCCGGACAGACCGGGGGAGAGGTTCTCCTTCTCGCCCATGATGATGTCGTTGCGCAGCAGCTCGGCCTCGGAGACCTTATTGGCCTTGGTGTTCTTCACCGTGAAGGTGACCGGGCCCGCGGCCACGGAGTTCGGCGAGACGTGGCAGCCGTTGTCGTCGAGTTCGACGGAGACCTTGGCGGCGCCGGCGGGGGCACTGTCCGTCTTGTTCTTGGCGCATCCGGTGGCGACGAGCCCGGCGATGGCCAGGAGGCCGGTGACCTGGAGGACTCGCGGCGTGGTGGATCTGGGCATGGGACAGTGCTCCCTCGGGCTCAGGGGTGGTTCAGGGGAATCGGGGTGGGAAGGGGCGGGCGCGGTCAGGCGTGTTCGGTGCTCTCCACCGCGGCCGGAGCGGGTTTGCCCGCGGGCCGGGCGGCGCGGCGCGGCCAGGCGACGTAGGCGAGCATCGGCAGCGCGTACACCAGCCAGGCCACCGCTTCGGCGACCACGGGCTGCGGCTGCAGACCCAGGACGCCGGTCAGCAGGGAGGACATCACGGTGCCGGGGCGTACCAGCCAGCCCAGGTCCACCGCCTGGGCCTGACCGGCGTTCAGCCACCCGGCTTCGTGGGCGGTGTGCATGACCGTCATGACCAGGCCGGCCGCGACGAGGACCAGGACCAGGCCGGTGACCTTGAAGAACCGGCCGAGGTTGAGGCGCAGCCCGCCGCGGTAGATGCCGTAGCCGATCCCGACCGCGATCAGGATGCCGATCAGCGCGCCGGTGGTGCCGCTCGTGACGCTGGTGCTGTTCTGGATCACGGAGATGAGGAACACGGCGGTCTCGAAGCCCTCGCGCAGTACGGCGAGGAAGGCCATGGCCACGAGGGCCCGCGCGGATCCCTGGGCCAGCGCGTGTGCGGCCTGGCCCTCCAGTTCCTTCTTCATGCCGCGGGCGTGCCGGTTCATCCACAGGATCATGAAGGTGACCATGACGACGGCGAACGCGCCGATCACGGTCTCCAGCCCTTCCTGCTGACGCTGCGGCAGTTCACGGGAGAGCGTGATCAGCCCGATCCCGATCGCCAGGCACAACAGGACCGCGGCGACCACACCGATCCACACCTGGCGCAGGGCATCGCGGCGGCCGGCGCCGGCGAGAAAGGCGGCGATGATGCCGACGATGAGCGACGCCTCAAGGCCCTCCCGCAGCCCGATCACAAGAGTGGGGATCACTGGGACATTCCTTCCGGACAGCGCTCGAACGTGTCTGAGAGTAAGCCCCACTGATGCAAGGTAAGGTTAGCCTTACCTAAAGGGTAGGTAATGACGCTGCGGCGCCGGGCCGAGGTGGTGCACAGACCCGTGAACGGCCCGAATGTCTACCGTCGGCCTCATATCTGACTTAGGTTAGCCTAACCCGCCATGAGCGAACTGCTGCTGGCCGCGGACACGGCCGGATACGCCCTGCCCGAAACCTGGCGGGCCGTGACCAAGACGGGCTACTTCATCGGCCTGACCGGTTCCATCGGCGGCCTCGTCACCTTCGCGACCACCGTCCGCCCGGCCCTCAGGAACGCCTCGGGCGCGGCCGACGACACCTCCGTGCTGCGCCACCGGTCGGCCGTCTTCCTCGCCTGGGCCGGCGTGGTCCTGCTGGTGACCGGATACCTCCAACTCGCCGCGCGCGTGGCCCGGGCGGGCGCGGGCATGCCCTTCGTCGACGCCCTCGCACCGGGGCGCATATGGCGGTTCCTGCGGTCGCCCGCCGACCAGGGGGCCTGGATCGCGCAGGGCGCCGTCTTCCTGGTGCAGAACCTCGTCCTCCTCGTCACCGCGGCCGCCCTCATGGCCCTGTTCGGGCGTGGGGCGCGGCGCCGGCTGGAGTGGATCGCACTCGCCGCGCTGCCTCTCGCGCCGGCGGTGACCCTGATCGCAGCGGTCCCGGTCACCACCGGACTGTCGGCGGACGACGTCCTGGACCTGGTCCTCACCCAGGTCCACATCGTCAGCGGCACGGTGTGGCTCGGCGGCCTGGTCCTGCTGAGCGTCCTCGCCGGTGCGCGCCGTCGGCTGAGCCCGGAGGCGGGCCTGATCTGGGCGGACATGTGGCGCCGCTTCAGCCTTGTCGCGATGGTCTGTGTCGCCGCCGTCGTCATCTCGGGGCTGTGGATGGGCTGGGAACACGTCGGCCGGATCAGCCAGTTGTGGACCACCGGGTACGGGGTCGCCCTGCTGGTGAAGATCCTTCTCGTGCTGGGGCTGGTCACCGCGGGCGCCTTCAATCAGTTCTGGCTGATGCCGCGCATGACCCGGGCCCGGCGGGAGGGTGAGACGGCCTCGCTCTTCCGGCTGACGCTCCGGCACTTCCCCAAGGTCGCCTGGGGCGAGGTCGTCCTGGGTCTGGCCGTCCTCGTGGTGGTCCCCTTCCTCAGCGGCTCCGCCCGCACGGAGGCCGGCAGCCCACCGGCGCAGCCGTCGGCCGCGGTCTTCGCCGCGGTCGCAACCCTCGCCCTCGCCCTGGTGGCCTCCCTCTGTGCCACGACCAAGGCCTCGGACGCCTTGGCCCGTCGGCTGGGGGCCGGTGCGGAGGCTGCTTGACCTTCGAAATGAAGGAGCGGGTGGTCGTTTCTGGGTTGTCACGTTGACATCCCCTGAGGGAGGGGCGTCGGGGTGTTCACGTTGAGTGATCGGTGATGCGGGAGTGCGCGAACCCCTGCCCCGTAGAGGTGACGCGCGTAGCATCGTCCGACAGGGGAGACCTCAGTCACACCAGAGGGGTCTGAGGTCAAGCGGGCCGGTCGGATGTGGCACGCCGTGACGGGGTGCCAAGCAGCGGAGTCGCCAGGGAATCGCAGGTTCCGTCCGAAATCACCGGCACGCAGTGTCTGCCGAGAGCATGACTCTCTGTCAGGAAGGTCCCGTAGCCTGGACGCCATAGGGCCGCCTTCGAAGCGAAGGCGGCCAGACAGCTCACGCGCGGGTGGAGCCGCCGCGAGCCTGGGAGTTCAAGGGAGTTCGACCTTGTCCGACGTGGACCCTACCGTGCCTCCAGAAGAAGGCAACCCTCAGGGAAGCCTTTTCGATCAACTGATGCTCCCGGACCACAGTGGTCAGGAGTGTTGGTCCGCTCGTGATCTTCACATACCCATGGGCTATGACAAATGGGAACGCTTCGAGGTGGCCATCAGGCGAGCCGTCGCGGCGGCCGAGAACAGCGGGCTCGATCCGCTCGATCACTTCCGGGGCGCCTCGAAGGCGATCAACGGTGGCCGCTGGGGCAGGCAGACGGTGTCCGACTACCGGCTCACCCGCTACGCCTGCTACCTGATCGCCATGAACGGCGATCCGCGCAAGCCCGGGATCGCAGCGGCGCAGACGTACTTCGCCGTACGGACGCGAGAAGCGGAAGCCGGGCAGCAACCTGCCGATGTCACCAGCCCAGAGGGCATCCTGGCCCTTGCCGAGAGATACGTCGTGGCCGCACGTGAACTGGTCTCGACGAAGAGGGAGCTGGCGATCGCCGCGCCGAAGGCCGGCAAGTGGGACGCCTTCTGCGACTCGGAAGGCCTCATAGACATGGCGGCCGCGGCGAAGGCTCTGAGCAAGGCGACGGGGGGCCTCGGGCGCACGAAGTTCATGGAATTGCTGCGCCATGACGACATCCGATTTCTGCAACGGCAGAATCCTCGTGTGCCGTACGAGTGCCACACCAAGGCCGCTCGCGCGGAGGTGAAGTTCGTGGAGACATCCAATGGGCGTTGGGTGGAACAGACGTTTTTCACCTCGAAGGGCCTGGACTGGCTCGTGGACCGGCTCCGAGGGGCCGTGAGGCCGGCGGCTTGACCGCCTTGTAGAGGCGCCGTGGCGCAACGGAATCAATAGAGGCCCCCTCCCTGAGAACGGGAGGGGGTTCACGGTGGCTCCTCAGTCGTCCGTGTGATGCCGGATCACCTGCCGCCGGACCGAGCGCCAGCGGGAGCGGGTTTGGGAGACGACGTCGTTCCATTGGCGGCGGACCTCGTCGTCGGGGGTGCGTTCGCCGTGGGAGATGCGGGTCAGTTCGTCGCGGATCTCGCGGCCCATCACCGAGGCGCCGACGATGCAGAGCATGACCGCGAAGAGGGCGGAGATCATCGCGAAGACCGCGCCGACGACGCCGTACCGCTGCGCGGAGGTGTTGAAGAGGTGCGGGAGGTAAAGGGTCGCGCCCACGGAGTAGACCGCGATGGCCACCGCGCCGGTGATGCCGAAGGGGATCAGATCGCGCCAGGCGACCCGGCGGGCGGACAGCAGGACGCCGGTCCAGACCAGGAAGACCGCGGTCACCGGCAACTCGACCGCCGCGCTGAGCAGATGCGCCCGGCTCTCGCTCGGCAGCGACTGGATCAGCGCGCTGATCGCCATGTAGCAGGCGCCGGAGAGCAGCCAGCCCAGCCCGTTGCGGGTGTTGCGCACACTGAGGGACCGGAGCTCCCAGGTCTGCTCGAACAGGCGCTGCAGGGCCCGGGTGAAGCTCAGCGCCGACACCGCGAGGAACAGCACGCCCAGGACGCTGACGTCCACCTGCTCCTGCTCGGGGGAGAAGAGCGCGTCGACCGCCGCCGCACCCTCGTCGGTCAGGCCGTACCGGGTGATCAGCTGATGCGCGATGTCGTACGAGCCGACACTGGTCAGCACCGCCGCGCCCAGGATCACCAGCGGCACCAGCGCGGTCAGGGCGCTGGAGGCGAGGGCCATGGAGCGGTCGAAGCCCGCGACCCGCTGGAAGCGGGCCAGCACCCGCAGCGTGAACGCAGGACGCAGCCAGAAGGTGAGGGTCCTGAGCAGGCGCCGGCCGCGGTTCTCCGCCGTCGTACCCTCCGGGGGTCGTCAGAAGGGGGCAAAGTCAGCAAAAGGGAGGGTAACCGTCCGTGCCCGTCCCGCTCCCGGCCGACACGGCGGGAACCCCGGAGCGCCGTGGCACGTACTCTTGAGAGGAGTACGACCGCTCTCACGAAGGACTAGGACACTGGGCAAGCGACAGCCCGAAGGCCCGCCGCCCGCACCCGCGGTGCAGCGCATCCGACTGCGCTACACCAAGCGCGGCCGCCTGAGGTTCACCAGCCACCGAGACTTCCAGCGCGCCTTCGAGCGTGCGCTGCGCCGCGCCGAGGTGCCCATGGCTTACTCGGCCGGATTCACGCCGCACCCGAAGGTGTCGTATGCCAATGCCGCACCCACCGGCACCGGCAGTGAGGCGGAGTACCTGGAGATCGCGCTCACCGCGTCGCGCGACCCCGAGAAACTGCGCGTCCTCCTCGACGAGTCGCTGCCCGCCGGGCTCGACATCGTCGACGCGGTCGAGGCGCACACCTCGGGTCTCGCCGACCGGCTGACGGCCTCCGTCTGGGAGCTCAGGCTCACCGGAGTCGATCCGGCCGACGCCGAACGCGCGGTCGAGGCCTTCAACGGGGCCGAGTCCGTCGAGGTGCAGCGCATGGCCAAGAACGGTGTGCGCACCTTCGACGCCCGCCCGGCCGTGGCGAGCCTTCAGGCGCACGGTGCACCGGCTGATGGGCCGACCGACCAGCCCTGTGCGATACTGCGGCTGGTTGTTCGGCACGTGACGCCTGCCGTACGACCCGACGACGTCCTGTCCGGTCTTCGCGCCGTGGCCGACCTGGCGCCGCCGGTCCCCGCAGCGGTGACCAGGCTGGCGCAGGGGCTGTTCGATGAAGAGACCGGCACGGTGACCGACCCGCTCGCGCCCGACCGCGAGGCAGCCACGGCCCAAACGGCCGTACCGGCTGCCGCCGCGACGGTGCCGGCGCCGGAAGGTCCCGCGTAGGGACGGACGCCGTAGCGCCGCCCTTGGACTCGGGAGCCACCTGGGTCGGGCAGCGCACCGACCAGAAGACTTTCGCCAGGCCGTACCGACAAGGCGTACGGAACCGGCGAGACAGGACACAGAGTGCTCCCGTGCGGCGCCCGCGCCCCGGACGGCGGCCATCGCGCATCGCGCGGGCCGCGGACGTCACCGGTGGACGGCCCCTTCGGGCCGGTGCCGGAACCAGGCGCGGCGCCCGGGAGCCTGACGGGAGAAACGCCCGCATGCTTGAGCCGACCGAGCCCATCGAGGGTTCCGAACTGAACACACCGAGCGACACCCTGCCGCCGCGCAGGCGTCGCCGTGCCGCTTCCCGCCCCGCGGGTCCGCCCGTCGCGGCGGAGGCACCCACCGAGGTCACCGTCCCGGCCATACCGGCCGCGGAGGACACCGAGGAGACGGCGGAGACCGCCGCCGGGGCCCAGGCCCCGCAGGCGGCCGAGGAGGCCGCACCGGCCGCGCGTCCGCGCCGCCGTGCCGCCCGCCGCGCCTCGGCGCCCGCCGGGGCACCGGCCGCCGAGGCCGTCCAGCCCGCGGAGACCGTCGCACCGGCCGCCGCGGAGGTCACCGAGGGCGGCGAGGTCGTCGTCGGCGAGGAGGCCGCACCGCGGCGCACCCGCCGCCGCGCCACCCGCAGCGTCGCGACGCCGAGCGCGGAGGCGGAGGCCGCCGCCGAGACCCCGGCCGAGGCCGCCACCGAGCCCGCGGCCGAGGACGAGGCACCCGCCGCGCGTCCGCGCCGCCGTGCCGCACGTCGTGCCGCCGCGCCCGCCGCCGAGGTCACCGAGACCGTCGAACCCACCGCCGAGGCCGTCGAGACCCCGGCCGCTCCGGCCGAGCCGGCCGAGGAGGCGCCCGCCGCGCGTCCCCGCCGTCGTGCCACGCGTCGCGCGGCCGCGCCCGCCGGTGCGCCCGCCGCCGCCGAGGTGGCGGAGGCCGTCGAGCAGGCGGAGACCGTCGTGTCCCCGGCTGCCGCCCCGGCCGAGCCGGTCCGGGCGGAGGCGCCCGCCGCGCCCACCCGTCGCCGTGCCGCCCGCCGTGCCTCCGCGCCCGCCGGCTCGCCGGAGTCCGCCGAGGCCACCGAGACCGTCGTCCGGGTCACCGCCGAGGACGCTCCCGAGGCCGCCCCGGCCGAGGAGGAGCCCGCGGCCGAGGCCGCCCCCGCCCGTACCCGTCGCCGCGCCACCCGCCGCGCCTCCGCGCCCACCGGTGCGCCGAAGGCCGCCGAGGAGGCCCCCGCGGAGCCGGTCGTCGAGCCGGTCGCCGAGCTGGTCGCCGAGCCCGCCGTCGAGGCGCAGGCCCCCGCCGCCGAGGCCGAGAGCGCCGTGAGCGCCGAGAGCGAGGACGCCGCCCCGCGCCGTGCCCGCCGTCGTGCCACCCGCCGGGTCACCGCGCCCGAGAGCGCGCCCGCCGAGGCCGCGCACACCCCGGAGGTCCCCGTCACCACGCACACCACCGAGCCCGCGGCGGCCGCCGAGGCCGTCCCGGCCGCCGCCGAGGCGTCCGGGGCCGCCGAGACCCCCGCCCCGCGCCGCGCCCGGCGCCGGGCGGTGCGCCCCGCGTCCGGGTTCTCCGAGCCCGCGCGCGGTGCCGGGGCCGAGGAGGGCTCGCGCCGTCCGGCCCGTCCCGCCGTCGCCGTCTTCCAGGCGCCGGTGTTCGCCGAGCCGCGCTTCCAGACCCCCGAGCGGGCCGCCGCCGAGGCCGCCGCGGGAGCCACCGAGCCCGCCGAGCCCGTCGAGGCCGAGCAGCCCGCGGAGCCGCAGCAGCGCGCGGAGTACGCGGAGGAGCGCCCCGAGGCCGGTTCGCGCCGTCGCCGTCGCCGCCGCGCCGAGCGCGTGGAGGAGGCCCCGGCCGTCGAGGCCGCCGCCGAGGACGAGGACGAGGAGCCGGAGGGCGCCGAGGGCGAGGCCGAGGACGCCGACGGCTACGAGGAGTCCTCCTCGCGCCGCCGTCGCCGCCGGGGCGGCCGTCGCCGCCGTCGCGGGGACGCCGCCGAGGGCGAGGGCGGCGAGGAGTCCGAGGAACTGGCCGCCGAGCAGGCCGCGCAGGACGCCGAGGACACCGCCGAGCAGGAGGAAGAGGACGACGAGGAGGCGCACGGCGAGGAGTCGGGCGGCTCCAGTGCCGGCAGCCGTCGCCGTCGTCGCCGCCGTCGCCGTGCCGGTGAGTCCGCCGCGGACGGCGAGCCGTCCTCCGACGACCCGGAGCGTACGGTCGTCAAGGTCCGCGAGCCGCGCAAGCAGAGCGAGCCGTCCGACGAGGTGCAGTCCATCAAGGGCTCGACCCGTCTGGAGGCGAAGAAGCAGCGCCGCCGCGAGGGCCGTGAGCAGGGCCGCCGTCGTGTCCCGATCATCACCGAGGCCGAGTTCCTGGCCCGTCGTGAGGCCGTCGACCGGGTGATGGTCGTCCGCCAGCACGGCGAGCGCACCCAGATCGGCGTCCTTGAGGACAACGTGCTCGTGGAGCACTACGTCAACAAGGAGCAGTCGACGTCGTACGTCGGCAACGTCTACCTCGGCAAGGTGCAGAACGTGCTGCCGTCGATGGAGGCCGCCTTCATCGACATCGGCAAGGGCCGCAACGCCGTGCTGTACGCCGGTGAGGTCAACTTCGGCGCGCTCGGCATGGGCAACGGCCCGCGGCGCATCGAGTCCGCCCTCAAGTCCGGTCAGTCGGTCCTGGTGCAGGTCACCAAGGACCCGATCGGGCACAAGGGCGCGCGTCTGACCAGCCAGGTCTCCCTGCCGGGCCGCTACCTCGTGTACGTCCCCGAGGGCTCCATGACCGGCATCAGCCGCAAGCTGCCCGACACCGAGCGGGCCCGGCTGAAGACGATCCTCAAGAAGATCGTCCCCGAGGACGCGGGCGTCATCGTGCGCACCGCCGCCGAGGGCGCGAGCGAGGACGAGCTGCGCCGCGACGTCGAGCGGCTCCAGGCGCAGTGGGAGGACATCCAGAAGAAGGCCAAGAGCGGCAACGCGCCGACGCTGCTCTACGGCGAGCCGGACATGACCGTCCGGGTCGTGCGCGACATCTTCAACGAGGACTTCTCCAAGGTCATCGTCAGCGGTGACGAGGCCTGGCAGACCATCCACGGGTACGTCGCGCACGTCGCGCCCGACCTCGCGGGCCGCCTGTCGAAGTGGACCTCCGAGGTCGACGTCTTCGCCACCTACCGGATCGACGAGCAGCTCGCCAAGGCGCTGGACCGCAAGGTCTGGCTGCCCAGCGGCGGTTCGCTGGTGATCGACCGGACCGAGGCGATGGTCGTCGTCGACGTCAACACCGGCAAGTTCACCGGCCAGGGCGGCAACCTGGAGGAGACGGTCACCAGGAACAACCTGGAGGCGGCCGAGGAGATCGTGCGCCAGCTGCGGCTGCGCGACCTCGGCGGCATCATCGTGATCGACTTCATCGACATGGTCCTGGAGTCCAACCGCGACCTGGTGCTGCGCCGGCTGCTGGAGTGCCTGGGCCGTGACCGTACGAAGCACCAGGTGGCCGAGGTGACCTCGCTGGGCCTGGTGCAGATGACCCGTAAGCGGGTCGGCCAGGGCCTGCTGGAGTCCTTCTCCGAGACCTGTGTGCACTGCAACGGCCGTGGTGTCATCGTGCACATGGAGCAGCCCGGCTCCGCCGGTGCCGGTGGCGGCGGCAAGCGCAAGAAGCGCGGCCGTGGCGGCGACGCGCAGGAGCAGCCGCACGAGCACGAGCATGTGCACGAGACCGCCGCGGTCGCCGTGGAGAGCGCCGAGGCCGCCGAGCCGGAGACCGAGACGGCCGCCGAGGTGGCCGCCGAGATCGCCGAGCCGGTCGCCCTCACGCCCCCGGAGTTCGCGCCGGACGAGGAGCTGTACAGCAGCGTCGCCGAGGCGGAGGCGGCGGCCGGTCGCGGCCGTGGCCGCCGCCGGGCGAGCCGTCGTGCGTCGGCCCCGGCGGGCGCGCCGAAGGCGGAGAAGTCCGCAAGGAAGGCCGCCCGGACGAAGGACGCCGACGCCGAGCAGGAGGTCGCGCAGGACGCCGGCGCCGAGGCCGTCGTGCCGACCGCGCAGGACGTCACCGCCGAGGAGGCCGCGGCCCGTCCGGTGCGGCCCGAGCCGGCCGCCGAGGCGCTGGCCGAGCCCGCCGCGGCCGAGGACCAGGTGGTTCCGGCCCCCGAGGCCCCCGAGGCCGCCGAGGAGGCGCCCAAGGGCCGTACCCGCCGTCGGGCGACCCGGAAGGTGTCCGCACCGGCCGGTTCCCCCGCGGGTGCCGAGGCCACCGTGGTGACCGTCACCGAGACCGCGCCCGCGGCCCCGGTGGCGGAGCCCGCGGCCGAGGAGGCGCCGGCGCCCGCCGAGAGCGCCGCGCCGGCCCGTCCGCGCCGTCGCGCGGTGCGGCAGACGGCCGCGCCGACCGCGTCCGAGGAGACGGCCGTCGTGGTCGTCCCGGCGGCCGCGGAGGAGGCCCCCGCTGCGGAGGCTTCCGTCGAGGAGACCGAGGCTCCGGCGAAGAAGACCGCCCGCAAGGCGGCCAAGAAGGTGACGGCCAAGAAGGCGGCCACCAAGAAGACGGCGGCG
Organism: Streptomyces sp. NPDC093018; assembly: GCF_040684035.1. Taxonomy (NCBI): domain Bacteria; kingdom Bacillati; phylum Actinomycetota; class Actinomycetes; order Kitasatosporales; family Streptomycetaceae; genus Streptomyces; species Streptomyces sp. NPDC093018. The sequence continues at coordinate 371,456 of NZ_JBFBFF010000004.1, forward strand.
AAGAAGACCGTCGCCAAGAAGACCGCCGCGAAGAAGACGACGGCCAAGAAGGCGGCCGCCACGAAGAAGACGGCGGCCAAGAAGACCGCGGCGACCCCGCAGTCGACCTCCGTCGACTGATCGGTCACCGGCACGTCTGGGTGCGGTCCTGTCCGCGAGGAGAGGGCCGCACCTGCTTTTTCGGCGGGCCCGGGGCACCGCGCCCCTCGGCCCGCGCCCCTGAACCGAAGGAGAGAACCGCGATGATAGGCCTCGTGCTGGCGGCCGGCGCCGGACGGCGACTGCGCCCCTACACGGACACCCTGCCCAAGGCCCTGGTGCCGGTCGGCGCACAGGACGCGCCCGAGGCCGTCTCCGTCCTGGACCTGACCCTGGGCAACTTCGCGGAGATCGGGCTGACCGAGGTCGCGGTCATCGTCGGCTACCGCAAGGAGGCCGTCTACGCGCGCCAGGCCGAGTTCGAGGAGAAGTACGGCCTCAAGCTCACCCTGATCGACAACGACAAGGCCGAGGAGTGGAACAACGCCTACTCCCTGTGGTGCGGGCGCGACGCGCTCAAGGACGGTGTGATCCTCGCCAACGGCGACACCGTGCACCCGGTCTCGGTCGAGAAGACGCTGCTGGCCGCCCGCGGTGACGGAAGGAAGATCATCCTCGCGCTGGACACCGTGAAGTCCCTGGCGGACGAGGAGATGAAGGTCGTCGTCGACCCTGAGAAGGGCATGACGCGGATCACCAAGCTGATGGACCCGGCCGAGGCGACCGGCGAGTACATCGGCGTGACCCTGATCGAGGGCGACGCGGCCGAGGAACTGGCCGACGCCCTGCGTACGACCTTCGAGCGCGACCCCCAGCTGTACTACGAGGACGGCTACCAGGAGCTGGTCGACCGCGGCTTCCGGATCGACGTGGCGCCCATCGGCGACGTCGACTGGGTCGAGATCGACAACCACGAGGACCTCGCCCGCGGGCGGGAGATCGCATGCCGGTACTGACCCGGCTGTTCCCCTCGCCGATCGTCATGGACATCCGCGCGGGTGCCCTGGACGATCTGGCGGGCGTGCTCGCCGACCAGCGCATCTCGGACTCCGGGCGGCTCGCCGTCGCCGTCAGCCGCGGTTACGGCGCCCAGCTGCGCGAACGCCTCGCCCCCGCGCTGCCCGCCGCCACCTGGTTCGAGGTGGGCGGCGGCACCCTGGACGAGGCGGTCGACCTGGCCGACCGGATGAAGTCCGGCGACTTCGACGCGGTCGTGGGCATCGGCGGCGGCAAGATCATCGACTGTGCGAAGTACTCGGCGGCGCGGATCGGCCTGCCCCTGGTCGTGGTGCCGACGAACCTCTCGCACGACGGCATCTGCTCGCCCGTGTCCAACCTGGACAACGACGCGGGGCGCGGCTCCTACGGAGTGCCCGCGCCCGTCGCCCTGTTCATCGACCTGGACGTGATCCGCGAGGCCCCGCTGCGCTTCGTGCGCTCGGGGATCGGCGACGCCCTGTCCAACATCTCCGCGGTCGCGGACTGGGAGCTGGACCACCGGATCAACGGCGAGAAGATCGACGGTCTCGCCGCGGCCATGGCCCGCCAGGCTGGTGAGGCGGTGCTGCGGCACCCCGGCGGCTGCGGCGACGACGGGTTCCTCACCGTGCTCTCCGAGGGGCTGGTGCTGACCGGTATCGCCATGTCGATAGCCGGGCACACCCGGCCCTCCTCGGGCGCCTGCCACGAGATCAGTCACGCGCTGGACCTGCTCTACCCCCGCCGGGCCGCCGCGCACGGCGAACAGGTGGGCCTCGGCGCCGCGTTCGCCATGTATCTGCGCGGCGACCACGACGGCTCCCGGCTGATCGTGGAGGGCCTGCGCAGGCACGGGCTGCCGGTGGCGGCCGAGGAGATCGGCTTCAGCGACGAGGAGTTCGTGCGGGCCGTGGCGTTCGCGCCGGAGACCCGGCCGGGCCGCTACACCATTCTGGAGCACCTCGGGCTGTCCGCCGAGGGGATCGCGGAGGCGTACGCCGGGTACGTCGCCGCGGCCGGACGCCCAGTTTGACCCCTACGGCCCCGGCCCGTAACCTTGACCGTCGGCGTGTCATAGAGCCCGCCACATCCCCGTAAACCTGTTCCTCCCGGACGCTAGGCCGGCCGGGAGAGGTCGCCCATGCGTATGCCGGGTGGCTGGCCTGCGGGGGTGCCGTTTCTTCGAGCGAAAGAGAGATCCGCGTGTACGCCATCGTGCGCAGCGGTGGTCGCCAGCACAAGGTTGCTGTCGGCGACATCGTTGAGGTTGACAAGATTTCCACCGCCAAGGTTGGCGACACGGTCGAGCTCTCGACCCTGCTCGTTGTCGACGGCGACGCTGTGACCAGCGACCCGTGGGTGCTGGCCGGCATCAAGGTCCAGGCCGAGGTCGTGGACCACCACAAGGGCCAGAAGATCGACATTCTGCGCTACAAGAACAAGACCGGCTACCGCCGTCGGCAGGGCCACCGCCAGCAGTACACGGCGATCAAGGTCACGTCGATCCCCACGGCTGCGAAGTAAGGGACTGAGAAGACATGGCACACAAGAAGGGCGCATCGTCCACCCGGAACGGTCGCGACTCCAATGCCCAGCGGCTCGGCGTGAAGCGCTTCGGCGGTCAGGTCGTCAACGCTGGTGAGATCCTGGTCCGCCAGCGCGGTACCCACTTCCACCCCGGCGCCGGTGTCGGCCGTGGCGGCGACGACACCCTGTTCGCCCTGCTGCCGGGCGCGGTGGAGTTCGGTACCCACCGTGGCCGCAAGGTCGTGAACATCGTTCCGGTCGCCTGAATCACCTGATTCGGCATCGAACGTTTCGCGAGGCGGACCTCACTTCCCGTTCGGGAAGGCGGGTCCGCCTTTCGCGTGTTAGTACCTAGACATACCCGTAATTTCTGGAGGCACTGAACCATGACCACCTTCGTGGACCGCGTCGAACTGCATGTCGCCGCGGGTAACGGGGGCCACGGCTGTGCCTCCGTCCACCGTGAGAAGTTCAAGCCGCTGGGCGGCCCGGACGGCGGTAACGGCGGGCGTGGCGGTGACGTCATCCTGACCGTGGAGCAGTCGGTCACCACGCTGCTCGACTACCACCACTCCCCGCACCGCAAGGCCACCAACGGCAAGCCCGGCGAGGGCGGCAACCGCGCCGGCAAGGACGGCCAGGACCTGGTCCTGCCGGTCCCGGACGGCACCGTGGTGCTCGACAAGGCGGGCAATGTCCTCGCCGACCTGGTCGGGCAGGGGACGTCGTACATCGCCGCCCAGGGCGGCCGCGGCGGCCTCGGCAACGCGGCGCTGTCCTCGGCCCGCCGCAAGGCGCCCGGCTTCGCGCTGCTCGGTGTGCCCGGGGACCTCCAGGAGGTCGTCCTGGAGCTGAAGACCGTCGCCGACGTGGCGCTGGTCGGTTACCCGAGCGCCGGCAAGTCCTCGCTGATCTCGGTGCTCAGCGCCGCGAAGCCGAAGATCGCGGACTACCCCTTCACCACCCTGGTGCCCAACCTCGGTGTGGTCACCGCGGGCTCCACCGTCTACACCATCGCCGACGTGCCGGGACTGATCCCGGGCGCCAGCCAGGGCAAGGGCCTGGGCCTGGAGTTCCTGCGGCACGTGGAGCGGTGCAGCGTGCTGGTGCACGTCCTGGACACCGCGACCCTGGAGTCCGACCGCGACCCGCTCTCCGACCTCGACATCATCGAGGAGGAGCTGCGGCAGTACGGCGGTCTCGACAACCGGCCCCGCATCGTCGTCCTGAACAAGGTCGACGTGCCCGACGGCAAGGACCTCGCCGAGATGGTCCGCCCCGACCTGGAGGCCCGCGGCTACCGCGTCTTCGAGGTGTCGGCGGTCGCCCACATCGGTCTGCGCGAACTGTCCTTCGCCCTCGGCGACCTGGTCGGCAAGGCGCGTGCGGCCAAGCCCAAGGATGAGGCCACGCGGATCGTCATCCGGCCCAAGGCCGTGGACGACGCCGGCTTCACCGTCACCCGTGAGGAGGTCGACGGCGAGCCGCTGTTCCGGGTCCGCGGCGAGAAGCCCGAGCGCTGGGTGCGCCAGACCGACTTCAACAACGACGAGGCCGTCGGCTACCTCGCCGACCGGCTCAACCGCCTCGGTGTGGAAGAGAAGTTGATGAAGGCGGGCGCCCGGGGCGGCGACGGCGTCGCCATCGGCCCCGAGGAGAACGCGGTCGTCTTCGACTGGGAGCCGTCGGTCACGGCGGGCGCCGAGATGCTCGGCCGCCGCGGTGAGGACCACCGCTTCGAGGCTCCCCGCCCCGCGGCCCAGCGCCGCCGGGACCGGGACGCCGAGCGGGACGAGGCCGGCCGGGAGTTCGACGACTTCGAGCCGTTCTAAAACAGAGCCGATGACGTCTTAGGCAGAGCCGATGACGTTTTAGACGGAGCCGATGACAGAGGGCGGGCCCGGAGGAGAAATCCTCCGGGCCCGCCCTCTGCCGTATCCGCTGCGGGGGCCGTATCAGCCCTCGGTCAGCTCCTGGCCGACGTAACCGCGCAGCCAGGTCCGGAACTCCGGGCCCAGGTCCTCGCGTTCGCATGCGAGCCGGACGATGGCGCGCAGATAGTCGCCGCGGTCGCCGGTGTCGTAGCGGCGGCCGCGGAAGACGACGCCGTGCACCGGGCCGCCCAGCTTCTCGTCGGTGGCGAGCTGCTGGAGCGCGTCGGTCAGCTGGATCTCGCCGCCGCGGCCCGGCTCGGTCTCGCGCAGGACACCGAAGATCTGCGGAGCCAGCACATAACGGCCGATGACCGCGTAGTTGGAGGGGGCGTCGGCGGGGTCGGGCTTCTCGACCAGGCCACTGATCTTGACGACGTCGCCCTCGGCGGTGGCCTCGACGGCGGCGCAGCCGTAGAGGTGGATCTGCTCGGGCGCGACCTCCATGAGGGCGATCACGCTGCCGCCGTGCTGCTCCTGGACCTCGATCATGCGCTGGAGCAGGGGGTCGCGCGGGTCGATCAGGTCGTCGCCGAGGAGGACCGCGAAGGGCTCGTGGCCGACGTGCGGGGCGGCGCACAGCACGGCGTGGCCGAGCCCCTTCGGGTCGCCCTGGCGGACGTAGTGCATGGTCGCCAGATCGCTGGACTCCTGCACCTTCGCGAGCCGGCTCGCGTCGCCCTTCTTCTGCAGGGCCGACTCCAGCTCGTAGTTCCGGTCGAAGTGGTCCTCCAGGGGACGCTTGTTACGACCGGTGATCATCAGGACGTCGTCGAGCCCCGCGGACACGGCCTCCTCGACCACGTACTGGATCGCGGGCTTGTCGACGACCGGCAGCATCTCCTTGGGAGTGGCCTTGGTCGCCGGCAGGAAGCGGGTACCGAGACCCGCCGCCGGTATGACCGCCTTGGAAATGGTGGGGCGGGAAGCCATCAGGTGTTCGTCTCTCTCGTTTAGCGCGTCGGGCGCCGTGCGGCCGGGGTTCGGTCCCGGCCGCGTTCGGGCGTCGATGAGCCGTGCTCAGGCGTGGCGGGGCCCGGCTCAGGCGTCGATGAGGCCGTGCTCACCGGTGGGCTGCCGCGGGATGCGGGCCTTGGCGATCGCCCCCGGCGCGGGCGCGGGCGTCCGGTCGTCCAGCGGAAGCACCGCGGGGGTGGTCTCCCGCTGGCCGAGGAAGAGCCGGCGCACCACACGCTCGGCCGCGTTTCCGTCGTCGAACTGCACGAAGCGCTCACGGAACGCGGCACGCAGCTCGGCGGCCTCGGAGCCGTTCCAGGCGCCGGACCGGAAGACCTCGATCAGCTGGTCCTCGTCGGTCGCGGTCGCACCCGGCGTCTCGCCCGGCTGGCCGGAGAGGATGTCGAAGTAGACACCGCGGGCCTTGCGGTAGACCTCCCAGTCGTCCGCGTAGGTGACGATCGGGCGGTCCAGGCACGCGTAGTCGAACATGATGGACGAGTAGTCCGTGATCAGCGCGTCGGCGGCCAGGCAGAGGTCCTCCACCACCGGGTACGTCGACACGTCCTTGATCAGACCGCGCTCCTGGAGGGCCTCCAGGCGGGGGTCGGCGCCGTAGAAGTAGTGCGTGCGCACCAGGACGACGAAGTCCGGGCCGAGCTCGGAGCAGAAGCGCTCCAGGTCGATCCGGGGGACGTAGCCCTTCTGGTAGTCGCGCACGGTCGGGCAGTACAGGATGGCCTTCTTGCCGTCCTCGATGCCCAGCTCGCGGCGGATGCGCAGGACGTCGTCACCGTCGGTGCGGAAGAAGACGTCGTTGCGCGGGTAGCCGAACTCGATCGCCTCGAACGCGCAGGGGTAGACCCGCTCCCAGTTCTCCGTGGAGTGCTGGTTGGAGGTGAGGCTCAGGTCCCACTTGTCGGCCCGCTCCAGCATCTTGGCGAAGCTCATGTTCTTCGCCGCCGCCGGGTACTTCTGCTGGTCGATGCCCATCTGCTTCAGCGGGGTGCCGTGATGGGTCTGGAGGAAGACCTGCTCGGGGCGCTTGACGATGTTGTTCGGGAAGTTGACGTTGTTGACGAGGTACTTGGCGCGGGCCATGACCTCCCAGTAACGCGGCGAGTTGGCCACCACGTAGTCGACGCCCGCGGGGACGCTGTCCACCATGTCGCGGCGCACGATCCACACCCCGTGCACGTTCGGGGCGAGTTCCTTGGCCTTGTGGTAGATCGCGGCCGGGTTGCAGGCGACACCGCGGTTCCAGTAGGCCGCGTAGACCGCGAGGTTCTCGTCCACCGGGCGGCGCAGGTGCAGCCGGTACAGCCGGTTGTAGGCGGTCTTGCCAAGCTTGGTCTTGACCTTGGTGGCGCGCTGGATGACCTGGCGGCGGGTGTTGCCGGCGGCGGTCACCGCGGCGTACGCCGTGTAGGAGCCGCGCTCCAGCAGCTGGAACCGGACGCCCTGGGAGCCCTCGGGGAGCACGAAGCCCTTGGGCTTGTAGCGCTTGTACGAGGCGGCCGCGAGCTTGAAGAACTCCGCGCGGTCCTTGGGGACGATGCGGTCCTCGCGGGCCAGCGTGAACAGGTAGTGGCTCGCCGCGCGCTCGAACAGCAGGGCGCGCACGGGCTCGGTCTCGGGGTGCTGGTCGAGGAACTCGAAGAGGCGCGCGTACTGCTGGAAGATGCCGAAGTGCTTGCGGCCGGGCGTCCGCATGGAGTTGCCCTGGCGGCGCTGGCGGTACTCGACGCAGACGTGGTCGGTGGCGGCGATGGTCTCCGCGGTCAGCATGGTCTTGTAGACCATGAGCGCGTCCTCGTAAATGCCGTCCGTGAAGATGAAGTTGTTGCCGACGTAGAACTCGCGGCGGTAGGCGCGGTTCCAGACGACGGCGAACATGGTGAGGAAGTCCGGCCGTTCGAGGGCCGTGAAGACGTCCGTGCCCGCGCTCGCGAGGAGTTCACCGGCCGCGCTCGCCTGGACCCGGTTGTTCCAGTACGTGCGGACGTGGTTGAGCAGCAGGATGTCCGGGTCGCCCGTGGCCTCCAGCCGGTCGGCGATCGCCTGGAGCGCGCCGTCGGCCAGGGTGTCGTCGCTGTCCAGGAAGAGGATGTACTCGCCGCGGGACTTCAGCGCACCGGCGTCACGCGCCTTTCCGATGCCCTGGTTCTCCTCCAGGTGCACGGGTATGACGCGGCTGTCGAGGGCGGCGTATTCATCGAGTATCCGACCGCAGGCGTCGGGCGAGTGGTCGTCGATGGCGACGATCTCGAAGTCCTCGAAGGACTGGGACAGAATGGAGTCCAAGCACGCACGCAGATATCCCTGGACTTTGTAGACAGGGACGACAACGCTTATTTTCGGCGAAGCGTTTCCATTCGCTACGGGCATGCTTGGGGCTCCTGGACTGTCGGTCAGACTCTCAACCGCCTCCCGCTGCCGGTGCGGAGCGGAAGGCGAGAGGCACAAGGAGTGCGAGGTTAAGGGGCGTTTAACCCTACCCTAACGTGCCCTACCGGATGGTCTCACCGTACGACCGCACGGCACCTCGTGGCCCGGGTGTGGCGTGACTCACGGGCGCGGGCGCAGGGCTCCCGAGGTGGCCGGATCCGGCATCGCGGGCCGGGCGGCGGTGGCACCGGAACATGGCCGTCCGTCCGGGTAAGAGAAGGTGAGCCCACGGTGAGAACGGCGCTTTCGGCGGCGCGAACCGGACGATCCGGTCAACCTGCCCGCGCGGCCCCGCCGGGGCCCGTGGTGCGGAAGTTGTGCGTTCCGGTCCATGGTTTCGGGCGGGATGTGGTGGATTCGACACCGATCCACACGGCGCGGTCGCAATCCCGGCGCCCGGCCGGGCACCGGTCGGGGCACCCGGCGCGGCGGCGGTGGCGCCTCGCGCGGTGAGCAGGGGCGCCATGGCGAAGGAATTCCCGCCCGAGAACCGGAAAAGAAAAAGCGGCGCGTCCTTCGTGAATTACGAACCTCGGAAATGGCCGCGAGTTATCCCTTTCCCTCATCGGTTCCTCGGTGTCGTCCGCCCGGTGACCGGTGTCCGCCCGGTGAAACCGGAGCGCGCCGAAGGCCCCCGGTCGCGTACATTGCGCAGCACGAGGCCGGTACACGGGCGAAAGGGACGGCGGGCAAGGTGGCAAGCGCGAGGCAGGCCGTGGGCGCGGCCCGCAGGATCGTCGTCAAGGTGGGGTCCTCCTCCCTGACCAGTGCGGCGGGCGGGCTGGACGCCGACCGGGTGGACGCCCTGGTGGATGTGCTGGCCAAGAGCCGGAGCAAGGGGGAGCGGGAGGTCGTCCTGGTCTCCTCCGGTGCCATCGCCGCCGGGCTCGCGCCGCTCGGGCTGCGCCGCCGGCCCCGGGACCTCGCCCGGCAGCAGGCCGCCGCCAGCGTCGGGCAGGGGCTGCTGGTCGCCCGGTACACCGCCTCCTTCGCCCGGTACGGCATCCGCGTCGGCCAAGTCCTGCTCACCAGCGACGACATGAGCCGCCGCGCCCATCACCGCAACGCCTCGCGCACCCTCGACAAGCTCCTCGCGATGGGCGCCCTGCCGATCGTCAACGAGAACGACACCGTCGCCACCGACGAGATCCGCTTCGGCGACAACGACCGGCTCGCCGCCCTCGTCGCCCACCTCGTCCACGCCGACCTGCTCGTCCTCCTCTCCGACGTCGACGGTGTCTACGACGGGGACCCCAGCAGGCCCGGCACCTCCCGGATAGCGGAGATCCACGGCCCCGAGGACCTCGCCGGCGTCGAGATCGGCAGCGCGGGCAGGGCGGGCGTCGGCACCGGCGGCATGGTGACCAAGGTGGAGGCCGCCCGGATCGCGGCCGCCGCCGGCATCCCGGTGGTGCTGACCTCCGCCGTGCACGCGGCGGACGCCCTCGGCGGCGGCGACACCGGCACGTACTTCCACCCCACCGGCAAGCGCTCCGCCGACCGGCTGCTCTGGCTCCAGCACGCCTCCACCCCGCAGGGCGCGCTCACCCTGGACGACGGCGCCGTGACGGCGGTCGTCCAGGGCCGCAAGTCGCTGCTGCCCGCCGGGATCGCCGCCGTAGAGGGCGAGTTCAGCGCGGGCGACCCCGTGGAACTGCGGGACACCGGGGGCCGCGCGGTGGCGCGGGGGCTCGTCAGCTTCGACGCCAAGGAGATCCCCCGGCTGATCGGACGTTCGACCCACGAGCTGGCACGCGAACTGGGTCCGGCGTACGAACGCGAGGTCGTACACAGGGACGACCTGGTGCTCCTGCACGGGTGACACTCGTACAGCGGGGCGCCCCCGGGAGCCTCCGGTGGGGGACGTTCCGTAAAACCGCCCCGCGAAGCCTTACGGCCTGCTCAACTTTGTGTGCGAGACATGTTTCCGAGCACTTGGGTGAAGGAGGCCGTCGTGAGACGAGTGCGCCCTGGGGGTACCACCCGAGGTGCCCTGACGAGCGTCGCGGCCGGGAACACCTACGAGGAACCCAGGGACCTGCCCCGGCTGTGGCACGTCACCCTCAGCGTGGCCGGCAAGAGCGTCCCCCTCGCGGACCTGCGCCGGTCCCTGGAACAGCTGGCTCATGACCACCCCTTCCTGCTGACCAGCAGATACGCGAGCGATCACGCCGAGATCCGGTACTGGGAAGAGGCCCGCGACCTGCATGACGCGGCCGCGGTCGCACTGCGCCTGTGGGGCGAGCACCGGCTCAGCGCCGGACTGCCCCCGTGGGAGATCGTCGGCCTGGAGGTCATCGACCGCGAGACGTACCACCAGCGCATCGCGGAGGGGTACGGACCGCCGCCCGCGACCCCCGTAGGGGTCCACCCCTTCTGAGCCCTTACCGGGGATTTCCGGGGTTTTCGTCTCGGGGTGTGGAACGTGCGCGGAAAGGCTCCGCACCGCGCACTACCCTTCCCCCATGACCACGCTCTCGCCGTACGACTCGATGTCCCCGGTCACCCAGGCCGCCTACCGGGCCAGGGCCGCCGCCGCCGACCTCGCGCCGCTGCCGCGCGCCGTGAAGGACGACGCGCTGCTGGCGATCGCCGACGCCCTGGAGGTACGCACCGGGGAGATCATCGAGGCCAACGCCAAGGACGTGGCCAAGGCGCGCGAGAGCGGCACCAGCGAGGCCATCGTGGACCGGCTGACCCTCACCCCCGAGCGGGTCCGGGCCATCGCCGCCGACGTCCGCGACGTGGCGGGGCTGCCCGACCCGGTCGGCGAGGTGGTCCGCGGCTCCACCCTGCCCAACGGCATCGACCTGCGCCAGGTCCGCGTCCCGCTCGGCGTCGTCGGCATCGTCTACGAGGCCCGGCCCAATGTCACCGCGGACGCCGCCGCGCTCTGCCTGAAGTCCGGCAACGCGGTCCTGCTGCGCGGCTCCGCCTCCGCCTACGAGTCCAACACCGCCCTCGTCCGGGTGATCCGGGACGCGGTCGGCGGCGCCGGGCTGCCCGCCGACGCCGTACAGCTGGTGCCGGGGGAGAGCCGCGAGTCCGTGCGCGAGCTGATGCGCGCCCGCGGCCTGGTCGACGTCCTCATCCCGCGCGGCGGCGCCTCCCTGATCAGGACCGTGGTCAGCGAATCCACCGTGCCCGTCATCGAGACCGGCACCGGCAACTGCCACGTCTACGTCGACGCGCAGGCCGACATCGACATGGCGATCGACATCCTCGTCAACTCCAAGGCCCAGCGGGTCAGCGTGTGCAACGCGGCCGAGACCCTGCTGGTCCACCAGGACATCGCCGCCGAGTTCCTGCCCCGCGCCCTGGACGCGCTGGCCGAGGCCGGGGTCACCGTGCACGCGGACGAGCGGGTCATGGCCCACGCCGAGGGCTCGAAGGCCACCGTGGTCGAGGCGACCCCGGAGGACTGGGAGACCGAGTACCTGTCGTACGACATCGCCGCCGCCGTCGTGGACTCCCTCGACAAGGCCGTCGAGCACATCCGGCTGTGGACCTCCGGGCACACCGAGGCGATCGTCACCACCTCCCAGCAGGCCGCCCGCCGGTTCACCCAGTTGGTCGACTCGACCACGGTCGCCGTGAACGCCTCCACCCGGTTCACCGACGGCGGCCAGTTCGGCTTCGGCGCGGAGATCGGCATCTCCACCCAGAAGCTGCACGCCCGGGGCCCGATGGGCCTGCCGGAGCTGACCAGCACCAAGTACATCGTCACCGGCGACGGGCACGTCCGCCGCTGACACCCGGCCCGGCGGGCGTCTCGACAGGTGGATGAATTTCCGTACCGTCTGCCCAAATTGACCCCCCAGGTCTACTCTGGACGTGTGCCGGAGGACGTGGGGGGCACGCCGTTCCCTGACGGCTGGGAGCCCGACGACGACCACGACCGCGGGGTGTCGGACGAAGAGTTCGCCTCCGTGGTCTTCGACGAGGATTTCGTACGGGCGGCCACGGTCCATGAACCGACCGCCGTCGAACGCCTCCTTGCCGCCGCGGAGGCCAGAGCCGAGGCCTCCGAGGCCGCCCGCCGCGCCCGCGCCCGGGGCGAGCGGTACGACGACGCCTACGGGGGCGCCGATCTCGGCGAGGACCCGGACGACGACGATGTCGACGAGCTGGACGACGTCTACGCCCTCGACCGGGGACCCTTCGACGGCCACGGCAGACAGGCCCGCTGGCACCGGCCGGTGGCCTGGGTGCTCGCCGTGGTGATGGGCGTCGGCATGGTCGCCCTCGCCTTCGCCGCGGTCTACCGGGGCGCCTCCTCGGGCACCCGGGACCAGCTGCCGTCGTCCACCACGACGGGCCAGAACCAGCTGCCCACGGTGTCTCCCGTGCGCCCCACGGTGTCGGCGGTGCCCCACCTGCCCTGATCGGCTCCGGGTGAGGAGTTGTCAGAAGTTGTGGCAGAGCGGGGCGTTTACCCGGGGCCCCACAAACCCACTCTGAAAGTATGGGCGGGCCTGCAGACCCACCGGAGGGGACACCCGAGGGCGGCCCCGGTGGTGCGGAGGACGAATACCGATCCGTCGTGTTCGACGAGTCGTTCGTGCGTGCTGCCCGGCTCCAGGAGTACTCGGCCGAGGAACGGATGGCCGACCACGCGCCCGCCGTGCGCCGCAGGCCGCTGCACCGGGGGCTCGTCCGCCAGGCGATGATCCTGGCGCTGCTGATCGCCGTGGCCTTCGGCACCGCCGTCTACATGGGGGTGTGCCATCCGTACGACTCCGCAGAGGCCCCCCGGCCCGTGGAGCCGCTGCGGATGACGGTCATACCGCTCGCCCCGCAGGGCAAGGTGCCCGGCGGGACGGACGCGGAGACGCTGTACGCGCACAGCCCCGCCGCGCAGTACGACATCGGCGCCGAGGGCGTCCCGCTGCCGGCCGCGCGGGGCACCGCGCACTTCTCCGACAGCCAGGTCATGACGGCGCTGACCACGGCCAAGGACTACATCGTCCGCTCCGCGCTCTACCCGGAGGTGCTCACCGGGCACGAGACGGCCCCCGCGCGGGCGCTGGTGGACTCCGACCAGCTCGCCCAGTTCGACCAGAGCTTCGCCCGTCCGGCGGCGGACGGGCGGCACGCCCCGACCGGCTGGGTGGTGCGCCTGGACCCGGCCCGCGACCGGCTGGCCGACGACCGGATCCGGGTCCGGGGCGCTCTGCGCTTCACCGAGGCGGACCCGGCCACCCTGGAGGTCAGCGCCGACCACACCTTCGTCTACGCCCTGCGCCCCACCGGCACCGCGAGCGCCCCCGTCTCCCTCTTCACCGTCCGCCGCGCGCTGACCTTCCGCTTCACCCGCGACGACCTGCGCACCCGCCAGATCCAGCTGACCACGGCCTATGTCGAGGCCGGCCCGCTGTCCTGCGCCGAGGACTCCACGGCGTACCTCCGCCCCCTGCTGGCGGGCCAGGCCCCCCACCCGGGCGCTCCCGCGGGCACCGATCCGTACCGGACGGACAGCCCCGCCTCCTTGTGCGGCACACTGGCCACGGGGGCGGGGCCCAGGGCGTGAGCGGGTGTGACCGGGCGTGAGGGGAGCGACCAGGGGGCGCGTCTTCCTCCCGTGGCGGCCCGTCTCCGCTGTACGGCGGCTGGGCGGTCGAACCGCCCGCCTTTCCGCTCGTCGGCATGTCGATCCGCCGGGCGGATCCCGGTCGTCGGCCGGGCACCCGGCGATGCCGAATCGGCCGCACTCGCAGCGCCTGCCGTACCTCGTCCAAAGCCTTCCGCCCGACCGGAGCCCCCGTCGCGCCCCGACCGGAGCCGCCGCCGGTGCCGGGGCCCGACCCGAGCCGCCGCCAGGCCCCGGCAGACTCCCACCGGGCGCACGCCGGAGTCCTGCCGGGCGCACGCCGGAGTCCCGCCGGGCCCGGGGCCCCGCGGGACTCCGGCCCCGGGCCGCGTGCCGTCCTACTCGGCCGCCGGCGCCGGACCGCCCTTGGCCGGCGGGGGGCTCTTGAAACCGTCGAAGCCGCGCTTGACGCGGCCGCCCAGATCGCCCGCGCCGCCCGCCAGATCGCTGACCAGCTTCATCAGCGGGTCCTTGGAGTCCTTGACATCGCTCGCGTAGCTCGCCGCGGACTCCCGGAAGGAGTCGCTGACCTTGGCGTCCTTGTCGTCGTCGCGGCGCGGGTAATGGCCGTCCATGATCCGCTGGTAGTCCCGGGACTCGGCCCACTTCTTCAGCTCGGAGGCGCGCACGGTGGTGAACGGGTGCGAGCGGGGCAGCACGTTCAGGATCTTCAGCACGGAGTCGCGCAGGTCGCCGCCGGAGTCGTACTCCTCGGCCTGCTCCAGGAACGCGTCCACGTTCATCTCGTGCAGGTGGTTGCCGCCCGCGATCTTCATCAGGCCGCGCATCGAGGCCCGTACGTCCTGGCCGACCAGCAGCCCGGCCCGGTCCGCGGACAGTTCGGACTTGCGGAACCACTCCCGCAGCGCCGCGATGATCGCCATGATCGCGAGATTGCCCAGCGGGATCCAGGCGACCTTGATCGCCAGGTTCGTCAGGAACAGCAGGACGGTGCGGTACACGGAGTGCCCGGACAGCGCGTGGCCGACCTCATGGCCGACGACCGCGCGCATCTCCTCCTCGTCCAGCAGCTCCACCAGACCCGTGGAGATCACGATGATCGGCTCGTCCAGGCCGATGCACATCGCGTTCGGCTGCGGGTCCTGGGTGACATACATCGGCGGGACCTTCGGCAGGTCCAGGATGTAGCAGGCGTCCAGCAGCATGTCGTGCAGATGGCCGAACTGCCGTTCGGAGACGCGCACCGAGTCGGACAGGAAAAGCAGCCGCAGGCTCCGCTCCGGCAGCAGTCCGCTCAGTGCCTTGAACACCTGGTCGAACCCGCTGAGCTTGCGCAGCGCCACCAGGGCGGACCGGTCCGCCGGGTGCTCGTACGCCCGCGAGGAGATCCCCGGAAAGCGCGTCCGCTGCCTGCTGGGCACCCGCTCGTGCCCGCTCTGCCGATCGCCGTCGTGCATGTCTTCCCCCAAGTGCGTGTGAGTGCGGTGAGCCCCCGAGGCGGGGTTCAGCCTAGGCGGAGATACCGTGGACGGGCAGACAGCCGAAGGAGTCCACGCCATGGAGCACCACCCCGCAGCCGCCCGGCTGACCGAGGCCGCAGCGAGCGCCGCCCAGCAGCAGGGGGGCGGAGGCGACATGCTCCGCATCGTGCTGATCGTCATGATCCTGGGCTGCGCGCTGACCGCCTGGTTCCTGCTGCGCGGCTACAAGCAGAAGGACGACTGAGGGGCGGCGGGAGTTCCCCGCCCGGGCCCCCAGGCCCCCGCCCGGGCCCCCGCGCTTCCCAACGGCGGAGTCGGCGTGATCGCCGAAGGACCGCCCGCATACGATGAGTCGACGTCTTTATCCCGCCCACACGCGATAGGTCCTGTCGAAGATGATGCTCACCAGCGCCGCAGCCCCGCTGATCTCCCTCGCCGCCGAAGAGGGCGGCCACCACGACAGCCTGAACCCCGCCGTCACCGGCGGCGCCGCCTTCATCATCCTGCTTCTCCTGCTGTGGATCACCACCCGCTTCAACCGCGACCGCTGAGCCGGGGGACCGGCCCCGGCCGGACCCCGAGGACCGGGCCGGTAGGGTCTGCACGCATGGGAGAGCAGGACATGCCTACCGGTCCGGCGCACGATGGCGCCGACGACGCCGACATGACCGACCAGCCGCAGTACCGCAGGCACCGGCCGGGCCACGGCCCCGCCCGCTCCGGCAAGCGGCGCCTGGGCGTCATGGGCGGCACCTTCGACCCGATCCACCACGGGCACCTCGTGGCGGCCAGCGAGGTCGCCGCGCAGTTCCAGCTGGACGAGGTGGTGTTCGTCCCCACCGGCCAGCCGTGGCAGAAGTCCCACCGTCTGGTCTCCCCGGCCGAGGACCGCTATCTGATGACGGTCATCGCCACCGCCGAGAACCCGCAGTTCTCCGTCAGCCGCATCGACATCGACCGCGGCGGCCCCACCTACACCGTGGACACCCTGCGCGACCTGCGCGCCCTCAACCCGGACACCGACCTGTTCTTCATCACCGGTGCCGATGCCCTCGCCCAGCTGCTGACCTGGCGCGACAGCGAGGAGCTCTTCTCCCTCGCGCACTTCATCGGCGTCACCCGGCCCGGCCACCACCTCAGCAACCCGGGACTGCCGGAGGGCGGCGTCTCGCTGGTCGAGGTTCCGGCGCTCGCCATTTCCTCCACAGACTGCCGTGCGAGAGTCGCCAAGGGCGACCCCATCTGGTACATGGTGCCGGACGGAGTCGTGCGCTACATCGACAAGCGCGAGCTGTACCGCGGCGAGTGAGCCGAGAGGGGCACCGGTGAACGACCGATACGACGCGGGACAGTACGAGATCGTCGGCTACGACGAGTACGGACAGCCCGTCTACCGCCAGGTTCCGGCGCAGCAGACTCCGGGCGGTTCCGGGGCGGGGTCCGGGGCCTACGACCCCTACGCCCAACAGCAGGGATACGGCTACGACCCCTACGGCACCGGCACCTCTCAGCCGGCGCAGCCGTACGGGTCGTACGGCACCGGGCAGCAGCCGCAGGTCCCGTCGTACCCCTCGGCCGACGGCTACTCCGACAACGATGGCTACCACAGCAACGACGGCTACGGCGGCTACGACCCCTACGGGAGCCAGGGCCAGGGGCACGGGGGGAATTCCGGGAACTTCGGGAACTCCGGGTACGACCCCTACGGGCAGGCCGCGAGCAGCGGGCCCCAGCCCCGGGTCGCCGAGCAGACCGCGCACATCCCCCAGCAGGCGCGCCCCCAGGACCCGCCCCGGCACAACCCGTACGCGGAACTCGCGAGCGACGAGGACAGGGGCGACGGCGACGACGGGCACGCGGACGGCGAACCGGACTACCGCACCGAGCAGTTCGCGTTCGTGGAGGAGCCGGACGGCGACTCCGAGGACGTCATCGACTGGCTGAAGTTCACCGAGAACCGCACCGAGCGCCGCGAGGAGGCCCGCCGCCGCGCCCGCAGCCGGCTCGTCGCCCTCGGCGTCGTCCTCGCCCTGGTCGCGGCCGGCGGTGTCGGCTACCTCTGGTACGCCGGGAAGCTGCCCTTCCTGTCCTCCTCCGGCGCGGGCGGCGGCACGGCGGCAGCGGTCGGCGCCCAGAAGCGCGACGTGATCGTCGTCCATCTGCACAACACCGGTAAGCGCGGCACCTCCACCGTGCTGCTGGTCGACAACACCACCACCAAGCGGGGCAGCACCGTCCTGCTGCCCAACTCCCTGGCGCTGACCGACGACGACGGCTCCACCACGACCCTCGCCAAGTCGGTCGACGAGGACGGCTCCTCCGGCACCCGCGACCAGTTGGACACCGTCCTCGGCACCAACATCCAGGGCACCTGGCGTCTGGACACGCCCTACCTGCAGAACCTGGTCGATCTCGTCGGCAACATCGACATGGACACCAATGTCGCCGTGCCCGACCCGGACGCCAAGAAGAAGGGCGCCGAGCCGCTCGTCGCCAAGGGCAGCGATCAGACCCTCAGCGGCAAGATGGCCGTCGCCTACGCCACCTACCGGGCCCCCGGCGAGTCGGAGAACGCCCAGCTGGAGCGGTTCGGGCAGGTCATACAGGGCGTGCTGCGCAAGATCTCGACCGACGCCTCGGACGCCACGGTCACCGTGCAGAGCCTCGCGCAGATCCTCGACCCCTCGCTCACCGACAAGGACCTCGGCACCTTCCTGGCCAAGCTCGCCGATCTCGCCAAGGAGGGCGACTACAGGACGGCTCTGCTGCCGGTGCAGCCGGACGGCACGCTCACCGCCCAGACCAGCGACAGCGTGGTCAAGGACATCCTCGGCGGCACCGCCAAGAGCCCCGACGCCGGCAGCGCGGTCCGCGTCTCGGTGCAGAACGCCACCGGGGTCAAGGACGACACCGAGCAGGCCCGCGTGGTGCTCCTGAACGGCGGCTTCACCTTCCTGGAGGGCGGCAGCGGCGGCAGCAAGGCGACCTCGAAGGTCGTCTACCAGGACGCCTCGGACAAGCAGAACGCCACCGAGGTCGCCAAGACCCTCGGCCTGCCCGCGGGCTCCGTCACCAAGGGCTCGGTCTCCTCGGGAGCCGATGTCTCGGTGGTCCTGGGCCAGGACTACAAGCCGTCCGCCTCCTGAGCGCGCGCCGGGGCGCCTTTCGCGAGCCACTGCTCGCGGGAGGCGCCCTTGGCGATGCCTTTAATCACGTGGGGTGCCCCCGGCGGTCCGTGAGACCCTTGAGGTTCAGTGCCCGCCGACGGAAAGCCACGCAGTGACCGCCACCGATCGTTCCCTTGAGCTCATCAACACCGCCGCCCAGGCGGCTGCCGACAAGCTCGCCCATGACGTCATCGCCTACGACGTCAGCGACGTCCTGTCGATCACGGACGCCTTCCTGCTCGCTTCCGCGCCGAACGACCGCCAGGTCAAGGCCATCGTCGACGAGATCGAGGAGCGCCTCCAGAAGGAGCTCGGCGCCAAGCCGGTGCGCCGCGAGGGCGACCGCGACGCCCGCTGGATCCTGCTCGACTACGTCGACATCGTGGTCCATGTCCAGCACAGCGAGGAGCGTGTCTTCTACGCCCTGGAGCGGCTGTGGAAGGACTGCCCCGAGCTGGAGCTGCCCGCCGACGCCAAGGCCACCCGCGGCAAGGGCGAGGAGCACGCCAAGCTCCTGGAGTCCGAGACCGACGGGGAGCCGGGCGGGCAGTGGTGATGAGCGCCACGGGTGAGGTGACCGACCGCAGGGACCGGGGCCGCCGCGTCATCCTGTGGCGGCACGGCCAGACCTCGTGGAACGTGGAGCGCCGCTTCCAGGGCAGCACCGATGTGCCGCTGACCGAGACCGGTGTCGGGCAGGCCCGCCGTGCCGCCCGGCTGCTGGCCTCCCTGGCGCCCGACGCGATCGTCTCCTCGGACCTGACGCGGGCCGCGGACACGGCCGCCGAGCTGGCCGCCCTCACCGGTCTCGACGTCACCCGCGAGGAGGGCCTGCGCGAGACCTACGCGGGCGTCTGGCAGGGGCTGACGCACGCGGAGATCATCGCCCGCCACGGCGACGAGTACGCCGCCTGGAAGCGCGGTGAGGCGATCCGCCGGGGCGGAGGCGAACTGGAGACCGAGGTCGCCGACCGGGCCGCGCCCGTCGTCCTGCGGCATGTGGAGAAGCTGCCGGTGGACGGCACCCTGGTGGTCGTCAGCCACGGCGGCACCATCCGCACCACCATCGGCCGGCTGCTG
This sequence comes from Streptomyces sp. NPDC093018, assembly GCF_040684035.1. Taxonomy (NCBI): domain Bacteria; kingdom Bacillati; phylum Actinomycetota; class Actinomycetes; order Kitasatosporales; family Streptomycetaceae; genus Streptomyces; species Streptomyces sp. NPDC093018. Next base: position 390,615 of record NZ_JBFBFF010000004.1, read on the forward strand.
GGCCTCCAGGCCCCGCACTGGGAGAGCCTCGGCGGCCTCTCCAACTGCTGCTGGTCCGTGCTGGGCGAGGGCGCGCGCGGCTGGCGCCTGCTGGAGCACAACGCGGGCACCCTGCCCGAGCCGGTCCTCGGCGACGACGACTGAGCCCGCGGCGGCGCCGGCACCCCGGATTTCACTTTCCGGCAGGTCACAGGCTAAAGTTCTTCTTGTTCGCCCCGCCGAGCGGGAAGAACACAGCAAGGGGCTATAGCTCAGTTGGTAGAGCGCCTGCATGGCATGCAGGAGGTCAGGAGTTCAATTCTCCTTAGCTCCACAGGAGGAAGATCCCGTCCCCGTCAGGGGGCGGGATCTTCTGTTTGTGCTACTGAAGCGTCGCTGACCGTGTCGGTCCCCTCATGGCAGAATCGGACGGCCGGAAGGGGGTGCGGTCCGACGGGAGCTGATCGATGGGTGCACACAGGCGGAAGTGCGACTGGTGCGGCAGCGGTACGCCCATCGTGCGCGACATGGATCCGGTCAACGCCGACTACCAGTACTGGTGCGAGGAATGCGCGCGGGCGCTGATCATAAAAGGCGACCCCATCGAGACGTACCGGGAGCTGGAGGGCGAGCCGATCTACGGCCGCCTCCTGGAGGAGCACTGCACCCTCAAGAGGTTCTACTCCTTCGTCGCCGCCTGAGTTGATCATCGTAAAAACGGACATTCGCGACTAAGTAGTCGTAACGGAAACCGATTTGGCGCTCCAGCCCGGTGCCTGTAATGTTTACGACGTCGCCGGGGGAACCGGGCGGAGAAACAAAACAAGGGGCTATAGCTCAGTTGGTAGAGCGCCTGCATGGCATGCAGGAGGTCAGGAGTTCAATTCTCCTTAGCTCCACAGAAGTCGAGAGCGGATCATCCGGAAGGATGGTCCGCTCTCGGCCTATTCGCGCCCTACGTCCCCGCCGGATCGACGCCTGCGGTACCCTAGGCGCCATGCGTGCCGTACGCCTTCTGCTTAGCGGGCCGCGCTGATCAGTACCGACCCCGGTGGTACCCGTGAGGTCGGCATCGGCGCGGCGTCCCCTCCTGCGTGAGGGGATTTTTCATTTCTGCAGGCAGAGACGATCGATGGAGCTTTGAGGATCATGAGCGAGACGAACCCCGCTGCCGCCGCGACCCCGGCGGAAGCCGCCCCGTACCGCTACACGGCCGCCATGGCCGCCGACATCGAGGCACGCTGGCAGGACTTCTGGGACGCCGACGGCACGTATGCCGCGGACAACCCCAAGGGCGACCTGGCGGGCGAGGACGCCGCCAAGCCCAAGAAGTTCATCATGGACATGTTCCCGTACCCCTCCGGCGCCGGCCTGCACGTCGGCCACCCGCTGGGCTACATCGCCACCGACGTCTACGCCCGGTTCCAGCGCATGACCGGCCACAACGTCCTGCACACCCTGGGCTTCGACGCCTTCGGCCTGCCCGCCGAGCAGTACGCCGTGCAGACCGGCACGCACCCTCGCGTGTCCACCGAGGCCAACATGGAGAACATGAAGGCCCAGCTGCGCCGGCTGGGCCTGGGCCACGACAAGCGCCGGTCCTTCGCCACGATCGACCCGGACTACTACAAGTGGACCCAGTGGATCTTCCTGCAGATCTTCAACTCCTGGTACGACGACGAGGCCGGCAAGGCCCGTCCGATCGCCGAGCTGATCGCCCAGTTCGAGACCGGTGAGCGCGCGATCGAGGGCACCACGCGCGGCTGGAACGAGCTGAGCGCCGCCGAGCGCGCCGACGTCCTGGGCGAGTACCGCCTGGCCTACGCCTCCGACGCGCCGGTCAACTGGTGCCCCGGCCTGGGCACCGTGCTGGCCAACGAGGAGGTCACCGCCGACGGCCGCAGCGAGCGCGGCAACTTCCCCGTCTTCAAGTCCAAGCTGCGCCAGTGGAACATGCGCATCACCGCCTACGCGGACCGCCTGCTGGAGGACCTGGAGGAGCTGGACTGGCCCGAGGCCATCAAGCTGCAGCAGCGCAACTGGATCGGCCGCAGTGAGGGCGCCCGCGTCGACTTCCCCGTCGACGGCGAGCGGATCACGGTCTTCACCACCCGCCCGGACACCCTGTTCGGCGCCACCTACATGGTGCTGGCGCCCGAGCACCCCCTGGCCGACAAGTTCACCCCCGCGGCCTGGCCCGAGGGCACCCGCGAGGCGTGGACCGGCGGCCACGCCACCCCCGCCGAGGCCGTCGCCGCCTACCGCGCGCAGGCCGCCGCCAAGTCCGACGTCGAGCGCCAGGCCGAGGCCAAGGACAAGACCGGCGTCTTCACCGGTGTCTTCGCCGTAAACCCGGTCAACGGCGAGCAGGTCCCCGTCTTCATCGCCGACTACGTGCTGATGGGCTACGGCACCGGCGCGATCATGGCCGTCCCCGCGCACGACACCCGTGACTTCGCCTTCGCGCGCGCCTTCGAGCTGCCCGTGTGCTGTGTGGTCGAGCCGACCGACGGCCGCGGCACCGACACCGCCGACTGGGACGACGCGTTCGCCTCCTACGACGCGAAGATCGTCAACTCGACGGGCGAGGGCATCACCCTGGACGGCCTGGGCGTCACCGAGGCCAAGGCGCGCATCACCGAGTGGCTGGAGCGCAAGGGCATCGGCCGGGGCACCGTCAACTTCCGCCTGCGCGACTGGCTGTTCAGCCGCCAGCGCTACTGGGGCGAGCCCTTCCCGATCGTCTACGACGAGGACGGCATCGCGCACTCGCTGCCCGAGTCGATGCTGCCGCTGGAGCTGCCCGAGGTCGAGGACTACAGCCCGCGCACCTTCGACCCGGACGACGCGAACACCCGGCCCGAGACCCCCCTGTCGCGCAACGACGAGTGGGTCCACGTCACCCTGGACCTGGGCGACGGGCCGAAGAAGTACCGCCGCGAGACCAACACCATGCCCAACTGGGCCGGTTCCTGCTGGTACGAATTCCGCTACCTGGACCCGCACAACGACCAGAAGATGGTCGACCCGGAGATCGAGCGGTACTGGATGGGCCCGCGCGAGGGCCGGCCGCACGGTGGTGTCGACCTGTACGTGGGCGGCGCCGAGCACGCCGTGCTGCACCTGCTGTACGCCCGCTTCTGGTCCAAGGTGCTGTTCGACCTGGGGCACGTCTCCTCCGCGGAGCCGTTCCACAAGCTGTTCAACCAGGGCATGATCCAGGCCTACGTGTACCGCGACAGCCGCGGCATCGCCGTACCGGCCGCCGAGGTGGAGGAGCGCGACGGCGCGTACTACCACCAGGGCGAGAAGGTCAGCCGCCTGCTGGGCAAGATGGGCAAGTCCCTGAAGAACGCGGTGACCCCGGACGAGATCGCCGCCGAGTACGGCGCCGACACCCTGCGCCTGTACGAGATGGCCATGGGCCCGCTGGACGTCTCCCGCCCCTGGGACACGCGCGCGGTCGTCGGCCAGTTCCGGCTGCTGCAGCGGCTGTGGCGCAACATCGTGGACGAGAACACCGGCGAGCCGACCGTGACCGACACGGCGCCCGACGAGGACACGCTGCGCGCCCTGCACAAGGCGATCGACGGGGTGCGCCAGGACCTGGAGGGCCTGCGCTTCAACACCGCCATCGCCAAGGTCACCGAGCTGAACAACCACCTGACCAAGGCCAACGCCGCCCTGCCGAAGTCGGTGGCCGAGCCGCTGGTGCTGATGGTCGCCCCGCTGGCCCCGCACGTCGCCGAGGAGCTGTGGCGCCGCCTGGGCCACACCGACTCGGTCGTCCACCGGGACTTCCCGGTCGCCGACCCGCGGTACGTGGTCGACGAGACCGTGACCTGCGTCGTCCAGATCAAGGGCAAGGTCAAGGCCCGCCTGGAGGTGCCCCCGGGCATCTCCGAGGAGGAGCTGGAGAAGGTGGCCCTGTCCGACGAGAAGGTCGTCGCGGCACTGGACGGCGCGGGCATCCGCAAGGTGATCGTCCGTGCGCCGAAGCTGGTGAACATCGTTCCGGCGTAATCGCGACGCCTCTCGGGGTACTCCCCTACGGGCAGGTTCGGGGTTTTTCTGGAACCCCGGGCCTGCCCGTTGCGTTTACCGTTGAGGAGTGCCGCGACACGCGGCGCACCTGCCCGAGGAGGAGCGCCGTGGAAGCAGTGATCATCGTCATCTCCCTGTTCTTCCTGGCCTTCGTCGCCCTGGGCGCGTATGCCACGATCAAGGTGGTGAGCGCCGCCAAGCGCGGCGTGGACCGCACCATCGTCCAGGCCCGGCGCACCGTCGAGGACCACACGCTGCGCGCCAAGTCCTTCGCCCAGGTGGGCCCGGCCGCCGAGCTGGCCCAGCTGCGGCTCACCCTGCGCACCTCCATGCGCGCCACCCAGGACGCGCTGCAGGCGGGCGCGGCCGAGGACGAGTCGCTGAAGGAGTCCCTGGGCCTCTTCGAGCGCCTCAGCGCACACGGACACGAGCTGGACGCCGACCTCAAGCGCCTGGAGTCCGAGCCCGACCGCGGCACCCTCGCCGCCCGGCTGCCCGGCCTGCGCGCCCGCACCGAGCGGGTCACGCAGTCCGCCGACGCGCTGCGCTGGGCCGTCCGCGACCGCGCCCGCCGCTTCGCCGACGACGATCTCGGCACCCTCAGCGCCCAGATCGACATAGAGGCCGACGCCCTGCGCCACTGGACCCGGCCCGGCACCACCGGCGAGCCGGCCCCGGAGCCCGCGCCCCAGCCCCTCACCCCGCCCACGCCGCGCCCGTCATACCCGTGGCAGAAGAGCCCCCGCCCGGAGAGCACCACCTGACCGCCATCGGATCACCCGGGGTTCCGGGCTTGTCCCGGGCTCGAACCGGGCGTGCGGGGACCGGCCCCGGGCACACGTCAGGGGCCGGGCTGCCGCGCGTGCGCCCCGGCGGGTAACCTCCAGCTCATGTCCCGCCATGTCGCCATCGTCACCGATTCCACGGCCTACTTGCCGCACCGGACGATGGAGCGGCACGGCATCACCGCGGTCCCCCTGACCGTGGTCCTCGGCGACCAGGCGCTCGAAGAGGGCACCGAGATCTCCACCCGCGCCCTCGCCCAGGCCCTGACCAAGCGGCGCTCCGTCACCACCTCGCGCCCCAGCCCCCAGGTGTTCGCCGAGACCTACCGCAGGGTCGCCGAGTCCGGCGCGCGCGGCATCGTCTCCCTGCACCTGTCCGGCGAGTTGTCCGGCACCTACGACGCGGCCGTGCTCGCGGCCCGGGAGGCGCCGGTGCCCGTGCGGGTGGTGGACACCGGGATGGTCGCGATGGCCCTCGGCTTCTGCGCCCTCGCCGCGGCCGAGACGGCGGAGGCGGGCGGCACCGTGGACGAGGCCGTCACCGCCGCCGAGAAACGGGCCGCCGGCACCTCCGCCTACTTCTACGTCGACACCCTCGACTATCTGCGCCGCGGCGGCCGCATCGGCGCCGCCCAGGCCCTGCTCGGCTCCGCGCTCGCGGTCAAACCCCTGCTCAGCCTCGACGGCGGCCGCATCGAGCTGCTGGAGAAGGTCCGTACGGCCTCGAAGGCGATCGCCCGCCTTGAGGAGCTCGCCGCCGAGCGGGCCCAGGGCGCGGAGGTCGACATCGCCGTCCACCATCTGGCCGCCCCCGAACGCGCCGCCGCACTCGCCGACCGGCTGCGGGAACGGGTGCCGGGACTGGGGGAGTTGCACGTCAGCGAGGTGGGCGCGGTGATCGGGGCGCACACCGGGCCGGGGTTGCTGGGCGCGGTGGTCTCGCCGCGGTCAGCGGGGCGAGGTGAGAGCGGGACGCGGTGAGGCCGGGGTGGGGTGAGGCCGGGGTGGGGTGAGGCCGGGGTGGGGATGGGGGTCACCCACACGAGTGGCGAAGTTATCCACAACTCATCCGGTTTCCCCGGGAATTGACCAAGATCATCGCGAAGTGACGGGATGTCCGATCCTCGTCGCATGGCACTTCGATCACGTCCTCGCACCGTCACCCCGACCAGCGGCCCCGGCCGCGGTCCCGCCTCCGATGTCCGCATGCGGCATCGCGCGTCCGAGCACCGCCGCATCCGGCACCGCGCACCCGCACCCGCGGAGGATCTGCGGCGCCGTGCGGAACTCCTCTTCGGCGAACAAGCCGTGCAGCGGCGGGAGTCGGAGCAGCGGGATCCGGAACGGCGGGAGTCCGGGAAGGCGCCGCCTGCTCCGAGCGCTCCCGAACCGGTGGATCGACCGTCTGAGCACACGGATCGGCCGCCGGAGCCCATGGATCCGTCGCCGGACTACATGGATCCGTCGCCCCCGGACTGGCGGGAGCGGGCCGGGGCGGCGCTGCGGGAGCGGCTGCCCGTGTGGTTGCAGTCGCGATGCGGGGTGGAGCGGCGCGGGACCGTCGCGCTCGCCGTGCTGCTGGTGGTGGCCGCGCTCTTCGCCGTGCAGCACTTCTGGGTGGGCCGGCCGGAGTCGGTGAGCGCGCCCCAAGTGGTGCGCGCGCGGCCGACGTACACGAAGGCACCCGGCGCCAGCGCGGACATCGCGGACGGCCCCGCGACTCCGGGCGGGCAGATCGTCGTGGACGTCGGCGGCAAGGTCCGCGCTCCGGGGATCCGCCGTCTCCCGGCGGGTTCCCGGGTGGCCGACGCGTTGCGGGCGGCGGGCGGGGTCCGGCCCGGCGTGAACACCGACGGCCTCAACCGGGCCCGCTTCCTGGTCGACGGCGAGCAGGTGGTCGTCGGCGAGCCGGCGGCCGTCGCCGCTCCCGCCGGCACCGCGGCACCGTCCGGCCCGGCCGCGCCGGTCTCCCTCAACACGGCCACCGAGGACCAGCTCGACACCCTGCCGGGAGTGGGCCCGGTGCTGGCCCGCCACATCATCGACTACCGCACCCGGCACGCCGGTTTCCGCTCGGTGGACGAACTCCGCCAGGTCAACGGCATCGGCGACCGCCGCTTCACCGACCTCCGCGACCTGGTACGGCCATGAGCGCCGCCCTTGCGCACGGCACCGGGTCCGACCCCGGGTCCGACCCCGGGTCCGAGCCCGGGCCGGGCCTCCTGGATCTGCGCCTGGTGCCACCCGCACTCGCCGCCTGGGCCACGGCGACGCTCACCCTGGACGCCCCGACGGACCGGACCGTGTGCATCGCGGCCGTCTCCCTGCTCGGCGGGATCGTCCTGCTGGGCGCGAGCCGGGCGGGTCCCGAGCCCCCGGGACCCACGGGCCGCCGGTCCGCCTGGGCACGGGCCTCCCTCGCCGCGGTGCTCCTCTGCGTCGCCGCGTCGGCCACCTCCGCCGGGTTGCAGGGCGCGGACGTACGACGCGGACCGGTCCCCGGACTGGCCCGCCGCTCCGCCACCGTGACCGCCGACATCGAACTGACCGGGGACCCCTGGCTGAGCAGACCTCGGGTGCGCGGGGACCACACGGCTCCGGCGGCCGTGCTGATCCGGGCGGAGGTGCGCCGGGTCGAGGAGAGCGACGGAAGGAGCACGCGGACCCGGGCGCCGGTTCTGGTGGTGGTCGACGGGGGTGTGGCGGGGCCGGAGGGGGATGCCGGGCCGCGGTCGGAGCAGGAGACTCCCGAGGGCGCGGAGGTATCGGACCGGGTGCGAGCGGCGCCCGGAGACGGGTCGGTGGCCGCGACCGAAGGCTCCGGGGCGCCATCGCCCGGGGTGGCCCCATCGCCCGGGGTGGCCTCGCCAGACGGGGTGGCGGCGTCGGCCGGAGGCTCCCGGGCGCGCGCCGGGCAGGCCGGCTGGCTGAGGCTGCTGCCGTCCACGCGGTTGCGGGTGGCCGGGTGGCTGGCGCCCGCTCTCGCCGAGGGTGACCGGACGGCCGCCGTACTCAGGGTGCGGGGGCTGCCCGGGGCGCGGATCCTGGCGGGGCCGAGCGGGCCGCAGCGGTGGGCGGGGCGGCTGCGGGACGGACTGCGGGCGGCGACCGACGAACTGCCCGGGGACGCGCGGGCGTTGCTGCCCGGCCTGGTCGTCGGCGACACCGCGCGGATCACGCCCGAACTGGACGACGCCTTCAAGGCCACCGACCTGACCCACACCCTCGCGGTCTCCGGCAGCAACCTCACCGTGCTGCTCGCCCTGCTCATCGGCCCGCCAGGGCTGGCCCGGCTGACCGAACGCCGGGGCCTGGCCCCGCGCCTGGGGCTCTCCCTCAGGGCGACCGCCCTGTTCGCGGGGGCGCTCACGCTGGGATTCGTGCTCGTGTGCCGACCCGACCCCAGCGTGCTGCGGGCCGCCGCCTGCGGAGCCATCGCGCTGCTCGCCCTGGCCACGGGCCGCCGCAGATCCCTCGTCCCGGCCCTCGCCACCGCCGTACTGCTCCTGGTGCTGTACGACCCATGGCTCGCCCGCAGCTACGGCTTCCTGCTCTCCGTGCTGGCCACCGGCGCCCTGCTGGTGCTGGCCCCGGGCTGGAGCGAGGGGCTGCGGCGGCGCGGGGTGCCGCCGCGGCTCGCCGAGGCGCTGGGCGCGGCCGCCGCGGCACAGGCGGTGTGCGCACCGGTCGTGGCGGTGCTGTCGGCCCGGGTGAGCCTGGTGGCGGTGCCGTGCAATCTGCTGGCCGAGGCGGCGGTGGCGCCCGCGACCGTGCTCGGGTTCGCCGCGCTGGCGACCGCGCCGGTGGCGATGCCGCTGGCCGAGCTGCTGGCCTGGGGCGCGAGTTGGCCGACCCGGTGGATCGCCGGTGTCGCCAGGGCCGGGGCCGCGCTGCCCGGCGCGGGGGTGGACTGGCCGGGCAGTTGGCCGGGGGCGCTGCTGCTCGCGGCGGTCACGGTGGCCGTCGTCCTGGCCGGGCGGCGGCTGGTGCGGCATCCGTGGTGGTGCGGGCTGCTCGGGGCGCTGCTCCTGCTGGCGCTGGTGCGCCCCGCGCCGCTGACCCGGGTGGTGACGGGCTGGCCGCCGCCGGGATGGCGGTACGCGATGTGCGACGTCGGACAGGGCGACGCGACCGTGCTGGCGGCGGGCGCGGGGGCGGGGGTGGTCGTGGACGCCGGTCCCGATCCGGCGGCGGTGGACCGCTGTCTGAGGCAACTGGGCATCACCCGCGTCCCCCTCCTCCTGCTGACCCACTTCCACGCCGACCATGTGGCGGGGCTGCTCGGGGTGCTGCGGGGGCGGGAGGTGGCCGCGATCGAGACGACGGGGTTCGAAGAGCCGCGCCAGGAGGCGGAGTTCGTGAAGAGGGCGGCGGCCGGGCGCCATATCCCGGTGACCCGGGCCGTCGCGGGCGAGGAGCGGCGCACCGGCCCGCTGTCCTGGCGGGTGCTGTGGCCACCGGCGGACACCGGCCCGCCGACGGCTGCCGGTCCACCGCCGGGCACTGGCCCACCCACGGGACCCGGCGCACTCGCGGGACCCGGCGCACCCACGGGACCCGGCCCGCTTGCGGGACTCGCCTCGCCGCCCCCGAACGGCCCGGTCGCCGCCTCCGAGTTCGACGGGCCGAACGACGCCAGCGTGGCGCTGCTGGTCCGCACCGGAGGACTGCGGTTGCTGCTGCTCGGAGATCTCGAACCCCCGGACCAGCAGGCGCTGTTGAGATCTCCGCAGGCGGTGGGGATGGCCGGGGTGGATGTGCTGAAGGTGGCCCACCACGGATCGGCCTACCAGGACCCGGAGTTGCTACGGCTCGTGGCGCCCCGGGTGGCGCTCATCTCCTGCGGCACCGGGAACCCCTACGGGCACCCGGCCCCGTCGACGGTGGCCGCGTTGCGGGCCGGTGGCGCGCTGGTGCTGCGGACCGACCGGGACGGGGCGCTCGCGGTGGGCGGTTCCGGGGGCGCGGCCCAGGAGGTGAGAGTGACCCGGGACGGACCGTCCGGCCGGCGGTAGAGGGGCTAGCGGTAGAAGACGGCCACGCCGCCGTGGTGCGAGCAAGCGCCCTGGTGGTGGGCGGCATAGGAGTAGGTGCCGTCGTTGCACAGGGCGGTGGCGCCGTTTCCGGCGCTCGTCGAGCCCCCCGAGGAGCTGGAGCCGCCGCTGCTCGACGAACCGCCGGACGAACCCCCCGACGAGCCGCCGGAGGAGCCGCCCGACGAACCCCCGCTGCCGCCCGAACCGGCGGCCGGTGCGTGTGCGGTGACGGTCACCTTCACCTTGACGGTCTTCGTCGCCGTGACCGTCGGCGCGGGCTCGGGCGTCGCCGTCTCCGTGGCGGTGGCGGTCGCCGTGACCGTGGCGGTCGGCTGCACCTTGGCGGCCGTCGGCTTGGCGTCGGTCCCGTCGTCCTGGCCACCGGCACCGGCACCGGCCCCGATACCGAGGAGGAAGGCGAGCCCGATGGTGGGCAGCACATAACGCTTCCGCGCCCACTTGGGGGCGGTCCGGGTGGGCGGCTGCGGTGGCTGCGGTGGCATGGCGTACGGCTGGTACGGGTTGCTCATGGGTCCCCCCAAGGTGCGACAGAGGTAAGACCGTAACTCCGGATGTGATGTTCATGTGAAGTTTCCGTAAGGAAGTCGCTTGTTCGTGACGCGGTGAAGGTGATGCGAAACAGGCATTGGGCGATCAAATGCGCTCAGTTGTGGCGCATGCGCTGGATTCCTGTGATGTGGGCCCGTGTTGCCTCGAAAGCCGCAACAGTGATCGAATGGATCTTCGGCAACAGAAGATGTCGAGGCGTACAGGGGTGCAGTGGATGTTCGGCCGCTGGCTGGGTAACCGGACGAACGGGATGCAACCGGCGAGCCCGCTGGGGGCGGTTCGGACGCCGGCCGGGGCGGGGGTGATCGGCTGCCGGGTGGTCGATCCGGTCAACCAGCCCGTCACCGGGGCCGAGTTCACGGTCAGCGACACCATGGGACGCAAGGTGGTGACCGGGGGGACGGACCCGTACGGCTCGTTCCTGGCGACCGTGCCGGCGGGCGAGTACCGGCTCGCGGTGACGGCCGAGGGGTACACGCCCTACCGGGCCACCGCGCTGGTCGCGGAGGACACCTTCGCCTCGCTGGGCGATGTCACCCTCCAGGTCGCCCCGCCGCCCGAGCCCCCGGCGGCGGGCGAGTGGCAGCTCGACCCCGGACACTCCTCGATCGGTTTCACCGCGCGGCACATCGGCCTGGCCCGGATCCACGGGCGCTTCAACTCCTTCGCGGGCGCGGTGCGGATCGCCGAGCGGATCGAGCGGTCGGCGATGCATGTGGTGATCGACGCGGCGTCCATCGACACCGGGGTGCGGATGCGCGACGACCATCTGCGGTCGGGGGACTTCCTGGACGTACGGCGGTTCCCGACGCTGGAGTTCTACGGCGACCGGTTCACCCATCGGGGCGGCAGCCGGTGGTCGGTCACCGGCGCGCTGTCGCTGCACGGAGTGACCCGCACGGTGGCGCTCGACACCGAGTACCTCGGGCTCGGCAACGGCATCGAGGGCGAGACGCGGGCCGCCTGCCGGGCCACCACCGAGCTGCACCGGGACGACTTCACGATGAGCTGGCAGTCGATGCTGGCCCGGGGGATCGCGGCGGTGGGGCCGAGCATCCGCGTCGATCTGGATGTCCAGCTCGTGCCGCAGGGGCCCACGGGCTGACCTGGCGGTTCGGTGCCACGGGCGTGCCGGACAATGGCGGCGTGAGCGATGTGAGACATGTGCTGGTGCTGCCCGACCGGGATGCGGCTCAGGAGGCGGCGGAGGCGCTCGGGGAGCGGTTCGCCCTCGACGAGGAACCCCGGCTGCTCCGGGACGCGCTGGCCGGCGAGGACGACGCCGAGGACGCGCAGTGGCTGGTCGTACTGGCCGACGAGCAGCAGCGGCTGGACCCCCGGGAGCTGGACGAGTTCGCGGGGGAGTGGGAAGGGTGGCGCGAGGAGCCGTGAGCCGTGGGAGGCCGTGACCCCGGGCGCCGCGAGTCGTCGTGAGCACCGGTGTCGGCAGCGGACTCGGGGCGTTGTCGGTGGGGCGTGGGATGCTTGGTGCGATGGCCAGGAAGACTGCGAATGACGATGTCCTCGCCCCGGTGACGCTTGCCGTGGGCCAGGAGGACCTGCTGCTGGACCGCGCCGTGCGGGAGGTGGTGGCCGCCGCGCGCGCCGCCGACGCCGACACGGATGTACGGGACCTGACCCCGGACCAGTTGCAGCCCGGCACGCTCGCCGAGCTGACCAGCCCGTCGCTGTTCGCCGAGCGCAAGGTCGTCGTCGTACGCAATGCGCAGGATCTGTCGGCGGACACCGTCAAGGACGTGAAGGGGTACCTCGGCTCGCCCGCCGAGGAGATCACCCTGGTGCTGCTGCACGCGGGCGGCGCCAAGGGCAAGGGCCTGCTGGACGCCGCGCGCAAGGCGGGGGCGCGGGAGGTGGCCTGCCCGAAGATGACCAAGCCGGCGGACCGGCTGGCGTTCGTGCGGGGCGAGTTCCGTACGACGGGGCGGTCCGCGACGCCGGAGGCCTGCCAGGCACTGTGCGACGCGATCGGGAGCGATCTGCGGGAGCTGGCCTCGGCGGTGGCGCAGTTGACCGCGGACGTCGAGGGGACCATCGACGAGGCCGTCGTCGGGCGCTACTACACCGGGCGGGCCGAGGCCTCCAGTTTCACGGTCGCGGACCGGGCGGTGGAGGGTCGTACGGCGGAGGCGCTGGAGGCGCTGCGCTGGTCGCTGTCGACGGGGGTGGCGCCGGTGATGATCACGAGCGCGCTGGCCCAGGGGGTGCGGGCGATCGGAAAGCTGTCGTCCGCGCGGGGCGGGCGGCCGGGTGATCTCGCGCGGGAGCTGGGCATGCCGCCCTGGAAGATCGACCGGGTGCGGCAGCAGATGCGCGGCTGGACGCCGGACGGGGTGTCGGTGGCGATGCGGGCGATCGCCGAGGCGGACGCGGGCGTGAAGGGCGGCGGCGACGACCCCGAGTACGCCCTGGAGAAGGCGGTCGTCACCATCGCCCGCGCGGCCCGCTCCCGGGGCCGCGGCTAGGGCTTCACGAAGCCGTCCCCCGGCATGCCGAGAACCCCGCCTCCCGCCCTGGGGAAGGGCGGGTGACGGGGTTCTCGGTTCACGATGCTGAAGCCCCACCCGCGTGGCGAACGCAGGCCGCGTGGAGCTTCGGGGCTGCCGGTCGGGAGCGGATGAGAGAGGGCCCGCTCTTGGTCTTTCCGGCGGTCAGATCAAAGGGGTTGTTCAGCCCTTGATGGACGCGACCTTGGAAGCAAGCGCCGACTTCTTGTTGGCGGCCTGGTTCTTGTGGATGACGCCCTTGGAGACGGCCTTGTCGAGCGCACGCGCGGCGGCGCGCTGCAGCTCGGTCGCCTTGGCGGTGTCACCCGCGGCAGCGGCCTCGCGGGCCTTGCGGATCGCGGTCTTCAGGGAGGACTTGACGGCCTTGTTGCGCAGCCGAGCCTTCTCGTTGGTCTTGATCCGCTTGATCTGGGACTTGATGTTCGCCACGAAGGAGCCTTTTCAGGTTCAGGCACGGGGCCGCACGGGTCCCGTACCGGTGATCCAAAATTTCTCTGATCGTGCCTCGGGCCGAGAGGGCATGAGGCACAGCCATCTACAGTACCAGTGGCCCTGCGAGCGGCCCAAAACGCCCTTCGGTCCCTCCGCGTGGGACCATGGAGACTACGTATCGATCCGACCCGAGGCATAAGGCGCCTCAAGAGACAGGACCCTGCGTGCCCGCGACCCCTAACCACGTGCCCGAGCCGAGCCGTACCGCCCCGGCGCTGATCCGCAATTTCTGCATCATCGCGCACATCGACCACGGCAAGTCCACGCTCGCCGACCGGATGCTCCAGCTGACCGGCGTGGTCGAGCAGCGGCAGATGCGTGCTCAGTACCTCGACCGGATGGACATCGAGCGCGAGCGCGGCATCACGATCAAGTCCCAGGCGGTGCGTCTGCCCTGGGCCCCCACCGAGGGCCCCGACCAGGGCACGACGCACATCCTCAACATGATCGACACCCCGGGGCACGTCGACTTCACCTATGAGGTCTCGCGGTCGCTGGCCGCCTGCGAGGGAACCGTCCTCCTCGTCGACGCCGCCCAGGGCATCGAGGCGCAGACCCTCGCCAACCTCTACCTGGCGATGGAGAACGACCTCAAGATCATCCCCGTGCTCAACAAGATCGATCTGCCGGCCGCCCAGCCGGAGAAGTTCGCCGAGGAGCTGGCGAACCTGATCGGCTGCGAGCCCGAGGACGTGCTCAAGGTCTCCGCCAAGACGGGTCTCGGCGTCGAGGCGCTGCTGGACAAGGTCGTCGAGGAGATCCCGGCCCCGGTCGGGGTCGCCGACGCCCCCGCCCGCGCGATGATCTTCGACTCGGTCTATGACTCCTACCGCGGTGTCGTGACGTACGTCCGTGTCATCGACGGCCAGCTCAACAAGCGCGAGCGCATCAAGATGATGTCGACCGGCGCGACCCACGAGCTGCTGGAGATCGGCGTCAGCTCGCCCGAGATGCTCCCGGCCGACGGCCTGGGCGTCGGCGAGGTGGGCTATCTGATCACCGGTGTGAAGGACGTCCGCCAGTCCAAGGTCGGTGACACCGTCACCAGCCAGAGCAAGGGCGCCACCGAGGCCCTCGGCGGCTACAAGGACCCAAAACCTATGGTGTTCTCGGGCCTGTATCCGCTGGATGGCTCCGACTACCCCGAGCTGCGCGAGGCCCTGGACAAGCTCCAGCTCAACGACGCCGCCCTGGTCTACGAGCCGGAGACCTCCGCCGCCCTCGGCTTCGGCTTCCGCGTCGGCTTCCTCGGCCTGCTGCACCTGGACGTGATCCGCGAGCGCCTGGAGCGCGAGTTCGGCCTCGACCTGATCGCCACCGCCCCCAACGTGGTCTACCGCGTGGTCATGGAGGACGGCGTCGAGCACACGGTGACCAACCCGAGCGAGTTCCCCGAGGGGAAGATCGACGAGGTCTACGAGCCGGTCGTGAGGGCCACGATCCTCGCGCCCACCGAGTTCATCGGCGCGATCATGGAGCTGTGCCAGACCCGGCGCGGCACCCTGCTCGGCATGGACTACCTCTCCGAGGACCGTGTCGAGATCCGCTACACGCTGCCCCTCGCGGAGATCGTCTTCGACTTCTTCGACCAGCTGAAGTCCAAGACCCGCGGCTACGCCTCCCTCGACTACGAGCCCACCGGCGAGCAGTCCAGCAGCCTGGTCAAGGTCGACATCCTGCTGCACGGCGACAAGGTGGACGCCTTCTCGGCGATCACCCACAAGGACCAGGCGTACGCGTACGGCGTGCGGCTCGTCGCCAAGCTCAGGGAGCTGATCCCGCGGCAGAGCTTCGAGGTGCCGGTCCAGGCCGCCGTCGGCTCCCGGGTGATCGCCCGCGAGACCATCCGCGCCATCCGCAAGGACGTCCTCGCCAAGTGCTACGGCGGCGACATCTCCCGTAAGCGCAAGCTGCTGGAGAAGCAGAAGGAAGGCAAGAAGCGGATGAAGATGGTGGGTTCGGTGGAGGTTCCGCAGGAGGCCTTCATCGCCGTCCTGTCCAGCGATGACAGCGCGGGGTCGGCCAAGGGCAAGAAGTAACCGGGGACATCAGGAAGTAACCGAAGGTAACAAACGGTTGCGTCCGCAAAACGGACACCAGGGGGCCCGTCGTGCGAAAGCGCGGCGGGCCTCTGCGCGTGGGTGTGGTCACTCCGCGTCGACACTGAGGGGAAAGAGACAGGGTGAAGCCCCTTACGCAGCGGGCGGTCGCGCCTTACTCTGATGCCTGCTCGATAGTTACTCGCGAGTTAAACAACAGCCCGAACCCCACCGTGAGTTAACCCAGCCGCACGAGTACCAACCGCGCTGTCGCGGGCCCCGGAGGATGTCGTGAGCGACACACAGACCCAGATCGAGAACCGTCCGCCGTCCGTCGCGGCCCTCTTCCTTGAGCGCGTCGCGGCGACACCGGACGCCGAGGCCTACCGCTACCCGGTGCCTCCCGCCGCCGGGCAGGGCCCGGACGACTGGAAGTCGCTGAGCTGGGCCCAGACGGCCGACCGGGTGTACGCGATCGCGGCCGGACTCACCGAGCTGGGCATCGAGCCCGAGCAGCGCGTGGCGCTCGCCTCCTCCACCCGCGTCGAGTGGATCCTCGCCGACCTCGGCATCATGTGCGCCGGCGGCGCCACCACCACGATCTACCCGCAGACCAACGCCGACGAGTCCGCGTTCATCCTCGCCGACTCCGAGAGCCGGGTGCTGATCGCCGAGAACGCCGCCCAGGTCGCCAAGGCGGTCGAGAAGCGCGCCGAGCTGCCCGAACTGACCAGGATCGTCGTCATCGACCCGGCCGGCGTGCCCGAGGGCGACGACTGGGTGATCACCCTCGCCGAGCTGGAGAAGCGCGGCACCGCCTACCTGGAGCAGCACCCGCAGCTGATCAAGGAGCGGGTCGGCGCGATCACCAAGGACCAGCTCGCCACCCTCATCTACACCTCCGGCACCACCGGCCGCCCCAAGGGCGTACGGCTGCCGCACGACAACTGGTCGTACATGGCCAAGGCCATCGCCGCGACCGGGTTCCTCGGCCCGGACGACGTGCAGTACCTGTGGCTGCCGCTCGCGCATGTCTTCGGCAAGGTGCTCACCTCCGGCCAGATCGAGACCGGGCACGTCACCGCCGTGGACGGCCGCGTCGACAAGATCATCGAGAACCTCCCGGTGGTGCGGCCGACCTACATGGCCGCCGTGCCGCGCATCTTCGAGAAGGTCTACAACGGTGTCGCGGCCAAGGCCCGGGAGGGCGGCGCGGCCAAGTACAAGATCTTCCAGTGGGCGGCCGAGGTCGCCCGCGAGTACGCCAAGGCCGAGCAGGACAACTTCCGGCACACCGGCAACCGCACGGTGCCCTTCGGCCTCGCCGCCAAGCACAAGGTCGCCGACACCCTCGTCTACGCGAAGATCCGCGAGGCGTTCGGCGGCCGGCTGCGCGCCTGTGTCTCCGGCTCCGCCGCGCTCGCGCCCGAGATCGGCTACTTCTTCGCCGGTGCCGGCGTGCATGTCCTGGAGGGCTACGGCCTGACCGAGTCCTCCGCGGCGTCCTTCCTGAACCCCGGGGAGGCGTACCGCACCGGCACGGTCGGCAAGCCGCTGCCCGGCACGGAGGTGCGGATCGCGGACGACGGCGAGATCCTGCTGCGCGGCCCCGGCATCATGCAGGGCTACCACAAGCTGGCCGACAAGACCGCCGAGGTGCTGGAGTCCGACGGCTGGTTCCACACCGGCGACATCGGTGAGCTCTCGCCCGACGGGTATCTGCGGATCACCGACCGCAAGAAGGACCTGATCAAGACCTCCGGCGGCAAGTACGTCGCGCCGGCCGAGGTCGAGGGCCAGTTCAAGGCGGTGTGCCCGTACGTCTCCAACATCCTGGTGCACGGCGCCGACCGGAACTACTGCACCGCCCTCATCTCCCTGGACGAGCTCGCGCTCGCGGAGTGGGCGAAGGAGAACGGCCTGGGCGGCAAGCCGTACGCCGAGATCGTCGCGGCGCCGCAGACCGTGGAGATGGTCGACGGGTACGTCCAGCAGCTCAACGCCGGGCTCCAGCGCTGGCAGACCATCAAGAAGTTCCGGCTGCTGCCGCGGGACCTCGATGTGGAGCACGGCGAGATCACGCCGAGCCTGAAGCTGAAGCGGCCGGTGGTGGAGCGGGCGTACAAGGGGCTGATCGACGAGATGTACGCCGGGGCGCGGGAGAAGTAGGGCTCCCGCTCGGGCCCGGCTCAGGGGCGCGTTTTTGGCCACCGGCGCTCGAAAAGGTTCCCCTTACGATGCCGTCCTAGCACGCTTCTCGGCCATGCGTGGCCACTTCGGTGACTTCACGCTTATGCCCGACCCCCGTCTGTCACCCTGGCCGCATGGACATGGCGGCCATACCCACGCAGCGGGAGACGGCGGGCCGGGCGCGCGGACACGCCGCGCTGCCCGGCAGTCCGCTCGCGCCGGGCTCCGCGCGGGCCCTGGTGCGGGCCGCGCTGGCCGAGGCACCCGTGGCGCCCCGGCTCGTCGACGACGCCATGGCGGTCGTCAGCGAGCTGGTCACCAACGCCGTGGTGCACGCGGGCACCGAGATATCCCTCGACTGGTGCCTGGAGGACGGCGGAACGTTCCTGGTCGAGGTCGGGGACCGGCACCCGGCCCGGCCACCGCGGGACGCGACCGCGGGCGAGCCGCCGTACGACACCCTGGAGTACGGCCGCGGGCTGCGCCTGGTCGGGGCGCTCGCCGAGTCCTGGGGGGTCACCTACCGCACCGGCGCCAAGTCGGTGTGGGCCAGGCTGCCCCGCGGCGGCAGCGAGCCGCCGGCCGGCGGCGGGGCGCAGGACGCGCTGGAGGTCGCCGAGGTGCTGGCCCCGCAGTCGCAGCGCACGGACAGCGACCGGGACTGGCTCGGCCGGGGCGCGCTGTCCTTCCTCGCCGAGGCGTCCGACCTGCTCGCGGGCCAGCTGGACGAGAACCTGGTCACGGCCCTCACCGGCCAGCTGATCGTGCCCCGGCTCGCCGACTGGTGCGCGGTGTGGCTGGAGGACGAGGCGTCGGCGCGCGGCGGGTCGTACGACGGCCCGGCACGGGTCTGGCACGCCAGCGAGAACCGCATCGAGGAACTGCGCCGCACCCTGGAGAAGGAGCCGCCGCAGCCGGGGGACGGGGTCGGCTTCGGGCCCTCGCCCTACCCCTGGCTCGGTGACGCGCTGGGCGCCCAGGGCGCGGACGGTACGGCGCTGGCGTACCGGCTGGTCGCGGGCGGGCGGCCGCTGGGCACGCTGGTGATCGGGCGGTGCGGGCTCGCGCGCTTCCCCGACGAGATCACCGGCCTGGTGGAGGACCTGGGTCGCCGGGTGGCCCTCGCCATCGGCGCGGCCCGGCAGTACGCCCGGCAGGCCACCATCAGCGCCATCCTCCAGCGCGGGCTGCTGCCCGGCGCGGTCGCCGAGATCCCCGGGATGAGCAGCGCGCTGGTCTACGAGCCGTGCGACAAGAGCGGCCCCAGCGGCGACTTCTACGACCTGTTCCCGGCGGGCGACGGCCGCTGGTGCTTCGCGATCGGCGATGTGCAGGGCAAGGGCCCGGAGGCGGCGGTCGTGATCGGCCTCGCCCGGCCCTGGCTGCGGCTGCTCGCCCGCGAGGGCTACCGGGTCGCCGATGTCCTCGACCGCCTCAACCAGCTCCTCCTCGACGACGCCACGGAGGCCGCCGACGCCGCGGCGCGCGCCCTGGTCGCCGCGGGCGGCCGCGGGGAGGGCCCGCAGACGCGCTTCCTCTCGCTCCTGTACGGCGAGCTGATCCCGTACGAGGGCGGGGTCCGCTGCACCCTCGCCTCCGCCGGACACCCCCTGCCGCTGGTCCTCGGCCCCGACGGTACGGTGCGCACCGCGGCCCGCCCGCAGACGCTGCTCGGCGTGGTCGAGGACGAGACCTACACCAGCGAGACGCTGGACCTCGGGCCCGGCGACAGCCTGCTGTGCGTCACCGACGGGGTGACCGAACGCCGTCGCGGCTCCCGCCAGTTCGACGACTCCGACGGCCTCGCCACCGCCCTCGCCTCCTGCACCGGCCTCACCGCCGAGGAGATCGCCGAAAGGATCCGCCACCTGGTGCACACCTTCAGCGAGTCCCCTCCGGAGGACGACCTGGCCCTGCTGGTGCTCCAGGCGGAGTGAGGGGGCGGCACGGGGTTCGGCGGGCGTGGTCCGAGGCGGGGCCCGGTGGATCGGGTGGCGGCCGTGGCGGGGGCCGGGCGCCGGTCTTGCGGCCCGCCGGGCAGGGCCGGGGCGGTCCGGGGCGGTCCGGGACGGTCCGGGGGAAGCGGGGCTGCCGGGCCTTTGCCCCATCGGCATCGGACGGCCGGGCGCCGCGCCCGCCGCGCCCGCCGGACGCGACCGGGGCGGCGACCCGGAGGGCGCGGGGTTCCCGGCCCGGCCTCCCCGGTGTCGCGCGGCCGGACCCCGTGGCCGCCGCCGTTCTTCGGCGGCCGGGCGCCGCCCCCGCCCCCGCCGTGCTCGGCGCCCGGGGATTCCCGGCGGTGCTGGACAATGGGCGTATGCCTTCCGCACTCCCCGACGGTGAGCCCGTACCCGATGACGGCGCGCTGCCCGCGCACGCGCTCGACGGGGCGGGGGAGCGTCCGCTCGGTTTCTATCTGCATGTCCCGTACTGCGCGACCCGCTGCGGGTACTGCGACTTCAACACGTACACCGCGACCGAGCTGCGCGGCACCGGCGGGGTGCTGGCCTCCCGTGACAACTACGCCGAGACGCTGGTCGACGAGGTCCGGCTGGCCCGCAAGGTGCTCGGGGACGATCCGCGGCCGGTGCGCACGGTGTTCGTCGGCGGCGGCACGCCCACGCTGCTGGCCGCCGACGACCTGGTACGGATGCTGGCGGCGATCCGCGACGAGTTCGGGCTCGCCCCGGACGCCGAGATCACCACGGAGGCGAACCCCGAGTCGGTCGACCCCGGCTATCTCGCGACCCTCCGCGCGGGCGGCTTCAACCGGATCTCCTTCGGGATGCAGAGCGCGCGGCAGCATGTGCTGAAGATCCTCGACCGCACCCACACCCCCGGCCGCCCGGAGGCGTGTGTCGCGGAGGCCCGTGCGGCGGGCTTCGCGCATGTGAACCTCGACCTGATCTACGGCACCCCCGGCGAGAGCGACGACGACTGGCGGGCCTCCCTCGACGCGGCGATCGGCGCGGGACCCGACCACGTCAGCGCGTACGCCCTCATCGTGGAGGAGGGCACGCAGCTCGCGCGCCGGATCCGCCGGGGCGAGGTCCCGATGACCGACGACGACGTCCACGCCGACCGCTATCTGATCGCCGAGGAGGCCCTCTCCGCCGCGGGCTTCGACTGGTACGAGGTCTCCAACTGGGCCACCTCCGAGGCGGGCCGCTGTCTGCACAACGAGCTGTACTGGCGCGGCGCGGACTGGTGGGGCGCGGGCCCCGGCGCGCACTCCCATGTGGGCGGCGTGCGCTGGTGGAACGTGAAGCACCCCGGCGCGTACGCCTCCGCCCTGGTCGCGGGCCGCTCCCCGGGCGCGGGCCGCGAGCTGCTGTCCGCCGAGGACCGCCGCGTCGAGCGCATCCTGCTGGAACTCCGGCTGCGCGAGGGCGTCCCGCTCTCCCTGCTGAAGGAACCGGGCCTCGCCGCCTCCCGCCGCGCCCTGTCCGACGGTCTCCTCCAGCGCACCCCCTACACCGAGGGCCGCGCCACCCTCACCCTGCGCGGCCGCCTGCTGGCGGACGCGGTGGTACGGGACCTGGTGGACTGATCACTCCGGCGAGTGAATCGGTGCGGGAAGCCGGTTCGGTGCCTAGGCTGCCGCTGAAAGGACGCGGCGGATGTGGAGGCCACGGAGATGACCGCTGTGGACGAGCGTGGACTGGCCAAGTGCTTCGACAATTTCGAGCCTCCCGAGGGCGTCAAGGCTGAGCTTCTTCGGGGGGTAGTCGTGATGATGGCCGGCCCTGATCTGGTGCACAACCTGATCGCGCTGCACACCCAGCGGCAGATTCCGCTGGAACGGTGGTATCCGATTCAGACCCAGGACGTGAGCATCGCAGGTGAGGACAGCGTCCCCGTCCCGGATCTGGTGGTCGCGGCGCCGGACGCATTGCCTGGCTCGGGGCGTCTGCTGCCTTCCGAGCTGATCACGGCAGTGGTGGAGATCGTTTCCAAGCCCAAATTCGGGGATCCGGTCCGGCTGGAGGCCCTCGGAGTCGAACTGGACACCAGCGAGTTCGGCACCCTCCCCGAGGTCAGGCCCCACCGCTACCCGTGACGAAGTCGATCAGCTCCTCCACCCGTCCCAGCAGTTCCGGTTCCAGGTCCTTGTAGGAGTGCACGCGTTTCAGGATCGCCTGCCACACCGCGCCGGTGTTGTCCGAGGGCCAGCCCAGGGCGCGGCACACGCCCGTTTTCCAGTCCTGGCCGCGCGGCACCCGGGGCCATTCCGGGATGCCCAGTGAGGCGGGTTTCACCGCTTCCCAGATGTCGATGTACGGGTGGCCCACCACCAGCGCGTGTTCGCTGGTCACCGACCGCGCGATGTGGAACTCCTTCGAGCCCGGCACGAGGTGGTCCACGAGGACGCCGAGGCGGGCGTCGGGGCCCGGGTCGAAGCCGGTGACGATCGAGGGGAGGTGGTCCACGCCCTCCAGGTACTCCACGACGACACCCTCGACGCGCAGGTCGTCGCCCCAGACCTTCTCGACCAGCTCGGCGTCGTGCCGGCCCTCCACATAGATGCGGCCGGCCCGGGCCACGCGGGCGCGGGCGCCGGGGACGGCGACGGAACCGGAGGCGGTGCGGGCGGGGCGCGCGGGACCGGCGGCCGGTCGTACGAGGGTCACCGCCCGGCCCTCCAGCAGGAAGCCGCGCGGCTCCAGCGGGAACACCCGGTGCTTGCCGAAGCGGTCCTCCAGCGTCACCGTGCCCGCCTCGCAGCGGATCACCGCCCCGCAGAACCCGGTGCCGGGCTCCTCCACGACCAGACCGGGGTCAGCGGGTACCTCGGGTACCGGCTGGGGTTTCTTCCAGGGTGGGGTCAGGTCGGCGGAGTACTGGCGGGAGCGCGGGCCCGAAGGGCCCTCGTTGGCAGGGCGGTGGCGGGAGACGGGTGGGCGCATTCGGATGACGATAGGAGAAGCGGTGGGCGGGCGCTCACGACACGCCGGAAGCCGAGCGTCGGTGCGGCTCAGCTCACGCCGAACCGCGCGGCCAGCGCGTCCCGTTGGCGTCGTACGAAGGCCGCGTCGACCACCGCGCCGTGACCGGGCACGTACCGCGCGTCCTCGCCGCCCAGCGCCAGCAGCCGGTCCAGCGCGTCCGGCCAGCGCGACGGTACGGCGTCCGGGCCCGCCTGGGGCTCGCCTGACTCCTCCACCAGGTCCCCGCAGAACACCACCTCCGGGTCACCCGGCACCAGCACCACCAGGTCATGGGCGGTGTGCCCGGGGCCCACGTTGGCCAGCAGCGCCTGGCGGCCGCCGCCCAGGTCCAGGGTCCGCTCCCCGGAGACCAGCTGCCGGGGCGGCACCAGCGCCAGCGCCGCCTCCTCGGCCCGGTCCGCCGGGAGCCCGTGATGGACGGCGTCGTGCCGCAGCTCGTCCCGCCCGCGGCGGAACACCCCGTCCGCCCCCACCGCCGCGTACACCGCGGCCCCCGCGAAGGCCGCCGCCCCGAAGACATGGTCGAAATGGACATGGGTCAGCGCGAGATGGGTCACACGTCCACCGGCGAGCGCCTCGGCCGAGGACCGCAGCCGCGCCCCCTCCGCGAGGCTCGACCCGGCGTCCACCATCAGCGCCGTGCCCGCGCCCAGGACCAGCCCCGCCGTGCAGTCCCAGCCCGGCAGCCGGCACCGCCCCACCCCGGCGGCGAGCCGCTCCCATCCGTGCTCTTCCCAAGTCACCGTCATACCGCGACGCTAGCCGCAGCCGGGGTCGCGAGGGCACCGACCTTGCCCGGTGCGTACCCCACGGCCGTACACTGGCCGGGGAAACGCTGGCACTCGCATGCGAAGAGTGCCAAGACGGACACAAGAGGGACAACCGCGCGAGTGACGCGCGAGTGAGGGGACGACGTGCTGGAGGTGCGCGCCGATGCTGAGTGAACGCAGGCTTCAGGTGCTGCGCGCCATCGTCCAGGACTATGTCGGCACCGAGGAGCCGGTCGGCTCCAAGGCCCTGACCGAGCGGCACAACCTCGGCGTGTCCCCGGCGACCGTCCGCAATGACATGTCGGCCCTGGAGGACGAGGGATACATCGCGCAGCCGCACACCAGCGCGGGGCGCATCCCCACCGACAAGGGCTACCGGCTGTTCGTCGACAAGCTCGCGGGCGTCAAGCCGATGACCGCGCCCGAGCGCCGCGCGATCCAGAACTTCCTGGACGGCGCCGTCGACCTGGACGACGTCGTGGCGCGCACGGTGCGGCTGCTCGCGCAGCTGACCCGGCAGGTCGCCGTCGTGCAGTACCCGTCCCTGACCCGGTCCACCGTGCGGCACGTGGAACTGCTCGCGCTCGCCCCGGCGCGCGTGATGCTCGTGCTGATCACGGACACCGGCCGGGTCGAGCAGCGGATGGTCGACTGCCCGGCGCCGTTCGGCGAGGCCTCGCTCGCGGATCTGCGCGCGCGGCTGAACAGCCGGGTCGCGGGCCGCCGGTTCGCGGATGTGCCGCAGCTGGTCGAGGACCTGCCGGACGCCTTCGAACACGAGGATCGCGGTACGGTCTCCACGGTGCTCTCCACCCTTCTGGAGACACTGGTCGAGGAGAACGAGGAGCGGTTGATGATCGGCGGCACCGCCAATCTCACCCGCTTCGGACATGATTTCCCCCTCACGATCCGGCCCGTCCTGGAGGCCCTTGAGGAGCAGGTCGTGCTCCTCAAACTCCTCGGCGAGGCGAAGGATCCGGGCATGACCGTGCGCATCGGGCACGAGATCGCCCATGAAGGACTCAACTCCACCTCCGTGGTGTCGGTGGGCTACGGTTCGGGCGGCGAGGCGGTTGCCAAGCTCGGCGTGGTCGGACCGACCCGCATGGACTACCCGGGAACGATGGGAGCGGTACGCGCAGTGGCACGGTACGTCGGACAGATCCTGGCGGAGTCGTAAGTGGCCACGGACTACTACGCCGTTCTCGGCGTGCGCCGCGACGCGTCGCAGGATGAGATCAAGAAGGCGTTCCGTCGGCTCGCACGCGAGCTGCACCCGGACGTCAACCCCGATCCGAAGACCCAGGAGCGGTTCAAGGAGATCAACGCCGCTTACGAGGTGCTGTCGGACCCGCAGAAGAAGCAGGTCTACGACCTCGGCGGGGATCCCCTCTCGCAGTCCGGCGGCGCCGGCGCGGGCGGCTTCGGAGCCGGTGGCTTCGGCAACTTCTCCGACATCATGGACGCGTTCTTCGGCACGGCGTCGCAGCGCGGGCCGCGCTCGCGCACCCGCCGCGGCCAGGACGCGATGATCCGGATCGAGGTGGAACTGGACGAGGCGGCCTTCGGGACGACCAAGGAGATCCAGGTCGACACCGCGATCGTCTGCAACACCTGCAACGGTGAGGGCGCGGCTCCGGGCACCTCGGCGCAGACCTGTGACATGTGCCGCGGCCGCGGTGAGGTCTCGCAGGTCACCCGGTCCTTCCTGGGCCAGGTCATGACCTCGCGGCCGTGCCCCCAGTGCCAGGGCTTCGGAACCGTGGTCCCCACACCCTGCCCGGAGTGCGCCGGTGACGGCCGGGTCCGCTCGCGGCGCACGCTGACCGTGAAGATCCCGGCCGGTGTCGACAACGGCACCCGGATCCAGCTCGCCGGCGAGGGCGAGGTCGGCCCCGGCGGCGGTCCGGCCGGCGATCTGTACGTCGAGATCCACGAGCTGCCGCACGCGCGCTTCCAGCGCCGCGGCGACGATCTGCACTGCACGGTCACCATCCCGATGACCGCGGCGGCCCTCGGCACCAAGGTGCCGCTGGAGACGCTGGACGGCCTGGAGGAGATCGACATCCGGCCCGGGACGCAGTCCGGGCAGTCGATCCCGCTGCACGGCCGCGGTGTCACGCATCTGCGGGGCGGCGGCCGGGGCGACCTGATCGTGCATGTCGAGGTGCAGACGCCGACGAAGCTCGACGCCGAGCAGGAGCGGCTGCTGCGCGAGCTGTCCAAGCTGCGCGGCGAGGAGCGTCCGCAGGGGCAGTTCCAGCCGGGCCAGCAGGGGCTGTTCTCGCGGCTGAAGGACGCGTTCAACGGGCGCTGACCGCCCGGCCGTGACGGGTGTCGCGACGGCCTCCGAGCGAAGGTCGCCACGGCCTTCGACCGGGGGCCGTCGCGGTCTTCGAGCGGAGGCCGGCACCGCCTCTGACCGGGCGCGTAGTGGAATATGCCGATCCTGACACCCGATTCGGACTTGTTCGGAGGACGTGACACCATGCGGTCATGTCCTCCGCACTGACCGATCTTCTCCCTCACCCGATCGTGCAGGCCCCCATGGCGGGCGGCGTCTCCGGGCCCGAGCTCGCCGCCGCCGTGTCCGAGGCCGGTGGGCTCGGCTTCCTGGCCGCCGGATACAAGACGGCCGACGGCGTGTACCAGGAGATCAAGCGGCTGCGGAGCCTCACCGACCGGCCCTTCGGCGTGAATGTGTTCATGCCCCAGCCCGAGTACGCGGAGAGCGGCGCGGTCGAGGTCTACGCCCATCAGCTCGCGGGCGAGGCCGCCTGGTACGAGACCGAGCTGGGCGATCCGGACAGCGGCCGCGACGACGGCTACGACGCCAAGCTCGCGGTGCTCCTGGACGATCCGGTGCCGGTGGTCTCCTTCCACTTCGGGGTGCCGAGCCGGGAGGCGCTGGAGCGGCTGCGGCGGGCCGGGACCTTCACGCTGGTCACCGCCACCACCGCGGAGGAGGCCGTCGCGGTGGAGCGGGCCGGGGCGGACGCGGTGATCGCCCAGGGGGTGGAGGCGGGCGGCCACCAGGGCACGCACCGGGACGTCCCGGAGAACGACGGCACCGGCCTCGGCCTGCTGTCCCTGATCACACAGATCCGTGAGGCGGTGCACATCCCCGTCGTCGCCGCCGGCGGGATCATGCGCGGCGCCCAGATCGCGGCGGTCCTCGCGGCCGGTGCGAGCGCGGCCCAGCTGGGCACCGCCTTCCTCGCGACCCCCGAGTCCGGTGCGCCCGCCGTGCACAAGGAGGCGCTGACCAACCCCCTGTTCGTCCGCACCGAGTTGACCCGCGCGTTCACCGGCCGGCCGGCCCGCGGGCTGGTCAACCGCTTCCTGCGCGAGCACGGACCGTACGCGCCCGCCGCGTACCCGGAGATCAACCACCTCACCTCGCCGCTGCGCAAGGCCGCCGCGAAGGCCGGGGACGCGCAGGGCATGGCGCTGTGGGCGGGCCAGGGCCACCGGCTGGCGCGGGACCTGCCCGCCGGGCAGCTGGTCGAGGTGCTCGCGGCCGAACTCGCCGAGGCCCGCGCGGCGTTCGCCGAGGGGGGTGCCCGATGACCGCGCCCGTGTTCGTCGTGGCGGACTTCGCCGCGGACGGCGACCGCTATGTCCTGGACGGTCCCGAGGGCCGGCACGCGGTGTCGGTCAAGCGCCTTGAGGCCGGCGAGGAGGTCGTGCTCACCGACGGCGCGGGACGCTACGCGGTGTGCGAGGTGCTCGGCAGCGAGGGCAAGGACCGGCTGGTCGTACGGATGCCGGAGGTCTCCGAGGAGCCCGCGCCGCGGCCCCGGATCACGGTCGTACAGGCGCTTCCCAAGGGCGACCGGGGGGAGTTGGCCGTCGAGACGATGACCGAGGTCGGGGTCGACGCGATCGTGCCGTGGCAGGCCGCGCGCTGCATCACGCAGTGGCGGGGCGAGCGGGGGCTGAAGGCGCTCGGCAAGTGGCGGGCGACCGCGCGCGAGGCCGGGAAGCAGTCCCGGCGGGTGCGGTTCCCGCAGGTCGCGGAGGCGGCGAGCACCAAGCAGGTCGCGGCACTTCTGGCCGACGCCGACTTCGCGGGGGTGCTGCACTCCGACTTCGAGCACACCAGTGCGGCGCTGGCCACCGCCGAACTCCCCGCCGAGGGCGAGATCGTGCTGGTAGTCGGTCCCGAAGGAGGCGTCTCCCGGGACGAGTTGGCGCTCTTCGAGGAGGCGGGCGCGAAGGCGTACGTCCTCGGTCCGAGCGTGTTGCGCACATCCACCGCCGGTACGGCGGCCGCGGCCCTTCTCCTGGGGCGCACCGGCCGCTGGTCCTGAACTCCCCTGGGGAACACATGGAACTCGCCCAAGTACGGCTCCTGGTCACCGACTTCGCCGCCTGCTACCACTTCTACGCCGATGTCCTCGGCCTGAAGCCGCAGTCCGGCGCGACCGAGGGCCCCTACGAGAAGTTCAGCCCCCACACGGGCTCCGCCGGCATCGCCCTCCAGGACCGCGCCATGATGGCCGAACTCCTCCCCGAACTCGCCGACCCCGCCGACGGCCACCGCTCCCTGGTCGTCCTGCGCGTCGACGACCTCGACGCCTACTGCGCCGACATCACCGCCCGCGGCGCCACCCTCCTCCAGCCCCCCACCCCCCTGACCGACCGCATGCGCGTCGCCCACCTCAAGGACCCCGAGGACAACCTGGTGGAACTCCAGGAGTGGCTGCTGCTGCGGGGCTGAGGGAGCGGCAACCGCCCCTCGGCGGGCGCCGTTTCGAAGGAACCGGCACGCCGAACGGGTGAGTGCCAGGGATCGGGCTTCCGTCCGGTGCTCCTCTGGTGGCACTCTGCCGTGCATGGGGGCATTCCTGTGGGTTCGGTCGCGGATGGTCGCTGTTGTCGGGATCGTCGGCGCGGTCGGCGTCGGTGTCGTGGGGTGCCAGTCGGATGTGCTCGGGTCGGCCGGGGTCGCCTACACCACCGGGACGATGGCGAGCGCGCGGCTGGAGCAGGCGGACGTGGACGTCAGCTGGCTCAACTGCGTGGGCGATCCGGGCGGGAGCGCCGGGGCGACGGTCGCGCCGGGGCAGAGCGCGGTCGTCTCCGTGGACTGCCGGGGCGAGACCAGGGGCCGGGGGCGGATCACCGTCAACGGAGAGGTGACCCGGGCCGTGGACGGCGCCTGTGTGCGGGGCGATCTGCGGGCCAGGGTCGGCGGCAGACAGGTGTTCCACGTCAGCGGGCTCGGCGACTGCTCGGCCGCGCCGGGACCGACGTACCGCCCGCCCAGCTACCCGCCCGTCGGCGCCCAGCCCGCCGTCACGGTCACCGTCACCCGGACCCTCTGGTGCCAGAGCGACCCCAACTGCCTGCCCGTGGCGGGCAAGTGATCGAAAAGGGACCCGCGGACGGCGGCCACTGCGTAAGGTGACGGGGTGACTCAGGGCGCTTCGACAGGAACCTCCGGCTACCTCCGATTCCCGCACCTGCACGGCGACTTGGTGACATTCGTCGCCGAGGACGACGTGTGGCTCGCCCCCCTCGAAGGGGGCCGCGCCTGGCGGGCCAGTGCCGACAACATCCCGGTGAACCACCCCCGCATCTCGCCCGACGGCACCACCCTCGCCTGGACCTCGACCCGCGACGGCGCCCCCGAGGTGCACATCGCCCCCATCGACGGCGGACCGGCGAAACGCCTCACCCACTGGGGCAGTTGGCGCACCCAGGTCCGCGGCTGGACCCCCGAGGGCCAGGTCCTCGCGCTGAGCACCACCGGCCAGCCCAGCCTGCGCCGCACCTGGGCCCGCGCCGTCCCCCTGGACGGCGGCCCCGCCATCACCCTGCCGTACGGCCCGGTCGGCGACGTCGCCCACGGCCCGCACCCCGTGCTGCTGTCCGCCCCGATGGGCCGCGAGGCCGCCTGGTGGAAGCGCTACCGCGGCGGCACCGCGGGCAAACTGTGGATCGACCGCGACGGTGACGGGGAGTTCGCCCGGCTGCACCAGGAGCTCGACGGCAACATCGAGTACCCCCTCTGGGTCGGCGACCGCATCGCCTTCCTCTCCGACCACGAGGGCACCGGCGCCCTCTACTCCTCCCGCGCCGACGCCTCCGACCTGCGCCGGCACACCCCGATCGACGGCTTCTACGCCCGGCACGCCGCCACCGACGGCACCCGCGTCGTCTACACCAGTGCGGGCCGGCTCTGGCTCCTCGACGACCTCGACGGCAGCGCCCCGCGCCCCCTGGACATCCGCCCCGGCGGCCCCCGCGTCGACCTTCAGCCCTTCCAGGCGAGCACCTCCCACTGGTTCGGCTCGGCCGCCCCCGACCACACCGCCCGCGGCAGCGCCGTCGGCCTGCGCGGCGCCGTCCACTGGGTCACCCACCGCTCAGGACCGGTGCGCGCCCTCGCCGCCGAACCCGGCGTCCGCACCCGGCTGCCCCGCACCTTCCGCGCCGACGGCGAGGAATGGGTCGTCTGGGTCACCGACGCCGAGGGCGAGGACGCCTTGGAGTTCGCCCCCGCCACCGGCTCCGCCCTCGGCGCCACCCCGCGCCGGCTCGCCGCCGGACGCCTCGGCCGGGTCCTGGAACTCGCCATGGCCCCCGACGGCAGCCGCGCCGCCGTCGCCGCCCACGACGGCCGCCTCCTCCTGGTCGAACGGGAGACCGGCGAGGTCCGCGAGGTCGACCGCGGCGAGGACGGCGACGTCCGCGACCTCACCTTCTCGCCCGACTCCGCCTGGCTCGCCTGGACCCATCCCGGCCCCCGCCCGCTGAGCCAGCTGCGCCTCGCCCACACCACCGACCTGACCGTCAGCGAGGCCACCCCGCTGCGCTTCCAGGACCACGCGCCCGCCTTCACCCTCGACGGCAAGCACCTCGCCTTCCTCTCCAACCGCTCCTTCGACCCGGTCTACGACGAACACGTCTTCGATCTGGCCTTCGTGGGCGGCACCCGCCCCTACCTGATCACCCTCGCCGCGACCACCCCCTCCCCGTTCGGACCGCAGCGCCACGGCCGCCCGTTCGAGACCTCCGACAAGGAGGAGACCCCCGACAGCGAGGGCGTCCCCTCCACCCGGATCGACCTGGACGGGCTCGCCGACCGCATCGTGCCCTTCCCGGTCGAGTCCGCCCGCTACGGCAATCTGCGCGCCGCCAAGGACGGCGTGCTCTGGCTGCGCCACCCGCTGCACGGCGTCCTCGGCACCACCCGCGCCACCCCCGACGAGGCCGACCCCAGCACCGAGCTGGAGCGCTACGACCTCGCCCAGCAGCGCCTGGAGCATCTCGCCGCGGACGCCGACCGCTTCGAGGTCAGCGGCGACGGCAAGCGGGTCCTGCTGTGGACCGACGGCAAGCTCAAGGTCGTACCCAGCGACCGCCGCGCCTCCACCGACGAGGACAGCGACTCCAACATCACCGTCGACCTCGGCCGCATCCGGCAGACCGTCGACCCCGCCGCCGAGTGGCGGCAGATGTACGACGAGACCGGCCGCCTCATGCGCGACAACTTCTGGCGCCCCGACCTCGGCGGCGTCGACTGGGACGGCGTCCTCGACCGCTACCGCCCGGTCCTGGACCGCCTCGCCACCCATGACGACCTCGTGGACCTGCTGTGGGAGGTGCACGGCGAACTCGGCACCTCGCACGCCTATGTCATCCCCCGCGGCGGCTACGGCCACGGCCCCCGCCAGGGCCTGCTCGGCGCCGACATCTCCCGGCACGAGGACGGCGGTTGGCGCATCGACCGCATCCTGCCCTCGGAGACCTCCGACCCGGAGGCCCGCAGCCCGCTCGCCGCACCCGGTGTCGCCGTCCGTCCCGGAGACGCGATCCTCGCCGTCGCCGGCCATCCCGTCGACCCGGTGACCGGACCCGGCCCCCTGCTCACCGGCACCGCCGGCCGCCCCGTCGAACTCACCGTCTCACCCGCGGCCGGCGGCGACCCCCGGCATGTCGTGGTCGTCCCGCTCGCCGACGAGGAACCCCTGCGCTACCACGCCTGGGTCGCGGACCGCCGCGCCCACGTCCACGAGAGCTCCGGAGGCCGCCTCGGCTATCTGCACGTCCCCGACATGCAGGCCCCCGGCTGGGCCCAGATCCACCGGGATCTGCGCGTCGAGGTCGCCCGGGAGGGCCTGATCGTGGACGTCCGGGAGAACCGCGGCGGCCACACCTCCCAGCTCGTCGTGGAGATACTGGCCCGCCGCATCGTCGGCTGGGACATGCCCCGCGGCCACCGCCCCTTCAGCTACCCCCGGCACGCCCCGCGCGGTCCCGTCGTCGCCGTCGCCAACGAGTTCTCCGGCTCCGACGGCGACATCGTCAACGCCGCCATCAAGGCCCTCGGCATCGGCCCGGTCGTCGGCACCCGCACCTGGGGCGGCGTCATCGGCATCGACAGCCGCTACCGCCTGGTCGACGGCACCCTGGTCACCCAGCCCAAATACGCCATGTGGCTGGAGGGCCCCGCCTGGGCCGTCGAGAACCACGGCGTCGACCCGGACGTGGAGGTCGTACAACGCCCTCAGGACTGGGCGAGGGGCGCGGACCCGCAGCTGGACGAGGCGGTCAGGCTGGCGCTGGCAGCGCTGGAGTCGGCACCCGCCAAGACGCCTCCGGCGCTGCCGCCCCTCTAGGGCCTCAGTCGATGGAGAGCTCGCCCATCGCGTTCCAGCCGTCCGCTCCCTCGATGGTGGTGCTGACGATGTCGGGGGTGCGGCGCAGCAGGGGGCGCATCGCTTCGAGACCGGCGCGGAAGTGGTCGGAGTTGACGTGCGCCGCGCCGGCGTCGTCCTGGAAGGCCTCGACGAGGACGTAGGTGTCGGGGTCCTCCAGGCTGCGGGACCACTCGAACCACAGGTTGCCGGGTTCGGCGCGGGTGGCCCGGGTGAAGGCCTCGACGTGCTGCGGCCACGCCTCGGTGTGCTCGGGCTTCACGGGGAACTTGACGACGATGAAGATCATCGATCGATGATATGCCGCCGGCCTCCCGGAGGCGTGAACACCACAACTCACCGGTGCCCCACCGACTACGATGATCCCCGAACCCGATCCCGGCGAAAGCGAGCGCACGCGAAATGGCTGGAGAACCGCAGGACGACTGCCTGTTCTGCAAGATCGTCGCGGGCCACATCCCGGCCACCGTCGTCCGCGAGACGGAGACCACCGTCGCCTTCCGGGACATCAACCCGCAGGCGCCCACGCACATCCTGGTGATCCCCAAGGTCCACTACCGGGACGCCGCCGCGCTCGCCGCCGGTGCCCCCGAGATCGCCGCGGACGTGCTGCGCGAGACCCAGGCCGTGGCCGACGAGGAGAAGCTGGACAGCTACCGCGTCGTCTTCAACACCGGGACCGGCGCCGGTCAGACCGTCTGGCACGCCCACGGGCATGTGCTCGGCGGCCGCGGTCTCCAGTGGCCGCCCGGATAATGCGCCGTGTCCGTCCGTGAACTCGTCGTCCTCGGCACCGCGAGCCAGGTCCCGACCCGGCACCGCAACCACAACGGCTATCTGCTGCGCTGGGACGGCGAGGGCATCCTCTTCGACCCCGGTGAGGGCACCCAGCGGCAGATGCTGCGCGCCGGGGTCGCCGCGCACGACCTGAACCGCCTCTGCGTCACCCACTTCCACGGCGACCACAGCCTCGGCCTCGCCGGGGTCATCCAGCGCATCAACCTCGACCGGGTGCCGCACCGGATCACCGCGCACTACCCGGCCTCCGGGCAGCGCTTCTTCGACCGGCTGCGGTACGCCACCGCGTACCGGGAGACCGTCGGCGTCACCGAGGTCCCGGTGAGTGCCGACGGCATCCTCGCGGTGACGCCGTCGTACACCCTGGACGCCCACAAGCTCTCGCACCCGGTGGAGTCCTACGGCTACCGGCTGACCGAGCCCGACGGCCGCCGGATGCTGCCCGAGCGGCTCGCCGCGCACGGCATCGAGGGCCCGGACGTGGGGGTGCTCCAGCGCGAGGGGCGGCTCGGCGGCGTGACGCTGGAGGAGGTCAGCGAGGTACGGCGCGGACAGCGGTTCGCGTTCGTCATGGACACCCGGCTCTGCGAGGGCGTGTACACGCTGGCCGAGGGCTGCGACCTGCTGGTCATCGAGTCCACCTTCCTCGACGAGGACGAGGAACTCGCCGTGGAGCACGGGCACTTGACGGCCGGGCAGGCGGGGGCGGTGGCGCGCGGGGCGGGGGTACGGCATCTCGTGCTCACCCACTTCAGCCAGCGGTACTCGGAGCCCGAGGAGTTCGAGCGCCAGGCACGGGCCGCCGGCTTCGAGGGTGAGCTGACCGTGGCGTACGACCTTCAGCGAGTGCCGGTTCCGAAACGACGGTAAGTGCGCCGTACGATGCTTTGATGCCCCTCCCCAAAGCAGAACTGCACCTCCACATCGAAGGCACCCTGGAGCCGGAGCTGGCCTTCGACCTGGCCGCCCGCAACGGCGTGAAGCTGCGCTACGCCGACACGGAAGAGCTGCGTGAGGCGTATCGGTTCGAGGACCTCCAGTCCTTTCTGAACCTGTACTACGAGCTGATGACCGTGCTGCGTACCGAGCGGGACTTCGAGGACCTGGCCAACGCCTATCTGGCCCGCGCCGCGGCGCAGGGCGTACGGCACGCGGAGATCTTCTTCGACCCGCAGGCCCACCTCGCCCGCGGCCTGGACATGGGCACCGTCGTGGAGGGGCTGTGGGCGGCGCTCGGCCGCAGCGAGGAGAATTACGGCGTCTCCACCCGGCTCATCCTGTGCTTCCTGCGCGACGAGTCCGCCGACTCCGCGCTGGAGACCCTGGAGGCCGCCCGGCCGTACCTCGACCGGATCACCGGCATCGGCCTGGACTCCGCCGAGGTCGGGCACCCGCCGGCGAAGTTCCGCCAGGTGTACGAGACCGCCGCCGGGCTCGGGCTGCGCCGGGTGGCGCACGCCGGTGAGGAGGGGCCGCCGGAGTACATCACCCAGTCCCTGGACCTGCTCGGCATCGAGCGCGTCGACCACGGGCTACGCTGCATGGAGGACCCCGAACTGGTCGAGCGGCTGGTGCGCGAGCGCGTCCCGCTCACCCTGTGCCCGCTGTCCAACGTCCGGCTGCGCACGGTGGACACCCTGGCCGACCACCCACTGCCCGCCATGCTGGAGGCGGGGCTGCTGTGCACGGTCAACTCCGACGACCCGGCCTACTTCGGCGGGTACGCCGACGACAACTTCCAGGCGGTGCACGAGAGTCTCGGGCTGACCGAGGACCGGCTGCGCGAACTGGCCCGCAACTCCTTCCTCGCCTCCTTCCTGGAGGACGACGAGGAGCGCCGCGCCCGCTACCTCGCCGAGGTGGACGCGTACGTGTTCTGACGCGTGCGCCTGTTCCGACGCGTACACCTGTTCCCCGCGTGTTCGGCACCGGCCTCGGCATGGGCTATGATTGATCATGTCGAGGCCGCCGGAACTCCGGTAGCCGGACAGTGCGTTGGTGGTCCAAGGAAAGACGCCCCGCTTCCTGCGGGGAAATGCAGGTGCAAGGCCTGCCCGGCGCTCCACAGAGAACCCCGTCCCGCCCTGTGCGGGGCGGGGTTCTTCGCTGTGCGCGCGGACTTGTCCAGGTGTGCGCATCCCCGGCCGTATGCCCGTGCGCGGCGGCCGCGGTGGTGCACACTGGCCAGACCCAGCACACCAGGGAGCGCACCGTGACCTCGTCGCACACCCTCATCGGAGAGGAACCCGAGCACCTCACCCGGGCGGGGCACCGCCAGGCCCAGGTCGATCCGCTCGCCGCGCGGCGCGCCCCCGGGGATCCGCCCTGGGACGTCTATCTCACGGGCACCGTCTTCCTCGACATCATCTTCACCGGCCTGGACTCGGCGCCCGTGCGCGGCACGGAGTCCTGGGCCCGCGGCATGGGCTCCAGCCCCGGCGGGGTCGCCAACATGGCCAGCGCGCTGGCCCGGCTCGGGCTGCGGACCTCGCTCGCGGCCGCGTTCGGGGACGACCACTACGGGGAGTACTGCTGGGACGCCCTCGCACAGGGCGAGGGCATCGACCTCACCCCGTCGCGGACGGTGCCCGGCTGGCACTCGCCGGTGACCGTGTCCATGGCGTACGAGGGCGAGCGGACCATGGTCTCGCACGGACACGAGCCGCCGCCGGAGGAGCCGGCCCCCGACTGCCCGCCGCGCGCCCGGGCCGCCGTCGCCTCCCTCACACCGGGCCGCCGCGCCCCCTGGATCGCCCAGGCCGCGCGCGGCGGGACCCGGATCTTCGCCGACGTCGGCTGGGACGAGACCGGCGCCTGGGACCTCGCGGGGCTGTCCGACCTCGAACACTGCGAGGCGTTCCTGCCCAACGCCGAGGAGGCGAAGCGGTACACGGGCGCCGACTGCCCTCGCCTCGCCGCGCACGCGCTCACCGAGTACGTGCCGGTGGCGGTGGTGACGCTGGGCTCGGAGGGCGCGTACGCGGTGGACCGCCGTACCGGCGAGGCGGCGGAGGTCCCGGCGATCGCGGTGGAGGCGCTGGATCCCACGGGCGCGGGGGACGTCTTCGTCGCCGGTTTCGTGACGGGCTCCCTCGCGGGCTGGCCGCTGGCCGACCGGCTGGCGTTCGCGGGACTCACGGCCGCGCTGTCCGTGCAGGAGTTCGGCGGCTCCCTGTCGGCGCCCGGCTGGTCGGAGATCGGCGCGTGGTGGCGGCGGGTGCAGTCGCTGCCGGCCCAGGACCCCATGGCGCTCCAGCGGTACGCCTTCCTCGACGGGCTGGTCCCGGAGGAGCTGGACCGCCCCTGGCCGCTGCGCCGGGCCGTGCCCACGATCGGCTTCCGGGGCCCCAGCTGACGGGCGGCGGCGCACCCCCCGACCGGAGGAAAAGTCCTACAGGCTTCTGAGCCGTCCGGCGTACCCTGGACAGCGACGAGGCCGCCCTAGGTTGCGCGGTCGCGACGAGGGGAAGCACAAGGCCTTCGCGCCGGCCCATGACACAGACACCCACAGCTCACACCCCCACGCAGGAGCAGGCGAGAGCACAGCTCACCGTCCCCGCCCAGCACCCCATGGTGACCGTTCTGGGTTCCGGCGACTCCCTCCTGCGCGTGATCGAGAAGGCCTTCCCGGCGGCCGACATCCATGTCCGGGGCAATGAGATCAGCGCGGTCGGCGAGAGCGCCGACGTCGCCCTGATCTCACGCGTGTTCGACGAGATGATGCTGGTGCTCCGCACCGGGCAGCCGATGACGGAGGACGCAGTGGAGCGCTCGATCGCCATGCTCAAGGCGAGCGACAACGGTACGAACGAAGGCTCGGAGACCCCGGCCGAGGTGCTGACGCAGAACATCCTGTCCTCGCGCGGCCGCACCATCCGCCCCAAGACCCTCAACCAGAAGCGCTATGTCGACGCGATCGACAAGCACACGATCGTCTTCGGCATCGGCCCCGCCGGTACCGGCAAGACCTACCTGGCCATGGCCAAGGCCGTCCAGGCCCTCCAGTCCAAGCAGGTCAACCGGATCATCCTGACCCGCCCCGCGGTCGAGGCCGGCGAGCGGCTCGGCTTCCTGCCCGGCACCCTCTACGAGAAGATCGACCCCTACCTGCGCCCGCTGTACGACGCGCTGCACGACATGCTCGACCCGGACTCCATCCCCAAGCTGATGGCCGCCGGAACCATCGAGGTGGCACCGCTGGCGTACATGCGTGGGCGTACCCTCAATGATGCGTTCATCATCCTGGACGAGGCCCAGAACACCAGCCCCGAGCAGATGAAGATGTTCCTCACCCGGCTCGGCTTCGACTCGAAGATCGTGATCACGGGTGATGTGACGCAGGTCGACCTGCCGAACGGCACGAAGTCGGGTCTGCGCCAGGTCCAGGAGATCCTGGAGGGCGTCGAGGACGTGCACTTCTCCCGGCTGACGTCCCACGATGTCGTACGGCACAAGCTGGTGGGCCGTATTGTCGACGCGTACGAGAAGTACGACAGCAAGAACGGCACCGAGAACGGCTCCCACCCGGGCCGTGGCAGGACCGGCGCCAAGGGCACCAAGGGGAAGTAGACCGGCACGAGCATGTCGATCGACGTCAACAACGAATCCGGCACCGAGGTCGACGAGCAGGCGATCCTCGACATCGCCCGCTACGCGCTCGCGCGCATGCGCATCCACCCGCTCTCCGAACTCTCGGTGATCGTCGTGGACGAAGACGCCATGGAGCAGCTGCACATCCAGTGGATGGACCTGCCCGGGCCCACCGACGTCATGTCCTTCCCGATGGACGAGCTGCGTCCGCCGGGCAAGGACGACGAGGAGCCCCCGCAGGGGCTGCTCGGCGACATCGTGCTGTGCCCGGAGGTCGCCACCAAGCAGGGGGCCGACGCCCCGACGCAGCACTCCATGGACGAGGAGCTCCAGCTGCTCACCGTCCACGGCGTGCTGCATCTGCTCGGCTACGACCACGAGGAGCCGGACGAGAAGGCCGAGATGTTCGGGCTGCAGGCCGCCATCGTGGACGGCTGGCGGGCCGAGCAGGGCCTGACCGGCCCGTCTCCCGCGCCGACCGTCTCGTAAGCAGGCCGGATGTCCCCGCAGATCGTGATCGGCGCGATCGCGCTGGTCGTCGTCGCCTGGCTCGCCGCCTGCGCGGAGGCGGGCCTCGCCCGGGTCTCCAGCTTCCGGGCCGAGGAGGCCGTGAAGTCCGGGCGGCGCGGCGGCGAGAAGCTGGCGCAGATCGCCGCCGACCCCACCCGCTATCTCAATGTGGCCCTGCTGGTCCGCGTCGCCTGTGAGATGGCGGCCGCGGCCCTGGTCACCTACGCCTGCCTGGAGGCCTTTTCGGCCACCTGGCAGGCCCTGCTGGTCGCCATCGCCGTGATGGTCCTGGTGTCGTACGTCGCCGTCGGGGTCTCCCCGCGCACCATCGGCCGCCAGCACCCGCTGAACACCGCGACCGTGGCCGCCTATGTCCTGGTGCCGCTGGCCCGGGTGATGGGCCCGATCCCCTCGCTGCTGATCCTCATCGGCAACGCGCTCACCCCCGGCAAGGGCTTCAGACGCGGCCCGTTCGCCTCCGAGGCGGAGCTGCGCGCGCTGGTCGACCTGGCCGAGAAGGAGTCGCTGATCGAGGACGAGGAGCGCCGGATGGTGCACTCCGTCTTCGAGCTGGGCGACACCCTGGTGCGCGAGGTGATGGTGCCGCGCACCGACCTGGTCACCATCGAGCGCTTCAAGACCATCCGGCAGGCCCTCACCCTCGCCCTGCGCTCCGGGTTCTCCCGGATACCGGTCACCGGGGAGAGCGAGGACGACATCGTCGGGATCGTGTATCTCAAGGACCTGGTCCGCAAGACGCACATCAGCCGGGACGCGGAGAGCGACCTGGTCTCCACGGCCATGCGCCCGGCGGTCTTCGTGCCCGACACCAAGAACGCGGGCGACCTGCTGCGGGAGATGCAGAAGGAGCGCAACCACGTCGCCGTCGTGATCGACGAGTACGGCGGCACCGCGGGCATCGTCACCATCGAGGACATCCTGGAGGAGATCGTCGGCGAGATCACCGACGAGTACGACCGGGAGCTGCCGCCCGTGGTGGACCTCGGCGAGGGCCGCTTCCGGGTCACCGCCCGTCTGGACATCACCGACCTCGGCGAGCTGTACGGCCTGGAGGAGTACGACGACGAGGACGTGGAGACCGTCGGCGGACTGCTCGCCAAGGCGCTCGGCCGGGTGCCCATCGCGGGCGCGTCCGCCGAGGTCGAACTCCCCGACGAGCGGCGGCTGAAGCTCACCGCGGAGTCCTCCGCCGGCCGCCGGAACAAGATCGTCACCGTGCTGGTGGAGCCCGCAGGGGAGACGGAGGCCGAGTGAGACCCGAGGAGCTGCGCGCCTTCTGCCTGTCCTTCAACGCGGCCGTGGAGGACTTCCCGTTCAACCCGGAGACCTCGGTCTTCAAGGTGCTGGGCAAGCTGTTCGCCCTGACGAACCTGGGCGCGCGGCCCCTGACGGTCAATCTCAAGTGCGACCCGGAGGACGCGGTGCGGCTGCGCGCCGACCACGAGGGCCTGATCGTCCCCGGCTGGCACATGAACAAGCGGCACTGGAACACCGTCACCGTCGACGGGGGCCTGCCGGACCCGCTGCTGCGCGAGCTGATCGAGGACTCGTACGACCTGGTCGTCGCGGGGCTGCCGAGGGCGGAGCGGCTGCGGCTGGACCGCCCGTAATCGCGTTGCCCGGGGCCCGGGGAATTCGAGAGCATCCCGTATGACCATTCGATACCCGCGCCCCCTGCGCCCCGGTGACCGTGTCGGTGTGACCTCGCCCTCCTCGGGTGTGGCCGAACCCCTCAGGGCGCGCCTCGACATCGCGGTCAAGGAGATCGAGCGGCGCGGTTACGAGGTGGTCGTCGGCCGGTGCATGGACGGCAGCACCCACATCAGCGCCCCGGCCGCCGAACGCGCCGCCGAGCTGACGCGGATGCTGACCGACCCCGCCGTCCGGGCCGTGATCCCCCCGTGGGGCGGCGAGATGGCCATCGACCTGATGCCCCACCTGGACTTCGAGGCGATCGGCCGGGCCGAACCCACCTGGCTGGTCGGCTACTCGGACCTGTCGACCGTGCTCGCCCCGCTGACCCTGCTGACCGGGGTGGCGACGGTGCACGGCAACAACCTCATGGACACCCCGTACCGGGTGCCCGAGGGGCTGCTGTCCTGGCTGGACATCGTGGCCGCCCCGCAGGGTGAGCCGTTCACCCAGAGCCCGCCCGGCCGGCACCGCACCGGCGGCTGGGACGACTGGACCCGTGACCCGGGGATCGCCGAGTTCACCCTGGACGGCGCGGGCGGCTGGCGGCGGCTCGACGGCGAGGGGGACGTGGAGGTCGAGGGGCGGCTGATCGGCGGCTGTATCGAGACCGTCGCCCCGCTCGCCGGGAGCCGCTACCTCGACACGACGCGCTTCGCGGGCGACGCGCCGCTGCTCGTCTACGTCGAGGCCTGCGAGGACAACGCGCTGATCATCGCCCGCCATCTGCACGGCATGCGGCTGGCCGGGTTCTTCGATCGGGCCGCCGCCGTGCTCGTCGGCCGCACCCACGCCCCCGACGCGCCGACCCTCACCCAGGACGCGGCCGTCCTCGACGCCCTCGGGCCGCTGGGCGTGCCGATCCTCGCCGACGTCGAGTGCGGGCATGTGGCGCCGTATCTCCCGCTGGTCAACGGCGCGCGCGGCCGTGTGGTGCACACGGCCGCGCGCAGCGAGATCGTCCAGACCCTGGACTGAGACCCCGGGCTCGATCTCAGGCCCGGGAGCGGCGCAGGCCGAGGCCGGTCAGGAGCGCGGCGCCGAGCACGATCGCCGTGTCCAGGGCGATCACCGTGTGCACACCGCTCAGCAGGTCGCCCGAGGTGGTGGCCAGCACACCGAGCAGCGGGATGCCGACCGTGATGCCGACCTGCTGGGTGGAGGTCACCAGGCCGGTGGCCAGGCCCTGTTCCGCGTCCGGGACACCGGAGGTGACCGTCACGCCGTACGAGATGATCGCGCCCAGGTGGCACATGCTGGCCAGGGCCACCGCGGCCGTGGCGAGCCACACCGACCAGCCGTGGGCGTTCAGCAGGAGCAGCGACGCGGTCAGCGCGCCCTGGCCGGCCAGCGAGGCGACCAGGGTGCGGCGGGCGCCGAGGCGGCCGATGACCTTCGGGGCGAAGGTGCCCGCGACCACGGACAGCAGGCCCTGGAAGCCGAAGACCAGTCCGGTCTCGAAGGCGGACAGGCCCAGGATCTCCTGGAGGTACAGGGTCAGCACGAACACGATCGTGGACATCATCGAGAAGGTGACCAGACCGCCGATGTTGCCCCAGGCCACCGTGCGCCGGCGCAGCATCGGCAGCGAGACCAGGGGCGCCGCCGAGCGGGACTCCACCAGCACGAACGCGGTCAGCAGCAGCAGTCCGGCGGCCAGGGCCGCGATGACGTCGGCGCGGCCGAAGCCGTGGTCGGCGGCGGTGGACAGGGCGTAGATCAGCGAGAGCAGTCCGGTGGTGACGGTGACGGCGCCGGGCACGTCCAGGCGCGGGCGGTCCGGGGTGCGGGACTCCGGCAGCAGGCCCGGCGCCAGCGGCAGCACGATCAGCGCGAACAGGGTCAGCAGGGCCATCGTGGAGCGCCAGCCGAAGGTGTCGGTGAGGGTGCCGCCCGCGACCATGCCGATGGTGAAGCCCAGCGACAGCAGGGTGCCGGAGATGCCGAGGGCGCGGTCGCGGGCCGGGCCCTCGGGGAAGGTGGTGGTCAGCAGGGACATGCCGGTCGGTACGATCGCCGCCGCGCCGAGCCCCTGGAGGGCGCGCCCGGCGAGGAACGAGGCCGGGTCCCAGGCCAGGGTGGACAGCAGCGAGGCCGCGCCGAACAGGGCGAGACCGGCGAGGAAGAGTCTGCGGCGTCCGAAGAGGTCGCCGACGCGGCCGAACAGCAGCAGGAAGCCGCCGGAGGGCAGCGCGAACGCGGTGACGGCCCACTGGAGCGCGGAGGTGCTCATGCCGAGGTCGCGGCCCAGGTCGGGCAGCGCCACGTTCAGTACGGAGAAGTCCAGCGCGACCATGAACTGGGCCGCGCACAGGACGAACAGGACGAGCTTGTCACGCGTCGACAACCGGGGGATGCCGGGCGCCGCGGTGTCCGCTGCGGGGGAGGTCTGGGTGGTGGTGTCGATCGCCATGGAAAGAGCTTCGGGCGCATGGAATACCGGTGGGGAGTCGGAACTTATGGTGGTGGTGGCACCACCAGAGAGGTCACCTGAGCGACCACTGGACAGGACCGACGGGGGAGGGGCGGCACGTGCCTGCTGCTGAGGCGAGGCGCAGTCATCGGCGTGACGAGCTGCGGGAGTTCCTGATGAGCCGGCGCGCCCGGGTCAGTCCCGAGGAGGCCGGGCTGCCCGCCGGCGGCGGCAGGCGTCGGACGCCCGGACTGCGCCGCGAGGAGGTCGCCGTGCTCGCCGGGGTCGGTGCTTCCTGGTACCAGTGGCTGGAGCAGGGCCGTGACATCTCGGTCTCCCCGCAGGTGCTGGACGCGGTCGCCCGGGTGCTGCGGCTCAGCGACGCCGAGCGGCGGCACCTGTATCTGCTGGCCGGGCTGAACCCGCCGACGCCCCAGGTGGTGCCCGGCAGGAAGGACATGTGCGACGGGCTGCGGCGGCTCATCGACACCTGGATG
Source organism: Streptomyces sp. NPDC093018 (assembly GCF_040684035.1). NCBI lineage: Bacteria > Bacillati > Actinomycetota > Actinomycetes > Kitasatosporales > Streptomycetaceae > Streptomyces > Streptomyces sp. NPDC093018. The sequence goes on from NZ_JBFBFF010000004.1 coordinate 433,184, forward strand.
CCGTACCCGGCGCACATCATGGACCTCTACTACAACTGCGTGCAGTACAACGACGCGGCCGCGATCGTGCTGGGCATGCGCCCCGGCATCACCCAGAACTGCCTGATCGACTTCTTCACCGACCCGCTGTACCGCGAGCGCAGCCACAGCTGGGAGCGCAACGCGCGCACGGTGGTGGCGCAGTTCCGGGCCGCCTGCGCGGCGCGCCCGGACGACGAGGGGTTCCGGGAGGTGCTGGCCGAGGTGAGCGCCGCCAGTGAGGAGTTCACGGCGCTGTGGGCCGAGCGGGACATCGAGGACCAGGGGCAGGTGCGCAAGGAGCTGTCGCATCCGCTGGCCGGGCTGCTGGTCGTGGAGTCGACGGTCCTGAAGATCCCCGCCCGCCCCGATCTGATGATCGTGCTGCACACCCCGCTGGACGAGGCGAACACCGCGGAGAAGCTGGAGTGGCTGGCCTCCCCGGAGGGCCGGCGGGGCGCGATGTACCCCGTGGCGGGGTGAGCGTCGTCGCGCCTTCGGTGCCTTCGTATGCTCGGGGCATGACCGAGAGCAGCGCGCTTGACCCCGAGGACCGCAAGATCGTGACCCTGGCCCGTTCCGCGCGGGCCCGCAACGCGGTGCCCGAGGGGGCGGCCGTACGGGACGACACCGGGCGCACCTATGTCGCCGGCACGGTGGAGCTGGCCTCGCTGAAGCTCAGCGCGCTGCGCACCGCCGTCGCCATGGCGGTGGCGTCCGGGGCCGCGTCGCTGGAGGCGGCGGCGGTGGTCGGCGAGGCGGAGTCGGTGCCGGCCGAGGACCTGGCCGCGGTGGCCGACCTCGGGGGCGCGGACACGCCGGTGCTGCTCGCGGGGGTGGACGGCACGGTCCGTACGACCGTGGCCGCGGGCCGCGCCGAGAGCTGACCGGCAGAAGAAGGCCGGGGCCGCCTGAAGAAGGCCGGGGCCGCCCGAAGAGTACCGACCGAAAGGTCGGCTGGAATTCAACCTTGCTGGGTCGCGGGGCGCGCGCGTCAATGAACGCGTACGTCCCGACGACCCGTCAGATCCGCACCGCCGTCCGGCGCGTCCGCACCCGCCCGACCGGCCTGCCGTTCGTCGGCGCACCTTCCGATCACCCCACACGGCACGTCCGGCGTGCCCAGCAGGAAGGAAAGCGGATCCCCATGAGAGCCAAGCGCACGGCAACAGGTGCGGCCCTGGCGGCCGGGGCCCTCGCGGTCACCGGTCTCGCCCTCGCACCCTCCGCGGCCGCCGTCACTCCCCAGTCGGCGACCATCACCGCGAGCTGCGGCATCTTCGGCGGTGGCACGGCCACGCTCACCGCCACCCAGAGCGGCACCTCGGCCACCCTGAGCCTCACCTCCACCGCGATCAGCGCCCCGGTCACGGTGGCCGCGGACTCGATCACCTCCACGCTCACCATGGCCAAGGCGGGCGGCGGCAGCGTCGTGTTCAGCGGCACGAAGAACCCGGTCATGAACCCGGGCGACCCGGTCAGCGTCGGCCCGCTCGCCGGGACCGTCGCCTCCGGGTACAGCCTGGACGCGTACGGCGGCTCGCTGAAGATGGTGATCTTCGGCGTCACCGTGACGTGTACCGCGAGCGGTCACCAGTCGCCGGGTCCGTTCGTGTTCTGAGCCCGCCCCGGCCGACCGGTCCGTTCCGGTTCTCCCCTGGATGCCGCAGAACCTGACGAGTAGTCAGAATTCTGCGGCATCTCCCTTGACTTCTCACCTCGCCGCCCCGCCAATGCCCCCTGTCGGGGCGCCCGTTCGGCCGCGCCCACCACCCTCAGGAGGGGGCCCATGGGTCTCACCACCCGAAGATCCGGACGGTGGCGCTGGGCGTCACTGCTCGGCGCGACCGCGCTCGCGGTCTCCGCGGGCGGCGCGCTGGCCTGCCCGGCCGGCGCCGCAGGCACCGACGTGGACTTCGCCACGCACTGCATCCCGCCCGCCATCGCGGGCCTGCCGCCGATCGACGGCACCACGACCGCCACCGTCTCGGCGGACGACACCAGCCCGAAGGTCGGCGACACCGTCACCGTCACCTACACCGTGGTCGGGGCCGCCGCGAGCAACCCCACCGATCTGGCGCTGCCGGCCGACATCATGACCCCGACCGGCAAGGTCACACTGGGCGGCGCCCAGAGCGGGGACATCACGGTCGCCGGGCCGAAGAAGAACCCCCCGGTGCCGGGGAAGGCGGCCTTCCCGTCCTTCTCCATGACGGGCACGTTCACCGTCACCAAGGCCGGGAAGATCACCCTCGCGCCGGGCGACTACAACATCCACACCAGCTACATCATGGAACTGGACACCCCCTGCACGGTCACGAACCCGCCCGCACCGGCGTCCGAGTCCATCACGGCGACGGCGGGGACCCCGGCCAACTCCCGGGCGATCACACTGGGTTCGGCCACCGGCGACCCGGGCGCGAGCGTCGAGGTCAGCGGTACGGGCTTCACCCCGGGCGCCGCCGTCACCCTCGCCGGACGCTCCGGGACCAGCCAGACCGGGGACACGGCGAGCGTGTCCGCGGACGGGCAGGGCTCCTTCAGCGGTTCCCTCGTGGTGAACGACACCTCGACCACCGGGATCGTCGCGTACGAGGGTGACACCTGGAACGCCGACACCGGCGCGGGCCCCGCGGCCTACGTCGTCAACACGCCGGTGCCGCCCGGCAGCCAGAAGCTCACCACGAGCGTCACGGCGGGCACGCTCGCCATGACCCAGGCCGGGGACTCGGTCGCGCTGTCGGGGGTCGACTTCGGCCGGGGCGGCGCCTCGACCGGCGCGCTCCGGACCGTGACGGTCAAGGACTTCCGCGGCGGACCGGCGGGCTGGTCACTGACCGGCAGGGTCACCGACTTCACCGGTCCCGGCGGCAGGATCGGCGCGGACCGGCTGAGTTGGACGCCGTCGTGTGCGAGCAAGGCGGGCAGCCCCAGTACCTGTACGGCGGGTTCGGCGGGCACGGTGGGCTCCTCGGGGGCCACCCTCGCGGGGACGCCGGACGGGACGCTGACCGGCGGCGAGTTCACCGTCGACGCCGGACTCTCCCTGGACGTACCGGCGTTCACGCCTCCGGGCGGGTACTCCGGCGTGCTCACGCTGACGCTGTCATGAGCGTACGGGCGCCCGCACCCGCCCGTGCCACGGGCTGCCCCCGGCCGCGGGTGCCCGCACCCATGCGCAAGGCGTACGTCGTCGTGGTGAGCCTGCTGCTGGCCGTACTGCCGGTGGTGCCCGCGCGGGCCGCCGACAACGGCAGCTGGTCCGTGTACCCGGTCGCCGCCCAGGCCGCGGCCCGGCCCTACTTCTACCTCTCCGCCGACCCCGGCCAGACCCTCACCGACAAGGTCGCCGTCCAGAACAGGACCGGCGAGCCGCTCACCTTCCGGCTGTACGCGGCCGACGCCTACAACACCCCCCGGGACGGCGGCTTCGCCGTGCGCACGGCGGACGAGACGATGCGCGGGGTGGGGGCGTGGGCGCGGCTCGCCAGGAACCGGATCACGGTGCCGGGGCACCGGACCGTGACCGTGCCGTTCACACTGCGGGTGCCGACGGGCGCGGAACCGGGCGACCATCCCGGGGCGATCGTCGCGCTGGACGAGCGGACCGAGCCGGGCGGCGGGAAGCTGGCGCTGGGGATCCGGCGGGCGGTCGGCGCGCGGGTGTACTTGCGGGTGAGCGGTCCGACACTGCCCGCGCTGGCGGTGTCCCGGCTGAGCGTCGGCCGCCACCGGCCGCTGCTCTTCGGCACGGGTACGGCGACCGTGTCGTACACCCTGCGGAACACGGGCAATGTCACGCTGCGGCCGAGCGCGGAGCTGACGGCGCGCGGACTGTTCGGCCGTACCCTGCTGGAGCGCCGGGCGGCCCGGGTGCCCGCCGAGCTGCTGCCCGGGCAGTCGGTACGGCTCACCGAGACCTGGCGCGGCACCCCGGTGCTCGACCGGGCGGCGATCACGGTGAGCGCGCGGGCGCAGGGGGCGTCGGCCTCGGCGGGGGCGTCGTTCTCCGCGGTGCCCTGGCTCCCGCTGCTGGTGCTGGTGTTCGTGGTGGTGGCGGTGGTGATCGGGTGGCGGATGCGGTCACGTCTGCGTAAACGGACGGCCACGCGGCGTGACCGTCGATTCGCGGTGCGGCGGGGGCTCCGGGATCAGGGACAATGAACGGCATGAGCGTTCGCACCCAGTCATCCGAGCAGCCGGCGGAAACCGTCCACCGCGCCGGCTTCGCCTGCTTCGTGGGCCGCCCCAACGCGGGCAAGTCCACCCTCACGAACGCTCTGGTCGGGCAGAAGGTGGCGATCACCTCGAACCGGCCGCAGACCACGCGGCACACGGTGCGGGGCATCGTGCACCGCCCGGACGCCCAGCTGATCCTGGTCGACACCCCCGGGCTGCACAAGCCGCGCACGCTGCTGGGCGAGCGGCTGAACGACGTCGTGCGCACCACGTGGGCCGAGGTCGACGTGATCGGGTTCTGTCTGCCGGCCGACCAGAAGCTCGGCCCCGGTGACCGGTTCATCGCGAAGGAACTGGCCGGGATCAAGAAGACGCCCAAGGTCGCCGTCGTAACCAAGACCGACCTCGTGGACTCCAAGACCCTCGCCGAGCAGCTGATCGCCATCGATCAGCTCGCCAAGGAGCTGGGCTTCGAGTGGGCGGAGATCGTGCCGGTGTCGGCGGTCGGCGACCAGCAGGTGGAGCTGCTGGCCGACCTGCTGGTGCCGCTGCTGCCCGAGGGGCCCGCGCTCTACCCCGAGGGCGACCTCACGGACGAGCCCGAGCAGGTGATGGTCGCCGAGCTGATCCGCGAGGCGGCGCTGGAGGGCGTGCGCGACGAGCTGCCGCACTCCATCGCGGTGGTCGTGGAGGAGATGCTGCCGCGCGAGGACCGTCCGGCGGAGCGTCCGCTGCTCGACATCCACGCCAACGTCTACATCGAGCGCCCGAGCCAGAAGGGGATCATCATCGGCCCCAAGGGCAAGCGCCTCAAGGAAGTCGGCATCAAGTCCCGCAAGCAGATCGAGGCCCTGCTGGGCACGCCGGTCTTCCTCGACCTGCACGTCAAGGTCGCCAAGGACTGGCAGCGCGACCCGAAGCAGCTCCGCAAGCTCGGCTTCTGACCTTTCCTTCAGTCGACCCCCCTGATCCGCCCCACCAGCACCGCCCCCGCCACCCCGATCGCCGCCGACACCAGGAACAGCACCCGGTATCCGCCCAGATACGTCACCAGCGGGGCCGCCAGAGCCGGGGCGGCCGCCTGGGGGAGGGCGTTGGCGATGTTGATGAGGCCCAGGTCCTTGCCGCGGCCCGCGGCGTGCGGGAGGACGTCGGTCATCAGGGCGAAGTCGACGGAGGTGAAGACGCCGAAGCCGATGCCCAGGACGGCGGCCGCGGTCACCGTGCCCGGCCAGGTCCCCCAGCCGGCCAGCGCCGCCGTCGCCACCGCCATCAGCACGCCCGACCAGACCACGAACGGCTTGCGGCGGCCCGTGCGGTCGGACCAGACGCCGCCGATCACCACCGTCGCCAGCAGCGTCACACCGTTCACCGCGGTCAGGATCAGGACGCCCCGGCCGGGGTCGGGGTAGTGGACCCGGTCGCGGAGGTAGTAGAGCAGGTACAGCAGCACCAGCGAGTTGCTGAGGTTGATCAGGAAGCGGGTCAGCCAGGCCCAGCCCAGGTCGGGATACCGGCGCGGGCTCAGCCAGAAGCCCGCGAGGAAGCCCCGCCAGGACCATGGGGGCCGGTCCCGGGGCAGGAGGGGGAGGTCGCGGAAGATGAGGAGGTAGGGCAGGACGCCCGCCGCCGTGCACACCGCGCAGGCCACGTACCCCGCGCCGATGCCGCCCGCCGCCGTCGCCAGCCCGGTGCCCACGACCACGCCCAGGATCTGCGCCGCGCCCAACCAGCCGCCCACCACGCCCCGTTGACGCCTCGGCACCCGGTCCGGGACCGCCGCCGTCACCGCCGCGAAGGCCGCGTTCAGGGTGAACTGGACGAGGCACCAGCCCAGCACCATCGACCGCGGCCCGCCCGCGCCCGCGAGCAGCAGCAGGGACAGCGCCCCGCCCGCCGCCCCGGCCACGATCCACGGCGCCCGGCGGCCCGCCCGAGCGGTCGTACGGTCGGACAGCGCGCCGAAGAACGGGTTGGCGAGCAGGGACACCACCGCGCCGGTGCCGGTCACCCAGGCCAGCAGGGCCTCCTTGGACATTCCGGTGCCGGGCGCGAGGTCCTTCGCCTGGGCGGCCAGCAGGATCTGCAGCGGGCCGAACCAGCCCACCCAGATCGCCCCGTTGGCCAGCGCGAGGGCCGCCGTCCAGCCCCGCCCCACCGGTAGGGCCGGCTCGGCGAGCGCGGCCGACGGGCGGCCGGTGGTCATCTCTGCGCCCGCAGCACTTCCCGGAACCAGTGGTACGACGCCTTCGGCACCCGCTCCAGCGTCGCGTAGTCCACGTGCACCAGACCGAAGCGCCGCGCGTAGCCCTCGGCCCACTCGAAGTTGTCCAGGAGGGACCACACGAAGTAGCCGCGCACATCCACCCCGGCCGTCAACGCGGCGTGCAGGGCGCGCAGATGGCCGTCCAGGTAGGCGATGCGGTCCTGGTCGTCGAGGCCCTCGTACGAGCAGCCGTTCTCGGTGATGACGATCGGCGGGAGCCGGTCGCCGTACCGCTCCCGGAACCCGCACAGCAGCTCGGTCAGCCCCTCCGGGACCACCGGCCAGCCGAAGTCGGTCCGCGGCCGGTCCGCTATCTCCCGTACGGAGAAGGGGAGTTCGGCGGGTATGGGCACCCCGCCGAACTCCGTCTCCGTGCCGAGCGGAGCGCCCACCAGTGTCGGGGCGTAGTAGTTGACGCCGTACCAGTCGAGGGGTTCCGCGATCACCTTCAGGTCCGCCGAGAGATCGGCCGCGGGCATCAACTCGCCGAGTCCGGACGGGTATTCGCCGAGCAGGATCGGGTCCGCGAACAGGCGGTTGAGCAGGGTGTCGTAGAAGTCCGCCGCCTCCGTGTCCGCCGGGTCGGCCGAGGCCGGCCATGTCGGGCCGTGGGAGTTGGCGATGCCGATGTCGGCCGCACCGGCCGCGCGCAGCGCCCGTACCGCGAGACCATGGGCGAGGAGCTGGTGATGGGCCACCGGGAGGGCGTCGAACAGCAGCCGCCGGCCGGGGGCGTGGACGCCGAGGGCGTGGCCGAGCAGGGTGTGCTCGGCGGGCTCGTTGAGGGTGATCCACTTGCCGACCCGGTCGGTCAGACGTTCGGCGACCACGGACACATGGTCGGCGAACCGGGACGCCGTGTCCCGCTCCAGCCAGTCGAGGGACGCGGGCAGATCCCAGTGGAAGAGGGTGGGGACCGGCCGTACCCCCGCCGCGCACAGCTTGTCCACCAGCCGGTCGTAGAAGTCCAGGCCGCCCGGCGAGGTGACGCGGGGCCAGGAGACGGAGAAGCGGTAGGCGTCCACGCCGAGACCGGCCAGGAGCGCCACGTCCTCCGGGTAGCGGTGGTAGTGGTCGCAGGCCACCGCCGCCGTCGAACAGTCCTTCACCCGGCCGGGCTCGGCGGTGAACACGTCCCACACCGAGGGCCCGCGCTCGTCCACCGCCCCCTCGATCTGATGGGCGGAGGTCGACACGCCCCACAGGAAGCCGGCCGGGAACCGAGGGATCGGATTGCCTGCGTCAGTCGCCATGGCCGGATCATCCGTACCGCCGGTAACGAAGTCAACGCCCGTGCGCGGGTCAACGCCCGTGCGCACAACGGCTTCCAGCGGTCACCGGATGTGGGCCGCATGGCCCAATCGACTGGCATTCACCGCCCGATAGTTCCGAAACTGAACCGTATGACAGTCCATCAGCTGATCACCAGGCCGCGCACCCGGCTGCTCACCGTGCTCGCGGCATGTCTGTTCGTCCTGCTGGGCGGCGTGCCCGGCGCGCTCGCCGACACCCGCCGCGACCCGGCGTCCACCGACTGCATCTCCACTCCGGCCGAGTACAAGGCCGCCTGGGACGCCCGCCAGGTGCGCTGCGTGTCCCCGTCCCTGTTCGGCACCACCCACACCCGGGGCGACACCACCCTCTACCCGAGCGGCTTCTGGTACGCGTGGGCGGGCTCGAACACCAACCTGGAGCGCTACCTCCAGCTGCGCAGCCGGTACGGCGACCAGCCCCCGAAGACCGGCATCGGCGTCCTGTCCTTCGTCGGCTACCCCGGGCTCGACAGCTGGGACACCCCGACCGATCTCGCCGTCTACACCCTGCCGTCCGGGGCCCGCGCCCAGGTCCCGGCGTTCGAGACCTGGTTCCGGCTGCTGGACGAGAAGTTCGGCCACACGGACGCCTACCCGCTCGCAGCCCAGCGCGACCTCGTGCTCGCCTACTCACGCCTCGGCAAGGGCGAGGACGTCGTCGGCGCCTTCCAGGACGTGACCGGGTGCAAGCGCGGCCAACTGCTCAAGGGGGCGGCGCCCTCCGCGGCGATCGGGTGCAGCCGCGACTTCCTGGACGCGCTGGCCGCCGCGGGACCCTCCCCCTACGACGGCGCGTCCTCACTGGCCTGCTTCGCCAACTTCCAGTCCGGCTACACCGGACCGCGCAACGCCGCCGCCCTGCGCGGGGTGCTGTACCAGTGCCAGGACGCCGGGTTCCTCAACACCGGCGTGGGCCTCGGCTACAACACGTACGCCAACCCGTTCGTGTGCAAGTCCGCCGCCGCACAGACCGTACGACAGCGGTACACCGGCCGGGAGTTCGTGCTGCCGAACGCGTCCTTCGGGGAGCTGCCGAGCCATGTCGACATCCCGCTGGACCTCGGCAACCCGAACCAGCGCGGCTTCCTCCAGAAGGGCTACTGCTGAGCCGAGGGCCCCGGCTAAGCGCCCTCCTTGAGCACCCGGGAGACCAACTCCCGCTGGTCCTCGGTCAGTCGGGGGTCGGCCGCGTACACCGTGCGGCCGTCCACCGAGATCTCGTAGCTGAAGCCGTCCGGTACCCCGGCCGGCGGGGTGGCCAGGCCGGACGCGAGGGCGCGTCCGGCCAGTGCCTGCCACTCCCCGGCGTCGGGCCGGGTCGAGGTGTCCACCTCGGCCCGGCGCTCGATACCCGCGAAACCGCCCGTGCGCCTCACCTGAATCCGCATGGGTCCAGTGTCGCAGCGCGGGCGGTCCCGTGGGCGGACTACCGGACGCGTACTACCGCGTATGCACCCCGACCTGTTCCCACGCCTTCTGCACGGCCTCCAGCTCATCGGCGCCGAACCGCTCGCGGGCGGCCTTCGCGGTGAGCGTGGCGAAGTCGGCGAACTGCGCGTCCGACTTGAGATCGCCGCCGGTCAGCGCGTCGTACCAGACCTGTCCCGCCTTCTCCCAGGCATGGCCGCCGAGGGCCTTGGCGGCGAGGTAGAAGGCGTGGTTGGGGATGCCGGAGTTGATGTGCACCCCGCCGTTGTCGCGGCCGGTGCGCACATAGTGCTCCATGGTCGCGGGCTGCGGGTCCTTGCCGAGGTTCGGGTCGTCGTACGCCGTGCCCGGGGCCTTCATCGAGCGCAGCGCGGTGCCGTGCACGCCCGGGGCGAGGAGTCCCGCGCCGATCAGCCAGTCGGCGTCGGCGGCGGTCTGGCCCAGCGCGTACTGCTTGATCAGCGAGCCGAAGACATCGGACACCGATTCGTTCAGCGCACCGGACTGGCCGAAGTACTCCAGGTTGGCGGTGTGCTGGGTGACGCCGTGGGTCAGCTCGTGGCCGATGACGTCGACGGGGATGGTGAAGTCGAGGAAGACCTTTCCGTCGCCGTCGCCGAACACCATCTGCTCGCCGTTCCAGAAGGCGTTGTCGTAGCCCTCCCCGAAGTGCACGGTGGCGTCGAGCGGGAGCCCGCTGCCGTCGATGGAGTGGCGGCCGTAGACCTTCAGATACAGGTCGAAGGTGGCGCCGAGACCGGCGTAGGCGCGGTTGACGGAGGCGTCCGAGCCCGCCTTCGAGCCCTCCTCGCGGACCTTGTCGCCGGGCAGGTCCTGGGAGTGGTGGGTGTCGTAGATGGTGCGGTGCGGCTGGTCGGCGGCGGCACCCTCGGGCGGCGCGGCGGCGGTCGCGCCGATCACCGTGGTCAGCCGGCGGCGGGTGCGCTGGTAGGCGTCGTGTTCCAGGGAGCGGCGGGCGGGAGCCGACACATCGGGGTCCCCGGCCCGGGAGAGCTGGTCGAGGACGTGCGGCGGCACGATGGTGCAGAAGACGGGCTCGAGGGCCCCGTTCCTCGTCGTCATGTCATCGACCATCGCACTGAGTGACGTCAAAGTCACTACTCGCAACCATGATTGGTGAAATACCGGGACAGGGGGCGCGACGGAGCGTGACGCTGTGGTACGTCAATGCGCCCCCTGTGGGTCGACTGTGCGGCATTCCTGTGGCCTGCCGCACTTATTGCCCTATTTGTCCTACCGGTCCCGCATACTGGACCGCGTCCCCACATCCTGAACCGCTCGGCTAGGCTGCGCTGCATCATGCGTTTCGTGCTGCTTCTTCTTAGCTGCCGCGGCGAGGGTCTGTAGTCGAGGCCGACTCCCTCCCCGCGGAGCTTGGCGTTGCGTCGTCGGCCGTCCACTCGGACATCCGGACCCCCTTGAGGAGCCACGCACCATGGCCAACCGCCAGCAGCCCAGTTCCATGCCGATCCACAAGTACGGCCGCTACGAGCAGGTGGACATCCCGGACCGCACCTGGCCGGGGATGCGGATCACGGCAGCCCCCCGCTGGCTCTCCACCGACCTGCGCGACGGCAACCAGGCCCTGATCGACCCGATGTCGCCCGAGCGCAAGCGCCGGATGTTCGACCAGCTGGTCAAGATGGGCTACAAGGAGATCGAGGTCGGCTTCCCCGCCTCCGGCCAGACCGACTTCGACTTCGTGCGCTCGATCATCGAGGAAGAGGGCGCGATCCCCGAGGACGTGACGATCTCCGTCCTGACCCAGGCCCGCGAGGACCTGATCGAGCGGACCGTGGAGTCCCTCAAGGGCGCCCGCCGCGCCACCGTCCACCTGTACAACGCCACCGCCCCGGTCTTCCGCCGGGTCGTCTTCCGCGGCTCCAGGGACGACATCAAGCAGATCGCCGTCGACGGCACCCGCCTGGTGATGGAGTACGCGGAGAAGCTGCTGGGCCCGGAGACCGAGTTCGGCTACCAGTACTCGCCGGAGATCTTCACGGACACCGAGCTGGACTTCGCCCTGGAGGTCTGCGAGGCGGTCATGGACGTCTACCAGCCGGGCCCGGGCCGCGAGATCATCCTCAACCTGCCCGCCACGGTGGAGCGTTCGGCGCCCTCCACGCACGCGGACCGCTTCGAGTGGATGCACCGCAACCTGTCCCGCCGCGAGCACGTATGCCTGTCCGTGCACCCGCACAACGACCGCGGTACGGCGGTGGCGGCGGCCGAGCTGGCCGTGATGGCCGGCGCCGACCGCGTCGAGGGCTGCCTGTTCGGCCAGGGCGAGCGCACCGGCAACGTCGACCTGGTCACCCTGGGCATGAACCTGTTCTCCCAGGGCGTCGACCCGCAGATCGACTTCTCCGACATCGACGAGATCCGTCGTACGTGGGAGTACTGCAACCAGATGGAGGTCCACCCGCGCCACCCGTACGTGGGCGACCTGGTCTACACGTCCTTCTCCGGCTCCCACCAGGACGCCATCAAGAAGGGCTTCGACGCGATGGAGGCCGACGCGCGGGCCAAGGGCGTCACGGTCGACGACCTGGAGTGGGCGGTGCCGTACCTGCCCATCGACCCCAAGGACGTCGGACGCTCCTACGAGGCCGTCATCCGCGTCAACTCGCAGTCCGGCAAGGGCGGCATCTCGTACGTCCTGAAGAACGACCACAAGCTGGACCTGCCGCGCCGGATGCAGATCGAGTTCTCGAAGATCATCCAGGCCAGGACGGACGCCGAGGGCGGCGAGATCACCCCGAAGGACATCTGGGCGGCCTTCCAGGACGAGTACCTGCCCAACTCCGCCAACCCGTGGGGCCGCATCCAGGTCAGGAACGGCCAGTCGACCACGGACAACGACGGCGTGGACACGCTGACCGTCGAGGCCACCGTGGACGGCGAGGACCGCGTGCTGACCGGCTCCGGCAACGGTCCGATCTCGGCCTTCTTCGACGCCCTCCAGGCCGTCGGCATCGATGTGCGCCTGCTGGACTACCAGGAGCACACGATGAGCGAGGGCGCCTCCGCGCAGGCCGCCTCGTACATCGAGTGCGCGATCGACGGCCAGGTCCTGTGGGGCATCGGCATCGACGCGAACACGACGCGTGCCTCGCTGAAGGCGGTCGTCTCCGCCGTCAACCGCGCCACCCGCTGACCCACCCCCACCGGGGGTTTCGAGGCTCCGGCCGCCGCATACGGCGGTCGGAGCCTCGTCGCTTCTCGGCCATAGGGCCGGACAGGTCACAGATCGGTCTCGTCCGGGGTACTGACTCAGCCTCCGTGATGTGGCTAACATCACGCCAGCGCGGCGATGGTGCCGTGCTCTAGGGAGGTGCGACGTGCTGCCGGTAAGGGGACGAGACGACCGTGCCACCAGGGCCCTGTGCGTCCTGGGCACGCGCACCGCGTGGACACCCGTCGGCGACGGCGAGTTCTACTGCCCGGGCTGCGGGGGCGACCGCAACTACCAGCGGCTCACCGGCCGCCGCCGGCTCACCCTGCTCGGGGTGCCGGTGCTGCCGCGCGGCACCACCGGGCCGGTCGTGGAGTGCGCCGCCTGCGGCCACCACTACGGCACCGACGTCCTGGACCACCCCACCACCCGCCGCTTCTCCGCGATGCTCCGCGACGGCGTGCACACCGTCGCCCTCGCCGTCCTCGCCGCGGGCGGCACCGGCTCCCGAGCACCCCTGGAGACGGCCTGCGCCGCGGTCCGCGCGGGCGGCGTCGAGGACTGTACCGAGGAGCAACTCGCCGCCCTGGTCGACGCCCTGGCCGCCGACACCGGGCGGGTCCTGGGCGAGCCCTGCGGGGCCAGCCTGACGATAGAGCTGCACGAGGCGCTGGACCCGCTCGCCCCGCACCTCGCCCCGGCCGGGCGCGAGGCCCTGCTCCTCCAGGGCGCCCACATCGCCCTCGCCGACGGCCCCTACACCCCCGCCGAACGCGACGCCCTGACCACGGTCGGCGCGGCCCTGACGCTCCCGGCCGAGGACGTGACCAGACTCCTGGCGGCCGCCCGCACCCCGTCCTGACCCCGACGGCCGCCCGCGCCCTGCCCTGATCCCGACGGCCGTCCGCACCCCGTCCCGCCCTCCCCGGCGGCCGTCTTGTCGGCTCCCGCTGATTAACTCGAACGGAGTAGTGGCGTCCGCCCGTATCGGGGCAGCATCACGGCGTGACTCCGCTGCGACGCACCGTACTCACCAGCCTCACCCTCCTCGCCGCCCTCGCGACGGCCCCGCTGCCCGCCGCCGCGCGACCGCTCGGCTCCGCGCCGGGCTGCGCCTCCTCACGGCCGTACGTCTCCGGGCAGGGCGGGTACGCCGCCTACCGCATCCCCGCCGTGGTCCGCACCCTGCGCGGCACCGTGCTCGCCTTCGCCGAGGGCCGCCGCCACGGCTCCGGCGACAGCGGGGACATCGACGTGGTGGTGCGCCGCTCCACCGACGGCGGCTGCACCTGGGGCCCGCTGACCGTGGTGGCCGCGGGCGACGGGAACACCCGGGGCAACCCGGCCCCCGCCGTCGACCCCCGCACCGGCACCATCATCCTCGTGACCTGCGGAAACGCGGGGGATGTGACCGAGGACCAGATCATGCGGGGCCAGGTCACGGCCGCCCGGGGCCGCCGCGTCTATGTGCAGCGCAGCTCGGACGACGGCCGTACCTTCACCGCGCCCCAGGACATCACCGTCGAGGTGAAGCGGCCCGACTGGCGCTGGTACGCCACCGGTCCCGGCCATGCCGTCGCCCTCACCCGGGGCCCGCACGCCGGGCGCATCCTGGTCCCCGCCAACCACTCCACCGCCCCGCCCAAGGGCTCCAAGGACACCGGCCGCGAGTCCCGTCACTACGCCGGCCACGCCCTCTACAGCGACGACGGCGGCCGCACCTGGCACCTCGGCTTCACCGCCACCGGGCCCAGCGGCGTCGTCAATGTCAACGAGACCAGCGCCACCCAACTCCCCGACGGACGGGTCTACTTCAGCGCCCGCGACCAGTACGGCAGCGCCCCGGGCAACCGCGTCGACACCTACTCCTCCGACGGCGGCGCCACCCTCGACCGCCCCTACGCCGCCCAGGACACCCTCAAGGACGTCCCGGTGGTCCAGGGCAGCGTGCTCCAACTCCAGGGCGCCCACGCCCCGTTGCTGTTCTCCGCGCCCTCCGTGCCGACCGCCCGGCGCGCCATGGCCGTGTGGTCGAGCACCGACGCCGGCCGCAGCTTCTCCCGCCTGACCACCCTGGACGACGGCCCGGCCGCCTACTCCGACCTGGTCCAGCTCGGCACCGGCGCGGTGGGGGTGCTGTACGAGACGGGTTCCTACGACGGCCTGTCCTTCCGCCGGCTCACCGGGATCGGCGCTCACTCACCCGCCGGGGCGCCGTCCCGCGGGTGAACCCCCGGGGCGGCACCGAGCGAGGGCAGGGTCAGCTGCCACCAGTCGGTGAGCCGGTCGGCGACGGTGGCCGCGCCCTCCAGCGCCTCGGTGAGCGAGCACAGCCCGAAGAAGGCGCGCACCAGGGTCCGGGCGGTGGGCGCGGGGCGTACGTGTTTCGCCAGGTCACCGGCGTTGCGGGCCTCGGCGAGCAGCCGGGTCGCGGCGGCGGTCCACAGCGCGAAGGGGTCGGGCAGGGGGGCGTCGATGGTGGCGCGCTCGGCCCACAGGCGTGCGCCCGCGCGCGTCAGCGGATCCTCGGCGAGGGCGCGGGCGATGTCGTAGCTGAGGGCCACGAGCCGCTGGACCGGGGGGACGGCCGCGTCCGCGTAGCGCGCGGTGAGCTGGGGCCAGGTGGCGAAGCGGTCCTGGACGACGGCGAGGGCGATGCCCTCCTTGCTGGCGTAGTGGAAGTAGACGGCGCCGCTGGTCCGGCCGGACCGGGCGCTTATGTCGTTGACGCTCGTGCCCGCGTATCCCTGTTCGGCGAAGAGCTGGGCGGCCGCTTCCAGAAGTGATCTGCGGGTTGTCCTGGCCCGTTCCTGCAACGTTCCGCCTGCCCTCGCTCGGCATTTCCGACGGCCAAGAATGTAGTGCGCCCGCGTACGCCGGGAGCAACCAGGGATCACACTCGCGCGGTAATTACATATTTCTTTCGAAGGGGGAACGCGAGCGGGTGGTAAGGGGCGTGTTCTCTCTGTCCCATACACCCGGACAGCGCTGCGGTCCAGTCCCTCCATGGGGTTATTGCCTGATTTGCCGCCGCGAAAATATCGTAGTCATCGCTATCTTTCCGTTTCCTGTGGAACGTCGGGAATGACGCATTTCAAAGCCGCGTGCGCCGCACGCCACCCCCTGTCCCTGCCACCCTAGGAGGCCATTGTGACCCCTCATGTCCGCCCTCTGCTCGACTGGTCGCCCGAGGCCGTCGTCTTCGACTGCGACGGCACCCTGATGGACAGCGAACGCCACTGGGTGGAGGCCCGCACCCTGGCCTTCCGGGAATTCGGCCTCCAGGCGCCGCCCGGGTTCGCCGAGCAGGCCAAGGGCATGCACTACGAGGAGTGCGGCCGCCTGATGGCGGACTCGGTGCACAAACCCGAGCTGGCGGCCGGCCTCACCGGAGCGCTCCTCGACCACTTCCTGGAGCTGGTCACCGACGACCCGGTCACCATGCCGGGCGCCGTCCAGCTCGTACGGACCCTGTCCGGGCGGCTGCCGCTGGCGGTGGCCAGCAACTGCCCGATGGTGGTGGTCGAGGGCAGCCTCGAACGGGCCGGGCTGCGCACGCACTTCCAGCACATCGTCGTCCCCGAGACCGGGGACTCCGTACGGCCCAAGCCCTGGCCCGACGTGTACCTGCTGGCGGCCCGGCTGTGCGGTGTGCCCCCGCTCAAGGCGCTCGCCGTCGAGGACTCCCTGACCGGGGTGGAGTCCGCCCACCGCGCCGGACTGCGGGTGCTCGGGGTCGGCCCCCGCCCCGCCGGGGACGGCGCGAAGCGGGCCGACCTGTGGCTGCCGACGCTGCACGAACCGGAGCTGCTCAGCTGGGCGGAGACCCGCGTCACCGGAGGCCCGGAACCGGACTGAGCCGGACCGGGCGGACGGGGGACCGAGCCGGAGCGGGCGGGTGCGGATCCGAACCGGACCGAGCCGGAGCGGGCGGAAGTGGGTCCGCGCCGGACGGATCCCCGGCGCGAGCCGGCTACAACAGCCCCGCCGAGGCGAGGAACTTGGCGACCTTCTCCGTCTCCTCGCCCGACAGCGGCACCTGCGGCTCCGCGGTGACCGGGCAGTCGATCACGCCCCGCAGATGCAGGGCCGCCTTGAACGCGCCCAGCGCCGAGGAGCTGCCGCCCATCCGCGCCGGATCACCCGCCCCGGTCAGCCCGAACAGCGCGCACAGCCGGTCCTGTTCGGCCCGCGCCCCCTCCCAGTCGCCCGCCCGGCACTGCCGGTAGAGCCGTACGTACCCGTGCGGATCGACGTTGGCCAGTCCCGGCACCGCCCCGTCCGCGCCCAGCGCGAGCGCGGCGTCGGCGATCAGCTCGGAGCCGGTCAGCACGGCGAAACCGGGGTGGGCGCGGGCCCCGGTGACCAGCTCGCGGAAGGCCGCCAGATCCCCGCTGGAGTCCTTCACCCCGGCCAGCACCCCGTCCCCGGCGAGCCCCAGCACCAGCTCGGGGGGCAGCTTGGTGTGCACGGCGACCGGGATGTCGTAGGCGATCACCGGCACCGGGCTCAGGGCCGCGATCCCGCGGTAGTGGTGGACGATCTCCGAGGGGTGGGTGCGGGCGTAGAACGGCGCGGTGACCACGACCGCCTCCGCGCCCGCCGCCGTGACCGCCCGGACATGGTCCAGGACCCTCGGCGTCGTCATGTCGATCACCCCGGCCAGCACCGGCAGTTGGCCGCCGACATGCCCCGCGACCGCCTCCACCACCCGGCGCCGCTGGGCATCCGTGAGGAAGGCCGCCTCCGAGGTCGAGCCGAGCACGAACAGTCCGTGCACCCCCGCGCCCACGAGATGGTCCACCAGCCGCAGCAGCGAGGGCACATCGACCTCGCGCTCGGGCGTCAGGGGCGTGCAGACGGGCGGGACGACTCCGGTGAGCGGGGCGGGGAAGGTCATTCACGGCTCCTGCGGGTGAGGTCGCGGGTCGACAGGTCCTCCTCCACAGGATGGTGACAGCGGTAGCGATGTGCCGGGTGCGACGCGGCCGAGAAGTCCGGCATCACCTGTGCGCACACCGCGTCCGCTTTCCAGCACCGGGTGCGGAAGGGGCAGCCGCTCGGCGGGCGGGTCGCCGACGGCACCGGGCCGGCCAGCGGGATCGGCTCGATGGGGTGCAGCAGCCCGGGGGTGGCCGAGAACAGGGCGCGGGTGTACGGGTGCCGGGCCCGGTCGGTCACCCGGTCCGCCGGGGTCTCCTCCACGATCCGCCCCAGGTACATGGTGACCACCCGGTCGCTCATCCGCCGTACCGTCTGGATGTCGTGCGAGACGAACACCAGCGCGAGCCCGAGCCGGTCCTTCAGATCGAGCAGCAGATTGAGGATCTGCGCGCGCACCGACACGTCCAGCGCGCTGGTCGGTTCGTCGGCGACGACCAGCGCCGGGTCCAGGGCGAGCGCGCGGGCGATGGCGACGCGCTGCCGCTGCCCGCCGGACAACTGCCCGGGCAGCGCCTCCGCGAGCCCCCGGGGCAGCCCGACCAGGCCCATCAACTCCCTTACCCGCGCCTCCCGTTGCTTCCGGCTGCCGCGCTCGTGCACATCCAGCGGATCGCGCAGGATACGGCGGACGGTGAGCCGCCGGTTCAGGGCGGTCGCGGGGTCCTGGAAGACCATGCCGGTGCCCGCGCCGACCGCGGCCCGCCGCTCGGGGCCCGGCATCGCCCACAGGTCCCGCCCCCGGAACGCCACCGTCCCCGCGACCGGCCGCTCCACCCCGACCAGCACCTTCGCCAGCGTCGACTTCCCGCACCCCGACTCGCCGACGACCCCCACCGTCTCACCGGCCGCCACCGCGAGATCGGCGCCGGTCAGCGCGTACACCCGGTCCCGGGCGAACAGCCCCCCGGTACGCGCCTTGTGCACCACGTGCGCCCCCCGCACCTCCACGAGGGGGGTTTCCGCCAGGGGGTTCACCGGCCGGTCCCTCTCCGGTACGACGCTCACTGAACGGCCTCCTCGCTGTGGGCCGGGGTGGGGTGTTGGTGGGTGGCCGTGTGTCGGGTGGGGTGGGTGTGGGCCGGTGTGTGTGCGGGGTGTGTTTTGTCGGTGGGCGGGTGTGCTTGGTCCGGTGGGAGCAGGCTTGCGGTGCGTGACCGGCGGCGTTGCCACGGGGGTGTGGTTTCTGTCGGGGGGTTCACTGGATGGTCGCTTTCCGGTACGACGGTCACCGGACGGCTCCCTCGCTGTGGGCCGGGGTGGGGTGTTGGTGGGTGGCCGTGTGTCGGGTGGGGTGGGTGTGGGCCGGTGTGTGTGCGGGGTGTGTTTTGTCGGTGGGCGGGTGTGCCCGGTGCGGTGGGAGCGGGCTTGCGGTGCGTGACCGGCGGCGTTGCCGCGGGGTGTGGTTTCCGTCGGGGGGTTCACTGGATGGTCGCTTTCCGGTACGACGGTCACCGGACGGTCTCCTCGCCGGCGGCCGGGGCCGGGTGATGGCAGGCGACCGTGTGGGTCGTGGGGCCCGTGAGGAGCGGAGCCTGCGCGCGGCACACCTCGGTCGCCCGTGGGCAGCGGCCGGCGAAGCGGCAGCCCGGCGGGAAGTCGGCGGGGGCCGGCACGACGCCCCGGATCTGGGTCAGCCGGGCCGCGGCGGACTCCAGCGAGAGCACGCTGCCGAGCAGCCCGCGCGAGTAGTGGTGGGCCGGGGCCGCCACCAGCTCGGCGGTCACCGCGCTCTCCACGATCTGCCCGCCGTACATCACCACCACCCGGTCGGTGACATCCGCGACCAGCGCCAGATCGTGCGAGACCAGGACGAGCGCGAAGCCCAGCTCCGCGCGCAGCCGCAGCAGCAGCTCCATCACCTGGGCCTGCACGGTGACGTCCAGCGCGGTCGTCGGCTCGTCGGCGATGATCAGGCTCGGATCGCGGGACAGCGCCATGGCGATCAGCACCCGCTGCCGCTGCCCGCCGGACAGCTCGTGCGGATAGCTGCGCAGGGTGCGCTCGGGATCGAGGCCGACGAGGCCCAGCAGTTCGGCCGGGCTCCGGCGCCCGCCGCGTCGTACCAGCTGCCCCAGCTGGGCACGGACGGTCATCGCCGGGTTCAGGGAGGACAGCGCGTCCTGGTAGACCATCGCCATCTCATGGCCCAGCAACTTCCGCCGGACGCGGGCGGGTTCGGCGAGCAGGTCGCGCTGCCGGAAGCAGATCCGGCCGCGCACCCGGGCGCCGGGCGGCTGCAGCCCCATGACGGTCAGCGCGGTCAGTGACTTCCCGCACCCCGACTCGCCGACCAGGCCCAGCACTTCACCGGGGTACACCTCGAAGCCGACCCCGGCGACGATGTCCACGCTCCGGTGCCGGCCGGGGAATCCGATGGCCAGGTCCTCCACGGCGAGCACCGGCGGCCCGGTGCGGTCCGGGAGCGGCCGGGCGCGGGAGCGCAGCCCCCGGGCCGCCTCGGCGAGACCGGGCAGCTTCAGCACCTCACCCGAACCCACCTGCTCCACGGGCTCGTCGGCCGCCTCGACCTCGACCTCGACCTCGACCTCCCGGGGCACCGGAGCGGCCCACGCGTCCGAGACGCCCTCGGAGAGGATGTTCAGCGAGAGCACGGTCAGCAGGATCAGCAGCCCGGGGAAGACGGTCGCCCACCAACCCCCGGTCAGCACCATGTTCTTGCCGTCCGCGATGACACTGCCCCACGACGGGTCCGGGGGCCGCACCCCCGCCCCGATGAAGGACAGCGACGCCTCGAACACGATCGCCTCGGCGACCTGCACGGTGCAGAACACCAGGATCGGGGCTGCGCAGTTGACGGCCACATGGCGGAGCACGATGTGCGGGGTGCGGGCGCCGATCACCCGTTCCGCGGTGACGTAGTCCTCGCCGTACTGATCGAGCACATTGGCCCGTACGACGCGTGCCACCGGCGGGGTGAACAGGAAGGCGATGGCGCAGATCAGCACGCCGATCCCGCCGCCGAACACCGCCACGAGCACGGCGGCCAGCGCGATCCCCGGGAACGCCATCACCACGTCCAGGCAACGCATCAGCGTCTCGTCGACGGCCTTGCGCGAGGTCGCCGCGACCGCGCCGAGGACCGCCCCGACGACCAGGGCGAGCCCGGTCGCGCCGAGCCCGATCGCCAGCGACCACCGGGCGCCGTACATCAGCCTGCTGAGGATGTCCCGGCCGAGGCTGTCCTGTCCCATCCAGTGCGCGGCGGACGGATGCCCGGTGCCGCCCACCGGGTCCTGCTGGTCGAGCGGGTCGTCGGGGGCGAGCAGGGGCGCGAGGAGGGCGACGAGGACGACAAGGGCGAGGAAGCAGACGGCGAGCTTGGACAGCGGTGGCAGCCGGCGCAGGGCGCGCGGTGTCACCCGGGGGCCGCAGAGCCGTTCGGCGAGTTCGGCGCGGGTGCTCATCAGGCCGCCCGCAGCCGGGGGTTGACCAGCAGATACAGGATG
Organism: Streptomyces sp. NPDC093018; assembly: GCF_040684035.1. Lineage (NCBI taxonomy): Bacteria > Bacillati > Actinomycetota > Actinomycetes > Kitasatosporales > Streptomycetaceae > Streptomyces > Streptomyces sp. NPDC093018. The sequence continues at coordinate 453,995 of NZ_JBFBFF010000004.1, forward strand.
TCGATGACGAGATTGACGACGACGAACCCGGTGGCCGTGGTCAGGACGACGCCCTGGACCACCGCGGGATCGCCGTTCTGCACGGCGTCGATCATCAGCTTCCCCATCCCCGGCAGCGAGAAGATCGTCTCGATCACGACGGCACCGCCCAGCAGATAGCCGACCCGCAGGCCGAGCACGGTCAGCGGGTTGACCAGGGCGTTCCTGAGGACGTTGCGCCCGACGACGACCCAGGGCGGCAGCCCGCCGCCGATCGCGGTGCGCACATAGTCCTTGTCCAGCTCCTCCACCACCGAGGTGCGCACGATCCGGGTCAGCTGGGCGGCCACCGGCAGGGACAGTGCGACGGCGGGCAGCGCCATGGTCCGCAGCCAGCCGGTGACGGAGTCGGCCGGGTTGATGTAGCCGCCGGTCGGGAACCAGCCCCGGTCCACCGCCAGGTACTGGATCATCAGCAGCGCCAGCCAGAAGCCGGGCGCGGCGACCCCGATCAGCGAGACGACCCGGATGGCCTGGTCGGGGAACCGGTCCCGGTACACGGCCGCGGTCACCCCGCCCGCGAGCGCCAGGACGACCGCGAACGCGAGCCCCAGGAAGGTCAGTTGGAGGGTGAGCGGGAGCGCGGTGGTGACCTGCTCGGCGACGGGGGCGCGGGTCAGGGCGCTGGTGCCGAGGTCGCCGTGCAGCAGGGCGCCGACGAAGTGGACGTACCGCAGGGGCAGCGGGTCCAACAGGCCGTTGCGCTCCCGGAATCGGTGCAGCTGCTGGGGGGTCGGGTTGGCGCCCTGGAAGAACGCGGAGGCCGGGTCGACGTCCGAGAACCGCATCACCAGGAATACGAAGAGCACGATCCCCAGCATCAGCGGCACCAGCAGGGCGATCCGGCGCAGCAGGACGCGGACGACGGCCGTCATCCGGTCAGACCCACGCGGCCTGGAGCACGTTGATCCCGGGGTACGGCTGCGCCCTTATCCCGGTGAGCAGGCGCGGGTCCCAGGCGGTCATCAGCTCGTTGTGGACGACCGGGTAGAGCACGGCCTGTTCGGCGACGACGTCGATGTAGTCCTGGACCATCGCCTTCTTGCGCCCGGGGTCCGGCTCCCGGGTGGCCCGGTCCATGTCCTTGAAGAGCTGCTTGGCGACGGGGTGGTCGGCCCAGCGGGTGTATCGCATCCAGAGGTTCTGGGGCCCGTAGTTGTAGTGCATGATCAGGTCGGCGTCGAGCCCGAACTGGTTCGGGTTGGAGGCCGCGGCGACGACCTGGTAGTCCTGCCGCTGGTCCATCTTGGTGAAGACGGCGGTGGTCTCCTGCGGTGCCAGGGTGGTGCGGACGCCGATCGCGTCCCAGGACGCCTTGATGGTCGGCAGGCAGTCCACGATCCAACTGACGTTGACGGCGAGGATGTTGATGTCCAGGCCCGTGACCCCGGCGGCCTTCAGCAGCGCCTTCGCCTTGTCCGGGTCGTGGTCGTAGACGGTCCTGGCCCGCCGGTACGAGGGGTTTCCCTGGTCGAGGAAGGAGGAGGCGGCCCTGCCGTGCCCCTTGAGCGCGACCTTGACCATCTTCTCCTTGTCGATGGCGTAGTGCAGGGCCTGGCGCACCCGGATGTCGTCGAAGGGCTTGTGTTGGGTGTCGAACATCAGGAACAGGTTGTTCATCCCGGCCCCGCCGGCGACCTTCAGACCGCCCTGTTCGAGCCTGCCGATGTTGGCGTACGGGATGTTGTCCGCGATCTGCGCGCCCGCGTCGGTTCCGGAGATCTTGGCGACGCGGGAGGCGGCGTCCACGATGGTCAGCCAGTTCATCTTCCTGAACGCGGGCCTGCGGGGGCCGTTGTAGCGGTCGTACGCCTCGAACGTCGTGTTGGACTTCGGGTGATGGGCGGTCTGCCGGTACGGCCCCGACCCCACCGCAAGGCCCTTGATCGCGTCGTCCCACGCACCGGGCCGCCCGAACACGTGCTTGGGCATGATCTTGGCGAGCGTGAGCCGCGAAAGCCCGTCGGGGAAAGGGAACTTGAGCATGAGCTCGACACTGTCGCTGCCGGTCTTCCTGACTCCCTCCAGCCAGCTCTCGAAGAACCCTTTGGCGAGGGTCTGGGTCTTCGGGTCGAGGATCCTGTCGAACACGAAGACGACGTCGTCGGCGGTGACGGGTTTCCCGTCGTGAAAGGTGGCACCGGGCCGCAGCCGGAACCGCCAGGTGGTGGCGCCGGGATCCTTCGGCACCTCGGTGCCGAGCGCGGGATACGGCACCCGGGTGATCGGATCGGTGTCCAACAGCCCTTCGTAGACATGGTTGTTGGCCGCCATGGAGAACGCCGACGCCGTCTGCGTCGGATCCCAGCTGCCGTCATTGCCGTACCCGATCACCGCGGTGAGCGTCCGGTCCTTGCCGCTGCCGCCGTTCCCGGTGTCGTTCGTGGACTGCGGCCCCGCGGAGCAGGCGCCGAGGCCGGGCAGCGCGGCGGCCACCCCGAACACCCCGACCCCTCTGAGCAGGGCCCGCCGGCCCGGAGCCGCCACATCACGGATCACGTCGTCACGCACGGGTCCTCCAGCAAGGTCGGGGAGGCGGGAAGAGGTACGACGTCCTACGTCCGGTTCGATCAGCGTGACCATAAAAGCACCCATGTGGGCGGTCAAGGGGGCACACACGAATGGACCAGTTGCCAGAGGTCGAACCAAAGGGGGAACGGCACCGCGCTCTTGGGTGAAGCCCCGCTCCTGCCTCATCTCCACCAACCGCCAGACCCGGGCCTGCGCGAGCAGGGGGCGGGTCTCGCAGATCGAGAGTGGGCAGGTGTCCGGGACGGAGGTCGTCGCCGGTACGTCGAGGCGCTGGGCGGAGACCTGGTGATGGTGGCGGTGTTCGCGGACGGGGAGTTGCGCAAGGTCGGATGAGAACCGGGGCGAGCGGGGCCGCCCGCGGACGGTGCGGTGCGGCCCCGGTCCTCGGCTCCCGTCATGTGAACCTGCCGAGAGGCGTCACGCAGTCGTCGGGTCGGCGCTGAAGAAGGCGACCATTTCGGCCAGGCCGTTCTCGCTGAACATCGTGTCCAGGTTGGCCGCGGACTCGGTGGCGGAGGCTTCGCTCCGGGGGAAGAGGGCGGACTCGTAGGCGGTCAGGGCGAGTTCGGGGTCGTTCGGGTGGGCGGCGACGGCCTCGGCGAGCAGCGCGCCGTCGTACATGGCCAGGTTGGCGCCCTCGCCGGCGAAGGGGGACATCAGGTGGGCGGCGTCGCCCAGCAGGGTCACCCCCGGGACCCGGTCCCAGCGGTGGTCGGCGGGCAGGGCGTGGATACGGCGCGGCGTGAGCGTGCCGTCGGCGTCCGCGACCAGCCCCCGCAGGCCCTCGTCCCAGCCCTCGAAGCCCGCGAGGACCGCCGCCTTCGCCGCCGCGGTGTCGGCGAAGTCGATCGTGCCGAGCCAGCCCTCGTCCGCCTTCACCGCCGTGTAGACGTGCAGGCTCCCGTCGGTCTCCCGGTGGGCCAGGAAGCCGCGGTCGCCGCCCAGGCTGATGAAGAACCCGCCGCCGATCAGTGCCGCGCTGCGCGGATGACGGGCCTCGGCGTCCAGCAGATCCGTCTCCACGAAGGAGATCCCGGTGTACGCGGGCCGCGCGGACGACACCAGCGGCCGGATCCGCGACCACGCGCCGTCCGCCCCGATCAGCAGATCGGTCGTGACGGTCGAACCGTCCGCGAACGCCACCTCGTGCCGGCCCCCGCCCAGCCCCCGCGCCCCGGTCACCTTGGCGCCCCAGCGGATCGTGCCCTCCGGCAGCGAGTCCAGCAGCAGATCGCGCAGATCACCGCGGTCCACCTCCGGGCGGCCGCCCTCGCCGTCGTCCTCCCGGGACACCAGCACCGTGCCGTCGGGGCCGACCAGCCGCATCGCCTGGCCGCCCTCGTGGATCAGCTCCCGGAACGCGTCGTGCAGACCCGCGGCGCGCAGCGCCCGCTGCCCGTTCTCCTCGTGGATGTCGAGCATGCCGCCCTGGGTACGGGCCGCTGCGGACGCCTCCGCCTCGAAGACCGTCGCCTCGATCCCGTGCACCCGCAGCACCCGGGCGGTGGTCAGACCGCCGAGTCCCGCGCCGATGATCGCGATGGGGACGTGGTTGTCATGTGTCACAGGGGGCCTCCCGAATCGGCCAAGGGGTCTCTGACGAACGCCTTCACCTTAACGAACGTGTTCGTAACGAACAAGTTCGGAAGGGGGTGGGAGAAGGCCGAGGGAGGTGCGGGGGTCGCGTTCGCTCAGTCCGTCGTGGGCGGGACCGGTGTCCATGTGATGCCGTTGACCAGCACGTCGAAGCTCCAGCGCATCCGGTCCCGCACCGCGCCGCCGAGCAGCATCGGCATGTGCGCCGCGATCGCCGGATGCGTCGTCCCGCTCACCGCGTGCAGGGCGCGGGCGAGGGCGTCCCAGTCGTCCGCGTTCGCCGGGTCGTGCGCCTGTGTCGCATGCTCGGCGGCGGCGGCCGTGGCGTCCTGGAGCAGCTTGTCGACGCCCCAGGCGACCTGCTCGCGCGCGGCGCCGCTGCGGGAGAGCAGGTCCAGGATCCGCTCCACCAGCCGCAGATAGTTCTCGCCGCTGGGCCGTGCGACGAGGGCCGACCGGGCGAGCTGCGGATGCGTGAACAGGACACGGGTGTACGACGCGAGGACGGCCCGAAGCCGCTCCCGCCAGTCCTCCCCGGCGCCCTCGGCCGCCAGGTCGACCTCGCCGAGCAGCGCGTCCAGTACGGCAGCGTGCAGCTCGGCGGTGTTGGCCACGTACACGTACAGCGAGGCCGGGCCGGTGTCCAGCTCCTGCGCCAGGCGGCGCATGGTGACCTTCTCCAGCCCTTCGGCACGCATGAGCCGTACGGCGGTGTCCACGATGCCCTGCCGGGTCAGCGCGGGTTTCGCGGGACGCTCCCTGCGGCTGGCCGGCTCTCTTCTCGCTGTCATACCGCGATCGTAACGAACGCGTTCGTGGCGTCGTCCGGGCCGACCGCTGGACAGGCCGACCGCAGGACCGGTCGACCGCCGCCGCGGCGAGGCCGGGGCGGCGGCCGGCCCGGACGGGTTCGACGCCGTCGCCGACAGGCGGCGCGACACCGTCGAACGCCGTGTCAGCTTGTGGTGCAGGTCGCCGTCGGGGCGCCGTTGCCGCCCGAGTAGTTGGCGTTGAAGCCGAAGGAGGTGGCCGCTCCGGCGGCGAGTGAGCCGTTGTTGCTCGCGTTCTTCACCGTGACCGTGTTGCCGGACTGGGTGTAGCTGCCGTTCCAGAGGCTGCTGACCGTCTGGTTGCCGGGGAAGGTCAGCTTGACGGTCCAGCCGTTGATGCTGGAGGAGCCGTTGTTCTTGACCGCCACCGAGCCGGTGAAGCCGGAGCCCCAGTCCGAGGAGTTGGTGAAGGTCGCGGAGCAGCCGCTGCCGCTCGGCGGGGGAGTGGTGGGCGGCGGGGTGGTGGGCGGCGGCGTGGTGCCGCCGCCACCGCTGGTGACGGTGATGTTGGAGCTGCCGCTGCTCTGGTAGCCCTCGGTGGCCAGGATCTCGTAGTTCGGGGTGCCGAGGTTCAGGCCGAGGCCCTTCCAGGCGTTGAAGATGTTCGACACGGTGATGGTGCCGCCGGTGCGCTTCGACTGGCGGACCGCCCAGTACTGGTCGAATGTCGCGGTGCCCTCGATGGACGGCGCGTCCACGCGGGTCGTCTTGTACAGGTCGTACGTGCTGCCGTCACTGCTGACCGAGCCCAGCTTGGTCGCGCCCGAACTCGGGTTGTAGTTGCCGTAGTTGTCGACGATGTACCACTCGATCAGCGGGTTGGTGGTCCAGCCGTACAGCGACAGGTAGCAGTTGCCGTTGCAGTTCCATGTGCCCGAGTACGAGACGGTGTTGGTCGTGCCCGGGTTCCAGCCGGTGCCGGCCACGACGTTCTGTGAGGCCGTGTTCCAGGTCAGGCTGTAGTTGCTGCCCGAGCCCAGGGTCATGGTGGCGCCGCTGGACTGCTCCCAGAAGGAGTAGAAGTAGCCGTTGTTGGTGCCGGTGCTGTTCGAGGTGATGGTCGTGGCGGCCTGGACCGGGCCGGTCAGCGCGAAGGCGACCACGACCGCCACCGCGGCGGCGATGAGCCCTTGGACCGCAGCCACGAGGCCGCGTCTGCGGCGCAGCACGCGGGTCAGCGTACTCATGGGTGTTTCCTCCTTGTGCGGGTGTGGAGGGCCTGCCCGTGATGACAGGGGCATGACACGTCGGCGACGGGCACCGGCGATGGCGAACAGTCTGGACGGCGGCCGGCGAGAGTCAACAGTTTCGGTGGAAGTTTCGAAAACTTTCCGTCCGGCGGGTTTCTTCTCCGAGAACATAACTCCTGGTCATGGGATGATTCTGACGATCCATTCGCTGCCGTCTGTTGAGCCGGATCGAAAGTTGCGAACCTGACGCATCGGCAGATGGATATCTGACCGAAAGTTTCGAAGCCCCTGCCCGTACGTCGGGTCGTCACAGGTCGTCACACAGCCGTGCCGCACCAGGGCTCGCCGTCCGCGCGGAACAGCCGGTCGGCCGCGGGGAGGGCCTTGGGGTCGTGCACGGTCACGGCCCCGGCCACCGCCAGCGCCAAGGGGCGTACGCCGCCCAGGTAGAGGGACGCCAGGGACGCGGCGGACAAGGTGAGCTGGGCGGCCTTGCGGGTGCGGCGCACCTCGGCGGGGCCCACCAGATAGTGGCCGGAATTGGCGGGCAGCAGGGGATCGTGGACGCCGAGCACCACCGGGTCGCCGTCGCCGTACGCGCGGGCGCGCAGGGCCGCGAGGGCGTCGACCGGGCGCAGCCACAGCTCGTCGCGGACGGCGGTGACCCGGCAGACCCGGGGGTCGGTGAACAGCCACTCGACCGGCTCGTCCAGCGGGCGCCCCCGCAGCCGTATCTCGTCGACCAGTTCGACGCCGAGCAGGAACCGCCACAGCCCCGCCCAGGACTCCGGGGTGCGGCAGTGCAGTTCGTCCACGTCGAGGGTCGTACCGCGGACGCTGTAGCGGGCGAAGCCGTCAGGGCCCGCGGTGCCGTCGGGACCGTCGGCGCCGGTGTGCACCGCGACCCGGGAGAACAGGCCGGCGCCCGTCAGCTCGTGGTTCAGCAGCTGCTCGTACCAGGGCCAGCGGCCGATCGCGCCGGGGCGGGCGCGGGTCCGGTCGTACACGTCGCGGCACAGCCCGGCACTGTCGGCCGGGTCCGCGAGGCGGGTGTCCCCGCCCGCGGGGACGTCGGCGGTGAGGACGGCCCGGCGGCGGTCGACCACCAGGTCCCGGCAGCGGGTCGCGACGCCGAAGCCGAACCGGCCGTAGATCCCGCCCTCGCTGGGCCGGACCATGGCGAGCGGTTCCGGTGTGGCCCGCAGCGCGGCCGCCATCAGCGCCCCGCCCACGCCCCTGCGGGTGTGTCCGGCGCCGACCCCGAACCGGAACTGGACGCTGAGGGGTGCACGCTCGCCGCCGGGTACGACGATGTCCGTGGGCATGGACTGGTGCATGGCGATCAGCCGGCCGTAGCCGTCGAACGCGCCCCGTACGGCGCCCGGTTCGAAGGAGGCGGACAGCTGGGACCAGTCACGGTCGGATACGGGCGGCTGGTGCAGGGAGCCGCGGAAGAGGTCGAACGCGTCCCGGATCGCGGCGCGTTCCACCTCGCGTGTCGTCAACTCGCTTGTCTTCAAAGGTCGTTCCGATCGAGAGTGGCGGACAGGGTGCCGTACAGGGCGAGGGCCGCCAGCGGCAGCGCGAACAGCAGCACCACGGCGCGGGTGGGCAGCACCCCGAGGAGCAGGCCCGCGAGCACCGGGCCGGTGGAGGCGACGAGCCGCGGGACGGTCTGGAAGACGCTCTGGACCCGGCCGAGGATCTCCGGTGGCACATCGTCCAGGAGCGTCCTGTTGGTGAGCACCCCGATGACCGGGGTGGCCACGCAGAAGCAGCCGGCGAGCAGGGCGCCGCACAGCACCCGGTCCGTGCCCGCGATCGCGGACACGGCGAGCGCCCCGGTCCAGGTGGTGGCGAGGACCAGGGTGCGGGGGCGGGCGCGCCGTACGGCGGGCAGGGTGATCGCGGAGCCCAGCAGGTTCCCGGCGCCGGTGCAGGCGGTGATCAGACCGGTGCCCAGGGCGTCCTTCGAGGCGGCCGCGGTGACGACGAGGACCACGATGACGCCCTGGATCCCGAAGTCGGCGACGAGCACGGTGAGCGTCATGTTCCGCAGGAAGGGGTGGCGGCGCAGGAAGCGCCAGCCTGCTGTGATGTCCGTCCAGCGCGCGGCCGGCCGGTCCGCCGGGGCGGCGGTGGTGGCCGGCAGGGTCGCCACGAGCGTGGCGGAGACGAGGAAGGACACCGCGTCCACGGCGAACGGCAGGGCGGGCGAGACACCGTAGAGCGCGCCGCCGGCCAGCGGGCCGAGCAGGGTGAGGAGCGCGGTGCGGCTCTGGTTGGCCGACAGGGCCGCGGGCCGCTGCGCGGCGGGGACCGCCGACCGCAGCGCGGTGGCCGTGGCCGAGGCGAAGGGCACGCCGAGCGCTCCGCTGACGGCCGTGACGGCGAGGACGACCCCGACGGAGACCTGGTGGGTGGCGACCGTGTACGTCAGGACGCCGAAGGCGATGCCCCGGACCAGGTCGGCCCGCACCATCACCGGGCGCCAGCCCACGCGGTCGACCAGCAGGCCCGCCCAGGGCAGCGCGAGCAGCATGCAGGAGGCGCCGGCGAAGCTGATCAGGCCGACGCCGAGCGGGCCGCCCGAGGACGCCATGACGACCAGGGGGAGGGAGACCAGGGAGGCGAAGGTGCCGAGGGAGGACAGCGTGTACGCGATCCACAGCCGTACATAGGTCTGGTTGCGGTACAGCGCGGGCGCCGTCATCGTCGTCCCTCTGCCGCGGGGTGCCGGGCCCCGGGCGGCACCGCTCGCTGTGCCGCCCGGGGCCACGGGGCCCGCGTCTTAGTCGATCGTCATGCAGTGGTTGCTGGCGGTGCTCATGAGGGCCACTTCGCCCTCGCCGTCGATCTGGTCGACGGGCAGTTCCTGGAGCTCGAGAATCGTGTTCATCTGCTGTCCTCCTCGTGGGTGTGACGATCCGGAGCCGGACGGCCCCGGAAACCTTGGGCGCCCTCGGGCGGGCGGGACGCGCGGTACGGCAGTCCGGCGGCCTCGGCCCATGCCGACTCCGTCACCGTCGGCCGTACGGGCGCGGGTGGCGCTCCGGCCGCGCGTGCGCAGGCGCGCAGGGCGAGCAGCACGCCCGCCGTGCCGTTGCTCAAGTCCATGGACAGGCGCAGGAGCCGGTGTCCGGGGAAGGCGATGCCGGGCGGTCCGGCCGGGCCGCCGTCGCGGGTCACCGCGTGCCAGGACAGCCGCCGGACGTGCCGGGCGAGCCCGGCGAGCGGTACCGGGCGGGCCTCCGCCCCGGCCAGCGCCGTGATCAGCCCGGCGCGCCCCATGAACAGGCCGGGCTCCACGGTGAACGGGGCGTGGCAGGCGCGCAGGATGCCCCGGTGCAGCGCCGCGAGCCGTTCGTCGGGCCGGTGGCGGTGGTACAGGGCCACGGCCTCCGCCAGACCGGCGCTGCCGAGTCCCAGGTACGGCAACAGGCGCGCGCCGTCGGCGAGTTGGACCTCGCCCGCGTCGTCGGTACGGCAGTGCGCCAGATCGAGGTCGAGGGCGCGCCCGGCGTGGTCCAGGAAGGTCTCGTCGCCCGTGTCCGCGTAGCGCCGCAGGAAGAACAGGGCGGCACCGGTGAAGCCGTGCAGCAGTCCCGGCCTGAGGTCGTCCGCCGCGTCGCCCACGAGATCGGCGAGTCTGGTGGAGACGCTGTCCAGTTCGTCCCGCCAGTGCGTCTCGCCGGTGGTCCGGGCCAAATGGCGCAGCACCAGGGCGATCCCGGCGAGGCCGGACTCCAGACCGGGCGACCGGGTCGCGGCGGTCCCGGATGCCGCGCGGTCCAGGGCGTCGTACGCCTCCTGCTCATGGCCCAGGCCGTGCAGGACGAGGGCGGCGCCGTGGAAGCCGGTGTGCAGCCCGGGGCGGGCGGGGGCCCGGCGGAGCGCGTCCGCCAGCCAGCCGGCGTGCTCCGGGTCGGTCGCCAGGCCCGCGCCGCACAGGGCGTACAGGACACCGGCGGCGCCGTACGCGAGGTTGTAGCCGCCGTCCTCCAGGCCCTTGGGGTCGCCGGGGAAGAGCCGGTCGGTGCGCTCCGGTGTCGCACCGGCGTGGATCGCCCGCGCCAGCGAGGCCATCAGCGCCCGCATCGCCGGTCCGCCGAGATCTCCCGCCGCCGCCGTGAAGTCCCGCTCAGGGCCGATGCGTTCGGGGCCGGTGCGTTCGAGGGCGCCGGGCCGGGTCAGACCCGTACGGATCCGCCGGGTCGACTCGACCGGTACGGGGAAGAGTTCAGCGACCGCGTCGGCCAACTCGCCCGTCTTGCCCGGATCGAGGTCGAGCATCAGGGTGAGCGGCAGGAACAGCGCCATGCGCACACAGTCGAGGGCGTACGTGTCCCGGTCGGTGCCCGACCGGGCGTGCTCGGCGACATAGCCGGGGCAGGCGATGGCCGGGGCCGGGTCGAGGCCGGGGCGGTGGGCGATCTCGAAGTCCACCAGGGCGATACGGCCGTCGGGCCGCACCATGACATTGCGCGGATGGAGATCGCCGAACACATATCCCCGTGCGTGCAGCGCGGCCAGCGCCGCCTCCAGCCGGTCGAGGATGCCGAGCGCGGTGCGCGTGTAGTCGGCGAAGGCGGCGCGGTCGGCCGCGCCCCGGGCCGCCGGGTTGCGGGCGGCCAGGAACTCCCACAGGGTCGTGCCCTCGATGTACTCCTGGGCGAGATAGTGGTGCTCCCAGACGGTGAACGTCCCCTTGAGGTCCGGTACGAAGTCGAGGTCATCGAGCGCCTCCAGGGTCCGCGCCTCGCGGTACAGACGGGTGACCGCGTCGTCGCCCCTGCCGTCGATCCCGGCGTGCGGCCGGGCCTCGCGCAGGACCACCCGGCCGCCCGTCGCGGGGTCCTCGGCGAGGTAGATGCCGCCGCCGTTGGAGAAGTGGAGCGCCTTGCGCACCGTGTACGGCATCGGGGGCCCAGCCTGTCCCGCGACGGCCGCCGCCGTCATCTGGCCCCGCAGGAAGGCGGGGATCTCCACCCACTCGGGCGGCCGGAAGCCGGGGCCCCGCAGATCCGGTACCAGGGTGCCGTCCGGCATCCGCACCGCGAGGACCCGCCGCCCCTTGCCATCCGTCGTGTGCATCCGCCGGAACCCGCCGAAGCGCACATACAGCGGGCCCCGGCGCCAGCGCAGGTCGCTGAGGACGTACGGGCCCTCGCGACCCTCCAGCAGCACCGACAACTCATCGAGGACACCCTTGAGTTCGGTGTCGTCCAAGGGGTAGACGGTAATCAGCTTGCCGCTGCCGCCACGGGGCGCGTACTTGCTGTTCAGCCTCCGGTGGGCCGCGGGTCCGAGCAGCACCTTGAAGGCGATCCGGCGCTCGAAGCAGTACGCGGCCGCGATCTCGACGGCCTCGGCGGCCTCCCGGGGGACGACCGAGACGTGCACCTTCCAGCCCTGCTCCGGGAGTTCATGGCCCTCGGGGGCGAAGTGGCTCCAGACGTCGTCATGGGACAGGGTCCAGCCCTCGGGGGCCGGGCGCCCGGTGAGTCCGAAGCGCTCCCGCGCGTCGGTGGCCGGGCGGTCGTAGAAGTCCGAGCCGGGCTGACAGTACCGAAGGTAGTCGTCGTCCACGGGGGCAACTCTGCACGCGGGCACCGCCGTTGGTGCATCGTGGAAGTCCACGAACCTAAGCCCGGCCGGAGTGTCCATAACCGACTGATGTGTGTCCCTTTGTTGTCAGGTTGTCGGCCTTGACTGCAAGATCATGTCCATGTCTGACATGCCTTCTCGTCTTTGCATGGTGACGCTCGGGGCGCGTGACGTACCGGGGCTGCGCCGGTTCTACCGGGCCCTGGGCTGGGCGGAGTTACCCGGCAGCGACGACGGCCGGGTGGGCTTCCTGCTCGCGGGGGTGCTGCTCGTGCTGCGCCCCGCGGCCGGGACGGACGGCGCCGCCGGGGGCGCCATGCTGACCTGCACCGTGACCGGGCCCCGCCAGGTGGACAGCGCGTGCGTGGCCGCGACGGCCGCCGGCGCCACCGTGCTGGCCGAGCCGGCGGACCACCCCGAGGGCGGCCGGTCGGCGTGCGTCGCCGACCCCGAGGGCAACCGCTGGGAGATCGCGTGGGCGCCGCTCGCGCGCTGGCGTACCGAGGGCGGGCAGGCACCGCCCTCGGCTCCCGCAGCCCCCTCGGCTCCCGCAGCCCCCTCGGCTCCCGCTGCTCCCGCGCCGGACGAGCCGCACCGGGCCAGCGCCGAACTGCTGCACCACCATGGCGCGTCCGACGAGGTGGTCGCCGCACACCTGGTCGCGGCGGGCGGCAACGGACCCGGCTGGGCCGTCGAGACACTGCTGTGCGCCGCCCGCACCGCACGCCGCGAAGGACGGCCGGAACAGGCGGTGGACTTCCTGCGCCGGGCGCTCGCCGAACCGCTGCCGCCCGCCCGGCGCGGCGGCGTACTGACCGAACTCGGCAGCCTGGAAGTCACCTTGGGCCCCGCCGACCGCGCCCTCGGGGTACGGCACCTGGCCGAGTCGGTGCGCCTGGAGCAGTCCGATGTGAGCGTGTTCAAGGCGGCCAACGCCCTGGGCACCGCCCTCGCGGCCCGCGGCCAGACCTCGGTCGCGCTGGAGGTGATGGAGGAGCTGGCCGAACGGTTCACCGGCCATCCCGAACTCGCCTGGGCCGTCCAGGTCGCCGCCGCCCTGATCGCCTCGCACGACGGGCACAGCTGGCTGGAGACGGTGGACCGGCTGCGCCGGCTCGCCGCCACCACACCCGCGCGCCCGGCACCCGCCGTACGGGTGCTGCTCGCCGAATTCGACTCCACCAGCGGCCGGTTGTCCGCCGCCGAGGCCGCCGCCGTCGCCCGCGAGGTGACCGTGGAGCCACTGGACCCGTTCTCCCGGACGTACGTCCTGGCCTCCGCCGCCACCCTCGCCCAGTGGGCCGACGAACTCGCGCTCGCCGACCGCCTGGTCACCGAGGGCCTGACCGGACACCGCGGCCCGCTGGTCGACCCCGGCTACCAGAGTCTGCTCAGCGTGCACGCGGAGAGCCTGGTGATGCGCGGCCGCTACCGGGACCTGCTGGAGGCGTGCCACGGCTGGGGTGTCCTGGTCGGTCCGCCCGCCCGCCCCGCGCCCTCCGGCGTCGGCAACGCACATCTCGTGGCCCAGGCCGTCATCGCGCTCACCGAGACGGGCCGCGCCGCCGAGGCCCGCCGACTGGCCGACTCGGTCGCCGTCGACGGCTCCCACGGGTCCTGGGAATGGAACGAATTCCTGTACGCCCGAGGGCTGTTGAGCCTCGCCGAGGGTGACCCGGCCGGCGCCCTGGACGATCTCTCGGAGTGCGGTCGCGGACAGGTCGCCCGCCAGGTGACCAGCCCGGTCGTCACCCCCTGGCGCTCCGCTGCGGCCGACTGCCAGCTGCTCCTCGGCCGGCCCGCGGCGGCCGTCGCGCTCGCCACCGAGGAACTGGCGGCGGCCCGCCGCTGGGGCACCCCCCGGTGCGTCGGCCGGGCCCTGCGGGCCCTCGGCACCGCCACCGGCGGCCGGGCCGGGCTCGCCACCGTCGAACAGGCCGTCGCCCTGCTGCGCACCGCCGGCACCGACCCCGAGCTGATCGCCGCGCTCGCCGCCCACGGCCGGCTGCTCGCCGCCGCCGGACATCTCACCGCCGCCCGCGGCGCCCTGCGGGAGGCCGCCCGGCACGCCGAGCGGATCGGCGCCGGACGCTGGTGCGCGGTGGTCGCCGCACTGCTCGCCGCCGCCGGAGCCCGCCGGGCCACCGCCTCCCAGACCGGCGCGCCCGCCCTCACCGGCAGCGAACGGCGGATCTGCGCACTGGCCGCGCAGGGCCACTCCAACCCGGAGATCGCGGCCCTGCTGCATCTGGCGCTGCGCACCGTGGAGACCCATCTGACGAACAGCTTCCGCAAGCTCGGGGTGCGGCGGCGCACCGAACTCGCCGGGCGGCTCGCCGCCGAGCCCGCCGCACCGGACGGGTAGCGAAGGGCCGTCGGCCCCATGGGGGAGAATGGGGGGCATGAGTCTGTTCCGCGACGACGGCATCGTGCTGCGCACCCAGAAGCTGGGCGAGGCGGACCGGATCATCACCCTGCTCACCCGGGGCCACGGCCGGGTCCGGGCGGTGGCGCGGGGGGTGCGGCGCACCAAGTCGAAGTTCGGCGCCCGCCTCGAACCCTTCTCCCATGTGGATGTGCAGTTCTTCGCGCGCGGCAGCGAACTGATCGGCCGCGGGCTGCCGCTGTGCACCCAGAGTGAGACCATCGCGCCGTACGGTGGCGGAATCGTGACCGACTACGCGCGCTACACCGCCGGTACGGCCATGCTGGAGACCGCCGAGCGGTTCACCGACCATGAGGGCGAGCCGGCCGTACAGCAGTACCTGCTGCTGGTCGGCGCCCTGCGGACGCTGGCCCGGGGGGAGCACGCCCCGCATCTGGTGCTGGACGCGTTCCTGCTGCGCTCGCTCGCCGTCAACGGGTACGCGCCCAGCTTCGGCGACTGCGCGCGGTGCGGGATGCCGGGCCCCAACCGGTTCTTCTCCGTCGCCTCCGGCGGCTCCGTGTGCGTCGACTGCCGGGTGCCCGGCAGCGTCGTACCGTCCCCGGGGACCCTGGTACTGCTGGGCGCGCTGCTTACGGGAGACTGGGAGACCGCGGACGCCTGCGAGGCACGGTTCGTCCGCGAGGGCAGTGGGCTGGTCTCCGCCTATCTGCACTGGCATCTGGAACGCGGGCTGCGGTCGCTGCGGTACGTGGAAAAGTCCTAGCCGGGCCCTGAGAAGCCGGCCCGGAGAAGTCGTAGAGGGAGTCGGAGCACATGGTGGTACGCGGGATCCTGGGGCGCCAGCGGCGCGAGTACACGGCGCCGGAGCCGCACCCCTCCGGCGCCCGTCCGCCGAAGCTCCCCGGTGAGCTGGTCCCGAACCACGTGGCGATCGTCATGGACGGCAACGGGCGGTGGGCCAAGGAGCGGGGGCTGCCGCGGACCGAGGGGCACAAGGTCGGCGCCGAGCAGGTGCTCGATGTACTCCAGGGCGCGATCGAGATGGGTGTGGGCAACATCTCGCTGTACGCCTTCTCCACCGAGAACTGGAAGCGCTCGCCCGAGGAGGTGCGCTTCCTCATGAACTTCAACCGCGACTTCATCCGCAAGAGCCGCGACCAGCTGGACGGGCTGGGTGTGCGGGTGCGCTGGGCCGGGCGGATGCCCCGGCTGTGGAAGTCGGTCGCCAAGGAGCTGCAGGTCGCGCAGGAGCAGACCAAGGACAACGACAAGCTCACCCTGTACTTCTGCATGAACTACGGCGGCCGGGCCGAACTCGCCGACGCGGCCAAGGCGTTGGCGGAGGATGTACGGGCCGGGCGGCTGGATCCGTCGAAGGTGTCCGAGAAGACGATCCAGAAGTATCTGTACTACCCGGACATGCCGGACGTCGACATGTTCCTGCGGCCCAGCGGCGAGCAGCGGACGTCCAACTACCTGCTCTGGCAGAGCGCTTACGCCGAGCTGGTCTTCCAGGACGTGCTGTGGCCGGACTTCGACCGGCGCGACCTGTGGCGGGCGTGTCTGGAATTCGCCTCCCGCGACCGGCGGTTCGGCGGCGCGATCCCGAACGAGGAGCTGCTGGCGATGGAGGGCGACGGCTGAGCCGCCTCCCCCCTCAGTTGTTCCGCGTGGCGCACTCCGCGCAGGTGCCGAAGATCTCCACGGTGTGCGCCACGTTCACATACCCGTGCTCCGCGGCGATCGCCTCCGCCCACTTCTCCACCGCCGGGCCCTCCACCTCGACCGCCTTGCCGCAGCCGCGGCAGACGAGATGGTGGTGGTGCTCGCCGGTGGAGCAGCGGCGGTAGACGGACTCGCCCTCGGACGTACGCAGCACGTCGACCTCGCCGGCGTCGGCGAGGGACTGGAGCGTGCGGTAGACGGTGGTGAGCCCGACGGAGTCGCCCTTGTGCTTGAGCATGTCGTGGAGCTCCTGCGCGCTGCGGAACTCGTCGACCTCGTCCAGCGCGGCCGCCACTGCTGCCCGCTGACGGGTCGCGCGGCCCTTCACGGGCGGTCCAGCGGTCGTCACTGCTGCCTCCTCACGTCTCACCCCTGACCCGGGCCATTGTGCCAGCCCGGCGCCCCGGAGGTCAGGCGTTGATCTCCTCTCCCGTGCCGCGCGCGGCCGGAATCAGGCACTCCGCCGGATCTCCGCCGGGCCCCGCCGCCGTGGCGGCGCGGGCGCGTCGGCGGGCCAGCGGGGCCGCCAGCCCGGTCAGGACGACGAACGCGGCGATGGTGAGCAGGACGATCGTCGCGCCGGGCGGGACGTCCTGGTAGAACGACGCGATCGTGCCGCTGACGGTCACCGTGATGCCGAGCGCCACCGCGATCGCGAACGTCATGGCGAAGCTCCGGGTGAGCTGCTGGGCCGCCGCCACCGGCACCACCATCAGCGCGGAGACCAGCAGCAGCCCGACGACGCGCATGGCGACCGTCACCGTCACCGCCGCCGTGACCGCCGTCAGCAGGTTCAGGGCGCGCACCGGCAGCCCGGTGACCCGCGCGAACTCCTCGTCCTGGCTGACCGCGAACAGCTGGCGGCGCAGGCCGAGGGTGACCAGCACCACGAACGCGGCCAGCAGGCAGATCGCGTTGACGTCGGAGGGGGAGACCGTGGACAGGGAGCCGAAGAGGTAGGTCGTCAGGTTGGCGTTGGAGCCCGTCGGCGCCATGTTGATGAACATCACGCCGCCCGCCATGCCGCCGTAGAAGAGCATGGCCAGCGCGATGTCGCCGCGCGTCCTGCCGTACCAGCGGATCAGCTCCATCAGGAGGGCGCCGAGCACGGAGACCGCCGTCGCCATCCAGACCGGGGAGGTGGACAGCAGAAAGCCGAGGCCGACGCCGGTCATGGCGACATGTCCGATGCCGTCGCCCATCAGGGCCTGGCGGCGCTGGACCAGGTAGATGCCGATGGCGGGGGCGGTGATGCCGACCAGGACGGCGGCGAGCAGGGCCCGCTGCATGAAGGCGTAGTTGAGGAAGTCCATCAGCTCAGCAGTCCCGTCCGGATCGGTTCGGCGCCCGCGGGTGCGTGCGGGTGTACGTGGTCGTGACCCGGCAGCGCATGCTGGCCGACGGCTCTCGGGGGCGGGCCGTCGTGCAGGACGCAGCCGTCGCGCAGGACGACCGCGCGGTCGATCAGCGGTTCCAGGGGGCCCAGTTCATGCAGCACGAGCAGGACCGTCGTACCGGCCTCCACCTGGGTCTTCAGCGTCCGGGCCAGGATCTCCTGGCTGGCCAGGTCGACGCCGGCCATCGGCTCGTCCATGATCAGCAGTTCGGGGCGGGCGACGAGCGCGCGGGCGATCAGCACCCGCTGGTGCTGGCCCCCGGACAGGGCGTTCACCGAGTCCTTGGCGCGGTCCGCCATACCGACCCGCTCCAGGGCCTCGCGCACGGCGTCCCGGTCGTCCCTGCGGAAGGGGCCGAAGCGGGTGCGGGCGAGGCGGCCGGAGGAGACGATCTCGGTGACCGTCGCCGGTACGCCGCCCGCGGCCGTGGTGCGCTGCGGTACGTAGCCCACGCGGGCCCAGTCGCGGAAGGCCCGCCGGGGGGTGCCGAACAGCTCGATGGTGCCGTCGGCGAGGGGGACCTGGCCGATGATCGTACGGATCGCGGTGGACTTGCCGGAGCCGTTGGCGCCGAGGAGGGCGACGACCTCGCCGCGCGCGACGGTCAGGTCGATGCCGCGCAGCACCGGGCGGCCGCCGAGGTCGGCGCGCACGCCGCGCAGGGATATGACGGGTTCGCCGTGGGTCTCCATGCTGACTCCTGTCACTTGGTGCCCAGCGCCTTCTGGAGCGCCTTGAGGTTGGCGTTCTGGACGGAGAAGTAGTCCTTGCCGCGGGACTTGCCCGTGATCCCCTCGATCGGGTCGAGGACGTCGGTCTTCAGGTTCGCGTCGTGCGCGATGGTCTTCGCGGTCTTGTCGCTGACGAGCGTCTCGTAGAAGACGGTCGAGACATGGTCGGCCTTCGCCATCCGCTCCAGGTCCCGCACGCGCGCGGCGCTCGGCTCCGAGTCGGGGTCGAGGCCGTTGATCGCCTCCTCGGTGAGCCCGTAGCGCTCGGCGAGGTAGCCGAAGGCGGCGTGCGTGGTGATGAAGACCTTGGACTCGGTGTGCGCGAGACCGGTGCGGAACCGCTGGTCCAGGTCGCCGAGCTGCTTGACCAGGGCCGCGGTGTTCTTCTTGTAGTCGGCCGCGTGCTTGGGGTCGGCCTTCTCCAGGGCCGTGCCGACGCCCTTGGCGACCTGGGCGTAGCGCACCGGGTCCAGCCAGATGTGCGGGTCCTCGCCCGCGGAGTCCTCGCCCTTGCTGGTGTCGTGCTCGGCCGCGTGCCCGCCGACCTCGTTGCCGTGCGCCTCCATGGCGACCAGGGAGGCGGCGTCGACCTTCGTCTTCACCGAGGACTGCGCGACCGCGGCGTCCACGGAGGGCTGGAGGTTCTTGAGGTAGAGGACGGCGTCGGCGTCGTCGATCGCGGCGATCTGCTTGGGGCTGATCTCCAGGTCGTGCGGCTCCTGGCCGGGCGTGGTGAGACTGGTGACATGGACGTGGTCGCCGCCGATCCGCTCGGCGAGGAAGGACATCGGATAGAAGGACGCGATGACGTCGAGCCTGCCGTCACCGGTCGCCGCCGTGCTGCTCCCGGAGCAGCCGGAGAGAGTGCCCAGGCCGAGGGCGGTGACGGCGGTCAGGGCGGCGGCGGGTATGAGGCGTCCACGTATGTTCATGACAGTCATTTTCAACAAAAATGGAAACCGTTGTCAACAAGCCCTCTGAGGTGCCCGTATACCGGGGCCGATTTGGTCGTGGGGGAGCCTGCGCCGGTAACCTGAAGCATTCGCTGGAAGCATCTCGCTTCAACGCCCGTCGTCGTAATGAAGAGAGCACCGTGGCCGCCGACAAGATCGACACCATCGTCAGCCTGAGCAAGCGCCGTGGCTTCGTTTTCCCCTGCAGTGAGATCTACGGCGGTCAGCGTGCCGCCTGGGACTACGGACCGCTGGGTGTCGAGCTCAAGGAGAACATCAAGCGCCAGTGGTGGCGCTACATGGTGACGTCCCGCGAGGACGTGGTCGGTATCGACTCGTCCGTCATCCTGGCCCCCGAGGTCTGGGTCGCGTCCGGCCACGTCGCCACCTTCACGGACCCGCTGACCGAGTGCACCGCGTGCCACAAGCGGTTCCGTGCCGACCACCTCGAAGAGTCCTACGAGGAGAAGAAGGGCCACGCCCCGGCGAACGGCCTGGCCGACATCAACTGCCCGAACTGCGGCAACAAGGGCCAGTTCACCGAGCCCAAGCAGTTCTCCGGCCTGCTCTCCACGCACCTCGGCCCGACCCAGGACTCCGGTTCGGTCGCCTATCTGCGCCCCGAGACCGCCCAGGGCATCTTCACCAACTTCGCCCAGGTGCAGACCACCTCGCGCCGCAAGCCGCCGTTCGGCATCGCCCAGATGGGCAAGTCGTTCCGCAACGAGATCACGCCGGGCAACTTCATCTTCCGCACCCGCGAGTTCGAGCAGATGGAGATGGAGTTCTTCGTCAAGCCCGGCGAGGACGAGCAGTGGCAGGAATACTGGATGGAGCAGCGCTGGAACTGGTACACGGGCCTCGGCCTGCGCACCGAGAACATGCGCTGGTACGAGCACCCGAAGGAGAAGCTCTCCCACTACTCGAAGCGGACCGCGGACATCGAGTACCGCTTCCAGTTCGGTGGCAGTGAGTGGGGCGAGCTGGAGGGTGTCGCCAACCGCACGGACTACGACCTCGGCGCGCACGCCAAGGCCTCCGGCCAGGACCTCTCCTACTTCGACCAGGAGGCCGGGGAGCGCTGGACGCCGTACGTCATCGAGCCGGCGGCGGGTGTCGGCCGCACCATGCTGGCCTTCCTGCTCGACGCGTACGTCGAGGACGAGGCGCCCAACGCCAAGGGCAAGATGGAGAAGCGCACGGTGCTGCGCCTCGACCACCGGCTCGCCCCGGTGAAGGTGGCCGTGCTGCCGCTGTCCCGCAACCCGGAGCTGTCGCCGAAGGCCAAGGGCCTCGCGCAGGCGCTGCGGCAGAACTGGAACATCGACTTCGACGACGCGGGCGCCATCGGCCGCCGCTACCGCCGTCAGGACGAGATCGGTACGCCGTTCTGTGTGACCGTCGACTTCGACACCCTTGAGGACAACGCGGTCACCGTGCGCGAGCGCGACACGATGAAGCAGGAGCGGGTCTCCCTCGACCAGATCGAGGGCTACCTGGCGCAGCGCCTCATCGGCGCGTAGGTGCTCCGCCGGGGGGCGCCGCCGACGGATGGTCGTCCGTCAGCGGCGCCCCCCTGGCTTGTCGCGCGGTTCCCCGCGCCCCTTCGGGGCGCTTTGCTCAACGTCCTTGCAGCGCCTTGACGTTGTCGCCGAAGGTCCAGTTCTTCGAGCCGTCCCAGTTGAGGGACCAGTCCATCAGGCCCTTGAGCGATGTGCCGTAGTGCCCCCAGGACTGGGAGACCAGGGACGGGGACATGTAGCCGCCGCCCGCGCCGGGCTGCGCGGGCAGCCCCGGGACCTGCTTGTCGTAGGGGACCTTGACGGTCGTGCCCTGCACCACCAGGCCCTTGTTCAGGCAGTCGGTCTGGGCGGTGAAGCCCGCCACCGTGCCGGCCTCGTAGGAGTCGCCGGAGCAGCCGTACATGCTGCCGTTGTAGTACTGCATGTTCAGCCACCACAGACGGCCGTTGTCCGCGTACTTCTTGATGACCGGCAGATACGCGCCCCAGATCGAGCCGTAGGTGATGCTGCCCCCGGTGACGTACGCCGTCTCCGGGGCCATCGTCAGCCCGAAGCCGGCCGGCATCTGCGCGAGGATGCCGTCGATGATGCGGATCAAGTTGGCCTGGGACGTGGACAGTTGGTTGATGTTCCCGCTGCCCGTCAGGCCGGTCTCGATGTCGATGTCGATGCCGTCGAAGTTGTACTGCTTCAGGATCGGTACGACGGTCGAGACGAACTTGTCCGCGACCGCCGTGGAGTTGAGGTCGATACCGGCCGTCGCACCCCCGATGGAGAGCAGGATCGTCTCGCCGGACGCCTTCGCCGCGCACATCTCCGCGGGCGTGGGCACCTTCACCCCGGTGTCCATGCCGTCCTCCCACAGTGCCGTGCCGTCGGAACGGATCACCGGGAAGGCCGCGTTGATGACGTTGTAACCGTGCGCGGGGATACGGGAGTCGGTGATCGGGGTCCAGCCGAAGGGCGGATGGACCCCGTTGGCGGCGCCGTCCCAGTTCTCCCAGTAGCCCTGGAGCACCTTGCCCGCCGGGCGGGACTTCACCGCGCAGGTGTCGGCGGCCGAGGCGGGATGCGCGGCGGGGAGCTGGGTGAGAGCGGCGGTCGTGAGGGCGGCGGCGAGCAGGGGCAGCGTGCGGCGGAGCATGGGGCCTCCCGGGTCATGTCCTGGCATGTCCTGTACATGACGGTGCTCTGGTCCAGACCATTCGTCAATAGGTCTGGACCAAAGAGAGGTACGGGGAGGGGGTCGCGAGGGGGCGCGAAAGGGGGCGGGTGACTGACAGATGACAAATATTGAAATCTGTCAGCTGTCATGCCATGCTGGATCCATGACGAAGACCCCGCACACCCGAAACCTCGGCACCACCGGCCCCCAGGTCTCCGCCCTCGGCCTCGGCTGCATGGGCATGTCCGCGCTGTACGGAGACGCCGACCGCGCCGAGTCCGTCGCGACCGTCCACGCCGCCCTGGAGGCGGGCGTGACCCTGCTGGACACCGGCGACTTCTACGCCATGGGGCACAACGAGATGCTGCTCGGCGAGGCCCTGCGCACCGCGCCCGCCGCGCTGCGCGAACAGGCCCTGGTCAGCGTGAAGTTCGGCGCCCTGCGCGACCCGGAGGGCAACTGGAGCGGCTACGACGGCCGGCCCGCCGCCGTGAAGAACTTCGCCGCCTACTCCCTCCAGCGCCTGGGCGTCGACCACATCGACGTCTACCGGATCGCCCGCCTCGACCCGGACGTCCCGATCGAGGAGACCGTCGGCGCCATCGCCGAACTGATCGAGAAGGGGTACGTCCGCCATGTCGGCCTCAGCGAGGTCGGCGCCGAGACGATCCGCCGGGCCGCCGCCACCGCGCCGGTCTCCGACCTCCAGATCGAGTACTCGCTGATCTCCCGGGGCATCGAGCGGGAGATCCTGCCCACCACCCGTGAGCTGGGCATCGGCATCACCGCGTACGGCGTGCTCTCCCGGGGCCTGATCTCCGGCCACTTCACCCGGGACCGGCAGCTCGCCGCCACCGACTTCCGGGCCCACTCGCCCCGCTTCCAGGGCGAGAACCTCCAGCACAACCTGAACCTGGTCGACGCGCTGCGCGAGATCGCCGAGCGCAAGGGTGCCACCGTGGCGCAGACCGCCATCGCCTGGGTGCTCTCCCGCGGCGAGGACATCGTGCCGCTGGTCGGCGCCCGCACCCGGGAGCGGCTGACCGAGTCGCTCGGCGCCCTCGATGTGACGCTGGACGCGGCCGACCTGGCGGCGATCGAGAAGGCCGTACCGGCGGACGCCGCGGCCGGTGACCGCTACCCGAGCGCGCAGATGGCACACCTCGACAGCGAGCGCTGATCCTGATGCCGGGTACGGTCTAGGCATGGCATCGACCAGCGAGATCCTGACCGCCGAGCGCATTCTGGCGGCGACCGAGGAAGTGCTGCGCCGGCACGGCCCGGCCAAGGCCACCGTGGTGGACGTGGCCCGCGCGCTCGGCGTCAGCCACGGCAGTGTCTACCGGCACTTCCGTACCAAGGCCGCGCTGCGCGAGGCGGTCACCAAGCGCTGGCTGGACCGGACCTCGCAGAAGCTCGCCGTGATCGCCGCCGCGAGCGAGCGGGACCCCGAGGCCCGGCTGCGGGACTGGCTCGCCGCGCTGTTCGAGGCCAAGCGGCACAAGGCGGGCGACGACCCGGAGCTGTTCGCCACGTACACCGTGCTGACGGACGAGAACGGCGTGGTCGTCGGCGAGCACATAGCCGAGCTGACCGCGCAGCTGACCGGGATCATCACGCAAGGGGCCGGGTCGGGCACCTTCTCGGTGCCCGACCCGGCCGCCGCGGCCCGAGCCGTCTTCCAGGCCACCGGCCGGTTCCACGATCCCTGTTATGCCAGGGAGTGGACCCAGCCCGGCGTCGGCGAGGAGTTCACGGCCGTCGTGGACCTGTTGGTGCGGGGTCTTCGCTGATGTCGGCAGGCGGCGTCAGCTGACCTTCACGCTGACCGGCGAGGACATGACCTTGCCGTCCTTCGTCACCACACGCACCGTCTCGTTGCCCTTGGCGGTGAACGCGCGGCGGATGGTGAAGGTGCCGTTCCGGTTGACGGCGGTCGTGGACCGCAGCGTGGTCCACTTGCCGTTCATCCGGTGCTGGAGGACCAGCACCGTGCCGGCCTTCACACCCTTGACGCGACCGGCGAAGGCCACGGCCTCGCCGTGCTTGACGGTCTTGTGGGAGGCCGCGACGGTGATGGAGCCCGCCGCGGTGGTCGCCGCCGCGGTCTTCGGCATCGCCTTCTTGGTCGCCGAGCGCGTCGGCATCGGTTTCGGCTTCATCGTCGCCGTGCGCGTGGGCATCGGCTTCTTGGTCGTGGTCACCTTCGGGCTGGGGGTGCTCGTGGCGGCGAAGGCTCCGGCCGTACCGCCGGAAAGCAGCGCCACGGACAGTACACCGGCGCCCAGAGCACGGCCGTAGCGGTGGTGGCGGAGTACGGAGGTCATGGTTCTCTCCTGTCGCTCGATCGTTCGCTCGATCGGACGTAACCCAGGCTGACCCGACTTCGCTCCGTCGGCCACTCGAAGCGCTGCGTAACCGGCGTTCGGGATCCATGAAAGTGCAGGTCAACGGCCTTGTACGGCAGTTTCCTGGACGCCGCGGACCTCAGCCCACCTTCCTCGGCAGCCGCAGCCCCAGCGCCCCCGTCAGCACGATCCCGCCCAGCTGCGCGAGCAGCGTGATGACCAGCGCCTCCCGCATGCCCACGTGCGGCACCAGCGTGAGGAACAGCGTGCCCAGCGTCGCCACCCCGAGCGCCAGCCCCGACTGCTGCGTGGTGACCAGCACCCCGCCGCCCACACCGGCGCGCGCCCCCGGTACCTCGGACAGCACCAGCCGCATCACATTGGGGAGTTGGAGCGCCTGCCCCGCACCGGCCACCGCCACCCCCGGCAGCAGCGCGGCGACACTCACCTGCGGCCAGTCCCGCCAGACGGCCGCCGCGATCAGCAGCACACCCACGCCCTGCACGAGGGACCCCGCCGGTATCACCCGGGTGCCGAACCGCCCCATCAGCCGCGGGCCGGCCAGCGACACGAACAGGAACACCACGGCCATCGGCGCGAGCGCCAGCCCCGCCGACACCGGGCCCAGATGCGCCCCCTGCTGGAGCGCCAGCGCGATCACGAACATGAACCCGCTGAAGCCGACCGAGAACGGCACGATCAGCACCAGCCCGCGCCGCAGCGAGGCGAGCCGCAGCAGGCTCGGCGGCACCAGGGGGGTGCGCCCCGCCCGGTCCGCCCGCCGCTCCACCAGCCAGAACCCGGCCGCCGCGAACGGGAACGCGGCCAGCGACAGCCAGGTCCACAGCGGCCAGCCCGCCGCCCGGCCCTCGGTGAGCGGCGCAAGCAGCGTCAGCAGGGACGCCGCGAGCAGCGCGGTGCCGGGGCCGTCGACGGGCTCCGGGTGCTGCGAGCGGGTCTCGGGTACGAGTCGTACGGCCAGCACCAGGCCCAGCGCGACCACCGGCACATTGACGAGGAACACCGCCCGCCAGCCGCTGCCGGCGATGTCGGCGGCGACCAGGACCCCGCCGAGCACCTGCCCGGCCACCATGGAAAGACCGGCCGTGGCGCCGTACAGGCTCATCGCCTTGGCGCGGCGCGCGCCCTCGGTGGCGGACTGGATGGTGGCGAGCACCTGCGGCAGCATCGCGGCGGCCGCGGCGCCCTGCGCCACCCGCGCGGCCACCAGGCTCCACGCGTCCGGCGCGAGCCCGCAGGCCAGCGAGGTCAGCCCGAAGGCCGCCATGCCGCCGAGGAACAGCCGGCGGCGTCCGAACAGGTCCCCGAGCCGGCCGCCGAGCACGAGCAGCACGGCGTAGGCGACGCCGTACCCCGCGACCACCAGCTCCAGCACGGCCTCGCCCGCGTGCAGATCGGAGCCCATGGTCGGCAGGGCGACATTGACGATGAAGAAGTCGACCAGCGGCAGCGCCGCGGCCAGCAGAACGGTGAACAGCCCGGGGCCGCCGAGCACGGGCGCTGCGGCGGCCGCCCGGCGGACGGCGTGGACGGTGACGGTCTCACTCATGACACCGAGCCTGCGCCGCGGCCCAGACGGGTACCAGAGTGTCCTCATCCTGGTACCAGGAGTACCTGGAAACAGGCTGACCGACGCGGCACCCTGGAGGGCATGGCCACCATGACGACCACCGCGACGGACCGGGGGAGCGCCGCGGGCGGCGCGGAGATCCGGCGGCACGAACTGGCCGCCTTCCTGCGCAGCCGGCGCGAGCGCATCGCCCCCGAGCAGGTCGGCCTGCCGCGCGGCCCCCGCCGCCGTACGCCGGGACTGCGCCGCGAGGAGGTGGCGCATCTGTCCGCCGTCGGCGTCACTTGGTACACGTGGCTTGAACAGGCGCGTGCCATCCAGGTCTCCGTACAGGTCCTGGACGCCCTCGCGCGCACCCTGCGGCTCGACGCCAGCGAGCGCGCCCATCTGTTCCAGCTGGCCGGTGCCAACGACCCGGCGCCGGGGGCCCGTTGCCCGAGCGTGACGCCCGCGCTGCGGGAGATGCTGGACCGGCTCGGGCCGATCCCCGCCGCCGTGCAGAACAGCCGGTACGACATCGTCGCCTACAACCGCACCTACGCCCTCCTCATGGGCGCCGATCTGGACGAGATCCCGCCCGAGGACCGCAACTGCGTCCTGCTCGCCTACACCGACCCGCACTGGCGGGCCGCGATCGTGCATCTGGAGGAGAGCCAGCGGCTGATGGCGGCCCGGCTGCGCGCGGCCCTCGCCGGTCACCTCGGCGAGCCCGCCTGGAAGATGCTGCTCAAACGCCTTGAGGAATCACCGGAGTTCCGGGAGAACTGGGAGCGCTACGAGGTGGTCGGGCACCGCTCCAAGACCAAGGAGTTCGTCAACCCCCAGGTGGGACTGCTGACGTTGGAGCACACCGATCTGTGGCTGGCCCCCGAACTGGGCGGCCGGATGGTGACGTACACGCCGAAGAACGAGGAGACGCGCGAGCGTCTGGAGCGGCTCCACCGGCTGGCGCAAGGGAGTCCGGCCCAGGGGAGCTGATCAGTCCGCCGGGTACGGGTGCGGTTTCGGTAAAAGATTCGAAATCTACAGTTCAACAGGGTTGTCCTGTGCATGACTCCCCCGATGGGATGCGCGAGACCACTTCGGTCGACACCAGACCTCTCAGGGGATTTCATGCACATATCCCGTACCGGGCGAGGCATCGCGGCCGCCACCACCGGGGCTGCCGCTCTCGTCGCCGCCGCGCTGGCGACCGCCGCCCCCGCGAGTGTCGCCACCGCGACCCCCGCGGCCGTGCCGCACACCTTCGCGGCTCCGGCCATCGCCGGGCACACCCTCGCCCACGACGTGGACAGCCCGATCTCCATCGCCCAGTGCCAGGCCAAGTGGCACATCAACTGCTACACCCCGCTCCAGTACCGCACCGCGTACAACCTCAACTCGCTGTACCGCAAGGGCATCACGGGCAAGGGGCGCACGATCGTCATCGTGGACTCGTTCGGCTCCCCGACGATCCAGCACGACCTCGACGTGTACAGCAAGCAGTTCGGCATGGCGAGCACCAAGGTCTCGGTCGTCAAGTGGGGCAAGGTGCCCCCCTTCGACCCGAAGAACAGCGACATGACGGGCTGGGCGGGCGAGACCACCCTGGACGTCGAGATGGCCCACGCCGCCGCGCCCGGCGCCAGGATCGTACTGGTCGAGACGGGGGTCGCGGAGACCGAGGGCGTCACCGGTCTGCCGGAGATGATGAGCGCCGAGAAGTCCCTGATCGACCACGGGGTCGGCGATGTCATCACACAGAGCTTCGACGCGACCGAGAACACCTTCCCTGGCGTCGACCAGGGCGACTCCTCCAGCATCCAGAAGCTGCGGTACGCGTTCAAGGACGCGGCCCGCAAGGGCGTGACCGTCCTCGCCTCCTCCGGTGACGACGGCCCCACCAACGGCACGCTGGACGACTCGGGCGACTACACCAAGCAGGTCAACTCCTGGCCCTCCGCCGACCCGTTGGTCACCTCCGTCGGCGGCACCCAGCTGCACCTGGACGACCAGGGCAACCGGATCAAGCCCGACAGCGTGTACAACGACTACGGCGCGGGCGGCGGCGGTGTCTCCCACGTGTTCTCCCGGCCGTCCTTCCAGAACGGCGTGAAGAAGATCGTCGGCAACCACCGCGGCACCCCGGACATCTCGATGTCCGCCGCCGTCAACGGCGGTGCCTGGGTCTACTCCAGCTACGACCCGACGGCCGTCGGCTGGGACGTCTACGGCGGCACCAGCGAGTCCAGCCCGCTCTTCTCGGGCATCGTCGCGCTCGCCGACCAGGTCGCCGGGCACCGCCTGGGCAATGTCAACGCCGCGCTCTACAGCCTCGCCAAGCACAAGGGCACCGGCATCGTGGACGTCAACGACGGCACGGACAACACCTACGGCGGAGTCACCGGCTACAAGGCCGTCGACGGCTACGACATGGCCACCGGCGTCGGCACCCTGGACGCGCCGAGCTTCGTGAAGTCGCTGGCGAAGGCCGCGCGCCGCTGAGCGGAGCACCGCACGAAAAAGAGCCGGCCCGGGTGTCGTACCCGGGCCGGCTCCTTCTTGATCCGTGCGCCGTCAGACGCGGCCGGGAGCGCCCACCGCCTGGCGGATCTCCGCGGTCTCCAGCCGCTCCGCCGCGTGCTCGGCCGTACGGCGGGCCCAGCGGCCGCTGGTGAGCAGGCCCAGGGCGAGCACCGCGAGACCGCAGACGGTGAGGATCCACCAGCCGGGCCGGGCGGCGTCCACGAAGGTGCTGCGGTACGACGACGAGCCGATGCCCGCGGCGAGGACCGCGCCGATCACCGCGACGCCCAGGGTCTGCCCCAGTTGCCGGCTGGTGGAGGCCACGGCGGCGGCGACCCCGGCCTGGGCGCGGGGCATGCCGGAGACCGCCGTGTTGGTGATCGGCGCGTTGACGAAGCCGAAGCCGATGCCGAACAGCACGTACCCGATGAACAGGGTGCTGTCCGAGGTCTCGGCCTCGAACAGCGCGAACATGAGGCCGCTGACCGTCATGGCCGTACCGGCGATCAGGAGCGGCAGCCGGGGGCCGCGGGTGCCGACCAGCCGGCCGGACAGCGGGGCGCACAGGAAGGTCGGCGCGGCCATGGGGAGCATCCACAGGCCCGCGTGCAGGGCGTCGAGGCCCCGGACGTTCTGGAGGTACAGCGTCGACATGAACAGGAAGCCGCCGAGCGCGGCGAACGCGCTGATCGCGATCACGGTCGCACCGCTGAACGGCGCGGAGCGGAAGAAGCGCAGGTCGATGAGGGGTTCGTCACGCCGGGGCTCGTACCGGAGCAGGGCGGCCAGGGCGGCGACGGCGATCACGAAGTACGGCGCGACCGAGGCGAGGCCGGAGTCGGGCGCCTGGATGATGCCGTACGTCAGCGCGCCGAACAGGGCGATGACCAGCACCTGGCCCACCGGGTCCGGGCGGCGGCCCTTGGGGGCGCGGGACTCCGGGACGAAGCGCAGGGTCAGCAGCAGGGCCGCGAGGCCGATCGGGAGGTTGACCCAGAAGATCGCGCGCCAGCTCACGGACTGCACCAGCAGGCCGCCGACCAGCGGGCCGAGCGCCATGGATATGCCGACCACCGCGCCCCAGACGCCGATGGCGCGGGCGCGCTCACGGGCGTCGGTGAAGGTGTTGGTGATGATCGACATGGCGACCGGGTTGAGCATCGAGCCGCCGATCGCCTGGACCATGCGGAAGACGACGAGCAGGGACAGGCTGGGGGCGAGCGAGCACAGCACCGAGCCGACGGTGAACACCACGAGTCCGGCCATGAAGACGCGCTTGCGGCCGATCCGGTCGGCGGTGGATCCGGCGAGCATCAGCAGCGAGGCCAGGACCAGGGTGTAGGCGTCGATGGTCCACTGCAGACCGGACGTGGTGGCGTGCAGATCGCGCTGCATCGAGGGCAGTGCCACATTCAGCACGGTGTTGTCGAGGCTCACGATCAGCAGGCTCATGCAGCAGATCGCGAGCACGAGCATGCGCCTGCGGGGACTCAACTCTGGCATGCGCGTCATCGTACGCCGACTTCGATAGTGCGTCTAACTAATGACTATTACACGGGATCCGGGCACCTCGGCCGGTGAGGGACAATGGTTCCTTGCCCCTTCCGTTGTACATCCGTCCGTACGTCCGCCCGTACATCCGTCCCGGAGCCGTCTGATGACCCACCCGCTCTCCATCGGCCCGCACACCGTGACCCCTCCCGTCGTGCTCGCACCCATGGCGGGGATCACGAACGCGCCCTTCCGCACGCTGTGCCGTGAGTTCAGCGGGGGCAAGGGGCTGTACGTCAGCGAGATGATCACGACCCGGGCACTGGTCGAGCGCAATGAGAAGACCATGCAGCTGATCAGGTTCGACGCGAGCGAGACACCGCGGTCGATCCAGCTGTACGGCGTCGACCCCGCGACCGTCGGAAAGGCCGTCCGCATGATCGCGGAGGAGGGCCTGGCCGATCACATCGACCTGAACTTCGGCTGCCCGGTCCCCAAGGTGACCCGCAAGGGCGGCGGCTCGGCGCTGCCGTACAAGCGGAACCTGCTGCGGGCGATCCTGCGCGAGGCGGTGTCCGGGGCGGGCGACCTGCCGGTGACGATGAAGATGCGCAAGGGCATCGACGACGACCACATCACCTACCTCGACGCCGGGCGGATCGCCGTCGAGGAGGGCGTCACGGCGATCGCGCTGCACGGCCGTACGGCGGCGCAGCACTACGGCGGCACCGCCGACTGGTCCGCGATCGCGCGGCTGAAGGAGCACGTGCCGGAGATCCCGGTGCTCGGCAACGGGGACATCTGGTCGGCGCAGGACGCGCTGCGGATGGTCCGGGAGACCGGGTGCGACGGTGTGGTCGTGGGCCGCGGCTGCCTGGGCCGCCCCTGGCTCTTCGCGGATCTCGTGGCCGCGTTCGAGGGCCGCGACGACTTCCACCGGCCCGCGCTGCGGGAGGTCGCCGACGTGATGGTCCGGCATGCCCGGCTGCTCGGCGAGTGGCTCGGCGACGAGTCCAAGGGCGTGATCGACTTCCGCAAGCATGTCGCCTGGTACCTGAAGGGCTTCGCGGTCGGCTCCGAGATGCGCAAGCGCCTCGCGATCACCTCCTCCCTGGCCGAACTGCGCGCGGGCCTGGACGAACTGGACCTCTCCCAGCCCTGGCCCACCGGCGCCGACGGCCCCCGCGGCCGCACCTCCGGCAACAACCGGGTCGTCCTCCCGGACGGCTGGCTGAAGGACCCGTACGACTGCGCGGGCGTGACGGAAGACGCGGAACTGGACACGTCGGGCGGCTGAACCGTCCCCGCCCACTCGCCTCGCCCACTCGCCACCCGAAACCGTCGGCTGGAGAGCTGAGCAGATTCAGCGGCCCATCACCGGACCCCAGCTGGAGGGCCTGGCTGCTGGACCGGCCGCGAAGCAGTCGGCCGGAGGCGCGGGTCCGGCTCCGGGAGCTCGGTTCAGACGTTCATGGCCTCGTCCAGCACCGCTCCGAGATCGCGCAGGGCCGACTCCGCGATGAGTGGGTCCTTGTGTTCCAGGTCGGCCCGGGCGTGGGCGTAGCGGGTGGAGAGGTCGGGGCGGCGGGCGATCTCGATGTCCCGGGCCCACAGCAGGACCCAGCTCTGCACGGGGCTGAGGGACTGCCACTGGACCGCCTTGGCGAAGGCCTCGTCCTTGCCGGCCTGCATCTCGGTCAGACGGCCGGGCGCGACGACGGCGAGCGCGGCACGGAGGGCGTCGGGAGTCGGCTCGGGACGGGGGATCAGCTCGTGCCCGTGGTCGGCCTGAGTGCTCATGGTGTCCTCCAGGGTGCGCCCTCAGGGTATCCGGCGCCGGGCATCGGCAGGGTACTCATGCGGGGCCTGATGACGCTTCGAACCCCGGTGCCCCGCGCGGTGCCCGGCACCTCCTCGATGCCCCTCTACGCTCCCCCCACCGCCGTCAGCAGCGCCAGCGGGGCCGCCGCGGAGCGGGATTCGCGGGTGCAGGCGTGGGGGTAGGGGACCGGTTCGGGGTGGGTGGTGCGGGGGTAGCCGGCCAGGACCTCAGGAAGGCGGTGGGCGGGGGCGAGGGACGCCGCGTCGACCAGCGCGTGCGCCACCGCTCGGGCCTCGTCGTGCAGGCCGTAGCGGGCCAGGCCCAGGGCGATCAGCGCGTTGTCATGGGGCCAGACGGAACCGCGGTGCGGGGAGAGGGGATGGTAGGCCCCCTGGCCGGCGGCCAGCGTGCGCACGCCCCAGCCGGAGAAGAAGTCGGGCTCCAGCAGCCGCCGCCCCACCACCTCGCCGTACTCCTTGTCCAGCAGACCGGTCCACAGCAGATGCCCCGCGTCGGAGGCCAGCGCGTCGATCCTGCGGCCCTCGCCGTCCAGGGCCAGCGCCGGGAAGGACGCCTCCCGCATCCAGAAGTCCCGCTGGAAGCGGTCGCGCAGATCGGCCGCCGCCTGCTCCAGCAGCGCCGCGTACGTCTCGTCGGCCCACACCGCCCGCGCCACCCACGCCGTCCGCCGCAGCGCGTCGTACGCATAGCCCTGCGCGCCCGCCGCCATCACCGGCCCGCTCGGCCGCGTACCGTCGGCACGGCAGATCGCGCCGGGCGAGTCCTTCCAGTTCTGGTTGGCCAGACCGCCCTCGTCGGCGCGGTAGACGAGATAGCCGCGCGAGGTCAGCCCGCCGTGGTCCAGCATCCAGCCGACCGCGGCCCGCGCGTGCCCCTCAAGGCGGCGGGCCGGCGCCAGATCACCGGTCTGCTCGGTGTACGCCCCGAGCAGCACGAGGAAGAGCGGGGTCGCGTCGACCGAGCCGTAGTACCGCGCGTACGGCACCTGCCCGAAGTGCGCCAGCTCCCCGTGCCGTACCTCGTGCACGATCTTCCCCGGCTCCGCGCCCCGCGCGCCCCCGGACCCGCCCGCCTGGGTCGCGGCCAGCGCGAGGAGCGTCGCGGCGGCCGGGCGGGGCCGGTAGGGAAGCGCGAACAGGGAGGTGAGCAGCGCGTCCCGGGCGAGCAGTGTCAGATACCAGGGCGCCCCACCGGCCGGCACCCGCAGCTCCTCGCCGTCCGGACCCGTCGCCGGGATCTGGAGCGCCGCCAGATCCGTGAGCCCCCGCGCACAGGCCGCCGCCAGCTCCGGCCAGCCGGTCGGGAAGGCCACGCCCTCCACGAACTCGGCCTCGGAGGCCGCGAGTTGGGCCGCCATGGCGGACGGGTCCCGGGGCACCCGCAGCGCCCGCCGGTCGCCGTGCGGCCGGGCCATCACCCGCAGGACCAGTTCCCGGGTGCCGCCCGGGGGCAGTTCCAGCGTCCACACCAGCCGGCGGGCGCCCGTACCCGTCTCCTCCACCGCCTCCGGCGCCGGATCGGCCGTGATCGTCGTACACGAACGCCATTCCGCGCGCCGGTAGGCGAACTCGATCCCGTCGTCCAGCACGATCCGCGAGCGCAGGGCACCCGCCTTGACGTACGTACGGTGATCGGGGCGCAGCTCGAACTGGTCGGCGAAGTCCGCGTCCGCGGTGATCGCCAGCCGGATCGTCGTCGGCACCGGGCGATTGCTCGTCACCCGGACCGTCTCCACGAACGAGCTGTCCCCGACCGCCTGTTCACGGAAGAGCGTGTGTGCGGGCGGCTCCGGACGCGCCCCGCGCGGTACGA
Source organism: Streptomyces sp. NPDC093018 (assembly GCF_040684035.1). Classification (NCBI taxonomy): domain Bacteria; kingdom Bacillati; phylum Actinomycetota; class Actinomycetes; order Kitasatosporales; family Streptomycetaceae; genus Streptomyces; species Streptomyces sp. NPDC093018. The sequence goes on from NZ_JBFBFF010000004.1 coordinate 487,262, forward strand.
GGACACAGCGCGCGGTGCCGCCGTCCGCGACCGGTGTGAGCACCTCGGGCACCGCGCCGTCCGCGGTGAGCTGCCAGCGGCTGAGATGCCGGGCGTCGCGCACGAACAACCCGTCCGGGGAGCCGCCGCCCCGGACCCCGCTGATGTCGCCCCGATCGCCCACGGCGGCGAACGTCGCGCCGTGCACGAGCAGATGATGCCGGTCGGTCATCCCCGGTCCCTTCCCTCGTCACTCCTCATCGAACGTGCCGGTGCCCGCCTTGGACACGCCTCGCGACGGGCGTTTGAGCTCTTCATGCAGGTCGCTTGAGACGCCCTTTAGCCGCCTGAGACGCCCTCCGTGCGCGGAAGTGGCCCGTCAGCCGGGCCGGTCGAGAAGCCTCTGGTGCAGATCGAGCGCGAGCGCCGCGGTCCAGCCGAAGCCCCTCGCGCCGCACGCCTCGCCCGTGAACGGATCGACGTACTCGGCGAATCCGGACGCCTCGGCCAGCGCCGGCAGGGCCGCCGCGAGCGCCTCGGCCGGCGCCCGCTCGCCGTGCAGCCGCAGCCCCCGCTCCACCAGCCAACTGGTGTTGAACCAGGCCGGACCCCGCCAGTAGCGGTGCGGATCGAACGCCTCGCCGAGCAGGTCGTAACTGGGTACGAGCCGGGTCGCGCCGCCGAGCCCGAAGTGCGGGCCGGTCAGGGTGCGCACCAGCGCGGTGACCAACTCGCCGGGGAGTGTGGGCAGAAGGAGCGGGATCAGGCCGGACACCCCGCGTTCGGGGATCAGTTCGCCGCCGCTCACGTCCCGGCACAGGAACATCCCGGACTCCGCGCTCCACAGCCGCTCCACCAGCGCCGACGTCAGCCGCTCGGCCCGCGCGTGCCGGGCGGCCGAACCGGCGCCCAACTCGGCCGCGATATGGGCGAGGGCGTGCTCGGAGGCGATCAGCAGCGCGTTGAAGGACGGGTCCTCCACCGCGAACTCCCCGTGGCCGTCCTCGTATCGGTGATCCCGGTACTCGACGGCCAGCCGTACATACCGCCCGTAGTCCAGATCCGTCGGCCGGTCCTCCGGCGCGCCGTGGTCCAGGTCGGCCCGGCGGAAGGAGCGGGCCGGCGCCGGGTCGATCCGCGCGAGCGGCGCGTCCCAGCAGGGGCTGTTGTCCATCCCCTGCTCCCAGGGGTGTACGACGGACACCAGACCGCCGCCGCCCAGGTCCCGGCGCCGCAGCAGATAGCGGTGCCAGGCCGCCAGCCTCGGGTAGACCCGGGCCAGGAAACCCCGGGCGTGCGAGAGTCCGGGGTCGGCGCGGTGCACCAGCCAGGCCGCCAGCGCGTGCACCGGTGGCTGCACGATGCCGGACGTCTGTACGGTGCGCGGGGCGCCCGCCGCGCGTCCGGCGGTGGTGGAGCGCCAGAAGTCGGGGCCGGGGAAGTAGGCGTCGAGGGGGACGGAGGGGTTGAAGACGATGTGCGGCACACGCCCGTCCGTCCACTGCGCGGCCAGCAGCGTCTCCAGCTCGGTCTGGGCGCGCAGCGGCGACAGATGCCGCAGCCCGATCGCGATGAACGCCGAGTCCCAGGACCACTGGTGCGGATACAGACTCCGGGAGGGGACCGTCGAGGCGCCCGTCCAGTTGGCGTCGAGCACCCGCGCGGCCCGTACCGGCAGGGCGTCCGGAGGCGCGTACGACAGTGCGTGGGCGGTGAGTTGGGCGGTGCGGTCCACTCGGAGCTCCCCCAAGACGACGACGTCCGGACGCACGGCCGACGAGGTTCGGCATCGGCCGCCGTAGAGTTACGTCTATTTAACACGCAAAACCCACTATGTAATGCACGCTTGGGAAACACAAGGGGGTGCGCATGATCGGACGTCCGGGGAGGAACGGGATGAACTCCAGGAGCGGCAGTCAGGCAGGCGCCGGGGATCTGCTCGAACTGGTGCGCAGCGGACGGGCGGTGACCAGGGGCGCGCTCCAGCAGGCGACCGGGCTGTCCCGGGCCACCGTCGGCCAGCGCCTGGACCGGCTGTTCCGGGCCGGCTGGCTGCGCGAGGGCGCCGGCGGGCCGGTCGACTCGCCGCTCGGCGGACGCCCCTCCATCACCCTGGAGTTCGACGGCGACCACGCGGTCGTCCTCGTCGCCGACCTCGACACCCGGCATGCGCGCGCCGCCGTGCTCTCCCTGACCGGCGAGATCCTGGCCGAGCACTCCGGCACCCTGGTGATCGAGGAGGGCCCGGACCCGGTGCTCGCCGAACTCGGGCGCTGGTTCGGCGAGTTGCTGGAGAAGGCCGGACAGCGGCCGGGAGAGGTGTGCGGCATCGGGCTCGCGGTCCCGGGCCCGGTGGACAGCGCGACCGGCCGGGTGGTGCAGCCCCCGATGATGCCCGGCTGGGACGGCTACGACATAACGGGCCGCCTCTCCCGCGCCCTCACCGAACACACCGGGGCGCCGCCGGTGCCGGTCCTGGTGGACAACGACGCCAATCTCATGGCGTACGGCGAACAGCGCGCCGGGCACCCGGACTGCGCGGCCTTCGTCCTGGTCAAGGTGTCCACCGGCATAGGCGCGGGCGTCGTGGTCGACGGCTCCATATACCGGGGGATCGACGGCGGCGCGGGCGACATCGGGCACATAAGGGTGGGCGCGGACGCGCTGTGCCGGTGCGGTTCGTACGGCTGTCTCGCCGCCGTCGCCAGCGGTGGCGCGGTGGCCCGGCGCCTTGCGGCCTCCGGGGTGCCGGCCGCCTCCGGCTCGGACGTACGGGACCTGCTGGCAGCGGGGCACCCGGAGGCGGCGGCGCTGGCCCGGGAGGCGGGGCGCCGGGTCGGGGACGTCCTGGCCACCGTCGTCACGCTGCTCAATCCGGGCGTGCTGATGATCGCCGGAGATCTGGCCGGAACACCCTTCCTCACCGGCGTACGGGAGCTGCTCTATCAGCGGGCGCTGCCGCGCTCCACGGCGCACCTGGACGTGGTCACCTCCCGGCTGGGGGAGCGGGCCGCGCTCATCGGAGCGGGGGCGTTGGTGGTGGAACACCTGTATGCGCCGGAGCGGGTGGAGGAGCGGCTGCGGGCGCTGGGGGTGTGACGGTGCGCCGGAGCGGGGTCCGGACGGGTCCGGGACGGGTCCGGATGGTGAAATCACGGGCTCTGTGACAGCGTGATTCTCGCCACCCCTGATAAGGGTTGCGCTCATATGAGCGTTTGGGAGGTGGCTGCACTTCTCCAAAGGGTGGCACTGGGTGCCACCCTTTGATCATTCATCGATCGAACTCAGGCGTGGCATGTGACGCTCATGTGAGCGATAAACCCACTCATTCGATGGGTTTGCCTTCAAGAAGTGAACGAATGGTCGCGTGTCGCCTTGCCAAGCTTTGACTTTCGATCCGCTGGCGGACGGGTGGTTACATGCACATGACCCGCAAGTGGACGTACCCATGTGCCTTCGATCTGGGTATGTTCCTGGCCATCAGGGCAGCCACCGTGGCCTCAAGGAGTCGAGTCCCGTGTCGGAAAACAAAGCACCCCACGTAGCGAAGTTCGTTTACGACTTCACCGAGGGAAACAAGGACCTCAAAGACCTCCTCGGCGGCAAGGGCGCGAACCTCGCCGAGATGACCAACCTGGGTCTTCCGGTTCCTCCCGGTTTCACCATCACCACGGAGGCCTGCAAGGGCTACCTGGAGAACGGCGAGGAGCCGGCGGCACTGCGTGACGAGGTGAGTGCGCACCTCGACGCCCTTGAGGCCCGCATGGGCAAGAAGCTCGGCCAGGCGGACGACCCGCTGCTGGTGTCGGTGCGCTCGGGCGCCAAGTTCTCCATGCCCGGCATGATGGACACGGTCTTGAACATCGGCCTGTCGGACAAGTCGGTCCAGGGCCTGGCCAAGCAGGCCGGCGACGAGCGCTTCGCGTGGGACTCCTACCGCCGCCTCATCCAGATGTTCGGCAAGACCGTCCTCGGCGTCGAGGGCGACCTCTTCGAGGAGGCCCTGGAGAAGGCCAAGGACGCCAAGAAGGTCAAGGTCGACACCGACCTGGAGGCCGCCGACCTCAAGAAGCTGGTCACCGCCTTCAAGAAGATCGTCAAGAAGGAGGCCGGCCGGGACTTCCCGCAGGACCCGCGGGAGCAGATGGACCTCGCCATCAAGGCCGTCTTCGAGTCCTGGAACGGCGACCGCGCCAAGCTCTACCGCCGCCAGGAGCGCATCCCGCACGACCTGGGCACGGCCGTCAACATCTGCTCGATGGTCTTCGGCAACCTCGGCCCCGACTCCGGCACCGGCGTCGCCTTCACCCGCGACCCCGCCTCCGGCCACCAGGGCGTCTACGGCGACTACCTCCAGAACGCCCAGGGCGAGGACGTGGTGGCGGGCATCCGCAACACCGTCCCGCTGGCGGAGCTGGAGCGGATCGACAAGAAGTCGTACGACCAGCTGATGCAGATCATGGAGACGCTGGAGAACCACTACAAGGACCTCTGCGACATCGAGTTCACGATCGAGCGCGGTCAGCTGTGGATGCTCCAGACCCGGGTCGGCAAGCGCACCGCGGGCGCCGCGTTCCGCATCGCCACCCAGCTGGTCGACCAGGGCCTGATCGACGAGACCGAGGCGCTCCAGCGCGTCACCGGCGCCCAGCTGGCCCAGCTGATGTTCCCGCGCTTCGACGAGCAGGCGAAGGTCGAGCAGGTCGGGCGCGGTATCGCGGCCTCCCCGGGCGCGGCGGTCGGCAAGGCGGTCTTCGACTCGTACACGGCCGTCAAGTGGTCGCGCTCGGGTGAGAAGGTCATCCTGGTCCGCCGGGAGACCAACCCCGACGACCTCGACGGCATGATCGCGGCCGAGGGCATTCTGACCTCGCGCGGCGGCAAGACCTCCCACGCGGCCGTGGTTGCGCGCGGCATGGGCAAGACCTGTGTCTGCGGCGCGGAGGAGCTGGAGGTCGACACCAAGCGGCGCCGTATGACGGTCCCCGGCGGCCATGTGGTCGAGGAGGGCGACGTCATCTCCATCGACGGCTCCACCGGCAAGGTCTACCTGGGCGAGGTCCCGGTGGTCCCCTCCCCGGTCGTGGAGTACTTCGAGGGCCGGATGCACCCGGGCGCGGACGACGCGGACGAACTGGTCGAGGCCGTGCACCGGATGATGGCCTTCGCCGACCGCAAGCGCCGGCTGCGGGTGCGCGCCAACGCGGACAACGCCGAGGACGCGCTGCGCGCCCGCCGCTTCGGCGCCCAGGGCATCGGCCTGTGCCGCACCGAGCACATGTTCCTCGGCGAGCGCCGCGAGATGGTCGAGAAGCTGATCCTCGCGGACACGGGCGAGGAGCGCGAAGCGGCCCTCACCGAGCTGCTCCCGCTCCAGAAGAAGGACTTCGTCGAGCTCTTCGAGGCGATGGACGGCCTGCCCGTCACCATCCGCCTCCTCGACCCGCCGCTGCACGAGTTCCTGCCCGACATCACGGAGCTGTCGGTCCGCGTGGCCCTCGCCGAGTCCCGGCAGGAGCCGCACGAGAACGACCTGCGCCTGCTCCAGGCCGTGCACCGGCTGCACGAGCAGAACCCCATGCTGGGCCTGCGCGGCGTCCGCCTCGGTCTGGTCATCCCCGGTCTGTTCGCGATGCAGGTCCGCGCGATCGCCGAGGCGGCCGCGGAGCGCAAGGCGGCGAAGGGCGACCCGCGCGCCGAGGTGATGATCCCGCTCGTCGGCACCGTCCAGGAGCTGGAGATCGTCCGCGAGGAGGCCGACAGGGTCATCGCGGAGGTGCAGGCGGCGACGGGCACCGAGCTGAAGCTGGCGATCGGCACGATGATCGAACTGCCGCGCGCCGCGCTGACCGCCGGTCAGATCGCGGAGGCGGCGGAGTTCTTCTCCTTCGGCACGAACGACCTCACGCAGACGGTCTGGGGCTTCAGCCGGGACGACGTGGAGGCATCCTTCTTCACGGCCTACCTGGAGAAGGGCATCTTCGGAGTCTCCCCCTTCGAGACGATCGACAAGGACGGCGTGGGCTCCCTGGTGAAGCTGGCCGCGGAGGCCGGCCGCCGCACTCGCCCCGACCTCAAGCTCGGCGTCTGCGGCGAGCACGGCGGCGACCCGGAGTCGGTCCACTTCTTCCACGAGGTCGGCCTGGACTACGTCTCCTGCTCCCCGTTCCGCATCCCGGTCGCCCGCCTCGAAGCGGGCCGCGCGGCAACCCAGTCCACGGGCAGCGACCACCGCTGACCCCTACCGGCCCCCGAACCCCGGGCCCGTCGTCGGTCCCCGACCCTCACCCGATCGACGACGGCCCCGGCGCACGAAAGAGGCGGCACCCTGTGCGGGGGTGCCGCCTCTCGGCGCATGATCTGCCCAGTTGTGTCAACTGCGGCCTTGACCTGCGGAAATGGAACCGGTCACCCCTGACTGTGCCCGGTCATGCCCCGTTGAACTGTGCCCCCGTTGTGCCCCCGGTGCCCCGACCGGGGGCACGTTACTTTCCGTCGCCGCTTGCATGGTCCGTGTTCGGCCGCTTAGGCATGTCGTCGGTCTCTCCGGTGAGCCACCGCAGGAAGTCCCGGATGTACTGGCCTCGCTGCCGCGTCCCCACGGTGGCGCCAGCCTTGTCCCAAAGCTCCTTCTCGACCCTGACGGTCTGCCGTGGGGTCTTCTCTACGTTTGGCATGCCCCGAGACTAGCCCTTGCGGTGTCATGACACCAGGGCCTACGGTGGGTGTCATGACACCGGGGGTTTCCCGGAACGTCAACGGCCCTACCTGCGTGCGCTAACACGGAGATAGGGCCTGACGGATCACCTGCACGTACAGGAGAACCGCTATGGCTCAGTCTGTCATCAGCCAGCACGTTGCCGCTCTGTCCGGCATCCCCCCGCAGCCCACGGCCGCCGAGCGCGAACAACTCACCAGCAAGCCCGCCCCCGTCCAGGCCGAGACCTTCGACGTCAGCAAGGTCATCGCCGCCCTGCCCGAGGCGGTAGACGTGGCCATGAAGAAGGCGCTGCCCGACCAGTACACGCCCGAGCTCGCCGCGCAGATCGCCGCGGGCGCCATCCGCCGTATACGGGCCTGGCAGCAGCAGCAGCCGCTCACCGCGGCCCAGCGCGGCCCCGCCTGGATCACCCGCTACGGCTGCAACCCCGAGTGCCAGCTCGACCACGCCGGCGCCGACGGGGAACCCGGCTGGCACTCCACCGCGCCGATCGAGACCGAGCACCGCAGCATCGACGACAACCACAGCGCCGCCGAGAACCAGGCGCTCCCCCTTCTCGGCGCGCAGATCGTCGTGAGTAACGAGCGGTCCCAGGCATACGGCCGCCACACCAGCGTGTGGCTTCACCTCGGCACCACTACCGGCACCCTGACGGTCGCTGAGGCTCGTGAGGCGTTGACCGCGATCCGTGGCTTCGCCGCCGAGTTCGAGGCCGTTGTCGACTCGGCCGAGGTGATCGCCGCCGCTGATTTCGACGGTGACCCGGAGATCGCGGCGGCCGACCGTGAGGCCGATGACCGCCGGATTCGCGCCATCACCGAGCGCCTCCAGCAGGGTGGTGCCTGGTGACGAACCAGACCGAGACGGCCCGCCCGGCGCGGGCCGTGCCCGGCCGGCGTCTCATCGCCGCCGGGGTCATCAGCGGCCGTATCGACGTCCGTATCACCGAGGCCGGTGTCACCGGCGTCATCCGTAAGGGGGTCCGCCGGTGAGCGCCGAGCAGCCGCGCATGGTCATGTTGCCCACCAGCGACCACGGGGACATCACCCTGCCCGAACCCTCCTGGTGTGCCGGTCACGCCCACCACGACCCCGAGTCCCTGCGGGCTGATCTGATCCACGCCGGGCCGACGGTCGAGTGCGCGTTCCTCGGTGTGCCTCTGTTCTGCGCCGAGATCGTGCAGTCCCCCTTTGCGGCTGTCGACCGATCCTTGCTGGGCGGCCAGACCGCGGGCGTCTCGGTGGACCCGCTGGGCAAGACCCTTGATCCGGTCCAGCTGTACTCCCTGGCCGCTGTCCTTGACGGGTACGCCGACCGGCTGCGCGACCTGGCCGACCGGCTCGCCCGGGTTCTTGGCGGTGAGGGCCGATGAAGACTCCGCCCGCGATCGGCAAGTCCGCCTCGGTGAAGGTCGACGCGCGACTGTACGCCGATCTGGAAACGCTGCTCCGCACCGGTATGACCGTGTCCGATGCTGTGCGTACCGCCGCGGCGATCGTGGCCGGGACCTACCGTGCAGCGTGGGAGACCGGGCGTTGTCCGGACGGGGTCCGTCCGACGATCACCCGGTACTTCATCGAGGCGTATGACGCGGGTCAGAAGCCTGTGCGGGGGTCGGTGCAGACCACTGTTCCGACGCCGTACCGGGAGCGTCCGACCGCCGGTCCGACGCCGTAGCCGATCGTCCGACCGCCCAGACGCTGCGTCATACGGACGGTCGGACGCACCAGGCTGGCCACGTTGCCAGCAACTGGACACAGCCCTGAACACTCATGCAATCCCGCGCAATCACCCGGCGCCTCGCCGCAACGCACAGCATGCTGGACCAACCAACGGCCAGAACGGAGAGCATCATGCAGCTCAGGTTCATCGGCACCACGTCGGAGGACGGTAACTGCCCCACCCTGTACGAGGACCTCGACACCGGCGACATCGTCGTGCAGGGCTACACCGTCACCGACCCCAGCGACATCGCCCAGCTCCGCGATGTCCTCGACAGCGAGTCGTTCGTCCGCATCCCACGCGAACTGCTCACCCGCTTCGCGCCCCGAGACAAGGAGTAGACCGCGTGCCCGACCTGATCCCCTTCGATGAGATCACTCACCTGTTCAGCGAGTTCGAGCACACGGCCTGGCGGCTGGAGACCCAGCGCGGGTACGCCACCGACCGCGTGAGTCCGAACTGGGCGCGCTTCCAGAGCGGCGAGACGTTCGGCTATGACCCGGCCAGTCCCTGGCAGGCCAACGTCCGCGAGCAGACCAAGGCCGGAAAGCGGATCGAACGTGTGCGCCTGGTCGACAGTCCGCCCACCGATGGGCAGCGGTTCCTCCTCGCCACGGGGCTCGGCAACGTGGCCGCTGGCGAGGACATCCGCAACCTGTTCCGGACGGACGCGGAGGGACTCGGGCTGCCGGAGTACGACTTCTGGCTGTTCGACTCGCGCACGGTCGTCCGGTTCGCCATCGACGGCGACGGCGTGACCCTCGGGGTAACCGTGCACGAAGACAGCGAGACCATCGTCCAGGCGTGTCAAGTCCGTGATGCGGCATGGCACTTCGCAGTCCCTACCAGGCAGTTCCAGGCCCAGGTACCGTCTGCCACGTGAGCACCGACTACCAGTCCGGCCGTGAGGCGCTCGGTGTGCGGCTACGCGAGCTGCGCACCGAGGCTGGCTTGCAGGGCAAAGACCTCGCCGAGCGGCTGGGCTGGCAGCGCTCCAAGGTGTCACGGCTGGAGAACGGCAAGCAGACCGCCACAGCCGCCGACCTTGAAGCGTGGGCGACCGCCTTGGGCGTTCCCGGTGAGGTGGCGGACCTGCACAGCCGGCTGCGCGGTCTGGAGTCCCAGCAGCGCTCCTGGCGCCGTCAACTCGCCACCGGTCACCGCGCTGTGCAAGACCGATACGTGGCCGAGTACCGGCGCACTACCACCGTCCGCGGCTATGAGGCCACTGTCGTCCCTGGGCTGTTCCAGACGCCCGGCTACGCCCGTCATCTGCTCATCATGAACGCCGAGCTGAGACAGTCGCCCCGCGATACTGACGAGGCCGTGAACGCCCGCATGCGCCGCCAAGAGGTGCTGTACGAGAGTGACAAGCTGTTCCGCGTCCTCATCTGGGAGGGCGCGCTGCACGCCCTAGTCGGGCCCACTGAGGTGATGGCCGGCCAACTCGACCGGCTTATCGGACTGATTGGCCTGCCGCAGATCGAGATCGGCATCGTGCCGTTCGGCGCTCGGCTCAAGCTCTCCCCGAAGCACGGCTTTTGGATCTTCGATGAACATCGGGTGGTCGTCGAGACCATCAACACCGAGTTCACGCTGGAATCCACGGACGACCTCGCCCTGTACGGAAGGGTATGGGACAGGCTCGGCGAGTCCGCCGTACAAGGGCAGCAGGCGCGCCGTCTGATCGGCCGTGCAAGGGCGTCGCTCGACCTCAGTTGAGCAACCCGCCCCAACTCGGCAGGCAGACGCGCAATCCGGCGCAATCGGCGCACAGGGCCGTTCCCGCCCTACCTACGGTCACGGCATGGCATCAAAAGCCTCCGTCAGCAGGCTTCGGCAAGCAGGGCAGGACTGGCTCCTGTCCTGCACGCCGCACCCCACCGCCGCCCGGCGTGCATGGGAGCAGGAGCAGCTGTTCCCCATGCCCACTGGAACCCAGTGGCGAGTAGTCGAAGCGGCTCTTCTCCCATCCGTTCATGCGATGAAGCGCATCGGCTCCCCACGCCTTGGCCCGGTCCTCGTTGATGTGGAAGCTAACCGCGCCTGGTGGCTCGTGGCGCCAAGCCTCAGCGACGAGCTGGACGACATGCGGCAGCTGCTCGTTCGCCCAGCGGGCTGGGCCCTCAAGTGCCCGCCGGTCCTGTACTCCGTCGGCGGCCGTGGCTGGCTGGAACGCCCGGATGGCTCCGGGCGACTCACAGACCCGACGCTGCTCGCCGCTGCCTTCGGACCTGGTGGCTACCACAGTGAAGTGGAGACCTCGTGACGAGTGACACCGTGAGCAGTCCACCAAGCGTCTTGCTCGCCGGCCTGGTGCTACCGGACCCGGCGCTGCTCCTGCCGCCGCAGGTCCGGGGCGCCACCTGCGTCTGGTGCGACACGCGACTGTCGGGAGCCACCGCCCTCGACCTCGGGCCGCGGTCCGAGCCGCCGATCCTCGGCGTCGCCGGCCGCTGGTTCCCCCGCGGCTGCGCCCCCTGCACGCTGGACCAAGTGCTGGCCGCCTACAAGACGCACTGGGCGACCTGCGAGCAGTGCGTGGACGACGAGACCCTCTGTGACATCCAGCGCGGTCTCCGCGCCCTCGCCCTGGAGCTACGCCGCCAATGACCCTGATCCCCGAGGAGTCGCAGCGCCTGCACTACCTCATCGCCTACTACCACGTGCCCCCGAGCCTCTCCGAGACGCAGCACGCCGGCACGGCCTGCGTCTGGTGCGGGAGTCCAGTCGGGCCCGACGCTGTCGGCCTTGAATACCCCGATCACCGCGGCTGCCCCGACTGCTACCTGGCCCAACTCCTGTGGCTCGTCACCTGGTACGACTGGCAGCAGCACGTGCTCGGCTGCACGCCCTGCCAGCAACGGCGCACCTGCCACGTCGGCCGCGGCCGCCGCGTCCAGCACGAACTCACGATCGTGCCCGCGGGCAAGGAGCCCCTGTCCTGCGCGCAGTGCGGACGCACCGTGGAGGCGGCCGAGGCCGCGATGCCCGTCCTCGTCGAGGGCTCCGCCCATTCCCACCTTGGCTACGGCCACGCCCACTGCCTGGTTGAAAGGACCGCGAGCCGATGATCTGCGCCCGCTGCAACAAGCTGATCGAGCCCAGCGAGAAGGCCGAGACAATCGTCAACCCAGGCGCCACTGCCGCGGGCGCCGACATTGAGATCCATGCCGAGCCCTGCGACCGAGCCCGTCAGCAGACCACACCTGACGGGCGCTGGCCCTAACCCCCAGACCGCGGCCTCGCCGACCCCCTCGTGGGGAGGCCGCAAGTGAGGCCCGGCCGGATGAGATAGCCGGCCGGGCCTCTCCTATCACCTGGGCCGAGCGCCGAGCGCCGTCATGAGCTGCCGGTTGTTGCTGGCGACCTGGCCGTGGGCGCGGCCGTCGACGTAGGCGGTGAACGACTGATCGTCCACCACCAGCTGCATCTGGTCGCCCGACTGGAGCCCCACATAGGTGGGACCGTCGCTGCCGCGCACGGCCGCACCCTGAATCGCAGACCACTGCGACGGCGTCAACACCGCCTCCGGCTGACCCAACCCGTTGTACATCAGGTTCATCCCCGGAGGCATCCAGCCGCCCGAGTCGTAGCCGCCAGCCCGGTTGTACGCCGCGGGCAGGCTGCCGTAGGCGCCGAGCGCGTACTTCATCGAGGAGTACACGTTCGCGAGCGGGTTGACCGACACCCCGTACAAGAACGGGCCGGTGTTCCGGTACTTCCCTGCGAAGGACCGGAAGGTACCTCGGATCACCTGCATCAGCCCGACCGACGGGTGGCCCGCTTTCCAGTTGGAGTCCCACTTGTTGACGACCGTCGGGTTGCCGCCGGACTCCTGCTGCATGCGGCGCAGCGTGATGTTGGCGTAGGACTGCGGCTGCCCCACCTGCCGCAACGCCTGCTGGACCACACCACGCCACTGCTCAACACCCTTGGTGGGGCTGTACTTCACGTTCGGCGCCGCGGCATCGTCACCCTTCTTCCCGGCGCCGACCAGCTTGGTCACGGCGCCCTTCATCAGGTCCTTCAGCAGGCCGACGACACCGATGTTCCCGCCGGGGATCTTGTTGATGAGCGGGGTGACGACGCTCTTCACGCCCGCCTGGATGGCGCTCCCGAACGTGTCCTTCAGCCAGGATGCGCCCTTCTTCACCTTGTCCCAGCCGCTGCTCAGCACGTTGCCGATACCGTCGAAGATGCCACCGCCCGCGAACCCGAGCTGATTCCGCACCCCGGACACTCCGCCGGCGCGGGCCGCGGCGTTCATGGCGTTCACGTAGCCAGGGCCGACCGCGCGGGTCCACTCCGGCCGCATGATGGCCTCGCCGCCGGAGAGAGCGACAGGGCCTGCTGTGGACGGCACGAGGTGGACGTCCCGGCCGGGCGTGTACCCGGGCATGATGCCGCCGGTGGCAAACTTCATGACGCCGAGGTGCTTGCCACCGAACGCGTCGGTGACGAGGTTCCACACCTTGCGGATGCCGTTGTTGTACACCACGTCGACCACATACTTGACGGGTGTTTTCGCGATGTCCTTGATTTTGTCCCAGGCGGTCTTGATCCCGGCCTGCGCGGCCTCGAACGACCCTACGATCTTGTTCGTCAGGGTGACACCCCAGCCCGGGATCGTCTTCGTGAAGAAGTCCCGGATCGGGTAGAAGACCCACTTCTTCAGCCAGTCCCAGACATCGGAGAAGCCGGACTTGATCTGCCCCCAATGCTTGATGATGTAGACGACGGCCAATCCGATAGGCCCGGTCAGGGCGCCGAGGATCCACGGCCAGTTCTTCTTCACCCAGTCGATCACCACACGGAAAGCGGCCGGAATCGTCTTCGTGAAGAAGTCAACAAACGGACCCTTGAACCAGGTGATCAGAACCTGGGCAGCCACCTTGATCAGTTCCCACGTGCCCTTGATGGCATCCCGGAACCAGGCGCACTTCGTCCACAGAACCGTGACCGCGATGACCACCGCGGCGATGCCGAGAACGATCCAACCCCACGGACCAGCCTCGCTGATCAGTTGGAAGGCTGCCATGACCCCATTCAGCAGCAGCTGGGCGGCTATCCACAGCTTCGTCGCGACGTACAGGCCATAGACCATCGGGATGAGCCCCGGAACGTGGACCGCGAGCCAGCCGATTCCCTGCGCCAGACCGCCGATCATCTTGAGCAAGGGACCGGAGACAGGGGCCAATGCCTTCCCGATGTTGATGATCGCACCCACGATCTTCCCCAGGGTCGCCGCCACCAACGGGCCCTTGTCCGCGGCGTAGCTGAGGAAGTTCTGGAATTGCGGCGACCCCTTCAGGCCGGCACCCCACTTGGCGAACCTTCCGGTGATCCGCTGCAGCGTAGATGAGATGCCGTTCATGTGCGGCAGGAAGCCGTCAACGATCCCGGCCATACCTTTGAGGACGTTCCCGAAGGCGATCCCCAAGCCCTTGATCGCAGGCTTCACCGAGCCCTGCAAATCCTTCTTGAACCCCTGCCAGAACGGCGTCTTGATCTGCCTCGAAGCCCGGTCCTGCAAGTCCGTGATCGCATCGGCTGCATTAAGGACGAACGGGGTCAGCCCCGGCAGGGCGGCCTTCAGCCCGTTGAGCGCCCTCGTGAAGATCGGCATGACAGCGGGCTGCAAGCTCCGCGACCATGACGAGAACGCGGTCCGCAGGCCGATGAACGCGTTGTACGTCGTCCGCGCGCTCGGTGTCAGTTTCGCCAGCTCCGCCTTGTACTTCGCCTGCGCCGTAGCCGCCGCATCCGCTCCACCCGCCGCTGACAACTGCGCCTGCTGCAACTGGCGTTGCGCCGACGCCGCCTGGTCGGCGGCCTGCTGCTGGGCGTTCGCCACATTGCTCTGTGCGTCGGCGATCCGCTGCTGCGCCTGCGCGATCTGCTGCGCGTTCTGCGTGGCGGTGCGGGCCTGCGCGTCCTGCGCATCCTTCAGGGCCTGCGTCTTGTCCGCGACGGCCTGCTGGGCCTGCGTCAGCTGGTCCTGGGCGTTCTTGTAGGTCTGGCTGCCCTTGACCCCGGCCTTGTTCGCGGCGTCGGTCTGCGTCTTCAGTCGCTGGGTCTGGAGCTGCTGCTCCTTCAGCGCCTGCACGGCCTGGTCGTAGGCGAGCTGTGCGCGAGCCCTCTGATCGTCGGTCGACGCCGTGTTCGCGAACACCGCGTCCCGCTGCTTCTTCGCGTCCGCGAGATCGAACTCGGCCTGCTTCTGCGCCAACGTCGAATCGGTGAGCTGGTTGTTGAGATCCTGAAGTTCCTGCACGGCCTGCTGCCGCGCCGCCGTCAGGTTCTTCTGAGCCTGCACCGCAGCCGTCTGCGCGTCCGTGAGATCCTTCTCAGCCGATGCGACCGCGCGGGCCGCCTGCTGGTTTTGCAGGGCAGCCTGCTGCGCCGTCTGAGCCGCGCTCTGCCGGGCCTGCGACACCTGCTGCTCCGCCTGCGCGATCTGACGGGCACCATTGCGCTCCGCCGTCGCCACAGCCTGCTGCGCCGACGCCAACTGAAGCGCACGAGACGACGCCTGAGCCGCCGCCTGACCACCATTCGCTGTCGCCGACGCCGCAGCATCCTGAGCCGCCTTCTGCGCCTGCAACACGGTACTGATCTGCTTGAACGCAGGCACCGCGACCAGCGCGATACCACCGATCCCGGCACCAGCAGCGACAGCAGCAGCCGCGATCGCGCCGAGACCAGCCGCCACCACCGGCAAGACCGGGATCAGCGCGGGACCGAACGCCACCGCCGCAGCCGTCATCACGTTCAGACTCGACGTCGCCGCATGCGTGTCCACGTCCACGTCGGCCGTCTGGCCATCCAGCCGGTTCACCTCGGCCTGGAACGCCGCCAACTGAGCTGAGGCCGCGCCCGCGTCCACACGCACCGAGACGTCCGGGCTCTCTGTCGACAGCTGGTGCAGACGCTCCTGCAAGCGGTCGATGATGGCCGCCGCCTCCGCCGACGAGATGTCGATACCGATCCGGACGTCCCGCAAGGACTCCATCTGCGCCCGCAGGTTCGCCAACTCCCGCTCGGCGTCCGTGGAGTTCGCGTTCAGACGGACGTCCGGCAGGTTCGCCAGCGCCGCCTCCAGGCGCGCCTTGAAACTCCGGACGAACGCGGAACCAGTCGCGTCACCCTGACGAGTCGCCGGCGCCCGGGACTGCTGACCGCCCAACGTGACGCCGTCCCGCAAGGACGTGGCCACCTGGGAAGCGATCTGCCGGCCGATCTGCGCGCCCAGGCGCTCGCCGATCCGCACCGCCGTCGCGTTGCTGACGGCGCCCTGCATCGCAGGGCCGAACGCGCGGCCCGCGGCCTTGCCCGCGTCCTCACCGGCGCGTGTCGCTGCGGGCACGAGGGCGTCGCGCAGGTTGTTGTAGATGCCCTGCGTGTTGGGGACGACGTCGACCTCGACGGAGCCCACATTGATAGCCATGGCTGCCCCTCTCTGGCAGTCCGTGGCGCGGGCCTCTGAAAGGGTCTAGCGAAGATCAGTTGTGTTGCGTGTCCACCCAGGCGGGCGGCTGCAGGTGGGCCTCCCAATCACGGCCCTCGGTGTACGCCCTGCGGGCCACCTGCCAGCGGATACGGGCGTACCCGACTTCCAAGGGGTCCTCAAGGTCGCTCACCCACCAGTCCGCGGGGTCGAAGACGTCCAGCGGCGGCGGATAGCCCGCCGTCTCCGGATTCGGCCTACGGCGCCTCACGAGGCCGGCCGCACACCGTAGGAGCCGCGAGCAGCGCCGCGACGCTGGGGACGCTCGTCCTCCTCGCCGGACGGCATCCGCAGGGAGGCGAGCAGCCGGGCTAGCACCAGGGACTGCTGCCGGTGCTCCGTGATCACCGGGTTGGTCACCTCCTCGCCCTTCGCGTTCGTCACGGTCAGCCGGCCGCGGCCGGCTGCGGCCGACAACCGGTCCAGCAGGTCCGCGGTACGGCACGCCTGCAGCAGCAGCAGCTGCTCGTGCACGTCCAGGTCGAACGGATCGGCCACCGACTCCCACAGCCGGGTGCCGGACTCGTCCAGGCCGCCCGGCACGGGCGTTACGGCTACAGCCGCTTGACCTGCGGCGACGCTGAGATGGGTCATGGTGGGTACCTCCTAACGTCCTGACAGCCTGTCAGGGGATCGGATAAACCCGCAGGTCAGCGGGGTGCATGGGATCGTTTCAGGGGTCAGCGGCAGTCAGGTGCTATACGGCCCCGATCCGGGAGAACCGGGGGCGGGGGTGGCACCCCCCACCCTCGGCTTCCCTCTGGCGCGGGCCTTCGGCGCTGGTGCGGCTCGTGAGGTAGCCGGCTCCGCACCATGGGTCTCGACGGCCGTCATGCCAGCGATCATCGAGTGCCTTTGACGCCGAAGATCAGATGTCCTGTCAGGCTGCGTTGCTCGGCTGATCGCCATCGAGCGGTCGTGAGGCCGCTGCCTCCAGCTGGTAGTGGTCCATGCCCTCGACCCCGGCCGGCGGCAGCACCCCGTACCGCATGGCCTGCTGCAACCGCCACACTCCGTCCTCGGTGTTGGGCAGCTGCTGCATCTCGGCCAGTGTGTCAGCGTCCGAGGGACGGTCGGCGACGTAGGCGTGCACGACCCTGGCCCACACCGGATCGCCGCTGTAGTCGGCGGCCCGCGACGCGATGGCCTTCGCCAGCGTGGTGTCGCCGTCGCGGTCAGCCCGCTGCATCATGCGCAGTGCCTCGTCGGCGCTCTCGACACGGGCTGCCCGGTCGGCCGCGTCACGCCGGCTGACCGCGGCTTGCGGGTCGAGGCTGATGCCGTTGCTGCCGAACAGCTTGCGTTCCAACTGCTGTCGCTGCCGCTGTACAGAGCGGGTCTCGGCGTCCTTGAGTTCGCCGAGTTGCCGGTGGGCGTCGAGGTAGGCGCGGGCGATCATCGTCTGCTTGATGTGTGGGGCCAGGTTGCGCTGGCTGTTGATGCGTTCGGCCTTGGCGTTGAGCTGGTTACGGACGTCGTCTGCGGTGCTCATGGGGTGTTGCCTTTCTGCTGGTACGCGTGGGTTTGGATGCCGAGGGCGATCTGTTCGGCGGTGTGGGTTGCGTCGACGGCCCGGACTGCTTCGGCGAGGCCGCTCATGCCGTGGAAGGTGACGGTGCGGAGTTCGTCGGGGGTGAGGCTGTCGAGGATGAGGTGGAGGGCGTCGGTGTTGCCGCGCAGGGCGTGGATGATGGCGCCGCAGGCCATGAGGCCGGTGTCGCTCACGATGTCTCCTCGGTGGGCCGGTTGGGGCACTGGCCGCCGTGGACGTCGTTGCAGGGCGGCTGGTGTGGTGCCCGGCAGAGCCACATGCCGCAGTCGCGGATGCAGGGCCGGCCGCGGCCTTTTCCGAGGGGCCGGTCGCAGACGGTGCAGCGGCGGCGGAGCTTGGTGCGCTTGCGGGTCTCCAGGCCGGCTGTGCGGCGCTCGGCGAACGCCGCACGCTGTTCCCGCTGTTGCTGCGTCTTGTTGCGGGCTGCGGCTATCCGGGCCTCCACCTGCTGGTCG
Source organism: Streptomyces sp. NPDC093018 (assembly GCF_040684035.1). Taxonomy (NCBI): domain Bacteria; kingdom Bacillati; phylum Actinomycetota; class Actinomycetes; order Kitasatosporales; family Streptomycetaceae; genus Streptomyces; species Streptomyces sp. NPDC093018. The sequence goes on from NZ_JBFBFF010000004.1 coordinate 505,201, forward strand.
ACGTGGGAGTTCTGGGATTTGTGGGACGCAAGTTGGGAGATCACGATGTCTCCTTCGGGTTGGCGATCCAGGGGTGCACGGCAAACCTGGGGGAGGGCTTACGCCCTCGCCGCCCCTGCGTGTCAGGCGGAGGGATGAGGGCGATCCAGCCGTGTTCTTCGAGCTGAAGGAGCGTGTCGTTCATCGCGTCCATGTCCTCAGCCCACTCACGACCCTTGAGGGCTTGCCACGCGTCGCGGGCGGAGAAGTCGGCCCCCGCGTCCCTGCGGGCGGAGAGCCAGCCGAGGACATCGCGCAACGGCTTGAGCTTGCCTTCTCGGTTGCGCCCCATCAGGTCGAAGACGGCGCGGGCGTGGGCGATGAAGTACGGCGCCATGCCAAGCACGTCGTTCATGCGCTCAGTGCTGATCTCTCGGGCCCGGGGGTCCTCGAAGAGCGTGAGGCATGCGGCGATGCGGATGAGCTGGCCGCGTAGCTTCCCCGCCCAATCCGCGAGGTCGTACAGGTCGCCACCGGGCTTCCTTCGTCTGGCGAAGGCGTTGTAGTAGTCGGCGAACGTCTGACGGGCGCCTGCCGAGAGGGTCATGGTGTAGGTGGCGGGGCTGTCCCACAGTTGCGTCACGAGCGCGCGGATGCGGCTCCGGTAGTCCTCGACGAGAGCCAGGGGGACGGCCGGGGAGTCGAAGGTGTCCTCGGCGGTCGGCGCGGGGCGGGCGTACAGGAAGCGGCCGAGGAGACCAGACTGCCGGAACTCGGGGTTCTGTTTCTCCAACCCGGCAACGATGCCGGGCTGGACGACAAGCCCGAGTGCGAGGAACGTGGACGCCATGCGGGACGAGGAGCGCCCGGTGCGGTCGATGGTGTACGGGCCGCCTGTGTACGCCTCCAGGAGCAGATCGGTGTTGGCTTTGCCGTTGGTGCCGTATAGGCCCGCCGCGACCTTGAAGAGACCGCCCTCGGAGGCGAGCGATCCGATGCGGCCGTTCTGCTCGTACATGCGCTTGCCGAGTGCTTCGAGGGTGATGTCGCGGACGAGGAGCCGGGGCAGCTCGGGGGCCTCGCCGAGTTCGGCGAGTCGGGTACGGGCAGCCTCGGCGTCTGCTTCGGCCGCAGCGCGCTTGTCGGCGTTGTCGCCGACCGCCGCCTGTTCGGCCTTCGTCATCCGGGCGGTGGTGATCCTGACCTCTTGGGCGGTTGCCTCGACCTCGGGCCGGTGTTCCTCGATCAGCTCGTCCTCGATCTCCCGGATCGGGGCCGCCGCAGCGTTGAGCGCGGGCGTCTTCTTCTCGGAGGAGTCGGCGAGCGCAGCCATGTAGAGGGCGGTGGACTCATGCCAGTCAGATTTGACTTGGACACGGATGCGCCCGCCAGTCGCCGTCGAGATGCTCGCGAGAGCCGCGAACGCCACTAGGTCCTCGGGCGTCTGCAACGAGGCAGCCGTGGCCGTGACGAACTTCCCGAGTGCCCCGAGCAACTCGGACGGAAAGGATGGCAGCACCGGCGCCGACACCGGTATCGGCTCATCCCAGCCTGTATCCGGGTTTCGCGTCCCATAAATCCCAGAAGTGGAGACCGGTCCCACAGTGTGGTCACCGATCGGGTTTCTGGGATTTATGGGACGCGCTTCCGGGACCATAGCCCCCGGCGTCCACCCGTTGGCGGGAGAGGTGAACGGATGCCCTAGCTGGCCGCCTTCGTGACGGGCCGCGACGGCGTCACACGCGCGTCCGTTCACCGGGTAGACGCAGAAGTGTGTGAGGTCGACGTAGGTCACGCGGCGGCCCTCCTGGTGGCGCTCGGCTGCGCCTGCTGCTGGCGCGGTGTGATGGCGAGCCGGGCGACAACTTCCCAGAACTGCCAGCCGAGGTTGATGAGCCGGTTGGCTTCGGCGCGGAGCTCGGCGTCGGTGAGCCCGAACGTGCCGGGCCCGGCCGGTGCAGCGAGGCAGTCGAGGGGGTCTCGGTGGCCGCAGGGCAGCGGCTCGCAGCGGGCAGATGCTTCACGGCGGCGCCGGATCTGTGCCACGATGGCTTCAGCTTCGCCGCCCGCGAGGTTCTTCTGAGAAGGCGCCGTTATGACCGGCGCCTTCTCTGCATTCCGGGTCATGCTGCGCGCTGACCTCCACCCACCTGCTCGGTGTCGTACTGGTCGATGTCGTCCCAGCGCGCTCGCAGGTACTTCCCGACTCGGAACATCAGGGTTCCGGGGCCGGTCTGCGTCTGGTGCCAGTAGTGGATCGTCTTAGGGGGAACGCCGTAGTGCTCGGCCAGGTCGGGGACCGTGGCCAAGGGGGGCTGGCGGGAGCCTGCGGACTCGGAGACTTTCACACGCGGCAGAGAGGGCCGTGCCATTCTCTCCTCCTGATGGAGTCACTTCGGAGCATGATGTTCTATGGATGAACATTTGGTCACGCGAGTGACCGGATGGGCCCGATGATGCCCCATGGTTGCCATGTACCGCAAGGAACCCATAGTGTTCTCTCATGGAACATGAGTCGACTACCCCGGTTGAAGCCATCTCTCGTCGCGTTCGAGAGGCCCGGAGTCGCAAGGGCATGACCGCTCAGGAACTGGCGGACAAGCTGAGGGCCAGTGGCGTCCCCTGGGACAGGGGGACGGTCACGAAACTGGAGACTGGCCGCCGGCAGGGCGTCTCGGTGACTGAATGGCTTGCCTTGGCGCGGGCCTTGGACGTAGCTCCAGTCCATCTGCTGATCCCCCTGGAAGACAGGGCGCTGTTTCAGGTGACGCCCAATGAAGCGCTCCCAGCGCACCGCGTTCGCCCGTGGGCGCGCGGCATTGTGCCGCTTCCTGGATCAGATAGCCGCATCTTCCACACAGAGGTGCCTCTTGCCGAACTGCGCGCCTGGAGTGGCGAGGAGCGTCCCGTACCGCCTCAGGAGGCGTGATGGCGAAGGTGTACGACCGCTGGCACCTATCCCGGCCGCCGGCGGCCGCGGTGCCGTGTGTGGAGCACAGCACGAAGACGAACGTCGTGTACGCGAGCGGCGAGCATGGTCGCGGGGATCGCTGGCTCGTGCGCTACCGGGATCTATCCGGCAAGGGGTGCAAGGAGAGCTTCGAGAAGAAGACCGCCGCGGAATCCCGCGTCGCGAAGGTGAAGGCCGAGCTCGACAGCGGCACCTTCGTGAACCGGGAGCTCGGCAAGCAGAAGTTCAAGGACGTCGCTGAACGCTGGCAGGAGACAGCCGTACACCGCGAGCGGACCGAGACGAACGTGGAGCGGGCCCTACGGCTGCACATCTACCCGACGTTCGGAAACCGGGAGATCGGCCGTATCCAGCGGACGGACGGCCAGAAGTGGATCAAAGAGCGGTCGGCAGTCATCGCACCGTCGAGCTTCGCGACGCCCTGGAACGTCTGCACCAGCATCCTGAAGATGGCCCACCAGGAAGGCATCATCCCGAAATACCCGTGGGAAGGGCTGAAGCCGCCGGAGGTCTTCTACCCGGAGATCCACCCGCTCCATCCGGACGCGGTGAAGGCACTCATCGTCACCGCGTCTCGCCGGTACCGCGCCCTGGTGAGGCAGGCTGCATCGACGGGCCTGAGGCAGGGGGAGCTGTTCGGGCAGGAAGATGAGGAGCCATCCGGGCTCGTCACGGTCAAGCAGCAGATGATAGGCCCGGACAAGGGGGTGCCGTACCTCGGCGAGCCGAAGACGAAGCAGAGCCACCGGGGCGTGCCTCAGGGGCAGTCGGTGGTCGATGAGATCGCGAGGCACCGTGTGGAGTTCCCGCCGCAGACCGTGTGGATCGAGGACCGGACGAACCCGCGTAAGCCGGTGTGGCGTCATGCCCGGCTCCTGTACACGAGCGAGACGGGCGGGGCGATCCGGCGGGGGAGCTGGGCGAAAGTGTGGGCGCGTAACGTCCGCAGGGCGAACGCCTACTTGGAGAGGACCGGCAGCAAGGTCCGCGTCCCGGAGGGGACGACGCTTCACGATCTGCGGCACTTCTACGCCTCGGTGCTGATCAAGAACGGGGCGACGCCGAAGCAGGTGCAGAAGAGGCTCGGTCACGCTAAGCCGTCGATCACGCTGAACGTGTACACCCATCTGTGGGAAGCGGAGGAAGACCAGACCGCCGACATGATGGAATCGGTTCTCGGGTGAGGCTTACCTAAGTGCCCCGAGAGTGACCCGGTCGGGGAGCGAAGGGTCGTTCTCCCTGGTTGGAGCGTTGTCCATACACCCTGTGCGGGGGTGCCGCCTCTCGGGGTTTCTCCTGGCGGAGAGCACCGCTTTAGGAGAGCGGGTAGGGCGACGTGCTCGTGACTCGCTGCTCCGGCCGACGAGGCAACGGGCCTGTTCTCTCTCAGCAGTCGCCCTGGTTAATCGTGGCTGACCCTGCTTCTGGCACGGCCGTGGCACGCAACTCTTCGTCCCAACGGTCGGTGGGGCGGCTGTCACCGTTCAAAGCTCTGGCCGAGGCGGATAAGCGGATAGGGGAGGCATGAGCGCGGGTTTATCGGGGGCTGGTCTATCAACTGCCGTCGGCTGGGTCCTGCCAGTGCCAGGGCACCGCCGGCGGCAGCCAGGGAGCGCTGTCACTCCGCTCAAGCTCCGGTGCCGTGCAGTCATCCGGCAAGGGGCCGCCGTCGATCACGGCCTCAAGCGTGAATTGGACATAGCGCAGGTACCCACGTACGTCGCGAATCTGCCGCTCGCGATGGCCTTGGCCGATGCCTCGCCACCCGACGTCGAAGCACAGCCGCACCAGGACCCTGTACCGGGCACGTACACGGTCGTCTCCAATGGAGAGAAGGTCGGTTTGCATGCCTCGTCGGACCGCGCTGACAGCCGCTGCGCAATACGCGCGAGCCTGTGCGCTCAACTGAGGCTCGTCCTGCGCAAGGTCTGGCAACGATGGCAGCCATGTATAGAGCTCTGCGAGGCGCTCCAAGAGCCGCTGCGCAGCCTCGGCGGCGCGCTGCTGCTTCCACTGCTGACGTGCTAATGCGCCGGTGGCCGCTTCTTGGGAAGCGGCGAGTTCTACTTGGGACTCGATGGTCCTTGCGGTTTGCCAGCGTGCCACATACACCGCGATTCCTCCGCCGGCCAAAGTCCCTATGAGCGCAGTGGCCGTCTGACTCGCCAGATCCCCCCAGCTGCTCATGCCTCCCATTTTGGCTCCCCAGCGGAACCTCAAACCCTCGCTGCCGGCTTTCGACCGCCCAAGAGGAGCCATAGCCTTGCCGTCCATGGGGCTTACCAAGTGGGCGTACTCCCTCGCCGAATCGATGCTGGCCGAAGCGCTGCCGCGTCGTTGGGCGCATTCGCTCGGAGCGGCCGAGCGGGCACGTTCTCTGAGCTCGATCCTCGGCCGCGACGTCGAGCTGCTTGAGGCCGCCGCCGTCCTGCACGATGTCGGTTACTCGCCCTCCATCGCCGTCACCGGCTTCCACCCGCTGGACGGAGCCCGGTTCCTTCGGGATCAGGAGGGGGCTGACGAGAGGGTCGTACGGCTCGTGGCGCACCACTCCTGTGCGGTCCTGGAGGCAGAGGAGAGGGGGCTCCGGCAGGAGCTGGAGACCGAGTTCGAGATGGAGCGGCCGGAGTTGGTGGACGCGCTCATCGTGGCGGACATGACGACTACCCCGGACGGCGAGTACACGACGCCGGCGGCCCGGTTGAGCGAGATCGTGCAGCGGTACGGGCCGGACACGATCGTGGGCCGATTCATCCAGCGGGCGGCGCCGGAGATCTACGCCGCTGTGGAGCGGGTGGAGAGTCGGATGGCTGATGCCGAGGCGGGCATTCAGCCGATGTAGGGCTCGCGGCGCGTCTCGTCCAGACCATGCTGGATCCGCAGCCGCATGGACGGGTGAATGTCCAGGGAGCCGAGGTCCGTCGGGTCGATCCAGCGGACCTCTTTGGATTCGCTGCTCGTGCAGAGGGAACCGCCCACCGGGTGGGCCCGAAAGCAGATGGAGAACTGCTGTCGCACCTCGCCGTCGTCGTAGGCGAGCACGTGCTCGGGATCGGTGTAGAGCCCGATGATGCCGTCCACCTTGACCTTGATCCCAGTTTCCTCCTCGACCTCGCGCACGACCGTCTCGCCGATGCGCTCGCCGATGTCGTGGCCACCGCCGGGCAGCGCCCACAGGTTGTTATCGGTCTTGTGGATGATCAGGAGTCTGCCAGCGTCGTCACGCACAACAGCTGTGACTGACGGCACGACAGAGTTGGCCGCTGGGGCGTTGGGATCACGGAAGTGATCGATTCGACTCATACGTCTAGACCTCCCAGGTCGATGGGCGAGGAGATGGGCCGCGCGGCCTCCCAAACCCGTTCGACACTCTCAGCGTAGGCGTCGAACAGCTCACCCCCGGGGACGCGCTGGATGTGCAGCACCGGCGCCATGTACGCGCCCACGCCGTACAGGTGGCCGTTGGCGAGCATCTCGTCGTCGGCCCGGTAGATCGAGTTGTAGAGAGTGGAGGAGTGAAGCCGGAACTCCACCCCCGGAAGCCCGAACAGCGGGGCGTAGTTGACCAGGGCGTTTCGAATCTTGCCGGCCATCGCGCCGCCGATTCCCTCGTCCTCGCCGCGCACGGCGACCGCCGCGGACTCGGGGTCCCCGAGCATGAACCGGATTCGGACGCCGGCTGCCGACCTCTCCTTGACGACCTGGTGGAATGCCGCGTCCTCGGTGAGCCAGAAGCCCGAGTAGACGAGTACATCGAAGTGCCGCGAGGCTCGGGCGTAGAGCTGTGGCCAGAGGTGGTTCGGAACCACGGAGCGGTGGGGGTAGAGCCTGACCAACTCGGCGTTCCCGGCCTCGATGACCTCTGCCGAGGTTCGCTCGTCCGGCCATAGATAGGACATCTCGCATCGCAGAAGCGAGGCCGCCGCGTACTTGAAACGCCGGTACGGCTGCCGTCTCGGCTCATTGATCCAGCGTTCGACCGTCTTCGCGGAGACGCCCAGCGCTTCCGCGACTTGATCGCGCGACAGACCGCTCTCGGTGATCGCGCCGCGCAACCGCTCGTTCGCCACGCCGTACTCTCCCCCCCCGCCGGGACGACTTGGGACGGCTTCACCGTAGCGAAAGTCGTGCCCCACTCGTACGTGTGCGAAGTTCAACGTTTCGCGCACAACGGCCATGCTGAGGGCACATCGAGCCAAGTGCTGAGAAAAGGAGCTCCATGCACACCATCGAGTACGAGGCCAAGGTGCTCGGCATCGACCCGGATGCCATGGCCGGGCGCATCAAGGCCGCCGGGGGAATCTTCCAGGGCGAGCGGCTCATGCGGCGGTATGTGTACGACACGGTCCCCCCGGTGCCCGGGCGTTGGGTGCGGCTGCGGGATTCCGGTGGCGCGGTGACCCTCTGTGTGAAGACGATCAGCTCGGACGAGATCGACGGGACCCGGGAGACCGAGACGACCGTCGGGTCGTTCGACGACACGCATGCGCTGCTCGGGCTCATGGGGCTCACGCACCGCAGTTACCAGGAGAACCGGCGCTCGTCCTGGCTGCTGGGCGGCGTGCGGCTGGAGATCGACGCGTGGCCGGGCATCCCGCCCTATCTGGAGATCGAGGGGGACGACGAGGACCAGGTGTGGGCGGCTGCTGAGCGGCTTGCCATCCTCCGGGCCGACCTGACCAGCGAGAACACGACGAAGGTGTTCGCCCGGTACGGGATCGACCTCGACTCGATCGATGATCTGCGCTTCGGCTAGACCTCTCGACCGCGTGCCGACGGGCTCCGCCCCGAAACCCGTCGGCCAGGAGGTGATCATGACCAACACCGGAATCGACACCGGCGCGGACACGAAGGACTTACCCGTCACGGTGGTGCCCGACCGGACCCTGCGCGTCAAGATCATTGATGCGTGTGGGCTCGCCTGCACTTTCTGTCACAACGAAGGCACACCGGTCACCACCGACAACCTCGGCCGCGCGGCCGGGGATTTCACCGGGAGTCCGGGCCGCTCCGGTCGGGTCTCGATCTACCTGGCGAACAACGGCGCGGGCTTCCTGCCGGAGCGGATCAAGGCCGATGCGGACTTCGCCCTCGCCCTGGCGGCCGTGCGCGGCAGTCTTCCGACGAACGAGGTGCATTTCACGGGCGGGGAGCCCACCTTGCACCCCGAGCTGCCGGCCCTTGTGCGTATCGCGCGCCGACTCGGTCTGACGGTGGGCCTCACCAGCAACGGCGAGAACGGAGCCGCCGTACTTCCCGAATGTGCGGCGGCCGGCCTCGACCGGATCAACCTGTCCGTATTCGGTACGACTCCCGAGGAACTTGCCGCGGTCCAGGCGACGCGTCTCGCCTCGCCGAAACTGGCTGCGCGCAAGCTCGACGCCCTCGCCGCCACGATCGAGACCGCGGCCCGCCACGGCGTGAAGGTTTCGGCGAACATCGTGATCCCGGACCGTGATCACGTGGTGCGGGTACTCCGCGTCATGGAGGAATACGGGCGGGTCGTCACGGTGCGGATGCTCGTGAACCTGGAGGGCGACGGGGCGTCGCTCGCCGCCATGCAGGAGGTCGTGGACCGGCTCGGAGCGGTTCCGGTGCGCCGTGTCGTCACCGCCGGCGCCTCCGATCAGCGCGTCCGCTACCGGCTCCCCGACGGCCGGACCCTTTTCGCCAAGAGCATCCGGCCTGTCCGGCTCCCGGACACCTGTGCGGGCTGCCGGTTCAACAATGAGCGGGACTGCCAGGAGGGGTACTACGGCGTGCGAATGTACCGGGCACGGAACGGCCCCTTCATGGTCGGCGTGTGCATTCAGCGCATGGATCTGTGCCTGACGCTCGGAGAGTTCGTGATGAGCAGGCGCTGCGCGGAAGTCCGCGAGTTCCGAGAGGAGGAGGCGGCGCGGCTCGCCGGTCTGTACGAGGGGGTGCGGGCGCCGGGATAGACCCGAGCAATTGCCAGAACCTGTGATCGAGGCTCAGCTCGGATCACCGGTGCGTAGGGCGAGCTTCATTCGTGTGAAGGCTGTGGGAGTCCGCCGTCGTGGCAGGGTGTTCTTGATCTGTTGGGCGATCTCCTCCGGCGTGTTCTTGCTCGTGTCGCATTCGATGTCGTAGATGCCGTGCGCGTGGACCTGGTCGAACTGTCGCGCGGCAAGACCTGGGGTCCGGTCGCCGCGGATCCGTTCCCGTCGCTCCAGTTCCGGCAGCGGGCAGTGAACGCCGACGAGGACGACGTTCTCGGCGGGGAACAGGTCGAGGCAGTCGAGGAGGCGCCAGCGCCGGCTCAGCAGATGGTCCACCACGATGTGATTGCCGGCTGCGGCCATCCCGGCTACCGCGCGGTGGAAGCCCCTGGCGGTTCGGTCGATCTCGGCCTGCAGGTGCTCGTCGGGAATGTCCCGGTCAGACCGCATGGCATGGAAGGCGTCCACCGGCATGTGAAAAAATGATTCGTCCAGGATCTGGAGAAGCTCCCGGGCGATGCTCGTCTTACCGGAACTCGATGTCCCGTTCAGGAAGATGATCAGCCCGCCCGGCCTCTGGCCGGACATTTCAAGACCACTGGGCTCGCTGAAGCTGGCCGGCACCTCGTCCGGCTCTGCATCGTCATGCGACATGGGCGGATGATCTCGAAGGTCGCGGCAGGCTCGCCACCGGAATATATGCCGCTTCGGTCTCCCGCTCGACCAGGACGCCGTCCTCGAACGGGGCTCCACGCGAACCGGAGGCCCAACTGGGCGCCGGTGATCGCGCGCCAGTGGGCCGGGGCGGACGCGACAAGCTTGAAGAGCATCGCCAGGGCCTTCCACAGGCCCATCGCGCCATCGCCAACCACCAACTCGGGGTCGCGCGTGCTCCTGCGGCGGCAGTCGCGCAGCAGGTCGGCCCTCGACGCCGTCGACTCGCGCTGCCCGGCGGCACGTCGCTCACCTTCGGAGAGTCGCAGCACCACGGGGCCAGGAGCGGTGACCACGGTCCGGGCCCGATGGGGGCCGTTCCGGATGGCCAGGTACCCCTCACCCACCGTCCGCGCCCAGTGACACACCGCCGCAACCCCCCTTTCGTAATCGTCCCGCATGGTTGATCGTTGGGCCGTGCGTTGAGGACCGACGTCAGGGGGAGTGCATGACGATCAGCCGTAGGACGCTGCTGGGCGCGGGTGCCGGGATCGGTGTGGGGGTGGTGAGTGGCTGTGGGTCCAATACCGGGCGTGGGGGCGGGAGTTCCGGTGGGGTGCGGCTTGCGCAGTGGTATCACCAGTACGGGGAGGCCGGGACCGAGCAGGCGGTGAAGCGGTATGCCGGGGCCTACAAGAAGGCGCAGGTCACCGTGCAGTGGCGGCCCGGGAATTACGATCAGCAGACGGCCGCGGCGCTGCTCACCGATTCCGGGCCCGATGTGTTCGAGGTCAACGGGCCCTCGCTCGACCAGATCCAGGGCGGACAGGTCGAGGATCTGACCGCGTTGCTTGACGGGGTCAAGAGCGACTTCAATCCCGCGGTGCTGGCGCCGAAGACGTATCAGGGGAAGGTCTACGGCATTCCGCAGACCGTTGATATGCAGATGCTCTACTACCGCAAGAGCATGCTGCGGGACGCGGGAGTCCAGCCGCCGCGGACGCTTGATGAACTGGTCGACGCCGCGAAGAAGTTGAGCAGCAGCAAGGTAAAGGGGCTGTTTCTCGGGAACGACGGGGGAGCCGGAGTGCTCGGCGGAACGCCCCTGTACGCGGCCGGACTTCAGCTGGTCACCGGGGACGGGAAGGTCGGGTTCGACGACCCGGCGGCGGCGCGGGTGCTCGGGAAGCTGAGGGAGCTGTACGCCGGTAAGGCACTGCTCCTCGGCGCACCCACCGACTGGTCGGATCCGTCGGCCTTCCTCCAGGGGCTCACCGCGATGCAGTGGTCCGGGCTGTGGGCGCTGCCGCAGGTGCAGAAGGAACTCGGGGACGATTTCGGGGTGTTGCCGTTTCCGGGGGACGGGAATCAGGGGAAGCCGACCGTTCCCGTCGGGGCGTACGGGGCCGCCGTCAGTGCGCGGAGCAGGCACAAGGAGGCGGCGAAAGAGTATGTGAAGTGGCTCTGGGTGGAACGGACCGACTACCAGGAGGACTTCGCGCTCGGGTACGGCTTCCACATCCCCGCGCGGATCTCGCTCGCGAAGAAGGCCGGCAAGCTGCGGACCGGCGCGGCCGCCGACGCCGTACGGTTCGCCACCGAGCACGGATACGCCCAGCCGCTGCTGTGGACCCCCGCCTCCCAGACCGCCTACCAGGACGCCCTGAGCCGGATCATCAAGGACGGTGCGAACCCGGAGAGTGAACTGCGCGGTGTCGTACGGAAGGTGTCCGCGGAACTCGACCGGGTCAAGCACACCTCGTGAGGCGCCGCAGGGCTCTCTGGTTCTGGGTGTTCGTCGGGCCCTTCGCGGCCGGGCTCGCGCTGTTCACGTACATTCCGCTGCTGTGGAGCGTCGGGCTGAGCTTCTTCGACGCGCACAACACCGTGACGCCCACGGACTTCGTCGGCCTGGACAACTACACGGCGATGCTGGAGGACAGCGCGTTCACCGGGAGCCTGCGCACCTTCCTCGTGTTCACCGCCGTCATCGTGCCCGTCACCTTCGCCCTCTCCCTGGCCCTCGCGCTGATGGTCAACCGGGTGCGGCGGGCCCAGGCGTTCTTCCGCTCGGTGTTCTTCCTCCCGGCCGCGTGCAGTTACGTCGTGGCCGCCCTGATCTGGAAGATGTCGATCTTCAACGGGGTGCGCTTCGGACTCGCCAACACCGTTCTCGGCTGGTTCGGCACCGATCCGGTGGCCTGGCTGTCGACCACCCATCCGCCCTGGTACTGGCTGGTCATCGTGACCGTACGGCTGTGGCTCCAGGCCGGGTTCTACATGATCCTGTTCCTCGCCGGGCTCCAGCGGATCGACCCGGTGCTGTACGAGGCCGCCGCCGTGGACGGGGCCCGGCCCGGCTGGACGGTGCTGCGGCACATCACCCTGCCCCAACTGCGCGCCACCTCCGTCGCGGTGGTGCTGCTGCTCGTCGTCAACGCCTTCCAGGCCTTCGACGAGTTCTACAACCTGCTGTCGGACGCGCGGGGTTATCCGCCGTACGCCCGTCCGCCGCTCGTCTACCTCTACTACACCGCCCTCGGCCAGGGGCAGAACCTGGGGCTCGGCAGCGCGGGCGCCGTGATCCTCGCGCTGATCATCGCGATCGTCACGGTGGGACAGGCGCGCTGGCTCAAGCTCGGGAAAAGCGGGGAGGAGTGAGGAGGAATGAGGGGGAATGAGGGGGAGGGGAGAGGAGTGAAGGCGATGGATGATGCTCTGGCGAGGGTCGGGCGGGCGCTGCGGGCCGTGGTGCTCGTCGTGCTCGCGCTGCTCTTCCTCATCCCCTTCTATCTGCTGGTGCGCAACGGACTGTCCAGCGAGCGGGACATCACCTCGCCCGAATGGACCTTCTTCCCGGCCGAGTTGAGATGGGGGAACGTACGGGAGCTGTTCGACGACCCCTCCGTACCGTTCGCCCGCTCGCTGCTCAACTCCGCCCTGATCGCCGTCGCCACCACCCTCGGCACCCTGCTGCTCGCCTCCCTCGCGGGGTACGGCCTCGCCCGCATCCCCTACCGGCACGCGAACAAGGTGTTCTACGGCATCCTCGGCACCCTGCTGGTCCCGGCCGCCGTCACCTTCGTACCGACCTTCGTGCTGGTGTCCTCCCTCGGCTGGGTCTCCACGCTGCGCGGGCTGATCGTGCCGACCCTGTTCTCGGCGTTCGCCTGCTTCGTCTTCCGGCAGTACTTCCTGGGCTTCCCGCGGGAGTTGGAGGACGCGGCCCAGGTCGACGGGCTCGGCTACTGGCGGACGTACTGGCTGGTGGTCGTGCCCAACGCGCGCCCGGTGTTCGCGGCGGTCGGCACCATCGTCTTCCTCGGCGCCTGGAACTCCTTCCTGTGGCCGCTGGTGATCGGGCAGGACCAGAGCGCCTGGACGGTCCAGGTGGCGCTGTCCTCCTTCACCACCGCCCAAGTCGTGCGCCTGCACGAGCTGTTCGTCGCGGCGGCCGCCTCGATCCTCCCGCTGCTGGTGGTGTTCCTGTGCTTCCAGCGGTGGATCGTGGCGGGGGTGGAGCGCTCCGGCATCGACTGAGGCCGAGACGGAGACCGAAGACCGAGGCCGAGACCGAAGGGGGGCGGGACGGCGGCTCAGTGGCTGCCGGTCAGATGGGCGAAGACGACCACATTGCCCTGATAGCCGGTGGTCTTCGAGTAGCCGCCGCCGCAGGTGATCACCCGCAGCTCGGGGCGCGGTGCGGCGCCGTAGACCTTCTGGTCGGGGAAGCCGCTGGCGGCGTAGACCTCGACGGCGTCCACGGTGAACTCGGCCACCGTGCCGTCCCGGCGGTCCACCTCGATCCGGGCGCCCCGCTTGAGCGCGCCCAGGTCGTAGAAGACGGCCGGTCCCTCCGTGTTGTCCACATGCCCGGCGACGATCGCGGTCCCCCGCTCGCCGGGCGTGGTCCCCGCCTCGTACCAGCCGGCCAGGTTCTTGTTCTGCGCGGGCGGCACGTCCAGGCTGCCCGAGGAGGTGAGGGCGAGGCCCATCAGCGGGGCGTTCACGCGGATGGCCGGGATGCGGATGCGCAGCGGCGGGGACGGCGGCAGCGAGGGCGCGGACAGGCGCTCCTCGCCGGGGTCGGGGCGGCCCTCGGCGGCCGCCGGCTGCGGGGGAGTGTGCGACTGGCCGCCCAGCAGCCAGACCCCCGAGGCGAGGGCCATGACGGTGACCGCGGCTATCGCGGTGTCCCCGAGCCGCCGCGAGCCGCGCCCGCGGACTTTGCGGATGCCACGGGTACGGCTCCCGGCCGGACGTGTGCTGCGCATACGAACCCCTCTCCCGGGAGCGGACCCCCGAACTGGACCTGGGGCGGATCCTCTAACTGGTGCTGGGCGGACCCCCGAACTGGGCCTGGGGCGGGCCCCCGAACTGGACCCGGGGCGGACCCCCTCCCCCTCCGGGCCGCGAGGGGCATCGGACCCGGAGGGGGCGGGACTTGCGGTACCGGCGGACGGACAGCGGAGGGTGTCCGTCAGATCCCGTCGCCTCTCGCCCGGCGATGCAGGAGCCAGGTACCGCCCGCGGCGGCGACGGCCAGCGCCGTCACGCCCGCCGCGGTCTGCACGGGGTCGGGACCGAGCGCGCCGCCGACCCCCGTCTTCAGGCTGCCCCGCGGCTGCACCTGCTCGTGCGCCGCACCGAGGGCCACCACCAGGTCGCCCGTCACCTGTCTGCTGCCCTCCGCACACTTCGCGACGATCTCGTACGTCCCCGGCTGCGCGCTCGGCGGCACCTGGAACTGACCGATCGCCTCGCCCTGGTGCGTGGTGGGCGCCAGGGTGAAGACGCCGGCGCCGACCGCGCCCGCGTCCCCGGTCGCGCCGCTCTTGTCCCCGCAGGCGGCGGTGTTCACCGTGACCTGTCCGCCGGGGATCGCGGTGGACGGGTACACCTCCAGGGTGCCGGTGGGCGCGCGCAGGGGGCGCGTGGCCGCGGCGCCGCCGTAGGCGGGCGCGGCGGCGAGCGCCGCCGTTCCCACGGCGAGCGCGGTACCGGTCAGCAGACGGGCGGTGCGGCGCATGGTGCTCCCCGAAGCTTGTCGAGCTTGTCCGACTGGTGTGTCCTCTGCCCTTCCGAGGTAAAGGGCTCGCGCCGGGATCCGCTTGCCGAGAGATCGGCCGGACTGCGGTGAACGGGTGGCGGCCGCGGCGGCCATACGGCTGAGGCAGGGCGGAGTCGGGGCAGGTCAGGGGTGGTGTGCCGGGGAGCACAAGAAGAAAGTACGAAGAACACACGAATGGAGCGACGAGGGGCCGTTGAACGGGTGACCGGGTGAACCGGGTGGTGACGGGACGTCAGCCGGGCCCGGGGGAGGTGGCGCCCCGGGCCCGTACCGCCGATCCGGTCCTGTCCGGTCCGGTCAGTTCACGTTGACCGCGCTCCAGGCCGCCGCCACCGCGCTGTACTCCGCGCTGCCCGCGCCGTAGAGGTCCTTGGCCGCGTTGAGGGTGGCCGTGCGGGCGCCCGCGTAGTTGGTGGAGGACGTCATGTAGACCGTCAGCGCCCGGTACCAGATCTTGCCGACCTTGTCGTGGCCGATCCCGGTGACCGTGGAGCCGTTGTACGTGGGCGAGTTGTAGCTGACGCCGTTGATGACCTTGGCGCCGCTGCCCTCCGCGAGGAGGTAGGCGAAGTGGTTGGCGACGCCGGAGGAGTAGTGGACGTCGAGGTTGCCCACCGAACTGCTCCAGTAGTCGGCCGAACTGCCGTCCCTGGAGGGCTTGTCCATGTAGCGCAGGGCGGTGCCGCCGAAGCCGGACCGGACGATCTGCTCGCCGATGAGGTAATCACCGGGATCCGAGGGGTTGTTCGCGTACCACTCGACCATCGTGCCGAGGATGTCGGAGGTGGCCTCGTTCAGGCCGCCGGACTCGCCCGAGTAGGTCAGGCCGGCCGTCTTGGAGGTGACCCCGTGCGACATCTCGTGCCCGGCGACGTCCAGCGCGACCAGCGGTCCGAAGGTGGTCCCGTCGCCGTCGCCGTACGTCATGCAGAAGCAACTGTCGTCCCAGAACGCGTTGTTGTAGTTGCTGCCGTAGTGGACGCGGTTGTACGAGCCCTTGCCGTCGCCCGCGATGCCGTTGCGGCCGTGGACGTTCTTGTAGTAGTCCCAGGTCTCGTCGGTGCCGTACTGGGCGTCGACCGCGGCCGAGGAGCGGTCGCCGGTGGCACCCGTGCCCCAGTGGTTGTCGGCGTCCGTGAACACGGTCGAGGGCGCCCGGCTGATGCAGATGCCGAAGATGCACAGATCGGTCTTGTTCGCGGCGTCCCCGGTGTAGGTGTTGCCCCGGGTCGGGTCCTTGAGCTGGTACGACGATCCGGACTGGGTCGTCTCCAGCGGCACCGTGCCGCTGTACAGCGACCGGCCGTCGCCGGTGGCGGTCTCGATGCTGTCCCAGGCGTCGATCCGGGCGCCGGTGCGGGCGTCGGTCAGCACGGTGCGGGCGACCGGGTTGCCGAGCGAGTCCAGGGCGACCGCGTCGGTCCGCCAGGCCAGCCTGGGGGTCCCGTGCAGCGCGTCCACGATCAGCTGCGGCTTGGCCTTCACCTGCCGCAGCCGGTTCCCGAGGTGGGCCGCGCGCAGCGCGTTCGTCGCGAGGCCGGCGGCCTCGGGCGCGGACACCTCGGGTGTGGTCGAGGGCAGCGCGAGCGCGGCGCGGCTCGCCCGGTCGGCGCCCCGGTAGCCGCCGTCCGGGCCGATGTGGACGACGAAGTCGCCGCCCAGTATGGGAAGTTGGTGATACGTACGGTCGTAGCGGACGTGCTGGCTGCCGTCCTTGTCCACGATCACGTCCCGGACGCTCGTGGCCTGCGCGGAGTCCAGCCCCAGGCTCGACGCGTGCGCGAGGAGCGCCGAGGCCGCGTGCTGCACGGCGGCGGCCCGGGTGGGTCCGGGGGCGGCATGGGCGGCGGGGGAGAGGGTGACGGCCAGCAGGGCCGCGCTGCTGACGGCGACACCGGTGGTGGCGAGACGACGGGATCCTCGGACGTGCTGCCGTATTCGGCTCATCTGTCTCCTCGGAAAGGGCGCCATCCAGGCATGGGGGGATGACGCTGGACGCCCCTGAGATTTAAGGGGGCATGACAATTAATGTCCATAGGGAGTTCACAGGAAGGGGAGAAGGGGACCTTGTCCGGCCTGTTTCGACTACCCGTCCCTTACTGCCGGTTCAGGGAGCGGGTGATGCCCGCCGCGATCGTCGTGGCCAGCACCCAGCCCAGCGCGATCAGCAGGTACGACAGCCACTGGAAGCCGCCGCGCGGGGCGTACGCGCTCTCCTGGCCGAAGTCGATGATCGGCAGGAGCAGGTCCAGGGTGTAGAAGAGCGGGTTGAAGGCGGGGGCCTCGGACGGCTTGAGGGCGGGCGGATGGTGCAGGGCGAAGACGAGGGTGCCCGTGCACAGCAGCAGAAGGAGCCAGAGCCCGGCGCGCATCGGACGGAAGCCGTAGCCGACGGCGGCGTCCTGGAGGTAGCCCCACAGCCGGGCGTACGCCGGCAGGGTGCCGCGGTGGCGGCGGAGCTTGGCGAGCTGGACGGTGCGGGCGGCACCGTCGTCGCCCACCGTGCGGTAGGCGGTCGTCAACTGCTCGTAGGGGTACGGCAGGTAGCCGTCCGGTTCGCGTTCCAGCAGCGGCAGCCGCTGTTCGGCGGGCAGGTGCGGGGTCAGCACGCGGTAGGCCAGCCCGTCGAGTTGGACCCGCTCGGGCCATACCTCGGGTGCCACATGCAGCAGGTCGAGCTGGGCGCGGCGCAGATTGACCGTGCCCTCGATCGGCGCGGCCGAGCGCAGCCACAGCTCGCCGATCACCGCGCTGCTGGCGCGCAGGGCGTGACCGCCGGGGTTCGTCAACCGGGCGTAGGCCAGGTTGAGTTGCCGGGGGATGCGGGCGCCGCCGAGGTTCACCCGGCCCCGCGCGCGCAGCCGCATCGCGTGCAGATCGGTGCCGACCGCGAGCACCTCGGCGTGCAGCGCGGTGCCGCCGGGGGCGTCGAGCACCGCGTCGTTGAGATTCACCTGCCCGCCGACGACGGCCCCGTTCAGCTGCACCGTGCCGTGCGCGACCAGCCCGGGCGCCCAGACGTCCGTGGCCACCTCGGCATGGTTGAGCTGGAGCACGGCCTCCTCCGGGTCCGCCCCGGGCGTCCCGAGCCGCGCCCCGTTGGCGAAGAACGCCCCGGTCAGCCTGGCGCCCTGGAGCCGTACCGGGCCCGCGACGCGGCAGCAGGTGATCCGTACCACCCCGTCGGCGCGCAGCGTCCCGGCCGTCAGCCCCGGCAGCACCGAGTCGGTGAGGACCAGGGCACCGACCCGCGCCCCGTACAGGTCGGGCGCCTGCTCGAAGTGGCAGGCGCGCAGCCGGACGGCGCAGGTGACGGTGCCGTACTTCAGGTCGAGCCGCCCGGTGACGCGCGCGCCCGCCACCTTCAGGCCCGCGGTACGGCCCTCCGCCACCGGGCCCGTCAGCAGCAACTCCCGCAGGAATTCCGCCCGTAGGGACCGCTGCGGCCCCCAGTCCGCGCCCCGCCCGGGATCGTCGTCGTCGCCCTCCCGGAAGTCGACCCCCTCGCCGAGCGGGAAGGCGTCACGGACCCGGCGCTCGGCGGGCGTCAGCTCGGTGAGGTCCATGCGGCTCAGCCCTTCTCGCGCCGGGTCGGACTCGGGCTTCCCGCCCCGGCCAGGGCGTCGGCGACCCCCTTGTCCCGGGGGCCCAGGAACGTCGGGTCCGGGTGGAAGACCGTGTCCAGCAGCGCCTTGTCCGCCGCGAACACCTCGCGCGTGCCGCCGTAGTACCAGGTGGCGTCGTGCGGCTCGTCGACCCCGACGCCGTACGAGTCGATGCCCGCCGCCTCGCACAGCGCGACCGCCCGCCGGATGTGAAAGCCCTGGCTGACCAGGACGGCACGGTCCACGCCGAAGATCTTCTTGGCCCGTACGCAGGAGTCCCAGGTGTCGAAGCCGGCGTAGTCGCGCACGATCCTGCCGCCCGGCACGCCGTGCCGGGTGAGGTAGGTGCGCATGGCGTCCGGCTCGTCGTAGTCCTTGCGGCTGTTGTCGCCGGTGACCAGGACGACCTTGACCCGGCCCGCGCGGTACAGCGCCGCAGTCGCGTCCAAGCGGTGCGCGAGGTAGGGCGACGGCTCCCCGTTCCACAGCCCGGCCCCGAACACCACCGCGACCGGCGCGGGCGGCACGTCCGCGACCGTGCGCAGCCGGTCCGCCGTGGACGTGAACAGCCAGGCCCCCGGCAGCAGCGCCAGCGCGCAGCCGGCCACCACGACCCACACCAGCCGCCGCTGCCCGGTACGGGTGCGCGGCAACCGCGGTCTTCGCATCCTCATACGGCCCCCCTCGGCACGAACACGGCCCCCCTCGGCACGAAACATGGCCCCCTTCGGCACGGAACACGGCTCCCCCCGGCGAGGACGCCACCAGCGGCCGTCCGGTTCGCCTCGGTGTGCGAATCCGCCCCGCCGGGACGGCCGAATTCCCGCTCCCGCCATCCGACTGGGCCACCCGGCACCCCCCATTCGTCACCCCTTGCGTCTACTGTCGAAATCATGGAAGGCAGCGCACCCCCCGGCCCCTGCGGCCCCGATCCCTATGGCCCCGCGGACCTGGAGCGCTTCGCGCCCGAGCCCGACAAACGCCCCGGCCGCACCGCCTTCCAGCGCGACCGCGCCCGCATCCTGCACTCCGCCGCGCTGCGCCGCCTCGCGGGCAAGACGCAGGTCGTGACGCCCGGCAGTCACAGCCAGGTCTGGGACGCCAGCCCCCGCACCCGGCTCACCCACTCCCTGGAGTGCGCCCAGGTCGGCCGGGAACTGGGCGCGGCCCTCGGCTGCGACCCCGACCTCGTGGAGGCCGCCTGCCTCTCCCACGACCTGGGCCATCCGCCCTTCGGCCACAACGGCGAACAGGCGCTCAACGCGTTCGCGGACGACTGCGGCGGCTTCGAGGGCAACGCCCAGTCGCTGCGGCTGCTCACCCGCATCGAGCCCAAGCGGTTCACCGAGCAGGGCTCCGTCGGCCTCAACCTCACCCGGGCCGCGCTCGACGCCGCCACCAAGTACCCCTGGCCGCGCGGCGCCCACCCCAGCGACCCCGGGTCAGGGAAGTTCGGTGTGTACGAGGACGACCGCCCGGTCTTCGACTGGGTCAGGGCCGGCGCCCCCGGCACCCGTACCTGCTTCGAGGCCCAGGTCATGGACTGGGCCGACGACGTGGCCTACTCGGTGCACGACGTCGAGGACGGCCTGCACGCCGGCCACATCGACCCCAACTGCCTGCACGCCGAGCCCGAACGGGCGGCCGTGTTCGAGGTGGCCATCGGCCGCTACGTCCCCGCCGACACCGACCCGGCCGAACTCGCGGACGCCCTCGACCGCCTCCAGGACGCCGAGTGGTGGCCGCACGGCTACGACGGCACCGCGGTCGCCCAGGCCCGTCTGAAGGACGCCACCAGCCAGCTCATCGGACGGTTCTGTCTGGCCGCCGAGGGCGCCACCCGCGCCGCCCACGGAACCGGCCGGCTCACCCGCTACGACGCCCGTCTCGTCGTACCCCGGGCGGCGCGGATGGAGTGCGCGGTGCTCAAGGCGGTCGCCGACCGGTATGTGATGCAGCGTGCCGAGCAGGAGCGGCTGCGGGCCGATCAGCGGGTGATCGTGGCGGAGCTGGCCGAGGCGCTCACCGCCCGCGCGCCGGACGGCCTGGATCCGCAGTTTCGGGCCCTGTTCGACGGGGCATCCGACGACCACGCGCGCAAGCGGGTGATCGTCGACCAGATCGCATCCCTCACCGACGCCTCCGCGCTCTCGCTGCACGCGAGACTGACCGGGCATATGTGAGAGGAACGTGCACCGGGTGGCCTGATCGGGTCACTCCCCCTTCCCGCGGCACGCCGTGTGCGGGACGCTCGCGGGTGGCGGCACCCTTACGAGGAGGCATACAAGTGGTCGACGCGGATCAGACATTCGTCATCGTCGGAGGCGGCCTCGCCGGCGCGAAGGCGGCGGAGACGCTCCGCGCGGAGGGCTTCACCGGCAGGGTGATACTGATCTGCGACGAACGCGACCACCCGTACGAGCGACCGCCGCTGTCCAAGGGCTTCCTGCTCGGCAAGGAGGAGCGCGACAGCGTCTTCGTGCACGAGCCCGCCTGGTACGCGCGCAACGACATCGAGCTGCACCTCGGCCAGAGCGTCGACCGCATCGACCGCAGGGCCAAGACCGTGCGCTACGGCGACGACGGCACCCTTGTCCGGTACGACAAGCTGCTGCTGTGCACCGGCGCCGAGCCGCGCCGCCTGGACATCCCCGGCACCGACCTCGCGGGCGTCCACCATCTGCGCCGGCTCGCGCACGCCGAGCGGCTCAAGGGCGTGCTGGCCTCCCTCGGCAGGGACAACGGGCATCTCGTGATCGCCGGCGCCGGCTGGATCGGCCTGGAGATCGCGGCGGCGGCGCGCGAGTACGGCGCGGAGGTCACCGTGATCGAGCCGGAGCCGACCCCGCTGCACGGCGTGCTCGGCCCCGAGCTGGGCAATGTCTTCGCCCAGCTGCACAGCGGGCACGGAGTGCGCTTCCAGTTCGGGCGGCGGCTCACCGAGATCATCGGCCAGGACGGCATGGTCCTCGCGGTGCGCACCGACGACGGCGAGGAGCACCCGGCGCACGACGTCCTCGCGGCGATCGGCGCGGTGCCGCGGGTCGCGCTCGCGGAGGCGGCGGGCCTGGAGATCGCCGACCGGGCGCACGGCGGCGGGATCGTGGTGGACGAGCGGCTGCGGACGTCCGACCCCGACATCTACGCCGCCGGTGACGTGGCCGCGTTCCCGCTGGAGCTGTTCGGCACCCGGGTCCGGGTCGAGCACTGGGCCAACGCGCTCAACGGGGGACCGGCGGCGGCGCGCTCGATGCTCGGCCAGGACGCCGTGTACGACCGGGTGCCGTACTTCTTCACCGACCAGTACGACCTGGGGATGGAATACAGCGGGTGGGCGCCGCCGGGGTCGTACGACCAGGTGGTCATCCGGGGCGACATGGGCAAGCGGGAGTTCATCGCGTTCTGGGTGCGCGAGGGGCGGGTGCTCGCGGGCATGAACGTGAATGTGTGGAACGTCACGGAACAGATCCAGCGCCTCATCCGGTCCCGGGCCCAGGTGGACGCGGACGCGCTGGCCGACCCGCATGTGCCGCTGGACCGTCTCGCCCCCTGAACCCCCGAAGCCACGGAGCGCTCCTTCCGCCACCGTAGAATTCATCCGTGGCAGGACGGATCAACGACGAGGACGTGAAGGCGGTACGGGACGCGGTCCCGATCGACGCCGTGGTCTCCGAGTACCTCCAGCTGCGCAACGCGGGCGGCGGCAACCTCAAGGGACTGTGCCCGTTCCATGACGAGAAGTCGCCGTCCTTCCAGGTCAGCCCCGGCAAGGGACTCTTCCACTGCTTCGGGTGCCAGGAGGGCGGCGACACCATCACCTTCGTGATGAAGGTGGACCACCTCTCCTTCTCGGAGGCGGTGGAGCGGCTCGCCGCCCAGGCCGGGATCACGCTGCGGTACGAGGAGGGCGGGTACAACCCGGCCCACCAGCGCGGCGAACGCATCCGGCTGGTCGAGGCGCACAAGATCGCCGCGCAGTGGTACGCCGAGCAGCTGGCGGACAGCGCGGAGGCGGAGACCGGCCGGGTCTTCCTCGCCGAGCGCGGCTTCGACCAGGGCGCCGCGGTGCACTTCGGCGTCGGCTACAGCCCCCAGGGCTGGGACCACCTCACCCGCTATCTGCGCGGCAAGGGCTTCAGCGACAAGGAACTGATCCTCTCCGGCCTCTCCCAGGACGGCCGGCGCGGACCGATCGACCGCTTCCGGGGCCGGCTGATGTGGCCGATCCGGGACATCGGCGGCGAGGTCGTCGGCTTCGGCGCCCGCAAGCTGTACGAGTCCGACAACGGGCCCAAGTACCTCAACACCCCCGAGACCGCGATCTACAAGAAGTCGCAGGTCCTCTACGGCATCGACCTGGCCAAGAAGGAGATCGCGAAGTCCAGCCGGGCGGTCGTGGTCGAGGGCTACACCGATGTCATGGCCTGCCATCTGGCCGGAGTGAAGACGGCCATCGCGACCTGCGGTACGGCCTTCGGCGGCGAGCACATCAAGATCCTGCGCCGGCTGCTGATGGACAACGGCTCGGCCCGGGTGATCTTCACCTTCGACGGTGACGCGGCGGGCCAGAAGGCGGCGCTGCGGGCGTTCGAGGACGATCAGAAGTTCGCCGCCGAGACATACATCGCGATCGCGCCTGACGGTATGGACCCCTGCGAGCTGCGGCTCGCCAAGGGCGACGCGGCGGTCGCCGACCTGGCCGAACCCCGCACCCCGCTCTTCGAGTTCGCGCTGCGGCAGATTGTGGACCGATACGATCTAGATACTGCGGGTGGACGCGCGGCGGCGTTGGACGAGGCAGCACCGGTGGTGGCCAAGATCAAGGATCGCAGTGTGCGGCGTGAGGTCGCGGTGCAACTGGCAGGCCTGGTCGGAATCTTGGACCAAGAGTTCGTTGTGGATCGCGTCGGCTATCTAGTCCGCCGAAATGGGGATGGCGGACAGGCGAATCAGGCTCGGTCGCGCAGTCGTATGCCGGAATACGCCGCTGCCCCGCGCCCCACGCATGTCGGACCCGCCCTCACGCTACGCAACCCGGTGTACGCCGCCGAACGCGAACTCCTCAAACTCGCCCTCCAGCGGCCCGAGTTGGTCTCGCCCGCCTTCGACGCGTACGGGGTGGACGAGTTCACCGCCCCGCCCTACGCCGCCGTACGGCAGACCATCGCGGAGGCGGGCGGCGCGGAGTTCGGCGTGTCCGATCCGCAGGAGTACCTGGTCCGGGTCCGCGAGGCCGCGCCGGACGACGCCGCGCGCGCCATGGTCACCGAACTCGCCGTCGAACCGATCCTGCGCCGCACGGTCGACGAGACCTACGCCGGTACCGTCCTGGTCCAGATCCGCCGCCGCGCCGTCGAACGCCGCATCCGCGACATCGAGTTCCAGATGACCCGCCTCTCCGCCGGCGGCGACCCGGGCCAACTGGCCGCCGTCCAGAACGAGATGTGGATCCTCCAGCAGTACGACCAGTCCCTGCGCGAACGGGGCGCGGCGGCGCTCTAGGAGCCTTCAGGGGCTCCTCGGGCGGGCGCGGTCAGCAGCGGGTCACGGATCGGACGCAAAAAGTCACCGCACACCCCTCGTGGCGGTGATGTGTCGTACTCCACACTGTGGGGGATGCCGAGTCCGGCGTACATCCTGGAGGTCGCCCTCGTGCAGACCCAGACCCTCACCCCTACTGCCCAGAGCACCGGTGCCGGCGTGGACGAGACGGACGCGGAGCCCGACGGCGTCGCGGCCGTGCCGCCGCAGGGGCGTGCCCCGCTGCATCCGGAGGCGGGCGCCGAGGAGGCGCCGGCCGCGCCGCGGACCGAGAGCGGCGGGCCGTCCGCCGATCTGTTCCGGCAGTACCTGCGCGAGATCGGCCGCATCCCGCTGCTCACCGCCGCCGAGGAGGTCGAGCTGGCCCGCCGGGTCGAGGCCGGGCTGTTCGCGGAGGAGAAGCTGAGCAACACCCCTGATCTGGACGGCGAGTTGGCGCACGACCTGGACCGGCTGGTGGTCATGGGGAGGCTGGCCAAGCGCAGACTGATCGAGGCCAATCTGCGGCTCGTCGTCTCCGTCGCCAAGCGGTACATCGGGCGCGGGCTCACCATGCTCGACCTCGTGCAGGAGGGCAACCTCGGGCTGATCCGCGCCGTGGAGAAGTTCGACTACGCGCGCGGCTACAAGTTCTCCACGTACGCCACCTGGTGGATCCGCCAGGCCATGTCCCGCGCCC
Source organism: Streptomyces sp. NPDC093018 (assembly GCF_040684035.1). NCBI lineage: Bacteria > Bacillati > Actinomycetota > Actinomycetes > Kitasatosporales > Streptomycetaceae > Streptomyces > Streptomyces sp. NPDC093018. The sequence continues at coordinate 529,664 of NZ_JBFBFF010000004.1, forward strand.
TCGCCGACCAGGCCCGCACCATCCGCGTCCCGGTCCATGTCGTGGAGCTGATCAACCGGGTCGTACGGGTGCAGCGCCGGATGCTCCAGGAACGCGGGTACGAGCCGACGCCCGAGGAGGTCGCCGCCCATCTCGACCTGCCGCCCGAGCGGGTCGGGGAGGTGCTGCGGCTCGCCCAGGAGCCCATCTCGCTGCACGCCCCCGTCGGCGAGGAGGACGATGTGGCGCTCGGCGACCTCATCGAGGACGGCGATGCCGCGAGCCCCGTGGAGTCCGCCGCGTTCCTGCTGCTCAAGCAGCATCTGGAGGCCGTGCTGTCCACGCTGGGCGAGCGCGAGCGCAAGGTCGTACAGCTGCGCTACGGCCTCCTGGACGGCCGCCCCCGCACCCTGGAGGAGATCGGCCGCCTCTTCGGCGTCACCCGCGAACGGATACGGCAGATCGAGTCCAAGACGCTGAACAAGCTCAGGGACCACGCGTACGCCGACCAGTTGAGGGGCTACCTCGACTGAAGCCGGAGCAGGAAAAAGGGGCCGCCCGGAGAACTCCGGAGGCGGCCCCCCTTTCTGTCCCGCAAGTCCCGCGGTCCCGCGGCCCCGCTAGTCCACCTCGGCGACCGCCTGCGCGAACTGCGCCTTGTACAGCCGGGCGTACGCCCCGTCCGCCGCCAACAGCTCGGTGTGCGCGCCCTGTTCGACGATGGAGCCGTTCTCCATGACGAGGATCGTGTCCGCGTCCCGGATGGTCGACAACCGGTGCGCGATCACGAACGACGTGCGCCCGGTGGCGAGTTTGGCCATGGCCTTCTGGATCAGCACCTCGGTCCGGGTGTCCACGGAACTCGTCGCCTCGTCCAGGACCAGGATCACCGGGTCGGACAGGAACGCCCGCGCGATGGTGATGAGCTGCTTCTCACCGGCGCTCACCCCGGTGCCCTCGTCGTCGATCACGGTGTCGTAGCCCTCGGGCAGCGTCCGGATGAACCGGTCGGCGTGCGCGGCCCGCGCGGCCTCCTCGATCTCGCCCCGGGTGACCTCCCGCGAGGCGCCGTACGCGATGTTCTCCGCGATGGTGCCGCCGAACAGCCAGGTGTCCTGGAGCACCATGCCGATCCCGGACCGCAGCTCGTCCCGGGTCATCTTCCGTACGTCCACCCCGTCCAGGGTGATCCGGCCGCCGGAGACGTCGTAGAACCGCATGAGCAGGTTGACCAGCGTGGTCTTGCCCGCGCCCGTGGGGCCGACGATGGCCACCGTGTGACCGGGCTCCACCGTGAGCGAGAGGTCCTCGATCAGCGGCTTCTCCGGGTCGTACCGGAAGGACACATGCTCAAGGCGCACCCGCCCGCGCAGCTCCGCGGGCCGCTCGCCCGGCACCGGGTCCGCCTCCTGCTCCTCGGCGTCCAGGAGTTCGAAGACCCGCTCCGCCGAGGCCACACCGGACTGCACCAGGTTCGCCATGGAGGCCACCTGCGTCAGCGGCATGGAGAACTGCCGCGAGTACTGGATGAACGCCTGCACATCGCCGATGGACAGCGCGCCGGACGCGACCCGCAGGCCACCGACGACCGCCACCAGCACATAGTTCAGGTTCGACACGAACATCATCAGCGGCTGCATCACACCGCTGTTGAACTGCGCCTTGAACGCGGCCTCGTACAGCGCCTCGTTCTGCTCCGCGAACTGCTTCGCCGACTCCTCCTGCCGCCCGAACACCTTCACCAGCGTGTGCCCGGTGTACATCTCCTCCACATGGGCGTTGAGCTTGCCCGTGGAGCGCCACTGCTGCACGAAGTGCGGCTGCGAACGCTTGCCGACCCGGGTGGCGACGAAGAACGACAGCGGCACCGTGACCAGCGCGACCAGCGCCAGGATCCAGGACACCCAGAACATCATCACCAGCACACCGACGATGGTCAGCACCGAGTTGATCAGCTGGCCCATCGACTGCTGGAGCGTCTGCCCGATGTTGTCGATGTCATTGGTCGCCCGCGAGAGCACCTCGCCGCGCTGACGCTTGTCGAAGTACGACAGCGGCAGCCGCGACAGCTTCGTCTGCACGGACTCGCGCAGCCGGTACATCGTGCGGTTCACCGACCGGTTGACCAGCCGTGTCGCCACGGCCATCAGCAGTCCGGCGACCGTGAAGGTGATGAGCGCGAGCAGCAGTACGTCGCCGACCGCGCCGAAGTCGATGCCCTTGCCCGGGGTGAAGTCGGTGCTCTGGAGCATGTCCGCGACGGCGCCCTTGCCGTGCGCCCGCATCTGCTCCAGCACCTGCGCCTTGGTGGTCCCGGCGGGCAGCTGCCGGCCGATGATGCCGGAGAAGACCAGGTCGGTGGCGCGGCCGAGGATCTTCGGGCCGATCACGCTGAGGGCCACGCTGACCACCACGCAGACCAGCAGGCCGTACACGGTGAGCCGTTCGGGCCTGAACTGGGCGAGCAGCCGTTTGCCCGACCCCTTGAAGTCCATCGACCGCTGGTCGGGGCCGCCCCCGGCCATCATGCGTCCCATGGGCCCGGACATCAGGCGGCCTCCGCTTCCGTCAGCTGGGAGAGCACGATCTCCCGGTAGGTGTCGTTGCCCGCCATCAGCTCCTGGTGCCGGCCGGAGCCGACCACCCGGCCCTCGTCGAGGACGATGATCCGGTCGGCGTCCCGGATGGTCGCCACCCGCTGGGCGACGATGACGACGGTCGCCTCGGCGGTCTCCTGCGCCAGCGCGGCGCGCAGGGCCGCGTCGGTGGCGTAGTCGAGCGCGGAGAAGGAGTCGTCGAACAGATAGATCTCCGGGCGCTGCACGAGCGTGCGCGCGATCGCGAGCCGCTGGCGCTGACCGCCCGACACATTGGTGCCGCCCTGGGCGATCGGCGCGTCCAGGCCGCCCTCCAGCTCGGAGACGAACTCCTTGGCCTGCGCCACCTCCAGCGCGTGCCACAGCTCCTCGTCGGTGGCGTCCGGATTGCCGTAGCGCAGATTGGTGGCGACGGTGCCCGCGAAGAGGTACGGCTTCTGCGGCACGAGTCCGACCGTCCGTGCCAGCAGCACCGGGTCGACCTCGCGGACGTCCACGCCGTTCACCAGGACCTCGCCCTCGGTGGCGTCGAACAGCCGCGGGACCAGCCCGAGCAGCGTGGACTTGCCGCTGCCGGTGGACCCGATCACGGCCGTGGTCTCGCCGGGCCGGGCCTCCAGGGCGACGGAGCGCAGTACCGGCTCCTCGGCGCCCGGATAGCGGAAGCCGGCCTCGCGGATCTCCAGATGCCCGTGCCGGCGCAGCTCGGTGACCGGCGCGAGCGGCGGCAGCACGCTGGAACCGGTGTTCATGACCTCCTGGACGCGCTCGGCGCACACCTCGGCGCGCGGCACCATCATGAACATGAAGGTGGCCATCATCACGGACATCACGATCTGCATCAGATAGGCGAGGAACGCCGTCAGGTCGCCGATCTGCATCCCGCCGCTGTCGATGCGGTGCGCGCCGAACCACACCACCGCGATGGAGGACACGTTCACCACGGTCATCACCATCGGGAACATCAGCGACAGCAGCCGCCCGGTGGCCAGCTGCATCTCGGTCAGCTCGCCGTTCACCCGGCCGAAGCGGGCCTGCTCGTACTCGTCGCGGACGAAGGCGCGGATCACCCGGTTGCCGGTGATCTGCTCGCGCAGCACCTGGTTCACCTTGTCCAGGCGGGTCTGCATGGTGCGGAACAGCGGCCGCAGCTTGCGCACGATCAGCGTCACACAGATGGCCAGCACCGGTACGACCGCGATCAGTACCCCGGACAGCGGCACGTCCAGGCCGAGCGCCAGCACGATGCCGCCGACGCACATGATGGGCGCCGACACCATCAGCGTGAACGTCATCAGGACCAGCATCTGGATCTGCTGGACGTCGTTCGTGGTGCGGGTGATGAGGGAGGGCGCGCCGAAGTGACCCACCTCACGCGAGGAGAAGGACTGCACCCGGTCGAAGACGGCGGCCCGCATGTCCCGGCCGAGCGCCGAGGCGGTGCGGGCACCCAGATAGACGGCGCCGATGTTGCACACGACCTGCACCAGCGAGATGCCGATCATCAGGGCGCCGAAGGACAGGATGTAACCCGTGTCCCCCTTCACGACGCCGTTGTCGATGATGTGGGCGTTCAGGGTGGGCAGGTACAGGGTGGCGCAGGTCTGCAGGAACTGGAGCAGGACCTGCACGGTTATGGGTTTCTTGTAGGGCCTGAGATAGGTCCGTAGAAGTCGTATGAGCACGCTACGTCTCTCGGAGTGGGCGGCAGGGGCAGGACGGTGTGCCCTTGGCCCCTATCGTCGGACACTCCACCCGCGTTACCTCAACTGATTAACCCAACAGCGGATTTTTGTACGGCCTTCTGGGTGCCGGGTATTGCGGGATGTTTTGGGGCGTTCTGTACGACCTGCTGGTGGTACGGCTCACTGGAACGCACCCGGGTGGGTCTGCTCCCGCACCGCCGTGAACTGCTGTCGTACCGCCTGCCCCGCGGCCAGCTCCTCGCCCGGCTCCAGGACCTGCGCCGCCGCGCCCCGCCAGGCCGGGGGAGTGCGCGGGTCCAGGGTGCCCCCCGAGACCCCCAGCGCCCAGGCCGCCTGCCGGGCCGCGCCGATCGCCGTGTAGTCCGCGGGCTGCGGTACGACGACCTGCGCGCCGAACAGCGACGGCGCGGCGGCCTGTACGGCGGGCAGCTCGGCGGCCGGGCCCAGCAGGAAGATCCGCCGTACCTCCACGCCCCGCCCGCGCAGCACGTCCAGCGCGTCGGCGAGCCCGCACAGCATGCCCTCGAACGCGGCCCGCGCCAGGTGCTCCGGCTTCATCGACTCGCGCCGCAGCCCGGTGAGGGTGCCCGCGGCGTGCGGCAGGTTCGGGGTGCGCTCACCCTCCAGGTAGGGGAGCAGGACGAGGCCGTGCGCGCCCGGTGTGGACTTCATCGCCAGCTCGGACAGGCTCTCCAGATCGGGCAGCCCGAGGAGTTCGGCGGTGCCGCGCAGGGTGCGTACGGCGTTCAGGGTGGTGACGACCGGCAGGTGCATGCCGGTGGCGTCGGCGAGCGAGGTGATCATCCCGGACTGGTCGGCCAGCGCCTCGGGGTGCACGGCCATCACCGAGCCGGAGGCGCCGAGGGACACCACCGCGTCCCCGAGCCCGATCCCGAGCCCGAACGCGGCCGCCATGGTCTCCCCGGTGCCGGCCGAGATCAGCAGCCCCTCGGGGGTCGTACCGGCCGCCTCGGAGGGGCCGATCACCTCCGGCAGCATCGCCTGGTGGCCGAGCGCCAGCTCGACCAGATCGGGGCGGTAGACGCCGGTGGTCGCCGACCAGTACCCGGTGCCGGAGGCCCCGCCGCGGTCGGTGGTACGGCGCGCCGGGCGCCCCAGCAGCTGCCAGACCAGCCAGTCGTGGGCCTGGAGCAGGGCGGCGGTGCGCTGGGCGTTCTCGGGCTCGTTCTTGGCGAGCCAGCGCAGCTTGGTGACCGGCTGCGCCGCCCCCGGCACACAGCCGACGGCGTGCGCCCAGGCCTCCCGGGAGCCCAGGGCGTCCACGAGATCGGCGGCGGCGACCTGTGCGCGCCGGTCACCGCCGACGAGGGCCGGGCGCACCGTGTTGCCGTGGGCGTCCAGGGGGATCAGCGCGTGCTGCTGGGCGGAGACGCCGATGGCCTGGACGCCCTCCAGCAGGCCGCCACCGGCCGCCTCCCCGAGGGAGAGCAGCCAGGCCTGGGGATCGATGTCGCTCGGGCGGCCGCCCTCGGGGGGATCGACCGGGTGGGGGGCGTACCCCTGCCTGAGTACGGCACCGGTGTCTGTGTCGCAGACCACGATGCGGGTGAAATCAGGTGAGCTGTCCAAACCGGCGACTATCCCCATGCGGAGAATATTGCCGCATGCGCGAGGGGCTAGGTGTTGCTGGTGCCCCAGTCGTCGCCCGCCGAGCCGCCCGCGGTGCGGTCACGCAGGTCACGGACCCGCTGGGCCACGGAGGAGGGCACATGGTCGCCCACCTTGTCCGCGACCGTGTGCACGGCCTTGCCCGCGTAGGTGCGGCCCTGTTGGGCGGCGGTCTCGGCGGTGTTGCGGACGGCCGGGTTCTGGGCGAACTGGCGAGCGGACTTCTTCAGCTGCTCGTAGCGCTCGCGTCCGGCCCGTGTGCCGAGTACGTAACCGAGGGCCAGTCCGGCGATGAACGTGAGCCGGTAGCGCATGGCTGCCACCCTTCCCGTGTGTAGGTGTCTGGTGCGGCGCAGGATCCGGAGGGTACCGATTGGCGGAGCACCCCCCTGCTTGCGCTAATGTATGTGTCGCAGCGAGCAACCGCCCCCCGGCGAATACCCAGGGAGGCGCGTTCGATGCAATCGAGGCGATCCTCCGTAGCTCAATTGGCAGAGCAGCCGGCTGTTAACCGGCAGGTTACTGGTTCGAGTCCAGTCGGGGGAGCTTCGGTCCTCCGTAGCTCAATTGGCAGAGCAGCCGGCTGTTAACCGGCAGGTTACTGGTTCGAGTCCAGTCGGGGGAGCACGCTGAACGAGGGCCCCTCAGGGGTCCTTTTTCATGTCCGCGGGAACCGCCGAGCCTGCACGGATGTCCTCATCGACGTGAGCAGAGCGGAAGCCGACCATCCGAAGCAGGAGATCGTATGAGCGGCTATGCTGCGGCAGACGGCGCGCACACTTGTACGCGACACGCCGCTATGGGGCGGTAGCTCAGCCGGTTAGAGCAGCGGACTCATAATCCGTCGGCCGTGGGTTCGAGTCCCACCCGCCCCACCACCGCACGTCACCGCAGGACCGTTTCTACCTGCGACAGCGTGGGAACGGGGGCCGCCACTCGACCAGGGCGGCCCCCGTTCAGTCGTTCAGAGCAAGACTCAGCGCCCCTGACGCCGCCTCCTGACGGTTGCCGAACTTCACCACATCCATGCCCTCGCACACATCGAGAGTGGCCAACTCCCGGTGAGCGGCACGGGGGTTGGAGCGGTGCGGGGCGGCAGCCCGCTGCTCGTGACGGGTGCAGTGGCGCTCGGGTACGACCTCGGTGGGCACGGTCACTCCTGCGGAGGCTGGGGTACGCGCATGTTCAACCGCTCCGGGCGGGCGAAGGACACGCCGGCCCGCCGTGGTGGCGGCGGCGCGTTCGGCGAATGTCCCGGGGGCCGATCGGCTCGCACGGGATCACCGCGTTCGCGCTGAGCCCGGCGGGATACCTGTGCCGGTGAGTGCCGCGGCGAGGTCCACGCCGTACCGGACGGGGCGTCGGTGGGGCCTGCGGCGAGTTGCTGCCAGGCCCGCAGGCGCCGGCCCGGCGCGGCAGGTCGGACAGGTAGCAGGTGATCAAATCTTTCTGATGGTGTTATCAGATTTCGATCGCGAGTGTTCAGGAGCGGAGTGGTAATCACTCGATCAGGGAGTGGTGTTGTTCGATTTCCAAGGTGAATGATTCAACTCGCCCGCTCTGAGAATTCCCGCACGGGATTTCCTGGACGCACAACCAGGAGGTTTCTCTATAAGTATGACAATCGGGAGAGCGGGTACAGGAATCGGACAACGAAGGTAGGCGATCATGAGTCAGTACTTCAATGGGATGCGGTCGGACGTGATTCAGGCCGCAGGGTGCTGGCAGAAGGCCCGGGTCAGCCAGGGTGCCGGTGCCTGTGTCGAGATGAGGAAGCTGAACGACGGTCAGGTGGCCGTGCGGAACAGCCGTTTCCCGGACGGGCCCGCCCTGATCTTCACCGTGCCGGAGGTCGAGGCGCTCCTGTCCGGGGTCAAGGGCGGCGAATTCGACCACATGGCGAATTGAGACGTAGATTAAACGCCCATCTCCAGCGGCGTGGCGTGACCGCAGCGCCCCCTTTGTGTGATGCTTGACCCGACCATTCGGGTGATTCGAGTTTTGCCCAGGGGGGCCTTGTGGCCGTGGAAGATCGTGTGGTGCAGTTCGGGCGGCCGGCGGCCGACCCTCCGGGTTCCTGGGGCGTGCCCGCTCTGCTGCTGGGCGCGGAGATGAAGATCGAGCGCGGCAGTCTGACACAACGCCAGGTATTGCAGAAGGCCAGGGTCAAGGTATCCGCATCGGTCTACAGCCGGATCGAGAACGGCGAGACGCGGATCGACAAGCCCGCTGTGGTCGAGGTCCTGCTGGACGCTCTCGGAGTCCGCCCCGGACCGCGGCGGCAGGACCTTCTCCGGCTCGCCCACGACGCCTCTGCGGAAGGCTGGGCCAACACTGTCCGCTCCCGCGCAGGCGTCGCGTACCGCGAGGCCGTGTCGGACTCGATGCTCCGCCTCACGAGCCTGGAGGAATGGGCGGAGCGGCAGCTGGTCATCGACACCAACGTGATCTCGGGAGTGCTCCAGACTCCGAGGTACCGCGAGGTGGTCACGGCCAAGACGCTGCTGGCCGGCCAGCGGAGGCTGGCCGATCGGATCATCGATGTCCGACGCCGGCGCGCTGAGCAGTTCGCGGCCGCCCAGCCGAGGTCCACCTTCTTCATTCGCTGCGGCGCCCTTTACGCCGACTTCGGCCAGACCGAGATGATGGTCGAGCAGCTGAAGCTCTTGCTGCGCTATGTGGACGACAAGGAGTCTCCGGTCGCCATCCGTGTCATCGAGGCGGTGAATCCGCTCGCGATCCAGGTCACGGCCTTGATTCGGCTCAGCTTCGCGAAGGGTTCGTTCGCCGCGCCGGATGTCATCTATACCGAGGCCGGTGCGCGTGCCGAGTTTCACCGGGGTCCGCTCGCCGGTGAAGAAGCAGACTCGGACTATCTCGACTACCAGGATCTCAGTGACACGGTCATCAAACAGGCTCCCGGACTGGCGAAGAGCCGCAAGCTGATCGCCGATGCGCTCGATTGGCACCTCGACCGTCTCTGATTTCGTTCAAGCGTATACCGGTACCGATGCCCCTCCCCGGAAACGGACAGGAGGGGCATCCGTCTTCGCGTATTCAGCCGACCGTGGCCAAACCGCCGTACTCGATCCATTCCTGGGTCTCCTGGCGGCGGACCAGGTCGGTGTCCGGCCGCCAGTCGGTGACGTCGCACAAGCCGAATTCTTCCTCGATACGCAGGCGGGGCACGGTGAAGAAGTCGTTCACCTCGGCCCTCGTCCGTACGCGACCCCAGCGGTCGCCCGTCTGTTCCCGCATCAATTCCGTCACCTCGTCGCGGATTCGGGCTTCCTCGCTGACGAGCTGGCAGATCACCACGACGCTGCCGGGGGCGAGCAGACTTACCGTGTCCTCGATCATCCTGCGTGGATTACCCAGGCTGTCGTCGGGGACGCAGTGCAGCACGGAGACGAACAGGGCTGCCACCGGTTGGCTGAAATCGATGATCTGTGCGGCGTCGGCCGCGATCTTCTTGGTCTTCCGCATGTCCGAGGGCAGGATGAGGACGTTCTGGTTCTCCTCCAGGAACGCGCGGCCGTAGCCGAGGACCATCGGGTCGTTGTCGACGTAGACCACTCGGCAGCTCGGATCGACGCTTTGCGCGACTTGGTGCACGTTGCTCTGGGTGGGGAGGCCGGACCCGTGGTCGATGAACTGCCTGATGCCGTAGTGGCTGGCGATGTGCCGCACCACACGTACGAGGAACGCCCTGTTGTTGACCGCGAGCTCCCGAGTGCTGGGCGCGGTCGTCAGCAATTGGTCACAGGCGCTCCTGTCGGACGGATAGTTATAGTGTCCGCCCAGGAGATAGTCGTACATCCGCGCCGCGCTCGGCGTGTGCATGTCAATTTGATCTTGTGAATCGGCTGTTTCGTCGTTCACGTCGTCCCCTACGTTCGCCGAAAGCTCCTACCAGCACGCAATTGTGGTGGTCGGGGATGCGCCAGGTTGCAGGATTCTCGGTTGAAACTACCCTGACGGGTGAACCTGTAACACGGCATGCCGAAACTGTGGCGCACCTGCGCCCGGGGGCGTGCGGGTGCGCCACGCTGAAGGCGGCGTTCGAGGGGTGGGAGTGCCGGCGGCTCCTTACCGACCGTGGTCCAGGCGGGCCAGCAGCCTGTGGGCGGCCTGGAACTGCATGTGCAGTTCGGGTTCTTCCATGCCCATGAGGGCTGCCGCGGCCTTGGTGTCCATGCCGAGCCCCTCGCGTAAGAGCACGGCATCGGCGGGCTGGCCGGGGAGGGTGCGGTGCAGGCCGTCGGCTCGGGAGTCGTGCACCTCGGTCCGGGCCGTCGTGACCGAGTCGTGGAGCGCCCGCCAGGTGAGGGCGAGAGGGTTCTCGCGGAGCATCAGCGTGTTCCAGTTCAGTTCGGCCCTGCGCAGGACCTCCGCCACGACCGACGTGGCCAGCTTGCTGTTGCCCAGGCGGGCGCCGGCGTACATCTCGTAGTCGCGGCGGTGGAGTTGGACGAACGCCATGTAGTCGACGGGGCTCGTCGAGGGCCTGGGTGAACTGGGCATCGTGCCTCCCGTGCGGTGTCGAGCTGTGGGTGTGCGAAAGGCAATCAGATGGTGGAGGGGCGAAAAAGCGCAGGGCGGGGTGAACGCCTTGAGCGGGGGCCGGTGTTCAGCCATTTCCCCGCGTGTGATGTTCCGGTGCCGAATGCTTGGGCGGGGAAGGTATCGGTCCGCTCGGAGGGGGCTGATCCAGAACTCATGCACTGCTCAGATGAGTGCGAACGGCGTTTACCGGATGCCGAGTTGAGCCCGAATCGGGGTGGCGCGCGGGTGGCGAAATCCCGTGAAGGTGCTGCCGCCCCTGCTAGCGTGGGAAACCACCTGGGGGAGGCCTGCCTGTTCCAGGGAGGGTCGGTCATGCATGGATGCGCCTCATCTTCCGTGATCGACCCGCTCGCCCCGCCCGATGTCCTACCACCGGGTGGGGCAACCCCTTGATGGAGAAGGGCCGTTGCTCAGAACCGTACAACGTCCCGGGTCGGGCCCAGGGCCGTCGAACGCCTGCGCAATCCCCCGGTTAATAGCGGTCGGGAATGGTCAGTTCTGCACTGGCGGCTGCGCAGGGATCCGTCATCGGTGATCGGCGAGCGGCTACGGTTCGAATTCCCGGTTCGGGCCCGCGTGACAGCCGGGTCCGGCCCGCCTCATCGGTGGCCGGCTGCCTGTCGCGGTGCGCACCGCTCACCGGCGGGCGCGACACCGAATGCGGCCCGGGACGGAAAGCGCGGCGTCCCAAGGGGCTTGAAGTATCCCTCTCGTGGGCACGGACCTCCTACCGAAGTCGGCAGGAGGAGGCGTCATGGACCGTCGGATCCGGGTACGTGTCAGCCGGCGGCCCGTCGCGCCGCGGGAGCAGGAGATCGATCGCAGGACGCCGTCGGGGCGTGTGCTGCCGTACTGAGGCCGCACGGCCGCGGCGGCGCCCCGGGTCGGCTGGACCGGCGGGAGCCGGAAGAGCAGGGTGGCGGCCGACCGAAGCGATCTGCGTCCCGGGTGATGTCGACGCAGTTTCCGGCGTTGTTCTGGATCCGGAAGGCGGCGGCCGGTAGCGGGCCGCCGGGCGGGCGCCGCCTGCGCCGACGCGGGCGGTACGGCTGACGCCGCCGCCATCGCGCAGGGTGCGGCGGCACGCGGCAGGAACGTGGCGAACCTTCTGTTTCCTCTCGCCGGCCACGTCGTGTCCGGACGCTGCGAAGGCAGGGCGCCGCCCGTCCCCGGTCGGGGCCGTCGGGGAAGGTTCACCCGAAGGCTGGACCCCGCTCACGTGGGCCGTTCACGGGGCGTGATGGGCCGCCGCCGTGCGCAGGGCCCGGCGCAGGGGCTCCGGTGGCGGCGGGCCGTCGAGGGTCGCGCTCGCGGTGACGGCGGCGGCGATGCGGTGGAGTTTGGTGTTGGAGTGCTGGGAGGCCTCGCGCAGGATCTCCCAGGCCTGGTCGGGGGTGCAGCCATGGGCGGCCATCAGGACGCCGCGGGCCTGGTCGATCACCGGCCGGGAGTCCAGGGCCTGCCGCAGCTGCGCGATCTCCAGGCGCAGCAGGTCCAGTTGCTCGGCGCGTTCCCGTGCGACCGCGGAGGCGGTGCGGGCCGGGAGGCCGGCGGCTCCGGACCCACGGGTGCGCAGCGGGTCCGTCGTGTCCAGGCCCACCAGTTCCAGGACGCGGCGCGGCTGGCCCCGCCAACCGTGCGTGGTGACCCGTACGCCGTGCTGCCCGACGTAGTCGCTGAGCAGATCCAGGCAGGTCAGGCCCGTCGTGTCCAGGAAGGACACGCCGGCCAGGTCCAGTTCGATCGTGGTGATGCCCGGCGGCAGTGCGGCCAGGGCGTCGCCCAGGGTGTCCGTGCCTCCGTGGACCAGTTCGCCACGGGCCGTCAGAAGGGCACACCGTCCCTTCCGCCGGGCGTCGATCACCAGGGCGTTCAGTCGCATGGTGTGGGCTGCGAGTCCCGCTGAGGTCATGTCTCCCCTCCCGCTCGGTCCTTGGGCACCATGCGGTCGCCTGCCCTGCGTATGGACGCCTACACCCCCCGTGGTCGAAAGGATGGCCGAATCGCGCGGGGGAAAAGGTGCCGCATGGTTCGTGCCGCCGAGGGAAGGTGCGGGCGTGGTTCACGCTGCCGGGAAGCGAGGTGTCTCATGAGCGGCGAGCCCTTCGCGCGTCCCGCGCTCTTCTACGGCGACCGGCGGGCCTACCTCGACGGCACCGTCCCCTTCGTCCGTGCCGCGCCGGCCGCGGGGGAGCCGGTCGCCGTGCCGGGGGAGAAACTGGCGCTGATCCAGGACGCGCTGGGCGCCGAGCGGGACGGGGTGCGGTTTCTCGACATGCGGGAGGCCGGACGCAACCCCGGCCGCATCATCCCCGGTGTGCTGTGCGCCTTCGCCGACGCCCAGCCGCCCGGCCTGCGCACCCGGATCATCGGCGAGCCGGTCCGGCCGGGCCGGGGCCCGGCCGAATGCCCCGCCTGCTTCCAGCACGAGGCGCTGATCAACTCCGCGTTCCTGGGCCGGGAGGTCACCGTCCTGTGCCCGTACGACACCGCCGCGCCGCATCCGCGGGCGCCGGCCGACGCCCGGACCACCCATCCCGTCGTCATCGAGGGCGCCGAGCGGCGGCCCAGCGCGGCCTACGACCCGGAGGGCGCCGTCGCCCGCCACAACCTGCCGCTGCCGCCCGCCCCCGCCGCCGGTCCCGGTGTGCTCCATGTCGCGTTCGACGCCGAACGGCTGTCCGCGGTACGGCACTCGGCCACGCGCCACGGCGCGGGGCTCGGGCTCGCCGGTGCGGCGCTGGAGAACCTCACGCCGGCCGGGTGCGGTGTGAGGTGCGCGACCGGGGGCGGCTGACCGATCCGCTGGCCGGGCGCCGTCCCGGCCTGCTCCTGGTCAATCTGCTGTCCGACCTGGTGCGCACGCACACGAGCCCGGCCGGTACGACGATCCGCTGCCACCTCGGCGCATGAGTCCCGCCGGTACGGTGAGCCGCCGTACGACGACGTCCGCCGCCTCAGCGCATGAGCCCGATCCCGGTCAGGACCACCGCCCCCGCCACCAGCCGCAGCCGTCCGAACGGCTCCCGGAACAGCAGCGTCGCGATGATCGCGGCGACCAGGATGCCCGTCTCCCGCAGCGCCGCGACCGCCGCGACCTCGCCGTGCGCCTGGGCCCAGACGACCAGGCCGTACGCCGTCATGGACAGCACCCCGCCCAGCAGCCCGATGCCGAGGACCGGACGTACCTGGGTGAGCAGCCGCCCGCGGCGCCTGGTCAGCGCGATCAGCGGCATGAGCGGGCCCTGGAGCAGGAAGAGCCACGCGGTGTAGGCGAGGGCGTCGGGTGAGTGCCGTACGCCCAGGCTGTCGACCAGGGTGTACGACGCGATGATCGTGCCCGAGCCGAGCGCGGCGCCGAGGGCCGGCAGCTGGGCGCGGCGGATGCGGCCGGAGGCCAGGGCCAGGGTGGCGAGGCCCCCGGAGACCAGCAGTACGCCGGCCGCCTGGAGCGTGGTGAGCGCGCCGCCGAGCAGGGTCACCGAGGCGATGGCCACGAGCAGCGGGGCGACGCCGCGGGCCAGCGGGTACATCTGCCCGAAGTCGCCCAGCTGGTAGGCGCGCAGCAGGAACAGCTGCGAGGTGACCTGGAGCGCGGCCGAGGCCGCGAGGAACGGCCAGGCGCCCGCGGGGGGCAGCGGGGTGAGGCAGACCAGGACGGCCGCGCAGCCGGTGCACGCGGCGCTGATCAGCGTGAATCCGATGAGCTTGTCCGGTATCCGGTGGGCGATCGAGTTCCAGACGGCGTGCAGCACCGCGGCCGTCAGGACGGCGGTGAGCACGGGGGCGGACATGGTTCCTGGCATGGCGAAGCGACTCCTGGCGGGGAGGTGCGAGCGGGAGGGGAGGGGGCGGTGAGGGGTCGGGGACGCGGCTGTGGAGCTGATTGTGGAACTGGATTCCACGGTACGCTATGTCCATGGAACAGAATTCCGCCAGTGGTCCCAGTGGCTCCACCGGTGCCCTCTCCGCCCGGATCCGGGCCCGTCTGCCCGAGCTGCGCGAGACCGAGGCCCGGGTGGCGCAGGTGGTGCTCGACCAGGGCGCCGCGCTGGTCCACCTCAGCGTCAGCGATGTGGCCGCGCTGGCCGGCACCGCGTCCTCCACCGTCGTACGCACCTGCCAGCGACTCGGCTTCCGGGGGTTCCAGGAGCTGAAGCTGGAGGCCGCCCGGCAGGCGCCCGAACCGCCCCCGCCACCGGTGGACGAGCCCGCCGCGCACGCGCTCGCCGCCACGCTGCACGCCTCCCGCGACGCCCTGGACGGCGTCGCCGCGACCCTCGACACCGGCGCGCTCACCGCGGCGGCCGAGGCCCTGCACACGGCGTCGCGGGTCGTCGTCGTGGGCGCGGGGCTCTCCGGGGCGGTCGCCCTCGACGTGGCCTACCGGCTGCGCGCCCTCGGCTGCCAGGTCGACGCCCCGCCCGACCCCCTCACCGCGCAGCTCGCGGCCGCCCAACTCCCGCCGGACGGCGTGTGTTTCGCGATCAGCCACACCGGGGCCACCCGCACCACGGTCGACACCGCCCGGCGCGCCCGGGGGGCCGGGGCCACCGTCGTCACGCTCACCAGCTACGCCCGTTCACCGCTGAGCGAGACCAGCAGCCAGGTGCTCGTCGCCGGTGGCCAGGACCTCGTGTTCGGCCTGGAGACCTCCGCCAGCCGGATCGCCCACCTCGCCGCGGTGGACGCCCTGACCCACCTCCTGATGGGCCTGCGCCCCGAGATCGCGCGCCGCCATCTCGATCTGTCGGCGGACATCACGGCCGACCACGCCTACTGAACGCCCTTGGAAGGAAGGGGGGTTCAGGCGGCCAGTGGGTCCAGGATCAGCGGTTCGATCCGGCCCTCCAGCATCTCGCCGAGCCCCCGGGCCGCGCACACGTCCGGGCGCTCGGCGATGAGCACCGGCATCCCGGTGGCCTCGCGCACCATCTGGTCGAAGCCGGGCAGCAGCGCCGAACCGCCGACCATGATGATCCCGCGGTCGGCGAGATCGGCCACCAGATCCGGCGGGCACTCGCGCAGCACCTTGCCGATGCCGTCCAGGACGGCCGTCAGCGGGGTCTGGATCGCCTCCCGCACCGCCGAGGTGTCCACCCGTACCGTGCGCGGCAGCCCGGTGGCCACGTCCCGGCCGTTGATCTCGGTCTGGTCCGGGCCCTGCGGGGTCAGCCCGTTGCCGGACAGGGCCAGTTGCAGCGGCCGTACCGACTGGCTCGGCAGCAGCAGTTCATGGGTGTGCCGCAGGTACTGCACGATCGCGTGGTCCACGGCCTCCCCGCCCACCGGGATCCGCTCGGCCGTGACGATCGAGCCCAGCGACAGCACCGCGACCTGGGTGGCCGCCGCCCCGCACACCATGATCATGGTGGCCTCGGGCCGCTCCACCGGCAGTCCGCAGCCCACCGCCGCCGCGATCAGCGTGTCCACCAGCTCCACCCGGCGTGCGCCGAGCCCGAGCAGCGTCTCGATCGTCGCCCGCTGGGCCAGCGGATCGGCGTCGTGCGGGGTGCACGCGGCGGCGCGCAGCCGGGCCTTGCGGCGCAGCGCCCGGCGCATCTTGTCGCCCATCAGATGCCGCAGCATCCGCTGGGCCATGTCGATGTCGACCACCGTGCCACCGGAGATGGGCCGTACGACCCTGATGTAGTCGGGGGTGCGGCCGGTCATCTGCTCCGCGAAGTCGCCCACCGCGATCAGCGAGCCGGAACGGACGTTCACGGCCGCGACCGAGGGCTGGTCCACGACGAGCCCCGCGCCCTTCACATACACCCGGGTACGGGCCGCGCCCAGGTCGACGGCGAAGTGACAGCGGCGCAACTGCTCCAGGCTGACAGACATGGCAGCTCCTTCCGGGCGCGGGATTCGGCTCTTCCTGCTCTCCGTATCCTGCGCGGCACGCGGCTCCGGCCGCCTTTTCTGGGGGGCCGGGCGGGGCGCCGCCGAACGGGGGTAATCACCCGGGTCCCCGGAGTGTCGCCGGGTCAAGTGGCCTGCCGGGCCTCCGGGTCACGTGGCGCAGCGCGGTCCCGGTCAGCCGGTCCGCACGGCCTCCAGCAGCTGCTCCAGCGAGGAGACGACCGCCTTCGCGCCGCCCTCGCGCAGCAGCCGGCGCCCGGCGGCCGCGGCGGAGAACCCGACGAAGGGCAGGCCGAGGCGCTGGGCCGCGGTCAGCTCGGCGACCGAGGAACCGAGCAGCACCCCGCGCCCGGCCGGTGTGCCGAGGTGCTCCAGGGCCCGCAGCAGGCAGTGCGGGTCCGGCGTCAGCAGCCGGAGGTCCTCGCGCCGCCCGTGCACCCCGGCGAGCGGCAGCCGGTACGACTGCACACCCTGCTGCACCGCCCGGGAACTCACGTCCGACACCACGCTCACCCGCCGCCCCGACTTGTGCAGCGCCCGCACCAGCGCCAGCGAACGATGCGTCATGGGCGCGTCCGGTACGGCCGCCAGCTCCAGCTCCTCCAGCCGGTCCCGCAGCAGCGGCCCGAGCCGGTCGTGGGAGAACGCGCGCAGCAGATCCAGCGGGTGCGGGAAGGCCTCCCGGCCCACCGGCCCAGCGACCGGCGGCCGTCCCGCCAACGCGTCGTCGGGAGCGCGGTGTTCGGCCACGACGGTCAGCAGATCGAGGACGGCGGCCCGCGCGCTGTGCGCCGTGAACAGCCGGGCGAGCGGGCCGTCGTAGCCGATCAGGACGCAGTCGGCCGCGGTGAGCACGGTCGCCGGAGACGGGGTGGCGGCGGCCCCGGGGCCGGGCGCGCCGACCTGCCCCAGCCGCACGGTGTACGACACGGTGAGCCCCGGCACCGGCCAGTCCCGCACCCCGCCGTTGACCGCGCGCTCGGCGGCGGTCGTCCGGCGCGCCGGGTGCCGGGCGGTGATGCGGGCTGCCTCCTCGCGCAGATGCGCCGACAGCGGCGCGGAGACCTCGGCCGCGCCGGACCGTACGAAGGCCACCGGATCGGTGACCTGCCAGCTCAGTTCCGCCGCGGCGGTGAACTCGGCCTTCCCGGCACTGGGCAGGGACAGCTCGCGCCGCGCCTGCTGCGTGGTGAGGTCGACCAGGTAGTACGTCTCGGCGCGCGGCGCCCGCCCGCTGTAGGGCCGGATCGGGTCGAGCACGGTGAGCGGCCCGTCGGGACGGGTGTGCACGACGGCCGTACGACCCGGGGTGGGCAGGCCCAGCTCGCGCAGGTCCCTCGTGATGAACGGGCCCTGGACCAGCTCGCGTTCGGGACGCGCGACGGTCAGCGGGCAGTACCAGGCCACGGGCGGCGCGTCCGGGGCGTCGTCCGGGTAGACCGGCTCGAAGGGCGGCGCGTCCCCGGCGGCGGAGCTGGCGGCGAACTCGTCGTACAGCGCGGGCGGTACGGCGATGTCGACACCGGTGGCGGCCTCCGGCAGCCGGCCGTTCGATGCCCTGAACACCACCCGCAACCGGATCGGCTCGTGCGAACCGGCCAGCTTGACGGGGAGTTCCCGCAGCACGGCCACGAGAACCGGCAGCAGATAGGCGTCGGGGGCGGTGCGCACCCGGTAGCCGTCCGGGCGGGCCTCCACCCGGAACCGGCCGGGGGGCAGCGAGCGCGAGAAGACCTCGTGCACGGCGGCTTCGAGGGTGATGCGGGTCTCCGGGCGGCCGGTGAGATCGCCGGTGGTGAAGAGCACGTCCGGGCGGCCCACCAGGGTGTCCAGGAGGTCCGCGAGTACCGCCCTGGCCTCGGCGCGGCTGCCCCGGACGACCGGCGCGCCGTCCAGGCAGGTCAGGACCGGCCCGGTCGGGGAGAGGACCACGGAACGGGTGTTCAGCTCGCCGCGCGGCCCCTCCTGCGCGTGCAGGGCGAAGATCGCGTCGCCGACCTTTCGCACCAGGGCTTTCGCCTCGTCGAGGGGCGTCATCTCCGTCGCCTCGGCCAGATACTGGAACAGCGTGGGTCCCTCGACGAACTCCCGCACCAGATAAGCGGTTTCGCCATCGGTCCCATGGCCGAGAATCCGCGCGATCCCCGGGCCGGTGACCGCCATGAGGTCCCGGCAGAGCGGCTCGAAGGGCGCCGGCAGCTCGCCCGGCGCGTACCGGCACACGACGACCGGCGCGTCCCCGTCCCGGGTGTCCACGGCGACCCAGCCCCGGTCCCCCGCCTCGGACCTGCGCACCAGCCGGTACCGCCCCGCGAACAGCCCCTCCGCACCGGCCACCGCCAGCCTGCGCACGCTCTCCGCGCTGAGCGTGGCGACCGGCTCCCGCTCCACCGGAAGGGGCGCGCCCCCCGAGGACGGCACCACCGCCCGGAACCCGCCCGGCGCCCGCCCCGCCAGCTCGTCGATGAACTCGCCCATGCGGTCCAGGAGTTCGACCGTGCGGTTGCGTTCGGTGCGGGGCAGTCCGAGGAGCAGGAGTTCCCGTACGCCCTCCCGGAAGGCGTACGACCCGGCCGGTGCCCCCGGCAGCGCGGTCAGCATGCCGCTGAGCACCACCTCGGCCAGGTGCCGGGGCCGGGGTTCCGGTTCCACCGCGGCCTGCACCAGCCGCATCACCGGCAGATCGGGCCGCCCCACCGCGAGATGCCCGGCCAGCCGGAACGCCTCCGGGGACGCCGTCGCCCGGAACCGCAGCACCAACTCCTCGGCGGACAACCGGCCGACGTCCGTACGGTCCTCCGCGTCGATGGGCACCGGACGCGTCAACCGGGCCGCGGCGGCCGGGAACCGGGTACCGCCGGGCGTGCTGATCAGCCCGGCCCAGTTCGCCAGCCAGCGGGGCTCGGGCTCCAGCACCGGGAGGACCACCGCGCCGGGCCCGGCGTCGAACTCCGGGGTGTCGTACGGCGCGAAGGTGAGCGCGGCCGACGGCGCAACGGGATGCGGGGCCGAGAGCCGACCGGGGGTGGCGGGCAACGCCGTTTCCCGCCACAGGTGTTCGGGCAGCGGCTGCATGACGGCCAGCGGCATCCGGCGCGCCCAGCGGTGCAGGGTGGCGTACCACAGGGTGCCCGCGGGGCCCTGGCGCCACTGCGGGCCCATGCAGTCGCTGATCAGCAGGGTGACGGTACGGCCGTCGGCGGGGAGTTGTCCGTCGGGGCCGTGAACCGAGCCGTCGGCGCCGGCGCGGTACCGGGTGACGGTGCGGAAGGCGCCCGACTGGGCCAGCGTGGTGTGCAGTTCATGGATCAGGGGCTGCCAGACCGGCATCGTGGGACCGGCGTCGTACACCAGGTTGAGGCTCAGCCAGCGCTCCCGGGCGGGCCGCAGCACCGGGAGCCAGCGGCCGGGATCGGCGCCGAGGCGGGCGATACGGTCGGCGGTCGCCCGCTCGTCCAGCTCCTGGCCCACCGGCGCGTCCACCCGGCGCCGCAGCGGGCGCAGTGCGCGCTGGAGGGCGAGCGGGTGGCGCAGCATCGGGGGCGCGGGGGCCATCAGGGTGGTGTGGGGCGCGCGGTCCGGGGACGGGGTGGGGGAGGGGAGGTGCAGCGGGATGCGGGAGGGGGCGTCCGGGGTGGGGCGCGGGCCCCGGGGCGGCCGGGGGTCGCGGGCGGGGCCGGGCGGAGGCCCCGGCTCCGCGGCCCCGCCGCCACCGGAGTCCTCGGGGTCCTCGATGTCCTCGGGGTCCTCCGTGCTGTCGGTGTCGCCGGGGCCCCCGCTCTCCTCGGCTGTGTCCCCGGTGTTCCCGTGGTCCCGGCTCCCCGTCGCGTCCCTGGCGCCCATGTGTCCGGCCAGCCACAGCAGTTCGGCCAGTTCGCGCGGTGTCGGGGGCACGCCCTGGGCCGCCTCGGCCAGTACGGCGGCGAGGCGGGCCAGGGAGTCCGGGGCGGCGGGGGAGTCCCGGGAGGCCGGGGTGTCAGAAGACATCGGTCCCCGCGCCCTGTCCCAGGTGGGGCATCAACTGCTCGGCCAGCCGGTCCAGGGACCCGCTGTCCAGATTGCTGGTGCGGGCCAGATAGATCGCGTTCAGGAGCTGGTCGGTGGCCAGGTCCCCGGCGCTGGTGCGGTCCAGGAAGCGGCCGATCAACTCCTGTGCGTAGGCGTCCGGTTCGCCCAGATGGGCGCGGACGATGTCGGCGAGATGCCCGTCGTCCGGGCGGCGCAGACGCAGCGTGACACAGCGGCGCAGGAAGGCGGGCGGGAACTCGCGCTCGCCGTTGCTGGTGAGGACGACGAACGGGAAGGCACGGCAGCGGACCTGGCCGCGCACCACCGGGACCGCCTCGCCGGTGCCGTCGGCCGGGACCCGGGCGGTGCCGTCCGGGGAGAGCCGGGCCGCGCGCACCAGCTCGGGGATCTGGTACTGGCCCTCCTCCAGCACGTTCAGCAGATCGTTGGGCAGGTCCAGGTCGCTCTTGTCGATCTCGTCGATGAGCAGCGCGCGGGGGCGGGCGTAGGGCAGCAGGGCGGTGCCGAGCGGGCCGAGCCGCAGATGGTGCTCGATGCCCGTCTCGTCCGGCGTCCCGGGCCCGGTCTCCTCGGGCCCGGTCTCCTGAGGTGCGGCCTGCTGCGCGGCCTGCTGCCGGGCCGCGTACAGGCGGGACAGGGGGTCGTAGCTGTAGAGCCCGTCGTGCAGCGTGCTGCGGCTGGTGATGTTCCAGCGCAGCACCGGGCCGAGCCGCAGCTCGCGCGCGACGGCGTAGACCAGGGAGGACTTGCCGGTGCCGGGCGGGCCGGTGACCAGCAGCGGGCGGCGCAGATACAGGGCCGCGTTGACC
This sequence comes from Streptomyces sp. NPDC093018, assembly GCF_040684035.1. Taxonomy (NCBI): domain Bacteria; kingdom Bacillati; phylum Actinomycetota; class Actinomycetes; order Kitasatosporales; family Streptomycetaceae; genus Streptomyces; species Streptomyces sp. NPDC093018. The sequence continues at coordinate 550,841 of NZ_JBFBFF010000004.1, forward strand.
AGTTGCACCGTGTCCTCGGTGGCCCGGTACGTCTCGGCGCGGTGCACCCGGTCGGGGGAGACGGCCGAGCGGTCGGCGGCCGCCTCCGGCGGATCCAGCAGGGGACCGCCGTCGAAGGCGCGCCAGGGCGGCGGCGGGGGCAGCTGCGCGATGCCGTCGTGCGGTGCGCTCGTACCGGTGTAGACGGGCCACAGGGGCATGGCTTCTTCTTCTCCGTGGTGGGGGTGCGGGCGGTCAGTCGACGGGGGAGCGCAGGCTGGCGGCGGGCTCGGGGAAGCAGCGGGGGTCGTCCCAGAGCAGCTGGAGGTCCCGGGCCCAGTGCCGGTCGGGTTCGTCGGCGGCGTCCGCGGTCACCCGTAACGACATGATGTGGCGCGGGAGTTCGGCGGGCGGTACCTCGGCGACGGCGGCGGCGAGCTGATCGAGGAACGCGGTCCCGGGGCAGGGGGCGGCGGCCTCGGCGCGGGGCCGGGCGGCGGTCGCGGTACCGGCGGCCGGGTCCCGGGGGCCGCTCCAGGCCCGGGGCGGATCCTCGGACCCGCCCCGGCCGCGCCCCGCCCCGGCGCACCGCGGCTCGTCGTGTTCCCCGGCGGGGCAGCCCGTACGGGACCACAGCAGGACCGGGACCGGGACGGTGAGGCCGATCTCGAAGTACGCCCGCGCCGCCGTCGGCGGGACCGCGAACCCGGCGAGCCCCGCGTCGCCGTCCCACAGCCGCTTGCGCAGGCTCGGCGGCCGCTCCTGGCTGCCGCACTCCACACGGTGCACCGGCGCCGCGCGCCCGGCGTCCAGCTTCTGCCACTTCTTGCGCAACTGGTGCCGCAGCCGGTTGCTGCGGTGCCGGGCGCGGTCGGTCACCACCAGGGGGTAGGCGCAGCCGAGCGGGGTGCTGTCGTCCGCGCCGCACTCCCAGTGCGCCACCGCCTCGTTGAGCCACTCGCGCGGCAGCACGAAGGTCACCAGTTCCTCGGCGTCCGGGTCGAGATGGGCGACGGCCTCGTCGATGCGGTGCTGGACGTACGACCGTACGCCCGAGCGCGGCAGCCGCCGGGTGCCCACCGGGCGGCGCTGCCCGTCGCGGTACGCCGACACCTCCACGGTCACCTGGTCGGGACCGGCGCCGCTGTGGTCGATCTCCACGACGACCGGTGCCCAGGGCGGCGACACCCGCGCGACCTTCGTGACCTGCGCGATCTCCGAGCCCTGCGTGCTCTGCGTGCCCTGAGTGCCCTGCGCGAGCTGTGCGGCCGTCGAGGCCTTGGCGAGCGGCGGGGCGGGCGCGACCGCCGGCCCCGCGCCCACCAGTTCCCGAAGCCGCCCCGCGAGCCGGTCCATCGCCGCCGGGTCGGGCACCTCCCACTGCACATACGCGGCGGCCGCCTGGAGCGTCGCGAACCCGCCCTCGGGCAGCGGCGGCCCGAAGGCGCCCACCGCGTCCACGTACAGCCGGTCGGGATCGCAGTCCGGGACGCCCGGGGCGTGCCGCAGCAGCTCGTACAACTCCCGCAGGACGTCGGTGCGATGACCCGGGGTGGGCACCAGCTCGCCCAGCTCCGGCCAGTGGCGGGCCAGTACGTCCAGCGGCAGCATCCGGCCCTTGCGCACGTCCGGCGCCTCCGCGGCGGAGGTGACCATGCCGACCACGCGGCCGTCCGGCAGGGTCGCCGCCGCCCCGCTGAACCCGGCCACGATCGGCTGCCCGTGCCCCTGCCAGGCCACCAGCTCCAGCCACTCGCCCGCGATCAACTGCCCGGAGACGGCGCGGTATTCGGCGAGCGTGCCCTCGTCGTAGCCCGCCGGGAAGCCATAGGCGACCAGCCGGGGGCGGGGCTCGGTGTAGGCGGCCTCCGGTGGTGCGAAGCCGGCCGGTGCGAGGGGGATGTCCCGGTCGAGTTCGAGCACGGCCACATCGCCGGGGTCGGTGAGGCCGCCCGCCCAGCCGCCGTGCGCGACGACCGACGCGGACACCTCGCCCAGCTCCCTGGCGTGCGGGAACACCACGGTCACCGCGTCCGGTCCGGCGGCGCGGACGACATGGGCGCAGGTGAGCACCCGGCGGGCGGTGATCAGGAAGCCCGCGCCCACCTCATCGCCGCAGTGGACCCGGGCATGCCAGGCGGCACTGTTCATGGGCGCTCGGCGGACTCCGGCCCGGCGGCGGCCTGGCCCGGTACGGCGGGCAGCGCGTCCCCTGCCGAACTCCCCGGTGTCCAGTGGAGCTTGACGACCAGCTGGCCCTCCGCGGAGCCCTTGGCGATGATCGCGCCGGCCTCCGCGGACATCTTCACGCCGAACTCGATCTCCACCGCGTCGGGCCGCAGGGCGCCGTCCCGGAAGACCCGCAGCGCGGCCTCCGCCGCCGCCCGCACGCCGTCCAGCGCGCCCTCGAAGGTGCGGGCCGCCCGCACCACTTCGTCGCCGCGCGAGACCAGCCGGGTGCCGGGCCGGGAGGTGGCACCGGCCCCCTCCACCACGACGAGCGCGCCGTCCTCGGTCGTGAACTCCACCAACTGGTCCATGCCGCCGCCCGCTCCCCCTCGTAGAGGACCTGTCCCGTAGCAGGTCCATGAGCAACCCCCATGGTACGGACGGTGCTTCGCCCGTCCCACCCATGACGCACCGGCGGGTCAATCGGTGCGGCGTGGCGAGAACCCGCCACTGTGACAACCCGCCACGCCCGGCCCCCTGTGCGCTCCCGGCGCGCACACCACACTCTTCTCTGCACGCAGAGCATGTACACGACAGCGCCGGCGGGCCGTCCCGGCGCGCGATCCGGACCTGAACGAGCACCTGAGCGAGCACCTGAACCAGCACCTGAGCGAGCAGCTGAACGAGCACGTGGAAGAGGGCGTGGATGAGCAGAGGACCAGTCGGACGCCGGGCGGCGCTGCTGTCGGCAGGGCTCGTGCTGGCCGCGGTGCCGGTACCCGGGGCGGTCGCCGCGCAGGGGGCGGCACCGGTGGTGCAGGCCGCGCCGGGGAAGCGGACCGGGCCCGCCCCGAAGACCGTCACCCTGGTCACCGGCGACAAGGTGACCGTCACCGACCTCGGACACGGCAAGGAGACCGCGACCGTCGAGCGGCCGCCCGGCGCCACCGGGGCCGTACGGACACAGACGAGCGACGGCGATCTGACCGTCGTACCGGACGAGGCGCTGCCGTATCTGCGCTCCGGGAAGCTGGACCGGCGGCTGTTCGACGTGAGCGCGCTGATCCGGCAGGGCCTCGCCGACACCCGCGCCGCCTCCCTGCCGCTGATCGTCGGCTACGGCAAGGACACCCGCGTCCCCGCCGCCGCCCCGGCCGGCACCACCCGCACCCGGAGCCTGCCCAGCCTGCGCGGCGCGGCCGTCGAGGCGGGCAAGGGGCGTACGTTCTGGCGGTCGTTCACGCGCGGTGACGGCGTCGACAAGGTGTGGCTGGACGGACGGGTGAAGGCCGACATGGCCGAGAGCAACGCCCAGATCGGCACACCGGCCGCCTGGGACGCGGGGCTGACCGGCAAGGGCGTCACCGTCGCCGTGCTCGACTCCGGCGCCGACCTGACCCACCCCGACCTGGTCGACCGGATCAGTCAGTCCAGGAGTTTCATCGACGGCGAGGAGGTCGCCGACCGCGACGGCCACGGCACCCATGTCACCTCCACCGTCGGCGGCAGCGGCGCCGCCTCCGACGGCAAGGAGAAGGGCGTGGCACCGGACGCCACCCTCGCGGTCGGCAAGGTGCTCAGCGACGAGGGCTCGGGCAGCGAGTCGCAGATCATCGCCGGGATGGAGTGGGCCGCGCGGGACGTGCACGCCCGGATCGTCTCGATGAGCCTCGGCTCCAGCGACCCGAGCGACGGCACCGACCCGATGTCCCAGGCCCTCGACAGCCTCTCCCAGGAGACCGGGGCGCTCTTCGTCGTGGCCGCCGGGAACACCGGCGCGCCCTCCTCCATCAGCTCGCCCGGCGCCGCCGACGCCGCCCTGACCGTCGGCGCGGTCGACTCCGGCGACCAGCCCGCCTACTTCACCAGCGCGGGCCCCCGCACGGGCGACGACGCCCTCAAGCCCGATCTGTCCGCCCCCGGCGTCGACATCCTCGCCGCCCGCTCCCAACTCACCGACGGCAGCGGCTACTACACGACCATGAGCGGTACGTCGATGGCGACACCGCATGTCGCCGGGGTGGCCGCGCTGCTCGCGCAGGAGCATCCCGACTGGACCGGCGCGCGGTTGAAGGACGCGCTGATGTCGACGTCCCGGCAACTCGGTTTCTCCGCCTACACGGTGGGCGCCGGACGGGTGAGCGTCCCGGACGCCGTACAGGCCACGGTGACCGCCACCGGCAGCGCCGACCTCGGCTTCTACAGCTGGCCCTACCCCGCGGACAAGCCGGTCACCCGGACCCTGACCTACACCAACTCGGCCGACCGGCCGGTCCACTTGACCCTCGCGGCCCAGGGCGCCCCGGACGGCGTCGCCACCCTCGCCGACTCCGCCCTCACCGTCCCCGCGCACGGCACCGCGACCACCACCGTCACCGGCGACGGCTCCAAGGCGCCGGTCGGCACCACCAGCGGGCAGATCGTGGCCACCGACGACACCGGAGCGGTGCGCGCGCACACCGTGTTCGGGCTGGTCAAGGAGGACGAGCGGTACACCCTCACGGTCCATGTCAAGGACCGCACGGGCGCTCCCACGGCCGCCGACCTCACCGTGCAGCGACTCGCGGCGAACGCCGACCCCGAGTCCGACCACGTCGGCGACTCCGGCACCCTCAAGCTCCGCCTCAAGCCCGGCACCTACGCCCTCACCTCCTTCCTCGACGTGCACGGCAGCCACGGCGCCGACTCGCTCGGCCTCGGCTTCCTCTCCGCGCCCGAGGTCACCCTCGACCACGACAGCGAAGTCACCCTCGACGGCACGAAGTTGCGCGAGATCAGGGCGGCGGTCCCGCGCCGCACCGAGACCCACCAGCTCCTGATGGAGTACGACCGCGCCGCGAACGGCGCCGACCTGACCGGCGCGGTGCAGGTGCCCCTCACCTACGACAGCGTCTTCGCCGCACCCACACCCCGGGTCACCCGGGGCAGCTTCGAGTACCGCACGGTGTGGCGGCTGGCGAAGCCGCAGCTGGAGGTCAAGGGGATCGGCGAGGCGACGGTCCAGTCGGGCGGCACCCTGACCTCCGGACGGCGCAGACTCCCGCTGGTGGACGTCGGCGACGGCCCCGTGCCCGCCTCCGCCGCGGGCAAGGCGGTGCTGGCCCACCTCGCCGACGGCGCGGACCCGCAGGCCCTCGCCCGCGCCGCGCAGGACGCGGGCGCCGAGGCGCTGTTCGTCACGGACGACGCACCGGGGCGGCTGACGGACTGGTGGGGCAACGACGACAACACCGATCGCCCGCTGCTGATCGCCACGGTGAACCGGGCGGACGCGGCCCGGCTGCGGGCGTCCTCGACGGTCGACATGACCGGCACCCCCGACTCCCCCTACGTGTACGACCTGTCCGAGGGCCACACGGGGTCGATCCCCGACCACGACCTCACCTACCGGCCCTCGCCGCGCCAACTGGCCGCCCTGCACGTCTCGTTCCACGCGGCACGGCCGGCGAGCGGCGGAGAGTTCCGCTACTCCGTCACCGACACGTTCCCCGTCGGCATCGGCTTCCAGGAGAACATCGATCTGCCCGCCGAGCGCACGGACTACGTCTCCACCGGCCCCGGCCAGCTGTGGTCCGAGTCCGTCACGATCGGCATGGGCACCCTGGAGGAGCGCAGCGGCCTGGTCCGCTACCAGGGCGGCAGCCGGTCCCAGCTGCACTGGTTCCAGCCGGTGTGGCACCCCTGGCTCGGCACCGGCCTCGGCTGGGGCGAGCAGCGCACCGGGAACCAGATCCAGCTGAACACGCCCGGCTGGGGCGACTCGGGACCCGACCACACCGGGTTCGGCGATGTGTGGGGCGACAGCGGTATGACCCAGACCACCTCCGTCTACCAGGACGGCACCCTCGCCGACAGCGAGTCCGGCTCGACCGCGTTCGTCTGGGACGCCCCGGCCGACGAGCACACGTACCGGGTGGTGACCGACACCGCCCTCGACGCGGACCACTGGACGCTCACGACACGGGGGCACACCGAGTGGACGTTCCGGTCGGCCCGGACACCGGACGACCATGCGACGACGCTGCCGCTGATCAACCTCTCCTACGGCCTGGACACCGACCTCGCGGGCACGGTGCCCGGCGGACGGCGGCTGCCGGTGACGCTGGCCGCGAGCTATATGGCGGGCGCCACGGGGACGGGCACGCTCGGCGGGGGCCGGCTGGAGGTGTCGTACGACGAGGGGACGACATGGAAGACGGTGGCTCTTCGGGGCGCCGGGGCGTCCTGGCACGGGACGCTGGAGGTGCCGGGCACGGCCACGTCGGTCTCCCTGCGGGCGTCGGCCCGGGACGACAAGGGCGGGTCGGTGTCGGAGGAGACCATCAGGGCGGTGGGGGTGCGGTAGCCCCTCAAGGGGCGCCTTGCTGCCCGGAGTTCCGCACGATGCCCCGGATGACCCCCAGCTCCACCAGGTCCTGCGGGCGGATGCGGAGCTGGTCGGCGGTGTTCTCGATCTCCTCTTTCGGGCGTTTGAGGATGGCCGCCGCCAGCTCCGGGGCGATCACCGAGAAGTAACTGTCCGGCGTGGCCCAGGTGTTGTCCGGAGCGGCCAGGGCGAGGGCGCCGCCGGAGCCGCCCTCGCCGATCACCAGGGTGGTCACCGGCACCCGCGCCCCGGCCACCGCCCCGAACACCTCGGCGATGGCCGCACCGGCCCCCTGCCGCTCGGCCTCCGCGTCGTTCGCGGCGCCGGGGGTGTCCACCAGCGTCAGCACCGGCACCCCGAGCCGGTCCGCCAGCCGGATCAGCCGCGCCGCCGTCCGGTACCCGGCGGGCCGCGTCCCGGTCCCGGTCTGCGCGGCGAACGCGACGGTACGACCGCGATGTTCACCGAATCCGCAGAGGATGCCGTCGGGGTCGGTGCCGCCGCACCGGTCGCCGCCGATGTGGACGCGGGTGGTGAAGTAGGCGTCCAAGTAGGCGTCCGCGCGCGGGCGTTTAGGGGAGCGGGCGCGCTGGACGGCGGCCCAGCCGGTGGCGGGCAGGTCGGTGGCGGCGAGGGCCGCGGGGACGGGGGCGGGGACGGGCGCGGGCGAGGTCCGGTCATCCGTCCCGGACAGCAGCCGCAGCCACCGCCCCAGGGTTCCCTTCAGGTCCTCCGGCTGTACGACCGCGTCCGCCGCTCCCGCCGCGAGCTGGGCCTCGGCCGTGTACGCGGCCGGGTCGGCGTCGGGCGGGCGGACGCGGGACCCGGCGAAGCCCACCTGGACACCGGGGAGGGCCAGGACGACATCCGCACCGGCGCCCAGGGTGGCCCAGCCGCCGCCCGTGGTGGGGTCGCGCAGCACGGCGATCTGGGGCAGGCCCGCCGCCCGGGTGAGCGCCGACTGGCGGGCGACCCGCTGGAGTTGGGTCAGCGCGACCATGCCCTCCTGCATCCGGCTGCCCCCGGTCGCGATCAACGGCACGACGGGCAGCCGGTGTTCACGGGCGTGCGCGTACGCGCCCTCCAGCCGGTCCCCGGTGCGCTCGCCCAGGGAGCCGCCGAGGAAGCCGAACTCGAAGGCGATCAGCACGGCACGGGTGCCCCCGACGGTCGCGGTGCCGCAGACGACGGACTCCTCCTCACCGGTGCGCTCGGCGGCGCGGGCGCGCGAGGCGTCGTACCCCTGCCAGCCGAGCGGGCCGTCGGGCCTGGACACCCGCGCGGGGGGCGGGAGTTCGGTGAAGCTGCCGTCGTCCGTGACGAGGGCCAGCACCTCGCGCGCGGTGCGCCGCTGATCAGGCATCGGTAGCGGTGCCGGTATCGGTGTCGGCAGAGGTGAGGGCCCGCTTCATGATCTTCCCCATGTCGTTGCGGGGCAGGACGTCCAGATGGCGCACGACGCGGGGCCGCTTGTGCGGGGCGAGCCGGCGGGCCACATGGTCGGCCAACTCCGCCGCCCCCGGCGGGCTTTCCGGATCGGCCGGGACGATCCAGGCGACGATCCGCTCGCCCAGATCCGCGTCCGGCTCCCCGGTGACCGCCGCCTCCCGGACGCCCGGGTGCTCCAGGAGCGCGTTCTCGATCTCGCCCGCGCCGATCTTGTAACCGCCGCTCTTGATGAGGTCGGTGGCCTTGCGCCCGACGATCCGCACATAGCCGTCCGGCTCGCGCACGGCCATGTCGCCGGTACGGAACCAGCCGTCGGCGGTGAACGCGGCGGCGGTGGCGTCCGGCCGGTTCAGATACTCGGTGAACAGATTGGGCCCGCGGACCTGGATCTCCCCGACGGTCTCCCCGTCGTGGGCGCCGATCTCGCTGCCGTCCTCCTCCACGAGCCGCAGCTCGACACCGGGCAACGGCACGCCGACCGTTCCCGCGCGGGCCTCCCCGTCCGCGCGGACGCTGGTGTTCATCAGGGTCTCGGTCATGCCGTACCGCTCGATGACCCGGCGTCCGGTGGCCGCCGCGATCCGCTCGTGGTCGTGGACCGGCAGCGCGGCCGAGCCGGAGACCAGCAGCCGGGCCCCGCCGAGCGCCTTGGCCAGCTCGGGGTCGCCGGGGAGGGCCTCGGCGATGCGGTGGTACATCGTCGGCACCCCGAACAGCATGGTCGCGCCGTCGGCCAGCGCGCGGGCCACGCCCTCCGTCGAGAACCTTCCCAGGTGCCGCACGGAGCCGCCGCGGCGCAGCGGGCCGAGGACGCCGAGCACGAGTCCGTGCACATGGAAGAGCGGCAGTCCGTGCACCAGCACATCGGCCTCGGTCCACTGCCAGGCGTCGGCGAGCGCGTCCAGGGTGGAGGTGAGGGCCCGGCGGGGGAGTACGGCGCCCTTGGGTGGGCCGGTGGTGCCGGAGGTGTAGACGACGAGGGCAGGGGCGTCCTCCGGGAGTTCGGGGTGCGCGTGCGGGAGGTCCGCGCGGGCGTCGACGTCGACATCGACGCGTTCCAAGTCACCCAGGGATGACGGCAGTTGAGTACCCGGAGGCGCGAGGATGAGGGAAGGGGCGCTGTCGGAGACGATATGGGCCAGCTCCTTCTCCCCGGACTTGGGGTTGAGCGGCACGGCGGCGGCACCGGCGAGCAGTACGCCGACGACGGCGACCACGGTCTCCAGCTCGGGCGTCGCCCACACGGCCACGCGGTCGCCCCGACGGATCCGCCGCGCCACCGCCCCGGCGGCGCCCGCGAGCCCGCCGTACGTCAGCGAACGTCCGTCGAACCCCACCGCGGCCCGCTCCCGCGACCCCCCGACCAGCCCAGGAAAAAGTGACGACACCCCACGCACCCCTTCACGCTCGCGACCATTCAGCCCCTTCCTACACCAGGATCGACCGGCGGACGACTGTGCCTCGGCGGGGGGTGGGGGCGAGGTGGGGAGGTGGGGGTGCGGGCGTGTGCGGGTGAGGGTGTGGACGTAGGTGTGGATGTGGGCGTGGGTCCGCGTGCGCGTGCCCGGGTGGGCGCGGGTGCGAGGTTCGCCCACCCGGTTACGAGTGGGTGCGGAGCCGGGTGGGCGTGTGTGCGCGGGTGCGGGCGTGGATGTGGGCACGGGCGTGGATGTGGGCACGGGTGTGGATGTCGGCGTGGGCGTGGGCGTGGGCGTGGATGTGGATGTGGATGTAGGCATGGTGGGCGGAGACGCCGGGCACGGTCGCGGCTGACGGCGCACCCCCGGAGGCCCACCCCACCCCCGGAGGCCCACCCCTCAGCCGACTGTTTCGGGCGGGTGGGTGGGAAAAGGTGGTCGGGGGCGGCGCCGGGTGCCGATGCGAGGGCGTGCGGTCCCGTGGCCCACCCCTCAGCCGACCGAGTCGGGTGGGCGGGCGGGAGAAGAGGGCCGACGCCAGCACCGAGCGCCGATGCGGGGGTACGCCGTCCCCGTGCCCGGCCCCTCAGCCGACCGAGTCGGGCGGGCGGGTGGGAAAAAGGCCGGCCCCCCTCACCCCGCCGCGACGGCCACGTCGGCGACGACGCACGTCACATTGTCCGGCGCGCCCGCCGCCAACGCCGCCGCCACCAGCTCCCGCGGCCCGGACCCCGCCACCAGCAGCTCCCTGATAAGCGCATCGGGCACCGCCTCCGTGAGACCGTCGGAGCACAGCAGATACCGGTCCCCCTCCAGCGGCTCCTGAAGGCGCAGGTCCGGCACGGTATCCACGCCACCGCCCAGCGCCTTGGACAGCAGCAGGTCCCGGGGCGTGACCCGGTGGTCCTGGGTGATCCGGTGCAGCTCCCCGTCCCGTAGCAGATACGCCCGCGAGTCCCCGATGTGCGCGAGCGCCAGCCGGGACCCCGTCCACAGCAGCGCCGTGAGCGTGGTGCCGTTCGCACCGCCCGCGAGATCCGCCACCGCCAGCCCCGCGGACCGCACCGCGTCCTCCAGCGCCCCGAGCACCCCCAGCTCCCCGAGTTCCCCGTCCAGGGGCAGCGTCTCCGCCTCGTCCAGGTATCGCAGCGCCGCCACCGCCGCCCCGCTCGCCGCGAGACCCGCGGGCCCGAACCCGTCGGCGACCGCGAGCAGCCTGCGGCCCGCGTAGAGGGTGTCCTGGTTGGCGGGGCGGACGAGCCCGCGGTCGGTGCCCGCGGAGTGCCTCAGTTCCAGCATCGTCATGGGTTCCCTTCCCGATGTGTCGATCGTGCCGGTCAGCTGGTCGACGAGAAACGCCGCGAGATCCCGCCGTGCCGCCGTCTCCGCCTCGACCCGCGCCCAGTACGCGCCGATCTCCCGCGCGGCCGCGCCCGGTTCCAGCGCGCACACGGCGCGTATCTCGGCGAGCGGCATCCCGAGCCGCCGCAGCCAGGCCACGAGCCGTGCCCGCCCCAACTGCCCGACGGCGTAGTACCGGTAGCCGGTCTCGGGGTCGACCCGGGCGGGTCGCAGCAGGGCCAGCTCGTCGTACAGCCGAAGTGCCTTCGGCGACAGCCGGCTCACCCTGGCGAACGCCCCGATCGTCAGCAGTTCCATCGCTCCCCCGTCTCTCGTCGTCCACCACCGATGCTGGGGCTTCACCAAAGGTGAAGGTCAAACCCCCTGTCCCGGTTCCGGCCGCTTGTTAGCCTCGCGGGTGTTCGAATGTCGTACGACAGGGAGTCCCGCCGTGCCCCGCATAGCCCTCGCCACCTACGACCCCGGCACCGCCCCGAGCAGGGACGCGGACCTGCCGGTGCTGGTGCGGGCGCTGAACGACGCCGGCGCTCAGGCCGACGCCCCCTACTGGGACGACCCCGAGATCGACTGGTCGGCGTACGACCTCGTGGTCGTCCGCTCCACCTGGGACTACAGCTGGCGCGCGGCGGAGTTCACGGCCTGGCTGGAGCGGGTGGCCCGCGCGACCCGGATCGCCAACCCCGCCGAGGTCATCCGCTGGAACCTCGACAAGCGCTACCTGGGCGAGCTGGCCGCCGCCGGTGTCCCCACCGTCCCGACCAGCTATCTCGCCCCGGGCGAGGACGGCGCCAAGGTCCTGCCCACGGACCACGACTACGTCATCAAGCCGACCTCCGGCGCGGGCGCCCGCTTCGCCGCCCGCTACACGCCCGCCGAGCACGAGACGGCCGTACGGCACCTCGCGCGGATGCACGCCGAGGGCTTCACCGCGATGGTGCAGCCCTACCTCCAGGGCATCGACGTCACCGGCGAACGCGCCCTCCAGTTCTTCGGCGGCCGCCTGCTGCACGCGAGCCGCAAGGGCGCCGTCCTCTCTCCCGGAACCCCGTACGACGCCGACAAGGTCGCCCACCCCGATCTCACCCCCTGGCAGCCGACGGACGCCGAACTCGCCGTGGCGGAAAAGGCGTTGGCGGCCGTACCCGGCTCCGCCGCGCCCCTCCTGTACGCCCGCGTGGACCTCGCCGACGGCCCGGACGGCACCCCCCGGCTGATGGAACTCGAACTGGTCGAACCGAACCTCTTCCTCTTCCTGCACCCGGACTCCCTGCCCCGGACGGCAGCCGCGATCCTCACCGAGGCGACGGCCTAGAGACCGCCGGGGCACGCCCTCCCGATCCGATCCGATCCGATCCGATCCGACCCGACCCGATCCGACCCGGGCGCGGCGCCTCAGCTGACGCGCGCGGTGCGCTGGAGCAGGCCCCAGGTGAACTCGGCGACCATGTCGTGGGGCACGCCGTCCCGGTCGGGCGCGGTGAAGGCGAGGCCCCAGCGGGTCGGGGCGGTGCCCTCCAGGGGGCGGGCCGGGGGGAAGGCGCGGGCGACCTCGTCCACGGTGCAGGACCAGGGGGCGAGATCGTCCAGGGTGCGCGGGGCGGCGGGGGCGGCGCCGGGTGCTCGTACGAGCCATTCGTTCCATACGGCGCCGTCGGGTCCGACCAGTACCTCGAACCGCAGGTCGGGCCAGAGCGGGAGCGCCCAGCGGCGGGCCGCGCACTCCACGTCGCCGAGCCTGCGGGGTACGACGCTCTCCGGTTCCCCGAGGACCGACCGGTACCGCGCCGCCGCGCCTCGCCCCCTCGGCGACCGCACCATCGCCTGCCAGCGCTTGTTGGCCTCCCGCATCTCCCCGATCGAGACCCCCAGCGTCTTCCGGGCCTCGTCCACGAGCTCCGGATTGTGATCGGCCATACGACGCAGCAGCACCAGCTGGAAATCGAGAGTCACGGTATCCATGGTGCCCGGTGAGCGCCCCGTAAGGGTCACTCCGGGACCGTGATGCTCGGCGGAGCCGGTGCCGCCGCCGACAGCGCGCGGACCGCCGCCAGGTCCTTCGGGTGCCGCAGCGCCGAGGAGATCGCCGCGATGTCCCGCAGGAGCACCGTGGGGTCGGCGTCCCCCCGCACCGTCCCGCCGCCGTTCTCGATCGCGTCCAGGACGCCCACCGCCGCCGACACCGCACGGGCCCGCGCCGCCGGATGCCCCACCGCGATCGCCGCCGCGTACGCCCGCTCCGTCAGGCCCGTGTCCATATGGCGGGCGAGCGGCAGCAGGGCGTCACGGATGTACGTCTCCCGGCGGATCAGCCGGAGCTCTCCCGTGGCCCGCAGCGAGAACCGCGGCCCCGCCCCCGTCGCCGACCGCAGCACCCGGTACAGCGGCCCCAGTCGGTGGTACGCCAGCCGGACCCGGCACCGGTCGTGCAGGGCCTGCCCGGCATGCGGCAGGATGAAGCCGGCCGCCAGCAGGATCGCGGACAGCGAGGCCACCGGCGGCGCCAGATTCGTGCTGAGCCAGTCCGGGTCCCGGCCGAACCACCGCGCGGCCACCGCCGTCACCTTGGCCGCGTCGTACAGCAGGCTCAGCGCGTACCCCCCGCCCAGCAGCCGCAGCCCCCAGCGCAGCCACGCGTCCAGCCCCCGGTCCCGCACCCAGTCCCAGATCACCCGGGAACTCAGCGCACAGGCGACCGTGTGGGCCAGCAGATAGAGCAGGATCTCCTCGCGCATGAAGGGCGTACGGGCGTAGTACGTGTCCAGGTCCCGCACCCGCTCCACCGGCACATCGGCCAGCAGGAACAGCACCCACAGCGCGACGACCACCAGGGTGTACCCCGAGACGATCCACCGGGTCGCCCGCCGGGTGCGCGCCGACCGCCCGGCCCGCCCGCCCCAGCCGTCGCGCCAGGTGACGATGAACAGCAGCCCCGCCCCGGAGTTCGCGGTGATCAGCGAATAGCACCAGGGCGCCGAGAAGTTGGGCACCCCGGTGAGCACGTTCATCCGGTGGATCATCGACGGCACGCAGAACACGAACACCGTGCAGGCGAACAGGAGCACCCCGCCGACCGCGCGCAGCAGCGGGTCCCGCCACAGCCGGATGATCGTGGGCAGCTTCAGCAGCAGCGCGACGGTCAGCAGCGCCGCCGGGATCCAGAAGGAGATGTACAGGCGGCCGAGCAGCGCCGAGGGATCCAGTGCCAGCGCGCTCACCGCGCCGCTCCGCCCCGCCCGCGATAGCCGAGGGCACGCTGCAAGGGGTCCTGCGGGGTGTCCCCGGACCCGCCGGGCCCGGCCCGGAACAGCGTGGCGAGCCGATGGCCGAAGTCGTCCGCCTCGGCCTCGTCCGTCTCCCGGGAGCCGTTGCGCGCGGCCACCGTCAGCGCCGTCTCCGGCCAGCCGGGCGCGTCCGCGAAGGCGCGGGCCGCCGCGTCACCGGCGAGGTGATGGTGCCGGTGCCCGGCGTGCAGATGCCACAACTCATGGCCGAGAATGACCAGTTGCTGCACATCCTCGGCCCGGTCCTCCACGATGACCAGGTCGAAGTCGGCGAACTCCACCCACAGCCCGGTCACTTCGATCTCGTCCGGGAAGCGTTCGAAGCGCAGCTCCAGCGGCCGTCCGCCGCGCAGCGCACTCATCTCCTCGCACAGCGCCCGGCACAACCCCCGTACACCGTCGGGTGCTTCGGGCCGGGCGCGGACCGCCGCGGCCAGTTCCCCGGCGAGGGAACGCATGGCGGTCCCGGAGCCGCCGGGGCGTCGCAGTCGTGCGGTCAGCTGTGCCGCCCGCCGGCGCGCGCCCGCGATGCCCATCCGTTCCCTTCCCGCCGTCCGCCGCTGCTCGCGGCCTCCTGCCGCGAAGCTCCGTTCAGGGCCTCGCCGAAGCCCCATCGAGCGTACGCGCCGGGATATGCCCGCGTCACGCGATCTCAGGGGCGTGGTTCAAGACACAACCAACCCTCCGGCGGCCTTGCCCAGCAGCGTCAGGCGGACCTCGCCCGGACCCGACAGCGTGGTGAACTCGGACAGCACGGCCAGCGCGAGCGTGTTCTCGCCGCGCGTCCGCAGCACCCCGTTGGGCAGCGCGAACGTGTGCTGCGGGCCCACGTTGTTGATGTACTGGCCCATGTTCCAGCCGTTGAGGAAGATCTGCGCCCGGTAGGCCCGGTACGGATCGTCCTGAAGGGTCAGCCCGATCGAGGCGTCCACATCGCCGGGCACCGCCAGCCGGAAGGTCGTGCGATACCAGGTCACTCCCTGATACCGCTCGGCGCGCGGGAAGTCCACGGACTCCCAGTCCCGGTCCTCGAATCCCGGCAGATGCCAGCCCGAACGCTCGCCGTGCAGACCGCCGTTGTTCAGCGGCCCGCGCACCGGGTCGGCGCGGCCCTCGCCCTGGATCCGCCAACTCACCTTGGGTGACGACCCCTTGAAGACCGCCGCGGTGAGGCCCCGGGCGGCCTTGTGGGTGTCGTCCGACCTGCCGTCCTGGTCGTGCTGCATCCGCCGGACGAGGACGGACAGCACATGCCGGCCGGGGGCGCGCAGTGCGTCGCGCACCGGGAAGGCGGCCGTGTCCGACCAGGTCCCCTTGCGGATCGTGGCGGCGTCCGGCACCGGCATCCGGTGCGTGCCCAGCGGCTCCCCGTCCAGCCACGCCATCAACAGCCCCTGGGTGCCGGTGCTGTAGCCGAGCGCGATCTCCGAGATGTCGCTGGAATCGTCGAAGACGCCCCGGTACCAGACGTCCCCGTAGTGGAAGCCGTAGTCGTCGGCGAACAGCACCGGCTGACCGTCCGGGACGGCCGAAGTGCTGTACGACGTCTTCTTGTCCGCCCTCTTCCACGTCGAGTCGTCGTAGCTCGGGCCCACTTCGGGGTTCTCCCGGCACATCCGCCACTTGCCCAGCGCGGGCAGCCGGACGTCCGGTACGGCGGGCAGCATCTCGGTGGTCATCAGGCTGCCGGACATCGTCACCCGGGTGGCCAGCCTGCGCCCGTTCCACACCAGGGCGGAGACGCCGCGCGGCCCCCACACCTCCACGCTCGTCCGGTCGGTGATGTCACCGGTCAAGTGGACCTCGGAGCCGCGCAGTTCCACATGGCGCAGCAGCTGGGGGCCATAGACCAGCAGGGACCCGGAGGGGGTGTCGTACGGGAACAGCCGTACGGAGGTGGCGTCGTCGGCGAAGAGGAGGAGCAGCGGGGTGTCGGTGTCGCCCTTCTCCACCAGCACCCGGATCAGGCCGCTCTGCCCGAGGGGGGCGTTCACATGCAGGCCCGAGTCGTCCACGCCCCAGGCGGCCTCCGGGTCGAGCCGCATGACGTCCGGATCGGTGTCGCACTCCAGCACCAGCTCGGCCATCTCGCCCTTGCGCCCGGTGAACACGGCGACGTCCTGCCGCCCGGCGGTCAGGCACATGGTCGGCTGCACGGTCGCGTACTTCAGCTTCCGCCTGCCCAGCGACAGACCGGTGGTCAGCAGCTTGGCGTCCTTGCCCGGCACGGTGATCCGCACATGCCCCTCGGCGGTGGGCAGATCGGCCGCGACCGGCTCGGCGGCGTCGTTGCGCGCGATGTACACATGGGCGCCGGTGTCCGGGTTGGTCAGGTGGTAGACCTTCAGCCCCTTGGCGCGCACCTCCGCCGCGCGGTCCAGCTTGGCGAAGTCGGGGACGCGTTGCAGCAGATGCCCGAGCTGGTGCATCGGGGCGATCTTCGCGGTGACGTTGCGGGCCTCGTCGATCGCGGCGCCGTAGTCGTACGACGTGTAGACGACCGGCGCGGGCAGCCAGCCCCAGGAGGTGCCGCCGAAGGTCATGTAGACGTTGTGCAGCGTGATGCCGTTGGCCAAGTTGGTCAGGTAGAAGCGGCGTTCATAGGCGGAGTCCCGGCTGCGACGGGCCTCGGCATAGCCCTTGCCGTCGTAGAAGGAACCGCCCCACGGGTCGAACCAGCCGCCGCCGAACTCGGGCACGAACCCGGGCGTGGCGGGCGAGGCGCTGGCGCCGCCCTTCGCCCCGCCGGGCCCGAACGTCCCCCAGTCCGGCGGGGTCTGGGACGGCGAGGGGTACCCGTCGAAGCCGTACAGCCAACCGCCGCGCTCACCACCGGTGTCGAAGGAGCCGGGCGTCCAGTAGCCGTTGCGTCCCTTGTCGTTGTGGAACAGCGGCACGTCGATGCCGTCGGCGCGCACCTTCTTGTACAGGTGGGACATGTAGGCGCGGCTGTCGGCCGAATCCACGTGCGCGTCGAACTCGTTCTCGATCTGGTAGAGCAGCACGGTGCCCTTGCCCTGCGTGAACAGGTGCTTGCGGGCGATCCGGTTCACCCGCGTCAGCCACTCGTCCACATGGCCGAGGTACGTCGGGTCGGCCGAGCGGGCCCGCCCCTTCGTCGCGGTCAGCCAGCCGGGGAAACCGCCGCCGTCCACCTCGGCGTTGATGTACGGCCCCGGGCGCAGGATGACGTAGAGCCCGGTCTCGGCGGCCGTGCGCAGGAACAGGTCCAGGTCCCGGACGCCGGAGAAGTCGTAGCTGCCCGGCGCGGGGGAGTGGTAGTTCCAGGCGACGTAGATGCTCACCGCGTTGTAGCCGTGCGCGCGCATCTTCTGGAGCACGTCCCGCCACAGGGCGGGGCTCGGCAGCCGGAAGGGGTGCAGTTCGCCCGACCACACGACCAGTCGTCTGCCGTCCACCAGCAGGGAGTAGCGGTCGTACCCGATGGTGTGGTGCTCGCCGTCCGCGCGCGGCGGGGCGGGCGTCGGGCCGGTCGGCACGCTGCGGGCCGCGTACGCCGAGGGCGCTCCGGTTCCGCCGCTGCCGCCCAGGGCGAGGCCGAGCGCGGCCGAGCCGGTCAGGGCACTGAAGGTACGTCTGCTGAGCGCCAAGGTGGATCCTCCCGGCGATCTTACGGGGCGCGGATTCCGGCCATTCTCCACGCGAGGACGTCCCACAATGGATTCATGAGGATCTCGGCACGGGCGGATTACGCGGTACGGGCGGTACTGGAGCTGGCCGTACGGCAGGGTAACGGGCCGGTGAAGGCAGAGGAAATCGCCGCCGCGCAGGGGATTCCGCACAAGTTCCTGGAAGGGATCCTCGGCGATCTGCGGCGCGCCGGGATCGTGGACAGCCGGCGTGGCGGGGGCGGCGGTTACCGGCTCGCCCGCGAGGCTCCGGCGATCACCGTGGCCGATGTCATCCGGGGCGTGGACGGCCCGATCGTCTCCGTGCGCGGCGAACGCCCGACGGGCCTGACCTACACCGGCACCGCCGAACCCCTGCTCCCGCTGTGGATCGCCCTGCGCGCCAACGTCCGCCGCATCCTGGAGGGTGTGACGATCGGGGACCTGGCGTCGGGCACGCTGCCGGACCCGGTCCGGGCGCTGGCGGCGGAACCGGCGGCGTGGGAGAACCCGTAGACCGCCGACCGGTGCACGGAACCCGTCCGGTCATGTCCCCTTCGAGCTGCGGGGCCGCTCACCGCGGCCCGTGCCCCTCGGGCGGACGTAGGGCCCCGGAGCCGGTGTGAGACGCCCCCCGGTGATGAGGGAACCGGCCTGCTTCAGGCCGCGGACGCGGATGCTCACCTCGTAGCCGACGATGTCCGGGATCGACGCGATCTGCCGGGTCAGGAAGCGGTAGAGGTCGTCGGTGTCACGGCAGATGGCGATGGCCATGATGTTGTGCGGCCCGCTGATGGCACCGGCGAAGGCGATCTGGTCGTGCCGGGCGATCTCCTCGCCGACCGCCTCCAGCCGGTGCGGCGGGACCCGGAGCCAGAGCGTGGCGTGGAGATGGTGCCCGAGCGGTTCGGAGAGCAGGTCCACGTCGTAGGCGAGGGTGCCGGACTCCTCCAGCGCCGCCAGCCTGCGCAGGACCCGGCCCTTGCTCCAGCCCGTCTCGGCGGCCAGCCGGGCATGGGTGGCGCGGCCGTCCTCGGCGAGCGCGGCGAGCAGCGGCCGGTCCTCGTCCGTGATCTCCCGGTACGGCCCCGACGGGGGTTCGGTGCCGGCGGTCAGCAGCGCCTGCTGCTCCGCCGTCAGATGGCCGCCGTAGCCGTTCCATTCGGCGGACAGCCCGGTGCCGAAGCCGTGCAGGATCATGTCGATGTGCAGGTTCAGCACGGCCGAGGTGCGGGGGAGTTCCTTCAGGAGAACGGTGTCCCCGGAGTCGCTCGCCGAGGAGCGCAGCAGGCAGATGATCTCCGAGCCGCCCGAGGCGAGCCGTGCGAACGACACCTCGGGGCGGCGCACCAGGGCCTCGGCCAGCGCCCCCACCCGGTCGGGCCGGCAGGCGATCCGGGCGACCCACTCGACCTGCCCGTACGAGGCGGGGGTGACCCGGCCGTGGACGCGGACCACACCGCTGCGCACCAGCGCCTGGTAGCGGCGGGCGACGGTCTGCTCGGAGGCGCCCACGGCCTCGGCGATCCGGGCGAAAGGGGCGCGCGCCGAGCACTGCAGGGCGCGGATGATCTGTCGGTCCAGGGCGTCGGGCATGAGCGGATCGTCCCACGAACGGGTGAGGGATGGAGGTTTTGGACCGGAGCGAGGGGTCCGTTTGGAGCACGGTGCGGCGGTCGCCGAGGGTGATGGGCGTACCAATGGAAAGGACGCGTGTTCCCATGCGTAAATGGCTGCCCCTCCTGGCGGTCTGTCTCGGCTCGTTCATGCTGCTGATCGACGTCACCATCGTGAATGTCGCCCTCCCCGACATGTCCCTCGCCCTGCACAGCACCTTCGCCTCGCTGCAATGGGTGATCGACGCCTACGCCCTGGCCCTCGCCGTGGTGCTGCTCGGGGTGGGAGCGCTCGCCGACCTGACCGGGCACCGGCGCGTCTACCTGGGCGGCCTGGTGGCCTTCGCGCTCGCCTCCGCGGTGTGCGGCGCGGCACCGAACCCGGGCCTGCTGATCGCGGCCCGCGCCGTGCAGGGGCTGGGCGGCGCCGCGATGTTCGCGACCGCGTTCCCGCTCCTGAACGCCTCCTACCAGGGGCGCGACCGGGGCACCGCGTACGGCGTGTGGGGCGCGGTCTCCGGCGCCGCGGCCGCGGTCGGCCCCGTCCTCGGCGGTCTGCTCACCGAGGCCGTCGACTGGCGGTGGATCTTCTACGTCAACATCCCGATCAGCGTGGTGGCGGTCCTGCTGGCCGTGAAGGCCCTGTCCGCGGACCGGCTCACGTCCGGGCGCCGCCCCGACTGGATCGGCACCGCGCTGTTCACCGTGGCCGCCGCGGCCCTCGTCCTCGGGGTGATCCGCGCCCAGGAGCACGGCTGGACCTCCGGCGCGGTCCTGGGCCTGTTCGCCCTCGCCGTCGTCGCCTTCGTCGTCTTCCTGGTCGTCCAGGTCCGCTCGCCGCACGCGATGCTCGACCTGTCGCTGTTCCGCAGCCGCTCGTTCTCCGGGATCATGATCGCGTCGCTGACGGTGAACGTCGCGGCGTTCGCGATGCTCGCCTACACGTCGATCTGGCTGCAGTCCCTGCTCGGGCTGACCCCGCTGGAGGCGGGCCTGACCGGACTGCCGCTGTCCATCGCCTCGTTCTTCACCTCGCTGGTCGTCGGCCGCTTCCTGCACGGCGTCCGCCCGCAGCTGCTGATAGGCGGCGGCATGGTGCTGATCGGCGCCGGTGCCCTGGCCGAGAGCCTGCTGATCGGCGCGGGCTCCGACTGGACGGCGCTGATCGTCGGCTACGCGGTGATCGGCGTCGGCGTCGGCGCCACGCTGCCCACGCTGGGCTCCTCGGCGACCGCGGCGGTGGGCTTCCAGCGCGCCGGGATGGCCGCGGGCGCGACCAACAGCGCACGCCAGCTGGGCCACGCCATCGGCATCGCCGTGCTCGGCAGCGTCTTCGCGTCCTCGTCGGCCGCGTGGCTCTCCGACCACCATGTCCGGGGCGGCGCCGCCCTCGGCCGGGCCCTCTCCGGGGGCGGCGCGGGCCACGTCCTGGCCGCGACCCCGCCCACGGGGCGCGCCGAGCTGGCCGACGCCCTGCACGGCGCCGCGGCCCACGCCCTGCGGTCCGGCTTCACCGTCGCCGGAGTCGTGGGTCTGGTCGCCGGCCTCCTGGCCCTGTTCCTGATGCGCCCCCAGCAGGTCGCCCCGGCAGTGGACCAACAGCCGGTCCCCGCCCACGCCTGACCGGCGGTCCCGTACGCGCCGTACCGCCCACCTCGTCCGCCCCTCAGGCCCCTGACCTGCGATACCGCGGGTCAGGGGCCTTTCGCGTGGAGCCGTGGGCGTCGCCTCACTCCTGTTCGGTCCTCGAATGTCTGCCGATCCCGGGGCCGAGCTCCGGTGACGCCTCAGGAGTGGCGACAGTTTCGGCACGGGAAACAGGAGCGGTTCTCCATCCTCGTCCGGACCGTGGTGGGTCAGGCGATCCGGTGCTCCCAGCGCAGGGAGGGGGCCTGATCGATCCAGTACCGGTGGGACGCGGGCGTCACGCGGAGCCGTACGGAGTCGATCTCCGGCGCCCCGGCGTCCCGCCAGGCGAGGAGGGAACGTTCCACGTCGTCCCACAGGGCCACCGGGCCGCCTTGGCGGACGGCCCAGTTCTCGCCGTCGAGGAAGAACTCGGCGAACGACTCCCTCTCCGGATCGAACAGGTACCGCAAGGGCGACCCGTCACCGTCCGTCGCGCGGACGAACTGAGCGCCGGGCGCGGCCAACTGTGCCAGAAAGGCGGGCATCCATTCCTCAAGGATGAGAGGGGACAGTAGAGCGGGCCGCTTACTGTCCGCGTACGCGGTCCGGGCGGAGAGATCGCCGGCCACGGGGGCCACTGCCTGGGCTCGCGCCTGCATGAAGGAGGAGCGCCCGACGATGGAGCCCTCGGCGGTGCCGTCATCGCCGACGGCCAGTTTCGCGAGGCCGGTTCCCCACGGCCGTGAGCCGACCGTGCCGAGGATCACGCCCCCGGGTCTCGTCTGCCTGATCCACGCGTACGGGATGCGGCGGACCGCGCAGGTGGCGATGACCCGTTCGTACGGTGCCCGGTACGGGTGGCCGAGCAGCCCGTCGCCCGTCACCGTCCACGTCGAGAAGCCGGCGGCTTCGAGAGCGGCATCGGCGCGCGCGGCCACCTGTGCGTCGACCTCGACCGTGGCGACGTTGTCCTCGCCGAGGCAGTGGCACAGCAGGGCTGTGGAGTAGCCGGTGCCTGTGCCGATCTCCAGGACTCGGTGGTTCGTCGCGAGGTCCAGGTTCTCGATCATGCCGACGACGGTGGCCGGGTCGGTCGAGGAAGACGTGGGCACGCCTGCGACGGGTCCGTCGGCCTGGTCGGCGGTGAGGTGGCCGTCGAGCTGGGTGGTGAGGGTGTCGACGCTGTATGCGGTCTTCACCCACTCGTCCGGGTCCGCGTCGGCGGCGGTGACGGGCCGCCAGGTCCGCCCCTCGTCCAGGAAGACTCCAGGGCGGAGGAACCGCTCACGGGAGACGGCCTCGACGGCCGCACGCAGCCAGGGAGATTTCAGGACACCTTCGTTCATGAGCACGGTCGCCATGCGACGCCGCTCGGATGCCGGGTCGGTTATCGGCGGTCTCCTTGTACGACTAGGTCGGCGAAGGCGCTGGACATCGGAAGGCCGGTCGCGGTCTCCAGCCACCCCCACTGTCCGTTGGGATTCAGCTCCAGCCACCAGTAGTCCCCCGCGCGGTCGAGCAGGGACTGGTCGGACCTGCCGGTCTGGCAGCGGGAGACGGACGCGGACATCTTCGAACGCATCGAGGGGACCGTCTGATCTCAGGAACGACGACGTCCCCATCCGGGCCGATCCGGGCGGGGACGTCTTGTTGCAGGTCATAGCGTTGCGTTGCCTGTTCCCGGCGGACGACCTCTCGCCCGCGCCGACGCACTAACTCCGCGCCCCGGCGTAGGCGACGAACGCGGACCAGGTGGTGGGGGCGAGGGCGAGCCGGGGGCCCTGTTTGGCTTTGGAGTCGCGGATGTGGATGGTGGCGGGGGTGGTGGCGACCTCGATGCAGTTGTCGCCGGCTTCGCTGCTGTAGCTCGACTTGTGCCAGACGAGGGCGACTTCGACACAGTCGCCGGATCCGCTGCTGCTGTAGGTGCTCTTGAACCAGTTCATGGGTTCCCTCGCATCCGTCGCAATGGGCTAGCCCTGAAGTTCGGTCTCCGCGGCGTACGAGACGAAGGCCGACCAGGTGGTGGGGGAGAGGGCGAGCTGGGGGCCCTGCTTGTCCTTGGAGTCGCGGACGTGAGTGATGGCGGGGGTGGTGGCGACTTCGATGCAGTTGTCACCGGACGCGCTGCTGTAACTGCTTTTGAACCAGGCCAGTTCAGAGGGGCTGCTCATAGGTCTCCTCGCATGCGTTCCAGCAGGCTCGCCGAGTGCTTGAGAGTGAGAGCCTGCGAACGCATCCTGGCATACCTGGCCTGGAGGGTGCTGACCACTTTGGGATCGGAGATCAATAGCCCACTTTCGTGGCCCTCGCTGTATGCGAACCACTTGTGCTTCGGAGTCTCCAGCAGGGAGATGGGCCCCTGAAGTCCGGCGTGTGATTCCTGCGCGAGCGGCATCACCTGGACCTCGACGTTGCGCAGCTTGGAGACTGCGAGGATGTGGTCGATGGCGCCACGGGTGACCTCGACACCGCCGGTACCACGGAGAAACACGTGCTCCTCGATGATGAAGCTGAATGCCGTGTTGGGCCGGTCGTACAGCAGGCGCTGCCGCTCCAGCCGCGCAGCCCACAACTCTTCGATGTCGGCATCGGTCAGCGGAGGCAACTGATCTGCGGCCAACGCCCGGATGTACGCCTCCGTCTGTAGCAACCCTGGAATCATCCGGCACTCGTAGTTGAACAGGCTGATGGCCTGCCGCTCCAGATCGGCCCACCTGCGGAACCAAGCGGCGAGCCCCGGCTGTCGCTCTAGATGCTCCAGCGCCTTCCTTAAAGCGTTGGTGTTGCCTAGGACTGCCTCCGCTGCCTCGACGAAGTCGATGTCCGGCATCCGCCTGCCCAACTCGATGGACGCGATGGTGTGTTTGGAGAACCCCACCAGCTCCCCAAGCTCTTCCCGGGTGAGTCCGTGATGTTCTCGGAGGGCCTGTACAACCGCTCCGAACGTACGCAGACTGTCTGACGACTCCGGCTCACCGCCGATTCCTGGTGCCATGACACAGATGGTCACGCCCCGTCATCGGTACTGTCCAGCCTGTAACCGCGTACGCCCCCGCAGCGTACACGCGTCACCCCTGGTGAACCCCCCTCCCCACGCCCCACATTGGGCGCATGACAGCACTCCCGGTCATCACCCCCACACTCGTCCAGCGCCTCAGTTCCACCCCCCGCGGCGCACGCCTCGCGCGGCGGCTCGCCGTGGCGCAGTTGGATGGCTGGGGGTACCCCCACGACAGTGAGACCACCGAGGCCGTCGCCCTCGTCGTCGCCGAGCTCGCCGCGAACGCCGTCACCCACGGGCGCGTGCCGGGGCGGGACTTCGAGCTGCGGCTCGCCCGGGACGCGGACGGTATCCGGATCGAGGTGAGCGACACCCGGTCGGAATGCCAGCCACCCGGGCCGGGAAACGTGACCCCGCCCTCCCGCCTCGCCGAGTCCGGGCGCGGGCTGCTGCTCGTGGACGCGGTGGCCCGGTGCTGGGAGGTGGTGGACCGGGAGCCGCCGCCCGGGAAGACCGTGCGGGCCCTCGTCGCCGTACCGGCGTCTTTCGAGAATGTTTTCGATCCTGCGCCAAACATTCACAGCCGTGCCTAGGAACGTGACGCGCGTCGACCCTAGTCTTCCGGGCGTCATGGACTACTGCCTCCCGTGCCGACGGCACCTCAACGGCGCCCTGGTCTGCCCGGGGTGCGGAACACCGGCCGACCGAATACCCGGTCCGGTGGCGGTGGAGCCGGAACGCGGGGAGCCCGAACAACGTCCGGTGGAAGGGCGCCCGGAAGGGGAGCCCGTAGGGGGACGGGCGGAGCGGCGGGGGCGCAAGGCCGCCGCACATCGTCGGCGGCGTCGCCGTACCGTCCTCCTTGCCGCCGGCTTCATGCTCGCCGCCGGCGGCCTCGGCTTCGCCGAACTCGGTACCGACGCGCCGCTGCCCTTCACCGGCGGCGGCACGGCCACCGTCAAGGACACCTCGGCCGACGACGGCGACAGCCCCGGCCCCTCAGGTCGTACGACCGCCCCGCCCCAGGTCGCCAACGTCTCGGCGACCTCCGGCGCGACGGCCTCCGCGAGCAGGACCCCGTCCGCGGGGGCCAGTGACTCCGCCGCTCCCTCCACCACCGGTACGACCGAGCCGCCACCCCCCGCCACCACCGCCCCCGGCTCACCCGTCACCGCCCCCACCGCCCCGCCCCCGACGCGGCCGACCGCCGCACCCCCCACCACCGCCCCCGCGACCTCCGCACCGCCCCCGGCGCCGTCCCCGACCCGCACCTGTGACCGCTTCCTGTGGTGGTGCACCTGATCAGGGCCGCCGGAATTGCGCCTCTCCCATGCCATCGGCCGTTCGGGGCATCGATGACACCGAAGGGCCTTCGCGGCGGTTGAGTCGTTACAGGGACAGGTTCTGAAGGAGAACGGATGACACAGGACATCGCCGTGCACGGCACGGTCGCCGAGGGTTTCGAGGCGGTACGCGAGGAATTCGCCGCGTTAGTCGCGGGCGAACGGGACGACTACGAGGGCCAGGTGTGCGCTTATGTGCGCGGACGGTGCGTCGTGGACCTGTGGGCGGGCGAGACCGGAGCCGGTGACGCGCTGTACGGCGTGTACTCGGCCACCAAGGGCGCGGCCCACCTGGTCACGGCGCTGCTGGTGCAGGACGGCACGCTGGAGCTGGACCGCAAAGTCACTTACTACTGGCCGGAGTTCGGCGCCGAGGGCAAGGGCGAGCTGACGCTGCGGGACCTGCTCGCGCACCGGGCCGGACTGGTCGGCACGGACGCCGGGTTCACCCGCGCGGAGCTGGCGGACGATCGCGCGATCGCCGAACACCTCGCCGACCAGCGGCCGTTCTGGCGCCCGGGCGCCGCGTTCGGCTACCACGCGCTGGTCATCGGTGCGTTGACGGGCGAGGTGGTGCGCCGGGCGACGGGCCGTACGATCCAGGACCTGTACGAGGACCGGATCCGCGCCCCCTACGGGCTCGACTTCCACCTGGGTCTCCCGGCCACCGCCGACCCCCGCTTCCGTGCCGTCCGGCCGCTGCTGCCCACCCCCGGACAGCAGGCGCTCATCGACGCCTCGCCGCGCGGCCCGCACACCCTGGAGGCGATCGCCTTCAACCGGCACGGCGCCGAACCGACCGACCTGGAGCGGCTGTACGAGGACCCGCTGATCCGCGCCAAGGGCCCCGCCTCGAAGGGCGGGATCGCCTCGGCGCGGGGGCTCGCGCGGATGTACGCGGCGATGATCGGGGAGGTCGACGGCAAGGCGCCGCTGCTGAAGGCGGACACCGTCGCCGAGTTCGGCCGGATCCACTCCGCCGGCTACGACCTCGTGACCCGCGACCACCGGTCCTTCGGCCTCGGCTTCCAGGCCACCGCCGACCTCTGGTACCCCTTCCTGGGCGCCGGCTCCGTGGGCCACAGCGGCGCCAACGGCACCCAGGCGTTCGCCGACCCGCACGCCGGGCTCGCGTACGGGTACACCCGGCGACGGTTCACCTTCCCGCACGGGGCGGCGCCGGAGAACGAACGGCTGGTACGGGCGGCGCACCGGGCGGCGACGGCCGTCGGGTGACGGCCCTTCCGGGTGGGGACGCGCCTCCCCACCCAGCGGCCCGGCACGCCGGGGGCGACGGCCCACCTCGACCTCGACCTCGCCGCCTGAACCCAGCAGCCCGGTCCGCCAGGGGTTACGGCCCACCTCGCCCACGGCCTCGCCGCCTGCCCCCCCGGTCCGGCCTGCCGGGGGCTACAGCTTGACGACCATCTTCCCCGTGTTGTCGCCGCGCAGCAGCCCCAGGAACGCCTCCACCGTGTTCTCGATGCCGTCCACCACGGTCTCGCGGTACTCCAGCCGCCCCGAGGCCACCCACGGCCCGACCTCCCGCACGAACTGCGGCTGGAGGTCGCGGTGGTCGTTGACGAGGAAGCCCTCGATCCGGCCCCGGGTCTGGATCAGCCGCGCCAGGTTGCGCGGGCCCGGCGCGGGCTCGGTGTCGTTGTAGACCGAGATCATGCCGCAGACGGCGATCCGGCCACCCCGTCGCAGGGAGCCGATCGCCGCCTCCAGATGGTCCCCGCCGACATTGTCGAAGTACACGTCGATGCCGTCGGGCGCGGCCTCGCGCAGCTGCTTCGACACCGGGCCGTTCTTGTAGTTGAAGGCCGCGTCGAAGCCGTACTCCTCCACCAGCAGCCGCACCTTGTCGTCCGACCCGGCCGAGCCGATCACCCGCGAGGCCCCCTTGAGCTTCGCGATCTGCCCCACCTGGCTGCCGACCGCCCCCGCGGCGCCGGACACGAACACGATGTCGCCCTCCTTGAAGGAGGCGGTGCGCAGCAGGCCCGCGTACGCGGTCAGACCGGTCATGCCGAGCGCGCCGAGGTACGCCGACAGGGGCGCCGCCTCCGGGTCGACCCGCACGGCGGCCGACGCGTCCACCGCGGCGTACTCGCGCCAGCCGAGGGAGTGCAGCACATGGTCGCCGACGGCGATTCCCTCGGCGCGGGACTCGATCACCTCGCCGACCGCGCCGCCCTCCATGACCTCGCCCAGCTCGAACGGGGCGACGTACGACTTCGCGGCACTCATCCGGCCCCGCATGTACGGGTCCACGGAGAGGTACGTGTTCCGTACCAGGATCTGGCCCTCGCCCGGGGTCGGGACGGGCGTCTCCACGAGCGCGAAGTCCTCCGGCTTCGGCCAGCCGACGGGGCGGCTGAGCAGGTGCCATTCGCGGTTGGTGTGCGTCGTCATCGCGGTCATGCCTTTCATTTACTTCATCACCTGAAACAATGGTTAGGCTGAATATTTCAGGTTGTCAAGTAACGAGGTAGGCTGGAGGGCATGGCACCACCGCATCCCCGCCGTCCGGACCAGCTGACCCTGGACGTCGTAGAACTGATCGCCGAGGTCGTGGCGCGCTATCACGCGGACTACGACGAGGCGGCGGCCGAGCACGCCCTGACCGGCGCGCAGGCCAAGCTCCTCAGCCTGCTGTCCCTCGGGCCGCTGCCCATGCGCAAACTCGCGCAGAAGCTGAAGTGCGAGCCGTCGAACGTGACGGGGATCGTGGACCGGCTGGAGGCCCGGGGCCTGGCCGAGCGCCGCCCGGACCCAGCCGACCGCCGGATCAAGATGGCCGCGGCCACGGAGGAGGGGCTGCGGGTGGCCCGCGATCTGCGGGAAGGGCTGCACTTCGCGCGGGAGCCGCTGGCGGGGCTGTCGGCGGAGGAGCGGGGGACTCTGCGGGATCTGCTGCGGCGCATGCTCGACGCGTAAGGTTTCCGCCATGCGTGATCTAGGGGCGGGATTCAAGTACCTGGTCGAGGGCCAGCGGTGGGTGGCCCGGCACGGCCGGCAGTACGGCTTCGCCCTGCTGCCGGGCCTGATAGCACTGGTCCTCTACGTGGCCGCGCTGGTCGCGCTGGCGATATGGGGCGAGGGCGCGGTGACCTGGGCCACGCCCTTCGCGGACCACTGGTCGAGCCCCTGGGGCACGCTGTTCCGCGGCTTCCTGACGGCCGTGCTGTTCGCGCTGGGGCTGCTGCTCGCGGTGCTCACGTTCACCGCGGTGACCCTGCTGATCGGGCAGCCCTTCTACGACAACCTCTCGGAGCGGGTCGACGCCTCCGAGTCGCCCGACGGTACGGCACCCCAGTCCGCGCTCCCCTTCTGGCGGGAGCTGTGGCTGTCGGCCCGCGACAGCGTCCGCATCCTGGTCCGGGCGACGGTGTGGGGCGTCCTGCTGTTCGCGCTCGGCCTGCTGCCGTTCGTCGGCCAGACGGTGATACCGGTGCTGGGCTTCTTCGTGACGGGCTTCTTCCTCGCGGAGGAGCTGACCTCGATCCCCTTGCAGCGCCGGGGCCTCGACCTGCGCACCCGCCTCACCCTGCTGCGCTCCCGCCGCCTGCTGGTCTGGGGCTACGGCACCCCGCTCGGCCTCGCCTTCCTGGTCCCCTTCGTCGCCGTCTTCCTGATGCCGGGCGCGGTGGCCGGCGCGACGCTGCTGGCACGGGACCTGCTGGGGGAGGAGCGGGCGGCGGAGCGGACGGAGAACCGGTCGGAGGGGGACGGCGAAGACTCCGACCCGGCTCGGCGGCTTCCGGCCATGTGAGGGTTGAATCGTTGACTGCTCCTGGAAGGGGAGGGCAGCCTTTCCGGCGTCCTCGTCGTCCCCTTCGCCAGGAGGAAGCAATGCGTATCCGTGGAGTCAGCCGGGCCGCGACCGGTGTCGCGATGGCGTCCGCCGCTCTGCTGCTGGGCGCGATGCCGGGCTCGGCCGCGGCGGCGACCGGACCCACCGCCGCGGCCGGCTGTGGCGACACCGGGACGCTGTGCGTCTGGGAGGGCGCCTTCTCCGGTCGCACGGCCGTGTACACCGAGCCGGGCGACGCGTGCGTGGCCCTGCCGTTCGGGGCGCTGGCCGACCTGAACATGACCGACAGGAGCGTCACCTTCTACTCCGGCGCCGACTGCACCGGGTCGGCCCTGGTCGCCCCCTCGCTCGATCTGCACTCCTGGACGTCCTACGGCGCGATGTACAGCTTCCGGGCCTCCTGAGGCCGCCCGGCCGCAGCGCCCCCGACCTCGTATGGCAGACTCCCGGGCCGCGAGCGCCGAAGAGGCGCCGAGTACGGGGGAGAACCGACGTGTTTCCAGGTCAGCAACAGAGTCAGCAGCAGAATCAGTGGCATCAGCAGCAGAACCAGTGGCAGGGGTACCCGCCGTATCAGCAGCAGCAGCCACAGCCGCAGCCGGGGTATCCGCCGTACCAGAACCAGCCCTACCCGCCGCAGGGTTACCCGCCCCAGCCCTACCCGCCCCACCAGGCGCCCCCGGCGCCCGTGCAGCACATCGGTGAGACCCGGATGCGGCTGGATCCCCATCTCACGCCCGAGCAGCGCGAGTTGGCGGTGCGGATCCAGGCGAAGGCCAAGCCGATGTCCTACGGGATGGTGCTCGGACTGCCGCTGACCTCCGGCGGGCTGCACTACGGGTTCACCCGGGGCCCGATCGGCTTCGCGGCGGCGGTCGTCGGAGTCGGGCTGCTCGCCTTCGGGAGCTACTCGCTGGTCCAGATGCGGGGGCTGCGCCGCCGGTTGAGGCTGGTCACGGCCGACGCCTGGCGCAGTCCCGCCGCGCATCTGCCGGGCGCGCGCAAGGCCGCCACCTTCGCCGCGTATCTGAACGGCCTGCTTGTGCTGCTGTCGCTCGCGGGAACCGGCTGGCTCCTCTACAAGGGCGTCGGCTGGGGCGCCTACGGCAACTCCTTCGGATTCGGCGCCCTGATGACCGCCGCCGCGCTGCCGTTCGGTATGGCGATCGGCGCCGCGAGCACCCTGCCGCAACTGCTCCAGGTGATCCCCGCGGGGGCGAAGGTCGGGCGGAGCCTGTACTCGATCATCTTCGCGCTGGCGATGACCGTCGCGGGCGAGGGTGTGAAGGGCGGCGAGGTGGAGCAGGCCGCGGCCGGTATCGGCACCATGCTGATCTGCGCCGCCGCCATGACCCTCCTCAAGCGGGCGGCCGCCCGGATGCGCGGCGAGGACCCGGGCCCGCTCCGCGCCGGCCGGGACTGACCCGAACCCGCCCGCTCCGCAAGGGACTTCAGACGGGCGTCGTCCGGAACCGGCGGCGGTATTCCGTCGGGGTGGTGTCCAGCCTGCGGCGGAAGGACCGGACGAGCGTGTCCAGGGTGCCGAACCCGCAGGCCGCGGCGACGCGTTCGAGGGTGGCGTCGGTCGACTCCAGCTGCTGGCGGGCGCGTTCGACGCGGACCGACTCGATATAGGCGTGCGGGGTCGTACCCAGCTCGTTCTTGAAGATCCGGGTCAGCTGCCGGTCGCTGATGTGGGCGTGCTCGGCGAGCTGGGTGACGGTCAGCGGCTCGGCGATATGGCGCAGGATGTAGTGGCGCAGATCCTCGATCCGCCGGGTCGTGGACGCCTGCTCCAGCGGCACGCTGAACTGGCTCTGCCCGCTGGGCCGTTTCAGGTACATCACCAGCTGCCGGGCGACCCGCAGCGCGACGGCCTCGCCGAGGTCGTCGGCGATCAGCGCGAGGGACAGATCCAGGCAGGCGCTGATTCCGGCGCCGGTCCACACATCGCCCTGCCGGATGAAGATCGGGTCGGCGTCGACCTCCACGGCCGGATGGTCGGCGGCGAGCTGCTGCGCGGTCGACCAGTGCGTGGTGGCCCGCTTGCCGTCCAGCAGCCCGGCGGCCGCGAGGATGTGCGCCCCGACGCAGACCGAGGTCATCCGCCGGGCGCGCGCGGCGAGTTCCCGTACCCGCCGTACGACCACCGGGTCCACCGCCGGCCGCAGCCGTCCGTCGTCGCCGGGCTCGACCGCGCCCGGCACGATCACGGTGTCGATGCTCCGGGACGCCAGCGCGTCGAAGGTGACATCGGGCAGCACCCGGACCCCGGCGGCCGTGACGACCGGGTCCATGGTCTCGGCCGCCAGCACGACGTCGTACGCCGCGGCCTCCTCCGTCTCCCGGCGGGCGAGGTGGAAGACCTCCGGCGGCCCCGTGACATCGAGCAGGTCCACCTGGTCGAAGAGGACGATCACGATCAGCTGGTCGACGGTGTGCACAGGCCCCCCGGGCAACGGAATACGACGGTGTCGGTTTCTGCATGCTAGACGTCATTGCCGACGTATGGGGAGGAGCCATAGCGTCAAGGGCACAGGCCGCCGCACCGCGCGCCGCCTCCCAACTCCCGATCCCCCCAGGTGGTTTGCCATGCCCAGAACGACTCTGCGTCAGCTCAACGGCTTCGACGAGACGCCCCCGAAGCTCGCCGACTCCACGCTGGTCCTGATCGACTACCAGAACACGTACACCACCGGTGTGATGGAGCTGGACGGCTGGCAGCCCGCCCTGGACGCGGCCGCCCGGCTGCTGGAGCGCGCCCGCAGGGAGGGCGCCCGGGTCATCCATGTCGTCAACGACGGCGGCGAGGGCACCCCCTACGACATCCGCGCCGAGATCGGGCAGATCCACCCGGCCGTCGCCCCGGCCGACGGCGAGTCCGTCGTCGTCAAGCAGGCCCCCGACGCCTTCCACGGCACCGACCTGGGGCAGCTGGTGGACGAGGCCGGCCGCGGCGACCTGGTCGTCGCCGGCTTCATGACCCATATGTGCGTCGCCTTCACCGCCCAGGGCGCCTTCCTGCGCGGCAACCGCCCCACCGTGGTCGCCGACGCCTGCGCCACCCGCGCACTGCCGGTCGCCGGGAAGGAAGTGGACGCCCACGGCGTGCACCTCAGCGCCCTGGCCACCATCGCCGACCTGTACGGCGTCGTCGTAGCCGGTCAGGAGGATCTCGGCTGATGAACACCACGCGCCGTACCGCCGCGCTCGGCATCGCCGCCCTGCTCACGGCCACGCTCGCCGCCTGCGGCTCCGACTCGGACTCCGCCTCCCCCAAGAAGGAGTCCGCCGCGCCCGCCGCCCGGACGAACGTGGCCAAGGACACCACGACGCTGCGCAAGCTCAACGGCTTCAGCGAGACCCCGGCCACGCTCTCCGACGCGACGCTCATCCTGGTCGACTACCAGAACACCTACACCGACGGTGTGATGGAACTCGACGGCTGGAAGCCCGCCCTGGCCAACGCCAAGGCCCTGCTGAACCGGGCCCGCGCGGCGGGCACCCCGGTCATCCACATCGTGGACAAGGGCTACGACCTGAAGTCCAAGGGCGGGCAGATCGTCCCGGAGCTCAAGCCCGCCAAGGGCGAGCCGGTGGTCGAGAAGAGCGTCCCCGACGGCTTCCACGGCACCGACCTCGCCCAGAAGGTGAAGCAGGCCGGGCGCAAGAACGTCATCGTCGCCGGCTTCATGACCAATATGTGCGTCCTGTTCACCACCCAGGGCGCGTTCCTCGCCGGGTACCACCCGACCGTCGTCGCCGACGCCTCGGCCACCCGGCCGCTGCCGCTGAAGGGCGACCCCGAGGGCATCCCCGCGCGGCAGGTCCACGAAGCCGCCCTTGCCACGGTCCAGGACCTCTACGGGGTCGTCGTACCCACGCAGAAGTCCCTGACCTGAGCTGAGCCGGCCCGGCCTGATCTGAGCGGTCCGGCCCGGCCCGACCCGGCGGGGTGTCCGCCGGGGCCGTGGAGATTCCCATGGCCCCGGCGACTCCCCCCTCGCCGGTGCACCACCCCCCGAGAACTCCCCCCACATCTTTCCCCCCACCCCACAGGAGCACGACCACTCATCACGGAAAGACGGGGCATGACCACTCGTAGAGGATTTCTGGGGACCGTTTCCGCAGTAGGCGCAGCCACCCTCCTCATGGAGACCCAGGCGGCCACCGGCGCGTCGGCCGCGACCGGCGCCGCCAGCGCGACCGACGAGAAGGCCGCGCGGGACGCGATACGCAATGTCAACGCCGGGATGCGCGCCAACTACGCGTCCCTCAAGTCCGAACTGACCAAGCACCTCAGCCCGGTCGTCGTCGTGCAGAACAACGCCGTCGGCGGGCGCTTCACCCTGATCGACAAGGGGGTGCAGGTCGAGACCGTGGACCCGGTGCCGGAGTACTTCGAACTGGCCAAGTCCATCGCCCATGTACCGCTCGGCGTCTACTCGGTCATCGCCGCCTACCTCAGCGACAAGGTGCCGAACATCGCCAACTCCGAGCGCATCGACCCGCACGACCTCGACATGGTCGCCTTCAAGCCCGCGGGCGACACCGGCTGGATCACCCCGCTGAACGCCTTCCGCGCCACGCTCAACACGGCCCGCACCAAGCTGCCGACCGCCAACCTCCCCACCGATCTGGCGGCCTCCAGCAACAAGATCCTCACCGAGGCCATCAAGTTCATCGACACCGCCGTCGGTGCCAAGTCCTTCGACATGGTGGCCTTCAACCAGTTCGCCGCCACCGTGTACCCGTCCATCCGCGTCAACATGACCGCCGCGGCCACCGCGCAGATCACCGGGATCGAAGCGCTGATGAAGCGCTGGCGGGCGCGGATCGGCGAGCAGGCGTGGAGCGACCTGTACGTCATGGTGCTGTCGATCTGGACCACCGCCGAACTCAACCAGGCGTCCATCATCATCCGGCGCACCATGAACCAGGCCAAGGTGAACACCCACCTCATCGACCTGCCGACCGCGGAGACCCCCGCCGACCCGATCGGCGTGGCCCTGGAGAACCTGGCCCGCATCGTGCAGGACAACGTGGCCGCCGAGATGGTCTTCAACGCCGCCCTCGATGTCGCGGACGCGCTCAAGGGCAGGGAGGACCTGCTCTCGAAGGAGATCCTCCAGCAGATCGGCGGCACGGCACCCGCGCACACCGCCGCCTTCGGTGCCGCCGCGGCCGGTGCCTGCCCGATCACCGGGCGGACCGCCTCGGCGTGAGCACCGGTGTCCCCCGGCCGGCGCCGGCCGGGGGACACCCGCGGGGCGCCGTCAGCGCACGGAGAAGCCGTACACCGTCTCCGACCGGTACACCTCGCCGGGGCGCAGCACCGTGGACGGGAAGTCCGGATGGTTCGGGGAGTCCGGGAAGTGCTGGGTCTCCAGGGCGATTCCGTCGCAGGGGGCGAAGGGTGCGGGCAGATGGTCGCCGGTGTAGAGCTGGAGGCCGGGCTCGGTCGTCGCGACGGTGAGGGTACGGCCGGACGACGGGTCGTGCAGCTCGGCGACCCGCTCGGGTACCCCGGTAACTCCCTTGTCCAGCACGAAGTTGTGGTCGTACCCCGTGCCCACCTTGCGGCCGTCGCGGAAGTCGAAGCGCGAGCCGGCCACCTCGCGCAGCTCGCCCGTGGGGATCAGATCCTCGCCGGTCGGCGTCAACCGGGAGGCGGCCAGCCGCAGTTCGTGCCCGGCCGCCGAACCCGCCCCGGAACCGGCGAGGTTGAAGTAGCCGTGGCTGGTGAGCGCGATCACCGTCGGGGCGTCCGTCCTCGCCTCGTACGCGATCCGCAGCGCACCGTCGGCGTCCAGCGTGTACGTCACCGCCACGTCGAGCCGGCCGGGGAAGCCCTCCTCGCCGTGCGGACTCACCCGGGCCAGCCGCACCCCGTGCTCGACGTCCGTCGCCTCCCACACCCGCTTGTCGAACCCGCGCGCACCCCCGTGCAGCACATGGGGCCCCTCGTTCGGCTCCAGGGCGTACACCACGTCGTCCAGCGGGAACCGCGCCCCCGCGAGCCGGTTGGCGTACCGCCCGATCAACGCGCCCAGGTACGGCTCCGGATGCGCGAGATAGCCGTCGAGACCGGCGAACCCGAGCACCACGTCCGCCGTCCGCCCCTCCCGGTCCGGCACCTCGACGGAGCGCACGATCCCGCCGTACGTCAGAACCTCCACCCGCGTCCCGCCCCGCTCCAGTGTCCAGCGGTGGACCTCGGTACCGTCGGGAAGTGTGCCGAAGAGTTCGCTCATGCCGAAACCCTAGGTGACCGGCGCGGTCGTCTGTAGCGTGCCGGTCATGCGACCCGTGACCGTGTCGACCGAGGTTCCGTACCCGCCCGCGCGAGTCCATGACTTCCTCGAAGTGATGGCCCACCACGAGCGGTTCACCGACCACTATCTGACCGACTGGCGCTACAGCGGCCCGAGCCGCGGCTTCGGCGCCCGTGCCACCGTCACCGCCGCCCTGGGCGGCACGCGGACCGACGTCAGTATCGAAGTCATCAACTCCGAGCCGCCGCACCGCATCGTCGAGCACAACGTCAGCGCCGGCGGCCGCCGCCAGGCCCACGGCATATACACCATCGCCCCGCTCCCGGACGGCACCGGCAGCCGGGTCTCCTTCACCTACACCTGGCTGTGCGCACCGCTGCCCGAACGCCTGCTGGCCCCCGTCGTACGCGCCATGATGCGCCGCGCCAACCACACGGTCATGCGCCGCCTGGCCGCCGAACTGGCCCGGTACGAGGGGGAGAGCGCGGGCGCTACGCCACCGGACCGGCGGCCGTGACCGTCCGGTAGGCGATCGACGCCAGCCGGGCCTGGCCGTCCCTGCTGGGGTGGAACCAGTCCCAGTGGCTGAGCTGGTCGGTGTCGAAGCGGTAGTCGTACACCGCGTTGCCGTCGAAGCGGCAGCGGCGGTCGGTGGCGCAGACCTCCTTCAGCACCTTGTTGTAGGCCACCACCCGGTCCTCGACCTGGTCGCGCCGGTGCTCGGCCGCCGTGCCCAGGTCGTCGGCGTCGCCCAGCATCGAGGGGCAGATGCCGAGCTTCCAGACCTCCTTGCCCAGCGGATTGCCCCGGCCCTGCTCCCAGAGCCGCTTCAGGTTCGGCACGCTCGCGACGTACACCTGCGTCTTCGGGGCGGTCGCGCGCAGGGTGCGCAGGGCCTCCTCGAAGTCCGCGCGGAACCCGGCCACCGAGGTCATCGCCCGGGTGGAGGAGCGGCAGGCGTCGTTCGCGCCGACCATCACGGTGACCAGTTCAGGGTCGCGACTCGCCGCATCGGCCATCTGCTGCGAAAGATCCGCCATTCGGGCGCCCGTCATCGCGTAGTTCCAGCTGTGCGTGGCAGCGCCCGCCGCGCCGAGGAGCCGTACCGCCAGACTCTCCACCTGGGTGTCGCTGCCCGTCGCCCAGGACACCTCGGGGCAGTCGGACAGCACCGTGCACGCGTCGAAGCCCCGGGTGATGGAGTCGCCGACCGCGGCGATCGAGGCCGGACTGCGGTTCCACACCGGTGCCTTGGCGGCCCGCGCCCCGGTGGCACGGGCCGCGGGCGAGCCCTGGGCGTCGCACCCGGCGACGCCCAGCACGGTGGCCGCCGCCACGGCCAGGGCGAGCCGCGCCCGGTGGCTTCGCTTCCGCATTCCTGGTGTTCTCCTCGTTCGAAGTCGGGTGCTTTCCCCCATAACAACGTGCGAGGGTTCCCGGCGCCGGGCCCGCTGGAACGAACGGGGCCCGTACAAGCGTCCCCCTGGGTGAATGGTGAAGGATTCCTGGCACCGGGACCGACGGTACGTCACACTCCTTGCCCCGCCGCAAGGTAGCCTCGCCATCAGCGCGGCCGTGGTGCAACGGCCGCCGGCAAGCCAGCAAGATGTCCCGCTCTGCCCGGAGGTTCCGGTGACGACACGTGGAGTTCTGTACGTGCACTCCGCGCCGCGCGCGCTGTGCCCGCACGTCGAGTGGGCCATCGCCGGGGTGCTCGGCACGCGCGTCAACCTCGACTGGATCCGGCAGCCCGCGGCCCCCGGCACCTGGCGCTCGGAGTTCTCCTGGCAGGGCCGGCCCGGCACCGCCTCCAAGCTGGCCTCCGCGCTGCGCGGCTGGCATCTGCTGCGCTTCGAGGTCACCGCGGAGCCCTGCGCCACCGCCGAGGGCGAGCGCTACAGCTGCACCCCCGACCTGGGCATCTTCCACGCCGTCACCGGGATCCACGGCGACATCCTCATCCCCGAGGACCGGCTGCGCGCCGCCCTCACCCGCTCCCAGCGCGAGGAGACCGACCTGGAGGCCGAGATCGCCAAGCTCCTCGGCAAGCCGTGGGACGACGAACTGGAGCCGTTCCGGTACGCCGGGGAGGGCGCGCCGGTGCGGTGGCTGCACCAGGTGGTCTGAGCTTCGCGTACATGAGGAAGGGCCCCCACCAGCCGGATGCTGTTGGTTAATTCCGCCCCGCTGGATCTGATCCGGTGGGGCGGAGTGCTGCGAAGGGTGAGACGCGGGTGCGGGCGAGTGGTCTGCCGGTGAGCCATGCGTCGAGGCGGGCGAGGTTGATCGCAGCGCCGG
>NZ_JBFBFF010000005.1:0-32355 GCF_040684035.1 Streptomyces sp. NPDC093018
CGCCAACTCGGAGACGTCACCACCCTCACCGACTCCAGCGTCATGGACCTCATCCAGTCCAAACTCCCCACCACCCCCACCGAGGACTGACCCCGCATGACGGACAAGGGGCGCCCGGCATCCGCCGGGCGCCCCTTTCGCAGGTCAGGGCCCACCGGTCCCTGCCGCCTTTCCCTCGCCCGAGAAGTTAGGTAAAGTAATCAAAGCGTCAAGAAGTCAACAAGATCCATATGGGGTGTGCCGGGAAGTCTGGTCGGCAGGTACGTAGTCCTGCCCGCTTCCGGAGGTCCCCCATCGTGACCGCGCCCCGCCCCCCGCACCCCGCCCGCAAAGCCCTCGGACGCCTGTCCCTGCCCGAGCGGACCTATGTCGCGGACGCCCTGCGCACGGAGACCGTCGGCGGCGTGCTCCTGCTCATCGCCGCCGTGACCGCCCTGATCTGGGCGAACGTCCCGGCGCTGCGCCACAGCTACGAAGCGGTCAGTCACTTCAGCTTCGGCCCCGGGGCCCTCGGCCTTGATCTGTCGGTCGCCCACTGGGCCGCCGACGGCGTCCTCGCGATCTTCTTCTTCGTCGCCGGAATCGAGCTCAAACGCGAACTGGTCGCCGGAGACCTGCGCGACCCCAAGGCGGCCGTGCTCCCCGTGGTGGCCGCCCTGTGCGGCATGGCCGTACCCGCGCTCGTCTACACCGTCACCAACCTCGCGGGACACGGCTCCACACAAGGCTGGGCGGTGCCCACCGCCACCGACATCGCCTTCGCGCTCGCCGTCCTCGCGGTGATCGGCACCTCGCTGCCCAGCGCCCTGCGCGCCTTCCTGCTCACCCTCGCCGTCGTCGACGACCTCTTCGCGATCCTGATCATCGCGATCTTCTTCACCGACCGGCTGAACTTCGCCGCGCTCGGCGGCGCGTTCCTCGGCCTCGCCGTCTTCTGGCTGCTGCTGCGCAAGGGCGTGCGCGGCTGGTACGTCTACCTGCCGCTCGCGGTCGTCAACTGGGCGCTGATGTACAACAGCGGCGTGCACGCCACCATCGCCGGTGTGGCCATGGGCCTGATGCTGCGCTGCACCACCCGCGAGGGCGAGGCGCACTCGCCCGGCGAGCGCGTCGAGCACCTGGTGCGCCCCCTGTCCGCCGGGTTCGCGGTACCGCTGTTCGCGCTGTTCAGCGCCGGTGTGGTGGTGTCCGGGCGGGCGCTCGGCGACCTGTTCACCCGACCGGAGACCCTCGGCGTGGTGCTGGGCCTGGTCCTCGGCAAGGCGCTCGGCATATTCGGCGGCACCTGGCTGACCGTCCGCTTCACCCGCGCCTCCCTGAGCGAGGACCTCGCCTGGCCGGACGTCTTCGCGGTCGCCTCGCTCGCCGGCATCGGCTTCACGGTCTCGCTGCTCATCGGCGAACTGGCCTACGACGGTGACGCGCTCCTCACCGACGAGACCAAGGCCGCCGTCCTCACCGGGTCCCTGATCGCCGCGGCCGCTGCCACCGTGCTGCTGAAGATACGCAACGCCAAATACCGGCGGCTGTGCGCGGCCGAGGACCGCGACGACGACCTCGACGGCGTCCCCGACGTCTACGAGGAGGACGATCCGGCGTACCACCTCCGCATGGCCCGGATCCTGGAGCGCAGGGCCGCCGAGCACCGGCGGATCGCCGCCGAGCGGACGGCCGCGGCGGACGACGGGCGTGCGGAAGTACCGGGCGGGGCAGGCGACGAGGGCGGCCGTCCGGCATGATCTGACGAGACGGTACAAATCAAGACGGTGACCCGGGGCGGGGCGGCGGCCCGCCCGGCAGACCCGGGGACACGAAAGAACTCGTAAGGGAGAACGCGATGAGCGCACCCGACGGCAGCCCGGTCGGCGCCGAACGCAGCATCGGCCAGCTGTTCGCCTCGGCGACGACCGATCTGTCGGCGCTGGTGCACGACGAGATCGCGCTGGCCAAGGCGCAGCTCAAGCAGGACGTGAAGCGCGGCGCGACCAGCGGCGGCGCGTTCTCGATGGCGGGCGCGGTCCTGGTCTTCTCCCTGCCGATGCTCAACTTCGCCCTGGCGTACGGCATCCGCACCTGGTCCCACTGGAACCTGGCGATCTGCTTCGTGCTGTCCTTCGCGGCAAACGTGCTCGTCGCCGGTCTGCTCGCGCTGATCGGCGTGGTGTTCGCGAAGAAGGCCAAGAAGGGCCGGGGCCCGCAGAAGGTCGCCGCGTCCATGAAGGAGTCGGCGGGCGTCCTGGGCAACGCCAAGCCGCACCCGCGCCCGGAGCTTCCCGAGGATCGGAGCCCCGCGGCCATCGAGGCTGTGGCACGCTCGTCGTCATGACGGACCCCGCTCATGACCCCGCCCATCCCTCGCTGGTACGGATCGGTCTGCCCGGACACCAGGTGATCCACCGGGACGTCGCCGCGAACGGTGCCCGCTTCCACATCGCGGAACTCGGCGACGGCCCTCTGGTGCTGCTGCTCCATGGCTTCCCGCAGTTCTGGTGGGCCTGGCGGCACCAGCTGGTCGCCCTCGCGGAGGCCGGCTACCGGGCGGTGGCCATGGATCTGCGGGGCGTCGGCGGCAGCGACCGCACCCCGCGCGGCTACGACCCGGCCAACCTCGCCCTGGACGTCACCGGTGTCATCCGCTCCCTCGGCGAGCCGGACGCCGCACTGGTCGGACACGACCTCGGCGGCTATCTGGCCTGGACCGCGGCGGCCATGCGCCCCAAGCTGGTGCGCCGGCTCGCGGTGGTGTCGATGCCGCATCCCCGGCGCTGGCGCGCGGCGATGCTGCGCGACGCCCGGCAGACGGCCGCCAACTCCTACATCTGGGGTTTCCAGCGGCCCTGGATCCCGGAGCGTCAACTCACCGCGGACGACGGGGAGCTGGTGGGCCGTCTGATCCGGGACTGGTCCGGGCCGCGCCCGCCGGAGGACGAGGCGGTGCGCATGTACCAGCGCGCCATGTGCATCCCCTCCACCGCGCACTGCTCCGTCGAGCCGTACCGCTGGCTGGTGCGCTCCCTGGCGCGCCCGGACGGCGTGCAGTTCTACCGCAGGATGAAGCGCCCGGTGCGAGTGCCCACGCTGCATCTGCACGGTTCACTCGATCCGGTGAGCCGCACCCGCAGCGCGGCCGGTTCCGGGGAGTATGTCGAAGCGCCGTACCGCTGGCGGCTGTTCGACGGGCTCGGGCATTTTCCGCACGAGGAGGACCCGGTGGCGTTCTCGACGGAGCTGATCAGCTGGCTGAAGGACCCCGAGCCCGACCGGTGACGACGCGGCGCGGAACCGATGCGTGGAGTATCCGGTTCCTCGTCACTTGTCCCCCGTTCGGCCACATGCCTGCCGCATACGCCAATTGGCCGCCGTCCAAGCGGTTATCGACCTTGGGGCGGGGGCACACGGACCGGTATGGGCTTGACGCACGACTACAGTGACGCTCCCCGCAACCGCCGCTCGGCCACGGGCCTGAGCACGCCTCAGCGAGGCACCCCGCAACTCGCGGAAGGCGAACTGCGGGTGGGGATCCCGCGCATCCTGCGCCGCCGGGCCCGCTGGGTCTCGGTGCGGCTGCGTCATCCGCGCAACTGAACCGCCCCGCGGCTCACGGCGCGCGGCGGCCCGTACCCACCTGCTCGCTCACCGCGCGCGGCGGCCCGTACCCACCCACCTGCTCGCTCACAGCGCGCAGCTGTCCGTGCCCACCTGTTCGTTCGCCGTGCGGCCGCGGGCGATGTCCGGCCGGATCTCGTCCGCCGTCAGCGCGTAACCGGTCTCGGCGTCGTCCAGGGACTTGGCGAACACCACCCCGTAGACCCTGCCGTCAGGGGTGAGCAGGGGTCCGCCGGAGTTTCCCTGGCGGACGGTCGCGTACAGCGAGTACACATCGCGGCGCACGCTGCCGCGGTGGTAGATGTCCGGGCCGTTGACCGAGATGCGCCCACGCACCCGGGCCGCGCGCACGTCGTACGAGCCGTTCTCCGGGAAGCCGGCCACGATCGCGCCGTCGCCCCCGGCCGCGTCCGGCGCGGAGAACTTCAGCGCGTCCGCCTTCAGGTCCGGTACGTCGAGTACCGCGATGTCGCGCTTCCAGTCGTACAGCACCACCTTGGCGCCGTACCGCCGCCCCACCCCGCCTATCTGCACGGTCGGCGCGTCCACCCCGCCGACGACATGCGCGTTGGTCATCA
Organism: Streptomyces sp. NPDC093018; assembly: GCF_040684035.1. NCBI lineage: Bacteria > Bacillati > Actinomycetota > Actinomycetes > Kitasatosporales > Streptomycetaceae > Streptomyces > Streptomyces sp. NPDC093018. Next base: position 4,185 of record NZ_JBFBFF010000005.1, read on the forward strand.
CACGGCGGTCGGCGAAGACGAAGCCGGTGCCCTCCAGGACCTTGCCGCAGCTCTGCGCGGTGCCGGTGACCTTGACGATGGAGCGCTGGGCGCGGGTGGCGACCGGGCTGCCGGCGAGCGCCGGGTCCGGCGGCTGGACGTCCTTGATGGGCTCGTCGGAGAACGGGCTGAAGACCTGCGGGAAGCCGTTCTGCGCGAGCACCGAGGAGAAGTCCGCGAACCAGCCGTCGGCCTGGGCGGGCAGCGCCCGGGAGACCCCGAGCAGCACCTTGGAGCCGCGCACCTGCTTGCCGAGGGTCGGCAGGGTGGTGCCGGCCAGGGCGGAGCCGATCAGCCAGGCGACCAGGAGCATCGCCACCACGTTGACCAGCGCGCCACCCGTGGCGTCCAGGGCGCGGGCCGGGGACCAGGTGATGTGCTTGCGCAGCTTGTTGCCGAGGTGGGTGGTCAGGGCCTGGCCGACGGAGGCGCAGACGATGACCACGACCACGGCCACGACGGCGGCGGTGGTGTTCACCTCCGCGTTGCCGGTCATCGCGTCCCAGACGACGGGCAGCGCGTACACCGCCGCGAGGCCGCCGCCCAGGAAACCGATCACCGACAGGATGCCCACGACGAAGCCCTGGCGGTAGCCCACGACCGCGAACCACACGGCAGCGACCAGCAACAGGATGTCCAGCACGTTCACCGCTTCAGGCCCTCGCCTACTCCATTCCGCTTCCCGCGGCTCGGACGAGGCGTCCGGCCCGCCCCCATGGGGACGGACGGACCCTGCGTCCCCGGGAAAGAGACAGCACGGGGATCACCCTGTCATGAGCTCCAGTCGAGCGGGGCCAGCTTCTCCCGGTCCCAGGGGCGCTCCCAGCCCGCGTAGTGCAGCAGCCGGTCGATCACCCCGGCCGTGAAACCCCATACAAGGGCCGATTCGACCTGGAATGCCGGACCCCGGAATCCGCTGGGGTGGACGACGGTGGTGCGGTTGGCGGGGTCCGTGAGATCCACCACGGGGACCGTGAACACCCGCGCCGTCTCGTTCGGGTCCACCGCGCCGACCGGGCTGGGCTCGCGCCACCAGCCGAGGACGGGCGTGACGACGAAGCGGCTGACCGGGATGTACAGCCGGGGCAGCACGGCGAACGGCTGCACCCCGCGGGGGTCGAGCCCGGTCTCCTCCTCGGCCTCGCGCAGGGCGGCGCGCAGCGGGCCCTCGCCGAGCGGGTCGCCGTCCTCGGGGTCGAGGGAGCCGCCGGGGAAGGACGGCTGGCCCGCGTGCGAGCGCAGTGAGCCGGAGCGCTCCATGAGCAGCAGTTCGGGGCCGCGGGCGCCCTCGCCGAACAGGATCAGCACGGCCGACTGGCGGCCCGAGCCGTTCTCCGGCGGCAGGAAGCGGCTGAGCTGGAGGGGCTCGATGGTCTCGGCCGCGCGCGCGACCGGGTGCAGCCAGTCCGGCAGTCCCCGGCCGTTCAGCACCACCGCGTCGCCTCGCGCCTCACTGGCCCACGTCATCGCCCACCCCCGTCGTTCCGTGTCGTCCAACGCCGAGGGCGCCCAGTTCGTTCCGTCACGCGGCCCCCAGCGGCGGCGCGGGCCTGCCGCCCGCGTCCAGATAGGCCTGCGGCGGGTTGAGCCGCTGCCCGGGCAGGCCGCCCTTCTCGTACTTCAGCAGCTTCTTGGCCTTCTCCGGGTCGGTCTCGCCCTCGCCGTAGGCCGGGCAGAGCGGGGCGATCGGGCAGGCGCCGCAGGCGGGCTTGCGGGCGTGGCAGATACGGCGGCCGTGCCAGATGACGTGGTGGGACAGGTCGGTCCAGTCGCTCTTGGGGAACAGCGCGCCGACCGCGGCCTCGATCTTGTCCGGGTCGGTCTCCTCGGTCCAGCGCCAGCGGCGCACCAGCCGCTGGAAGTGCGTGTCCACGGTGATCCCGGGCCGTCCGAAGGCGTTGCCGAGCACGACGAAGGCGGTCTTGCGGCCGACGCCGGGCAGCTTGACCAGGTCCTCAAGACGCCCCGGCACCTCGCCGCCGAAGCCCTCCGCCAGCGCCTTGGAGAGCCCTATGACGGACCTGGTCTTGGCCCGGAAGAACCCGCAGGGGCGCAGGATCTCCTCGACCTCCTCCGGGTTGGCGGCGGCCAGGTCCTCGGGGGTGGGATAGCGCTTGAAGAGGCCGGGGGTCGTCTGATTGACGCGCAGATCGGTGGTCTGGGCCGACAGGACGGTCGCGACCAGCAGCTGGAAGGGGTTCTCGAAGTCCAGCTCCGGGTGGGCGTACGGGTACACCTCGGCCAGCTCGCGGTTGATCCGGCGGGCCCGGCGGACCAGGGCGGTCCGCGACTCCTTGCCCGGTGCCTCGACGGCGACCTTCCTGACGGGCGCGGCCTTCTTGACGGGCGCGGCCTTCTTCGCGGAAGGCGCCTTCGCGGCAGACGCGGCCTTCCCGGCAGACCCTGCCTTTCCTTCTGAACCGGTCTCTTCCGCCATGTCAGCCTTTTTTCTACTTTTCCCACTGCCTCCGGGGCCCTGTTCGCCCACAGCGGAATCGCGACGTACAACCACCCGCTAAGCCCCCTTGGCCTGTGCTCTCACCGGCGATTTGGACACCCGGCCAGCCTAGAGCCCGGCACCGACATCCGCCCCGGACCCCGAAGATCGGCCCCCGATTGGACCCCTGACGCTTACCCCGGCACACCGGTGCGGCATCCTTGTGACAGATCACACTGTTTGGACCGTCCGGCAAAATGAGAACACGGTCCCTGGCACACAGGGGAGAAAGATCCCCTGAGCAGGTCGACAAGGAGAAAACTCGTGGACGACGTTCTGCGGCGCAACCCGCTCTTCGCGGCGCTCGACGATGAGCAGGCCGCGGAGCTTCGCGCCTCGATGAGCGAGGTGACCCTCGCTCGCGGCGACTCCCTGTTCCACGAGGGCGACCCGGGCGACCGCCTGTATGTCGTCACCGAGGGCAAGGTCAAGCTTCACCGCACCTCCCCCGACGGCCGCGAGAACATGCTCGCCGTCGTCGGTCCCGGCGAGCTGATCGGCGAGCTGTCGCTGTTCGACCCGGGCCCGCGCACGGCCACCGCGACCGCGCTGACCGAGGTCAAGCTGCTCGGCCTCGGCCACGGCGACCTCCAGCCCTGGCTGAACGCCCGCCCCGAGGTGGCAGGCGCCCTGCTGCGCGCCGTCGCCCGCCGGCTGCGCAAGACCAATGACGCCATGTCCGACCTGGTCTTCTCCGATGTCCCCGGCCGCGTGGCGCGCGCCCTGCTCGACCTGTCGCGCCGCTTCGGCGTGCAGTCCGAAGAGGGCATCCATGTCGTCCACGACCTCACCCAGGAGGAGCTGGCCCAGCTGGTCGGCGCCTCCCGCGAGACCGTCAACAAGGCCCTGGCCGACTTCGCCCAGCGCGGCTGGCTGCGCCTGGAGGCGCGCGCGGTCATCCTGCTGGACGTGGAGCGACTGGCCAAGCGGTCCCGCTGACGCGCGGGTCCCTCCCGGTACGACATCCAGGGCGCGGCTCCTCGGGGGCCGCGCCCTGAGTCGTCCCTCCCGGTATAACCCCGCATAAACCCACTGTCCCGGCCCGGTCGGGCACGGCACGATGTCCCCATGCCCGGACCACCCGCCCCACCCCGCCCCCACGGCCTCGACCCCGACGGCTTCTTCGTCCGCGAGGGCTCCCTCGCGCGCGTGCCCGGCGCCTTCCGGCCGGTCGTGGCCGCCGTACGGGAGCGGTTGCCGGAGGTCTTCGGGGCACGGCTGGACGGGGCGTACCTCTACGGGTCGATCCCCCGGGGCACCGCGCGGGTGGGCCGCAGCGACCTGGACCTGCTGATCGTCCTGCGCGAGGAACCGGCCGCCGCCGACCGTGCCGCCGTACGAGCCCTCGGCGAGGCCCTGGACCTGGAGTTCCCGCAGATCGACGGGGCCGGGACGCTGGTGTACGGCCGGGAGCGGCTGCTGAGCGAGCCCGAGCGGTACGACATGGGCTGGTTCCTGGCCTGTCTGTGCACCCCGCTGCTCGGGACCGATCTGGCCGGGCTCCTGCCCCGGTACCGCCCCGACTCCCTGCTGGCCCGTGGGACCAACGGCGACCTCGCCCAGCTGCTGCCCCGCTGGCGGGAGCGGATCGCGGCCGCCGGGGACGACGAGGCGGCCCGGCGGCGCCTGGTGCGCTTCATGTCCCGCCATCTGGTCCGCACCGGCTTCACGCTCGTCATGACCCGCTGGAACGGCTGGACGAGCGATCTGCGCGAGATGGCCGAGGTCTGCGGGGCGTACTACCCCGAGCGGGCCGCCCAGCTGCGTACGGCGGCGGAGTACGGCCGCGAGCCCGTGGGCGACCCGCGGGTGCTGCGCGGTCATGTGGACGAGCTGGGCCCCTGGCTCGCCGCCGAGTACGCGCGCGTGCACGGCGTGAAGGACCCGGGGCCGGAAGGGAGCCCTCAGGGCCTGTAGGACAAGCCCTAGATCAGCCCGTGCTCGCCCAGGTACTCCAGCTGGGCGCGGACCGAGAGTTCCGCGGCCGGCCACAGGGAGCGGTCCACGTCGGCGTAGACATGGGCGACGACATCGGCCGCGCCGCGGTGGCCGTTCTCGACGGCGGTCTCCACCTGGGCGAGCCGGTGGGCGCGGTGGGCGAGATAGAACTCCACGGCGCCCTGGGCGTCCTCCAGGACCGGTCCGTGCCCCGGCAGCACGGTGTGCACGCCGTCGTCCACGGTGAGGGAGCGCAGCCGGCGCAGGGAGTCCAGGTAGTCGCCGAGCCGCCCGTCGGGGTGCGCCACCATCGTCGTACCGCGCCCGAGGACGGTGTCGCCGGTCAGCACCGCCCGGTCGGCCGGGAGGTGGAAGGAGAGCGAGTCCGAGGTGTGCCCGGGGGTCGGTACGACCCTCAGCTCCAGGCCGCCGGTGGTGATCACGTCGCCCGCGGCCAGGCCCTCGTCGCCGAGGCGGAGCGCCGGGTCCAGGGCCCGCACCCGGGTGCCGGTCAGCTCGGCGAAGCGGCCCGCGCCCTCGGCATGGTCCGCGTGCCCGTGCGTGAGCAGGGTCAGGGCTATCCGGCGGCCCGCCTTCTCCGCCGTGTCCACGACCGCGCGCAGATGGCCCTCGTCCAGCGGGCCCGGGTCGATCACCACGGCCAGATCGGAGTCCGGCTCGGCGAGGATCCAGGTGTTGGTGCCGTCCAGGGTCATCGCGGAGGGGTTGGGCGCGAGGACGTTGACGGCCCGCGCGGTGGCGGGTCCGGAGCCGACCGCGCCCCTGGGCCGGCCGGGCAGCGCGCTCGCGTCGGTCATGCGCGGCCTCCCCCGGTCGCGTCGGCGGGCGCCGAGCTCGACGGAACGTGCTTGGTGAACTCCTCGTGCCCCGGCCAGGACAGCACGATCTCGCCGTCCCGGAGCCGGGCGGTGGCCTGCACCGGCGTCAGATCGCGCGCCGCGGCGGCCGCGAGGGCCTCGGCGGCGGTGCCGTACGGCAGCAGCTCGCGCAGCGCCGCGATGGTGGGCGGCATCATCAGCAGCTCGCCCCGGTCGTACCCGGCGGCGGCCTCGGCCGGGCGGATCCACACCGTGCGGTCGGCCTCCGTGGAGGCGTTCCGGGTGCGCTGCCCCTGCGGGAGGACGGCCGCGAAGAACCAGGTGTCGTAGCGGCGCGACTCGAACTCCGGGGTGATCCAGCGCGCCCAGGCGCCCAGCAGGTCCGAGCGCAGCACCAGGCCGCGCCGGTGCAGGAACTCGGCGAAGGACTGCTCACGGGCGACCAGGGCGGCGCGGTCCGCCTCCCAGTCGTCGCCCGTGGTGTCGCCGACGACCGTGTCCGGGTCGGGCCCGGCGAGCAGGACGCCCGCCTCCTCGTACGTCTCCCGGACCGCCGCGCAGACGATCGCCTGGGCGCCGGCCTCGTCCACCCCGAGCCGCTCGGCCCAGGACGCGCGCGGCGGGCCCGCCCAGCGGATCCGCGTGTCGTCGTCGCGCGGGTCGACGCCGCCCCCGGGATACGCGTACGCGCCTCCGGCGAAGGCCATGGAGGCGCGTCTGCGCAGCATGTGGACGGCCGGTCCGGCCCCGGTGTCCTTCAGCAGGAGCACCGTCGCCGCGCGCTTGGGGGACACCGGGGTGAGGGTGCCGTCCGCGAGCGCGCGGATGCGGTCCGGCCACTCCGGGGGGTACCACTGACCGTTCGCCATGGCCGGAGGCTATCCCGTGTAGGGCGAATGTTCGAGAGGTACCCGAGGTGCCGGAGCGGTGCGGACGATGCGGGCGATGCCGGTGGTACGGATGGGGCGGGGCTACGGACGGTACGGATGCGGCGGGGCTACGGAACCAGTTCGACCTGGATCTCGACCTCGACCGGCGCGTCCATCGGGAGCACCGCGACGCCGACCGCGCTGCGGGCGTGCACGCCCTTGTCGCCGAGGGCCTCGGCGAGCAGCTCGCTGGCGCCGTTGATCACACCGGGCTGGCCGGTGAAGTCGGGCGCGGAGGCGACGAACCCGGTGACCTTGACCACGCGCGCGATCCGGTCCAGGTCGCCTGCGACGGACTTCACGGCCGCCAGCGCGTTCAGCGCGCAGACCCGGGCCAGGTCCTTGGCCTCGTCGGCGGTGACCTCGGCGCCCACCTTGCCGGTGACGGGCAGCTTGCCCTCGACCATCGGCAGCTGGCCCGCGGTGTACACGTAGACACCGGACTGCACGGCCGGCTGGTACGCGGCCAGCGGCGGTACGACCTCCGGCAGGCTCAGGCCCAGACCGGCCAGCTTCTCCTCGACCGCGCTCATGCCTGCTTCTCCCGCTTCAGGTAGGCGACCAGCTGCTCGGGGTTCGGCCCGGGCACGACCTGGACGAGCTCCCAGCCGTCCTCGCCCCAGTTGTCCAGAATCTGCTTCGTGGCATGGACGAGCAGCGGCACGGTTGAGTATTCCCACTTGGTCATGGGCCGACTGTATCCGCTGTGACCGATCACTCCCTCGTCGTCTCCCCGTTATCCACAGCCTCCCGCGTGACGGTCGGCCGGACTGGTTAGTCTCGAAGACGTGAGCAGGCTCCAGGTCGTCAGCGGCAAGGGCGGGACCGGAAAGACGACGGTCGCCGCCGCACTCGCGCTGGCCCTCGCGACCGAGGGGAAGCGGACGCTTCTCGTGGAGGTCGAGGGCCGGCAGGGCATCGCACAGCTCTTCGAGACGGAGGCGTTGCCGTACGAGGAGCGGAAGATCGCGGTCGCTCCCGGGGGCGGGGAGGTGTACGCACTGGCCATAGACCCCGAACTGGCCCTTCTGGACTACCTCCAGATGTTCTACAAGCTGGGCGGCGCGGGCAGAGCCCTGAAGAAGCTCGGCGCCATCGACTTCGCCACCACCATCGCGCCCGGCATCCGGGACGTCCTGCTCACCGGCAAGGCGTGCGAGGCGGTGCGCCGCAAGGACCGCGCCGGCCGGTTCGTCTACGACTACGTGGTCATGGACGCGCCCCCGACCGGCCGTGTCACCCGCTTCCTCAATGTCAACGACGAGGTGGCGGGCCTGGCGAAGATCGGCCCGATACACAATCAGGCGCAGGCCGTGATGCGGGTCCTCAAGTCGCCGGAGACCGCGGTGCACCTGGTGACGCTGCTGGAGGAGATGCCGGTCCAGGAGACCGCCGACGGCATCGCCGAACTGCGGGCGGCGCGGCTGCCGGTGGGCCGGGTCATCGTGAACATGGTGCGGCCCGAGGTGTTGGACGCCGCGGACCTGGAACTCGTACGGACGGTGGACCACTCCGCCGTGGCCCGGTCCCTGTCGGCCGCCGGCCTCGGCGGCGCGCGGCGCGGCGGGAACGCGGAGAAACTGGTGGACCCGCTGCTGGCCCAGGCCGCGGAGTACGCGGAGCGCCACGCCCTGGAGCAGGAGCAGCGCGGGGTGCTCGGCGAGCTGGGCCTGCCCCTGCACGAACTGCCGCTGCTCGCCGAGGGAATGGACCTGGCGGGCCTGTACGAACTCGCCGCCGAGCTGCGCGAGCAGGAGGTGTCATGACAGCCGAGGAGCAGGGCGCGGCCGGGGAGAGCGCGGCGGCGGCCGGGGACCGGGGCGAGAGCCGCGACAAGGCCGGGGGCCAGGAGAAGGCCGGGAGCCGAGAGAAGGCCGGGAGCCGAGAGAAGGCCGGGAGCCGAGAGAAGGCCGGGGGCCGCGACACGGCCGAGGGCCGGGAGAAGGCCGGGAGCCGGGAGAAGGCCGAGGAGCGTGGGGCGGCCGGGGAGCGGGGCGCGGCCGAGGGGCGGGAGGCGGCGGCCCGGCGGCTGGCCACCTCCCGGGTGCTGGACGTCGACGCGCTGCTGGACGACCCGAAGACGCGCATCGTGGTGTGCTGCGGCTCCGGCGGCGTCGGCAAGACGACCACCGCGGCCGCCCTGGGCCTGCGCGCCGCCGAGCGGGGCCGCAAGGTGGTCGTGCTCACCATCGACCCGGCCCGCAGGCTGGCCCAGTCGATGGGCATCGACTCCCTCGACAACGTGCCCCGCCGGGTCAAGGGCACCGACGGCGCCGGCGAGCTGCACGCCATGATGCTCGACATGAAGCGCACCTTCGACGAGGTCGTGGAGGCGCACGCGGACCGCGAGCGGGCGGCCGCGATCCTGGCGAACCCCTTCTACCAGTCGCTCTCGGCGGGCTTCGCGGGCACGCAGGAGTACATGGCGATGGAGAAGCTGGGCCAGCTGCGGGCGCGGGACGAATGGGACCTGATCGTGGTCGACACGCCGCCCTCCCGCTCGGCCCTGGACTTCCTGGACGCCCCCAAGCGGCTCGGCTCCTTCCTGGACGGCCGGCTGATCCGCCTGCTCACCGCCCCCGCCAAGCTGGGCGGCCGCGCGGGCATGGCGTTCCTGAACGTCGGGATGTCGATGATGACCGGCACCCTGGGCAAGCTGCTCGGCGGCCAACTCCTCAAGGACGTGCAGACGTTCGTGTCCGCGATGGACACCACCTTCGGCGGCTTCCGCACCCGCGCGGACGCCACGTACAAGCTGCTCCAGGCGCCCGGTACGGCGTTCCTGGTGGTGGCGGCCCCGGAGCGGGACGCGCTGCGCGAGGCCGCGTACTTCGTGGAGCGGCTGGCCGCGGAGGACATGCCGCTGGTGGGTCTTGTGCTCAACCGGGTGCACGGCAGCGGCGCGGGCCGGCTGTCGGCCGAGCGGGCGCTGGACGCCGCGGAAAATCTTGCGGACCCCGGCATTGTGGATCAGGGGGACGGGAAAGCTGGACTTCGTAACTCTCCCGAAACGTACGGCAGTTCAGAACCTCCCGCAGCCGAGGCCGCAACCGGTACCGACACGTCCGGCGCTTCCCCCGACGGCTCCCCCGCCGACCAGGAACGTTCCGTCGACCGGCTCGCCGAGGGCCTGCTGAGGCTGCACGCCGAACGCATGCATCTCCTGGCGCGCGAGCAGCGCACGCGCGACCGCTTCACCGCCCGCCACCCCGAGGTGGCGGTGGTCGACGTACCCGCCCTGCCCGGCGATGTGCACGACCTCACGGGCCTGCGCGACATCGGCGACCGCCTCGCGGCGGGCGCGCCCACGGAGCGCCCGGAACCGTCGTAGCGGGCGCGGCCCGGCACAGCGGGCGCGATCGCTCCCGCCCTGGGCTCTCGGCCGAACCCGAGGCGTGTGGGCCGCGAGGTCCGCGGGACCCGCGGCGCTGGGCCTGCGGTGTGCTCGGCCTGCTGCGTACTTGACCTGCTGCGTGCTGGACCCGTGCCCGCGGTCCTCAGCTCACGGCCGCGTAGTTCTCGTACACCTCGTCGCTGTCGAGGCTCACGAACCCGCCGCCGCGCTCGTACTCGGAGCGGGCGGTCTCCAGCAGCCTGCGCCAGGAGGTCACGGTGGGCCGGCGGCGCAGCAGTGCGCGGCGCTCCCGCTCGGTCATGCCTCCCCACACGCCGAACTCGACGCGATTGTCCAGCGCATCGGCCAGGCACTCGGTGCGTACCGGGCATCCGGTGCACACCGCCTTGGCTCTGTTCTGCGCTGCTCCTTGAACGAACAGTTCATCCGGATCGGTAGTGCGGCAGGCAGCCTGCGCACTCCAGTCGGTTACCCAGCCCATACCGGCGCCGTCCTCTCCCGAATCGAGGCTCCCCCACGGCGGCAGCGGCATATTCACCGCCGCCAGTTGAGGACGTTACGGAAGGTGGGCACAGCGCAACACCCCCGTCGGGCCCAATCTTGAATGGCCCGAACGGACTATGGGTAAGCGGCAGATCACCCGCGGGAGTGAGCTGGCGACATATGCGACTGTCCCGGCAAACCAGGACAGCTACGGTGCGCTACAGCGGGCACCAGGTGACACACGAGGCGCAATCGGACACGTCTCGGGGCACGACACGGGCGGTTCGCAACGGTTCGGGACGCCGGACGGAGTGGTACGGGGCCGCACTGCTGTGACAGTTGAGAGCAGCTTAGGCCAAGGGCTGCACGCCTGTCCGGGAAATGGAAACGTAGGCAGGTCAGGGGGCACGCGGGGCCTCGTACCGGTCACGGAACATCCCGAAGGCAAGCCGCTCCCTCAAAACGCTCAGGAGTACGGATTAGGCTGCCCCCATGCCAAAGAAGCGCTCGGGCGGTGGTCTGTCGCCGTTGCAGCAGGCCGCGAAGTTCCTCGGTGTCAGTGTGCTCGCGGGAGCCGTGATGGCGGGCATCGCACTGCCCGCGGCCGGCGCCCTGGGCCTCGCGGCCAAGGGCTCGGTCAAGAGCTTCGACGAGATCCCGGCCAACCTGAAGAGTCCCCAGCTCAGTCAGCGCACGACGATCCTGGACGCCAAGGGCGGCCAGATCGCGAGCGTGTACAGCCGGGACCGTACGGTGGTCGACCTCAAGGACATCTCGCCGTACATGCAGAAGGCGATCGTCGCGATCGAGGACTCGCGCTTCTACCAGCACGGCGCGATCGACCTCAAGGGCGTGCTGCGCGCCCTGAACAAGAACGCGCAGGAGGGCGGGGTCGCGCAGGGCGCCTCCACGCTCACCCAGCAGCTGGTGAAGAACTACTTCATCGAGGAGGCCGGCGACGACCCGACGAAGGTCGCCGAGGCCACCCAGCAGACCATGGGCCGCAAGGTCCGCGAGCTGAAGTACGCGATCCAGATCGAGGAACAGCTCGGCAAGAAGAAGATCCTCGAGAACTATCTGAACATCACCTTCTTCGGCGAGCAGGCCTACGGTGTGGAGGCCGCCTCCGAGCGGTACTTCTCCAAGCACGCCAAGGACCTGACCCTCCAGGAGTCCGCGCTGCTGGCCGGCATCGTGCAGTCCCCGAGCCGCTACGACCCGGTCAACGACGAGGCGGAGGCCACCAAGCGCCGCAACATCGTGCTCCAGCGGATGGCGGAACTGGGTGACATCTCCCCGCAGGAGGCCGCCCAGGCCAAGCGCCAGCCGCTCGGCCTCAAGCCCAGCCAGCCCAAGAACGGCTGCATCACCGCGGTCCAGGGCGCCGGCTTCTTCTGCGACTACGTGCGCGAGGTCTTCCTCACCGACCCGGCCTTCGGCAAGACCAAGGAGGCGCGCGCCAAGCTGTGGAACCAGGGCGGTCTGACGATCCGTACGACGCTCGACCCGCAGTCCCAGCAGTCCGTGCAGAACTCCATCAAGAACCACGTCTACAAGTCCGACCAGGTGGCGACGGCCGCGACGATCGTCGAGCCCGGCACCGGCAAGATCCTCGCCATGGGCCAGTCCCGGCCGTACGGCTTCGGCACGAACGAGACGCAGATCAACCTGTCGGTGAACCAGGGCATGGGCGGCGGCGCGGGCTACCAGCCGGGTTCGACGTTCAAGCCGATCGTCGCGGCGGCCGCGATCGAGGGCGGCAAGTCCCCGGCGCAGCAGTACCCGTCGCCGTACGAGATGCCGTATCCGAGCCCGGTGGCCGCCTGCAACGGCAAGACCTGGCGCAACGACCCGGCCAAGCCGGCCACGCTGACCAACGAGAACGAGTCGGAGCACGGGCCGTACGGCATGAAGGAGGCGACCGCCAAGTCGGTCAACACCTACTACGTGCAGCTGATCAGCGACATCGGCATCTGCCCGGTGATCGACATGGCGAAGAAGATGGGCGTGGCGCGCGCCGACGGCCGCCAGATCGACCAGGCCCCCTCCATCGCGCTCGGCACCCAGGAGATGTCCCCGCTGACGATGGCGAACGCGTACGCCACCTTCGCCTCGCGCGGCATGTACTGCACCCCGGTCGCCATCGAGTCGGTCACCCAGACGACCGGCAGCCGGGTGAAGTCCCTGCCGGTGCCGCGTTCGACCTGCTCGCGCGCGATGTCCGAGAAGACGGCGGACACCGTCAGCACGCTTCTCAAGGGCGTGGTCGAGGACGGCACCGGCCAGGAGGCGGGCCTCGGCGACCGCCCGAGCGCGGGCAAGACCGGTACGACGGACGAGCGCTTCGCCGCCTGGTTCGTCGGCTACACCCCGAACATGGCGGGCGCGGTCTGGGTCGGCGACCCGCGGCACCAGCGCAAGATGATCAACATCACCATCGGCGGCATTCCGCACGACAAGGTCTACGGCGGTGAGGTCCCCGGCCCGATCTGGCGCGACATGATGAACGGCGCCCTGGAGGGCAAGCCGACAGAGGACTTCAACCTGGTCGACATCCCGGACGACAAGGGCTCCGGCGACAACCACCAGGGGCAGGGCCAGGGACAGGCCAACGGCGGGCAGCACGGCGGCGCCGACGGGGGCGGCCACGGACAGCTGATCGGCGGCCTGCTCGGCGGTCTGACCGGCGGCGGCGCGACCGGCGGCGGCCCCGGCGACATCGGCGGCACGGTGCCGTCCGCGCCCGGCAACGTCGTCCAGGGGCAGACGAACGGCGGGGCGAACGGCCGGGCGGTCGGGGGGACCGGCGGTCGCCGCTAGCCCTTCCAGGAGGTACGACGATGGGGCCGCACCCTTTTGTTCCGGGGGTGCGGCCCCATCGTCGTACCGTCGTGCTGTCGTACTGCCTTCCCGGTCGGTCGCCTTCCCGGTCGCCTTCCCGGTCCCGGGGTCAGCCCTGGAGGAGCTTCTTCACCGCGGCGGCGACGCGGCCGCCCTCGGCCTGGCCGGCCACCTTGGGGTTCACGATCTTCATGACGGCACCCATGGCCCGCGGCCCCTCGGCACCCGCCGCCCTGGCCTCCGCGACGGCCTGGGAGACGATCGCGTCCAGCTCCTCGTCGGACAGCTGCTGGGGCAGGTACTCGGCGAGCACCTCGCCCTCCGCCTTCTCGCGCTCGGCCGACTCGGCGCGGCCGCCCTTCGCGAAGGCCTCGGCCGCCTCGCGGCGCTTCTTCGCCTCGCGGGTGATCACCTTGAGGACCTCGTCGTCGGACAGCTCCCGCTTCTGCTTGCCCGCGACCTCCTCATTGGTGATCGCCGAGAGGGTCAGCCGGAGCGTGGAGGAGCGGAGCTCGTTGCGCTCCTTGATCGCGGCGTTGAGGTCGTCCTGCAGCTTCGACTTGAGCGTGGTGGTCATGTGCTCGATTGTCTCAGGTGCGGGGCCCGGGGTGCCCGCCGATTTAGCGGGCGGCCGGTCCCGGGTGGCGGGCGCGGTCTGACACGATGGTCATATGCGCGCGCGATACGGAATTCCCCTGGGAATCATGGCGGCAGGCGCCGCCGGCCTGGCGTACTCGGTGGGCTTCGAGGCCCGCTCCTTCCGCCTGCGGCGGGTGACCGTCCCCGTCCTGCCGCCGGGTATGCACCCACTGCGCGTGCTCCAGGTCTCCGACATCCACATGGTCGGCGGCCAGCGCAAGAAGCAGCGCTGGCTGCGCTCGCTGGCGGGACTGCGCCCGGACTTCGTGATCAACACCGGCGACAACCTGTCGGACCCGGAGGGCGTGCCGGAGGTGCTGGACGCGCTGGGCCCGCTGATGGAGTTCCCGGGGGCGTACGTCTTCGGCTCCAACGACTACTACGGCCCCAAACTCCGCAACCCCGCCCGCTACTTGCTGGAGAAGACCAGCGGCCGCCACGGCCTGAACGGCAACGCGCCGGCGGTCGCCGCGATCCACAACCCGTGGGAGGACCTGCGGGACGGCTTCGACCAGGCGGGCTGGCTGAATCTGACCAACACCCGCGGCGCCCTGAAGATCGAGGGCGTGTCGATCGAGCTGACCGGCCTGGACGACCCGCACATCAAGCGCGACCGCTACGCCAAGGTGGCCGGCGGGCCGACGCAGTCGTACGACTTCTCGCTCGGCGTGGTCCACGCCCCCTACCTGCGCGTCCTGGACGCCTTCACCGCGGACGACTACCCGCTGATCCTGGCCGGCCACACGCACGGCGGGCAGCTGTGCATCCCCTTCTACGGCGCTCTGGTCACCAACTGCGACCTGGACACGGACCGGGTGAAGGGCCTGTCCACGCACACGGCGGAGGGCCGTACCTCCTATCTGCATGTCTCGGCGGGCTGCGGCACCAACCGCTACACCCCGGTCCGCTTCGCCTGCCCCCCGGAGGCGACGCTGCTGACGCTGGTGCCGAGGTCGTAACTCACCTGGCGTAGCCCACATGGCCCGCACGGGCGCCCCTTCCTAGCGTGAGGCCATGACCGCCCAGATACCCAGGGAGATCCCGGGCCTGCCCCCGGTGCCGGCGTCCCCCCTGCTCCCGCGTTCCCCGGCGCCGGCCAGGGCGGTGCTGGCCCCGTCCCACCGCCCCCGGGCCGCCGCGTACCGCCTGCTGACGGCGCTGATCGCGGCGGCGGGCGTGGCCCTCGCCGTCCTGCGGAGCACCCCGGCGCACGCCCTGAGCTACTTCGGTGTGCAGGCGAGCGCGATCCTGGCCGTGACGATGCTCCTGTCGGCGACCCGCGCGTGGCGCGCCCACCGCGCCCTCTCCTCGTGGCTGACCGGCGCGGCCCTGCTGTACGCCCTGGTGTCCGCGCTGACGTACCACCTGCTGCTGGCCAGGACCCCGTTCTCGATGACGGCGCTCTCGGCACCCCCGGAGCGCTGGCACACCCAATGGATCACCCTCCAGCTCCTGCACACGGTGGCTCCCGCGGCGGCCCTGCTGGACTGGCTGTGCCTGACCCCGGCACCCCGGCTGCAGCTGCACCAGGCCACGACCTGGCTCCTCTATCCCCTGGCCTACCTGGCCTTCTACCTCGCCCGCGGCGCCCCCTACCTCTACCCCTTCCTGAACCCCGCCGCCCACGGCTACCGCGTCGCCCTGGCCAACGCCCTCCTCCTGGGCCTGGCGACCTACGCCCTGGCCACCCTCCTGGTGGCCCTCGACCACGCCCGCCCGACCCCGATCCAGCGCCACCTCTGAATCGGATTTCGTTTCCTGGCCCCCAGTGGGCTAAAGTAAACGACGTCGCCGCGACAAGCAGTGACATCGGGGTGTAGCGCAGCTTGGCAGCGCGCTTCGTTCGGGACGAAGAGGTCGTGGGTTCAAATCCCGCCACCCCGACGCCGCAGTACCAATTCAGGGGCCTGATCCGCTTGGCGGGTCGGGCCCCTGAGTGGTTTCCAGGGGCGGGCTGGAAGCCGTGGTCGGGCTGCTCCGACGGACGCTGTAGTGAAATCATGTCGCCTCCAGACGGTGCCCTGGGGGGAACATGAGCGACGCCAGCCGGACAGCACTCTTGATCGGCGTAGGTGCCAATCCCGGTGCCGAGAGGCACCTTCGTTCGCTGTCCACTACGGTCGACGCCGACCTTCGGGCCATGGGCGCCGCGCTGCGGGGCAGCGGCTACGCGGTGGAAACGCTGCGTGATCCGACACGTAACGAGGTCACGGAGCACATCACCGCCTTGTCGACCGAGGCAAGCGCCGACAGCACTCTGCTGTTCTATTTCACCGGACACGGTGTACGCGTCGGCGACACCGACTATCTGGTACCCGCCGACGCACAAGGCCCCGCCGATGGCACCCAGGGCGGCTGGGATCAGCCCCACGTACGGGAGTCCCTGCTGGAAGCCGACATCAGCAAGTACCTGGCCCATTGCCGAGCGGACACCGTGCTGTGGCTGATCGACGCCTGCCGGTCGGACGAGGGTGGCGGAGCCGCAGCGTTCGGCAGCCGCATCGTCCAGGGTCCGCCGAACGCCGGCTTCGCGATGATGACAGGGTGCGCGCCCGGTGAGCGCTGCGGTTTCAGCGAGGCGGGCAGCTTCTTCTCACTGGCACTCGCTCATGCCTTTGACCCCCTGACCGAGGCCACGACAGTGGATCAGGTGTACCAAGCGACACGGAGGCATACACGCTACTTGGCCCGGCGCGCTCGGGCCGAACCGCAGCAGGTCCAGATTCACTACGGCAGCGACCTGGAAGCGGAATGCAAATTGCGGGATGTCGCACACGGCAGGCGGCTCCTGGAAGCCTGGCAGGACGTCGTGTACACGCCGGCTCTCTGGGAGCATGTGCGGGAAGAAGGCGACACGAACGACGTCGGTCGCCTCCAGGACTGCTTGGTGTCCCTGGCCGAGGAGGTGGCGCGCCACGTTCACCATGCCCAGGAGCGGCTGCCCGATCCCTGGGCCGACGACGAATTCGCGGTACGCCTGCTGCGCGACCGGCTCCCGATGCTTCTGCCGAAGGGCGCCGAACTGTCCGCGCTGGAAGTCACGGCACTGATCGCCGGCGTCCTTCTGCACGAGGCAGCCTGGGCGGATCGGCTGAGCCAGGCCGCCGAGCTGCATCCGCAATTCGTGGAGCGTCGATCCGACGCCGACGCACAGCGGCGGCACTACGAGCAGATCGCCGAGCAGCATCCCCAGATCACCGAGAAGCTCGCGAACTGGTACTGGTGGGAGACCGGCCCCTCGGACGAGCGCTACGCCGCCATGCTGTGGCTGGTGCACCGATGGATCGCCGAGCGATTCACCACCGACGAGCAGCCTGTGCCCGAAGTATGGGCCGACGGATTCGTGGCCCGATTGCTCAAGGTGGCGCTCCCTGAGCCGGGCGCGACGTTCAGCGGGCGTGCCGCGCAGCTGTCGGCTGCCCTTCGAGCGGTCGCCATGGGCCTCACCTTCGGCGCTCCGCCCGACGAACAGAAGCCCGCTTTTCCTGACCGCCATGTGGTGCGGAATGTCGCGCAGCCCTTGCGTGTACGCCCCCTCGCCGCGCTGTTGCGCCTGGCAGGACTGCTCGCCTTCGACGCGCGGCATCTTCCAGAGGTCGTGGCAGAGCACCTCGCCGTCTCCGACACGGTCACGCCGCGCGAGGTGATCACCGTGTTCCGCGACGCCGTCTGGGATCTCGACCACGCCGGTGACACCCCCTCGTACCTGCACCTGGACGCCGTATGTCCGCATCCCGCGATTCACGCGGCGCTCGCCTCAGTGATCGAGGACGCCGATGAACTGGGCCATACCCTCAAGGAGATGGCGGGACGGCTGCCTGTCCACGAGAGTGCGCTCCTGCAGAGTCTGCCGACACGACTGACCGACCACCGGCTGAGACCCGACAAGCGGGACGGCCTGGACGCGTACGACATGCCCCTGGCGCATTTCTCTCTGTCACAGACGGAGATACGCCGGCTCCTGATGGGCGAGCAGTTGTACGACGGCAACTCCTCCCTGGCTCTGCGAGAGCTGTATCAGAACGCACTGGACGCCTGTCGCTACCGGGAACTGCGTGGTCGCTACCTACTCGGCTGCGGAAAGCAACTCCATCCTTGGGCGGGGACCATTCGCATCGAGATGGGTGAGGACGACCGGGGTCGCTACGTCGAGTGCCTCGACAACGGGATCGGCATGACGGTCGACCAGCTGAGGAACACCTTCACTCGTGCCGGACGACGCTTCGATCAGTCTCATTCCTTCCGGCGCGAGCAGGCCATCTGGCTGCGGCAGGACAAGACATTGCGGCTCTACCCCAACAGCCGCTTCGGCATCGGTGTGTTCAGCTACTTCATGCTCGCCGAGGAGATGACGGTGATCACCCGGCCGGTCGGCCCCGATGGGCGCCCCGCCGACAGAGCGCTACGAGTGGACATCCCGGTCAGCGGCAGCCTGTTCCGGGTGCGGGAGGCCGATGAGCACGACGGGGCGTTTCTCGCCGACGGGGGCACCCGTGTCCGGCTCTATCTGCGCAACCCCTATGCCCTGACCGGCGGTTCGTGCGCTTCCGTGTTGAGATCCCTGGTGCTCTTCAGCGAGTTCACGCTGGAGGTCAAAGACGCGGACGGCCGGCCGAGCAGCTGGCTTCCCCACCATCTCCATTCGGGAGAGGGCCGGTTCAAGGTCGACGCCGACTCGGCCCTCGAAGCGGTACCCGGCATCTTGTGGTGGGTCAAGGGTGAAGGTGCGATCGTCTGTGACGGGATAGTCAGTGACCAGCGCCCCTTCGGCTACGTACTCAATCTGACGGGCGAGCACGCCGGCAAACTCAGCGTGAATCGCAATAAATTGGAGAAATATGATGTCAGATGGGCACGTGAGTTGTTCCGGCTGGGCTCGACCGCCCTTGCGGAGTGGTCCGAACTGAGCCTCGGCTGGATGCGGACCATGGAGTCCAATGACTCCGCGATCGCCCGGATCCTGTGGCGGGAATGGCAAGGCCGAGGCGTCCGCGCAACGGCTGGATACGGCCGCACAGTGAATCTCGACGAGGTCGGCTGGTTCAAGCTGGACTCCTCCCTCGGTACGCGCACAGGCCGCCATGAGGACGAGCGGGTACAGAGCATGGTCCGGCCCTGGCGGACCGCGGTCCTCAGGTATCGGCAGCCCTACGACACTCTGCGGGAAGCGGCACCTGTGTCCCTTGAGGGCTTCCCTGTTCCGAGCCCGGGCTGGTCGGATATCGCACGGCGAGTCGAAGGCGACTGGCGTAGCGCGGTGAAGGTCGCCGCCACGCACCGGATGACCGTGTCGGAGGTGGTACACGCGACGCGCGGCATGCGCCTCGCCCATCCGAAGCTTGCGGGGCCGGCGGTCTTCCGTGAAGGCAGTCTCGACTGGAATCCGGATCACGTCACCCGGGTCATCGTCGCCGGACTCCTCGGCCCCGAGTACAACGCCCTGCAGTCCCTCTCCGGCTCGGTCACGGGCCGAGAGCCGACGAAGCGGTTTTCCTCCAACGGAATCTTCTATCGTCACTCGCCCGAGGATCTCAGCGGGATCGTACGGACCTCGACCGAATGGAATATGACACTCGGCGAGTTGATGGACGCTTGCGCCAAGTTCGCGCCCTTTCTGCGCGAACCGCTGCCCACTGTTCCCGACCACCACCGCGAGTACGTCTGCACCGAAGAGGACTTGGCCGTTCTCTATCTCCCGGAGGACGAACGCAGCTGGCGGCCGACCGTCACTCCCTGGGATGTGCGGGCGGTGGCACAGCGGCTCGGCTCCAGCCCTTATGAGGTACAGCGGCGGCTCGCGGCCTTCGGTTGGCTGCGCCCGGTCCCCGCCCTGGATCTGGTCGACCGCTGGACTGCCGTACCGGACGACATTTTTTCCATCCTTCGACGCTATGTCGTCGACACCGGTACCGAAGGCCCCATCCTGCCGTGGGCGGCCACCATCGATCTCGCGGCAGAGTGGGAGATACCCGTGCGTACGGCGGAGCGCATCCTCTCCAAGTCCGCACGGGCCCTTGGACTCGACCAGCAGCGTCGCTACAGGAAAGGGGCAGCCGGACGAGATGAGATTCCCTCGCCCGAGACGGGGAACCTGGTCGCTTGGTTGCACAACATGGAGATACGTCTTGAGGACGGCGTTTCGCTTCGGGACCTCGCGTACGTCCAGCCCCACGAGATGACGTGCGAAGAACTCTCCTGGTGCGCCGATGAGCTACGTGCCGCTGGAGTGGAGCTGCCTGACGCGGCGCGTCTCCTGGAAGCGTGGGACGACTTGCCGATGCCCAGCCGGTACGCGTTCTCGGGGGTGGATCCCTCATTCGATGCCGCCAACTACCCGGTACCAGCCACGGCAGCAGTACTGTTCACCGCGAGCCAGCAACTGCGCGAGAAGCTGTCGTACCTGTGGAAGACGGCCCGACAAGAGGCAAAGCGGCTGAAGCTCGGACCCCACCTGGTCGCCGTCGGCCTCCCTGCCGAATTGAGAAAGTTCCGCCCGACCAACGATGAAACGGCGGCTCTGGTCGATTACGGCTGGGACGACGAATCCGACGGCGAATGGTGCGAGAGCCCCAGTTGGGCCCCGCTCACTCCGGTGCGACTTGTCGGTTATGCCCGCGCGCGCCGTATCGGTGTGCGTACCGCGTACGAGAAACTCACGCCGTTGCGCACCATCGGCGCCCTCGTCCCGGAGTTGCCTCCCCAGGCCATCGCCGCTCTCCCCGACGACGTCCCCGATGCGTATGACGCCGCGGCCGTGGATCCGGCCCACCGCGTATCCACGCCCGGATCCCCCCTGGTCGCTCTCGACCTCGTCAGCATCGCCGGCCGCCTCGGAGAGTCCGTCCTGGACACGTGGCGTCGTGTCACGCCGTATCTGGCACTCGAAGGTCCACAGACGGCACTGGCCGCCCTCCCCGACACTGTGCCCCGCTGGCAGGATCTGGCGATCCTCTCCGAGCGACTCGACGGGATGCTTCCGGCCTACGACGGCTCGGTGGACCAGGCCCGTCTGAATGCATGTGCTCAGGCGGTCGGGGAGACGCCCCGGTGGGTCAAGAACCGTCTGGAGACATATGCCGGAATGTTTGGGCTCGATATGACATCCGTTGATGACCGCGAGGACAGTGAGTAGCGATGCCGAACAGTCGAATGCACAACCATTCCTTGGCTTATGCCGAGGAAGACTTCGGCGAGATCGACGCCGCCCTGTTCACTCAGCGGGTCGCTCCGGGAGACTCCGGAGTAGTCGTGGCCGGGTCCTGCCCACGCTGTCATGGCCGTACGGAGACGACATTTCCCTGGGGCATGCCCGGGACAGGGGGCAAGGGAGCATGGAGCCGGCTGCTCGGGACGCAGCCCGCGGCACGGCCGGCTGCCGGGCTCGATCCTCTCTCGGCCGAGGTGCATTTCTGTGAATGCGGACATGCGCATCCCCAGTCTCCACCGGACACCTCGTACCGAGGGTGCGGGGCGAGTTGGCGGATACGCTGATGAGCGCGTATTCCGATCGGCGCTGGGCCGAACTCGCCCGTGAGCTGGAGTTCACCCGGATCCCGGAGTTGCGTCGACAGGCCGAGGGCTGGCGCAACGGCCTCGCCGGGCTGACGACTCTCCTGGCGGTGCTGGGAGTACTGAAGGGGCAGGACAGTGTCACCGAACTGCCGAGTTGGGCCCGCGACACGGCAACTGCGCTGCTGCTGTCCGCCTTCTTGTCCTTGACGGCGGGAGCGCTGCTGGCAGCCCGAGCAGCTCATGGAGTGCCGGGAGGCGAAATCCTTCTCGGGGGGCAGTCGCTACGCCGCTGGAGCGCGCAGGAGGTGTCACGGATCACTCGGGCCTTGGGGTGGGCCTTCATCTGCTGTGTATCGGGCGTCGCGCTGGTAGTGAGCGCCTTCGTCCTTGTCTGGGCCACCACGGGTGCCGCCTCCACTCATCTGACCGAGGTGAGGACCACAGACAAGCGCATGGTGTGCGGGGAACTGGTAGGGGCCGACCGACAACAGGTATCGATCCGCACAAAGGCAAGCGGCACGGTCCACGTGCGGCAGGCGACAGTCGTGAGTCTGCGACCGGCCCGGTCCTGCAACGACGTTCCATAGCTCGCCGAGGGGCGATCCGGACAGCGGTGAACCTTGCCATGCTGTTCTCAAAGCAGCATAAATTTCATGCAGTTGATCGTCAGGGGGAGCGGTGGCACGACGGGACCTTCGCGCACTGTTCAGTACGAACGACCGGAGCGTCGCGGCCAGTGAGGTGTTCACGAACCGGCAGGCACAGTGGCAAGCGGTGACGTGCGGCCTCGCCGAACACATACGACGCGTGACGCGTCCGGACTTCGACGTGGAGGACCTGGAGGCGCCTCGCCACAACATCCTCGTGTTCCACGGTGTGGGCGGGATCGGCAAATCCACGCTGTCCCGCAAGATCGAGGCGTCACTTGTCAGCAGCGAACACCGCCCGGTGCAGTGGGATGCGCCGTTCCACCAAGAGGAGCGGGCACTGCCGGTCCGTATCGACCTCGCGCGCGCAGCAGGCACGGACTTCGAACGCGTCATCCTCACTATTCGCCTCGCTGTCGCCGCTCTCGGCCGTCCGATGCCCGCTTTCGACCTCGCGTTGCGCCGCTATTGGGAACACAACCACCCGGGCGAACCGATCGAGGACTATCTACGCAGGGGCGGCCTACTGAGCCGTTTCAGCGCCGCTGCGGCCCTTCCGGAGCAAATGCAGTCGGCCCTCAGCGACATCGCCCAAGCTCTCCTCCTGCCCGGCACCGTCGGAAGTGCGCTCGGACACGGGGCAGGGTTGGTCATCAAGGCGCTGCGTGAGCGGCGACGCTCCGTCCACGCCCTCGCCGGCTGCTCCCGTCTGGCCGACCTCCTGGAGGCCGAGCCCGACCTGGAATCTCTGAGCTTCTACCCGCACCTGCTCGCATGGGATCTGGCCCAGCTCCCACCGGGCCAGACGGTGCTACCGGTCATCTTGCTGGACACCTTCGAGGGCACCGGTGACCGTACCCATCGTGACTTCGAGCGACTGCTCCAGCGCATCGTGTGGCTGATGCCCAATGCGTTCTTCGTGATCACCGGACGAAACCGACTTCAGTGGGCAGAAGCGAGCCTGGAAGGGCAACTCGACTGGACCGGGACAAGTGCCTGGCCCGGCCTCGTCTCCAATGCTTCACAAACCGGGGCAAGCTTGTCCGATCGCCAGATCCTCATCGGTGATTTCTCCCCCGATGACTGCGAGGACTACCTCGTCCGCAGGCTCAGTCGTGACGGGCAACCGCTGATCGATGAACCGGCCCGCCGGATCATCGCCGAGCGTTCCCACGGGCTTCCTCTATATCTTGATTTGTCGGTCATGCGCTACCTGGAGCTTCGACGCGGTGGCGGGCAGCCACATGTCGACGACCTCGACCATGACTTCCCGGCCCTGATCGCCCGCACTCTCAGCGACCTGACCCCCGAGGAACGCCACGTACTCCGTTCAGTCAGCCTGCTCAACGCGTTCTCCGTGTCTCTTGCAACCCAGACCGCCGGAATGCAACACGAGGCTCCCGCACTACGGTTGACCGAACGCGCTTTCATCCGGAAGTCGACCTCCAGTCTGTGGCCCTTCCATGTCCACGACCTGATCCGCGCCGCAATCCGCAACGCGGACGACGGCAGCGACGACCGCTGGTCGGACCAGGACTGGCAGCGGGCGGCCCAACGAGCCTTCCACGCTCTGGAATCACAATGGCGCCAAGACCTGCGACACGACCGCGCAGTCCTCGTGGGTTGTCTCCAGCAAGGGCTCCTACTCGCACGAGACTTCCACCTCGGTCTCGGGTGGCTCACCGATGCCGCATTCCAATACGTGGACGACTCTGTCGGCGAGCCGCTGGCACTTCCCGCGGCCGGCGTCACATCGTCGGACGGCGCGGCTACCGCGGCGGACGCCCTGGTGGAGACGCTCAGCGCCATCACCCGACGGCAGCACGAACACCGTGAACGAACAGCCAGTCGGCTTTCAGCCGTGCTTGCATCGGGGCTGCTGCCCGCCGACCTGATCGAACTGGCTGCGTACTACTTGGCAAAAGCCCAGCGAGACATCGGCCGGACCGACGAATCGCGCCGCGGCATGCAGCGAGTCGCCACCGCCGGCGGTCGGCTCGCTTCTGCCGCAGAGCGGGGCCTCGCGCACCTGAGCCGACTGTCCGGCGACTTTCCGGCAGCGGTAGAAGCCGCTGGAAGGCTGGGATGGGAAGGACGACACCACCGGGTTCTCGGAGATGTCTGGTGGGTGCAGGGAGACATGGAACGGGCGGCAAACGCCTACCTGGCGGCAAGAAGCGAAGCCGAAGAGCATGGTGCGATCGGCGAGGCCGCCATGGCGCAGGCACATCTTGCTTTCGCCGTCTCCTTCGCCGACCAGGTCCGCGCCGACACCGAGCTCGATCTGGCGGGGCGCCTGTTGTCTCGTCTCAGCTCGCACTCCAGCGAGATGACCGCACGTATCGGCATGCTCATACGTGATGCGGGGGTGGCTGGAGACGTGCCTGACCGGGCGGCCGACCTGCTCGCCGAAATCGGCGTCTCCGGCCTTTCCTACGCCGCGACAAAACTGCACTTAGCCGTGTGCTTCCACCACGCGGTTCTCGACACCCAGGGCAGACTCATGGAGGAGATCGCCCGCCTGCGTGAAGTCACTCAGAATGGCGACTACGCCTACTACGTCGAAATCGCGCACTTCATGGCTGGCCTCCCACTTCCCGAGCACACTGCGCGAGCGCAGTGGATCGACGGGGAACAACAGACCCGGGAACGCTGGCAGAGCCTCGTCGCGACACGCCGAGGTTCCAACCCAGCTCAGTGATCGCGCCTGCTCTGTTTCATGGCAAATCAGTCTCCGGGGCACCAAGCCGCCGCCTGTGAGAACGAAGAACGGGCGGGGCGCACGTGGAGGTGAGGGAGTGCGCCCCGCCCGGGTTGGGGACGGGGGTGGTCAGTGAGGGTGGCGGTGGTGGTGGGTGTGGGTGGCGGCCAAGGTGATGAAGAGGGCCAGGATCGCGGCGGGGGTGGTGATCGTGGTCAGCCAGGCTGTCGGGGTGTCGGGGCCCTCGGCCAGGCGGAGGGCCCCGACGAGCGCCGCCGTGGTCAGGCCGGTGGTGAGGAGGACGGCGACCACGTAGCGGGTGCGGTCGGGGGTCGGTGGGGAGTGGTTGGGGGTCAACTCCGTCCAGTGGGTGGCGGCTTCGCGGTTCTCGCGGGAGTGGTGGAGGGCGGAGGAGATGAGGAGGGCGAGCGCCAGCAGGGTGCCGGTTCCCGCGGCCGTCGCCGGCCAGGTCCAGGGGTTCGTGGTGAGGAGGAGGACGGCGACGGCCGCGGCCGTCGCCCATGCCGTCACGCAGGACGCCGCCCGCACCCGGCGGGACACCGGGCGGTCGGCGCCGGCCCGCAGGTCGGCGAGGGCCGGGAGGTACCAGACACAGCCGGCGGCGGTCACCGCGGTGGTGGCCAGGGCCAGTACGGGATGTGCCACAGCTAGGGCCTCTCTTTCGGATCTTGTCGGGATCGCGGGGAAAGGCCTAGCTCGCCGCCTCTGCCTCAAGGGCTGCGATCTCCGGGTGGTGCAGGTCGAACGCCGGGGATTCGCTGCGGATGCGGGGCAGGGTGGTGAAGTTGTGCCGCGGGGGCGGGCAGGAGGTCGCCCACTCCAACGAACGGCCGTAGCCCCAGGGGTCGTCCACGCCCACCGGCTCGGCGTACTTGGCGGTCTTCCAGACGTTGTAGAAGAACGGCAGGATGGACAGGCCGAGGAGGAACGAACCGATCGTGGAGACGGTGTTGAGGGCGGTGAAGCCGTCGGTGGCCAGGTAGTCGGCGTACCGGCGCGGCATGCCCTCGGCGCCCAGCCAGTGCTGGACGAGGAAGGTGAGGTGGAAGCCCACCGTCAGGGTCCAGAACGTGATCTTCCCGAGGCGTTCGTCCAGCATCTTGCCCGTGAACTTCGGCCACCAGAAGTGGAATCCGGCGAACATCGCGTACACGACCGTACCGAAGATCGTGTAGTGGAAGTGGGCCACCACGAAGTACGAGTCGGAGACATGGAAGTCCAGCGGCGGCGAGGCCAGGATCACGCCGGTCAGGCCGCCGAAGACGAAGGTGATGAGGAAGCCGGTCGTCCACAGCATCGGGGTCTCGAAGCTGAGCGAGCCCTTCCACATCGTGCCGATCCAGTTGAAGAACTTCACCCCGGTCGGCACCGCGATCAGGAACGTCATGAAGGAGAAGAAGGGCAGCAGCACGCCACCCGTGACGTACATGTGGTGCGCCCAGACCGTGACCGACAGGCCGGCGATGGAGATGGTCGCGGCGATCAGGCCCATGTAGCCGAACATCGGCTTGCGGGAGAAGACCGGGACGACCTCGGAGACGATGCCGAAGAACGGCAACGCCAGGATGTAGACCTCTGGATGGCCGAAGAACCAGAAGAGGTGCTGCCACAGCAGGGCGCCGCCGTTGGCCGCGTCGAAGATATGGCTGCCGAACTTGCGGTCGCACTCCAGCGCGAACAGGGCCGCGGCCAGGACCGGGAAGACGATCAGGACCAGGAGCGCGGTCAGCAGCACGTTCCATACGAAGATCGGCATGCGGAACATGGTCATGCCGGGCGCGCGCATGCAGATGATCGTCGTGATGAAGTTGACCGCGCCCGCGATCGAGCCGAAGCCGGACAGCGCCACACCCATGATCCACAGGTCGGCGCCGAGCCCCGGCGAGTGCACCGCGTCGGACAGCGGGGCGTAGAGGAACCATCCGAAGTCCGCCGCGCCGTCGGGCGTCAGGAAGCCGCCCGCCGCGATCAGCGAGCCGAACAGGAACAGCCAGAAGGCCAGCATGTTCAGCCGGGGGAACGCCACATCGGGCGCGCCGATCTGCAGCGGCATGATCCAGTTCGCGAAGCCGGTGAACAGCGGCATCGCGAACAGCAGCAGCATGATCGAGCCGTGCATGGTGAAGGCCTGGTTGAACTGCTCGTTCGTCATGATCTGCAGTCCGGGCCGGGCCAGTTCGGCGCGCATCAGCAGTGCCAGCACGCCACCGATCAGGAAGAACGCGAACGCGCAGACCAGGTACATCGTCCCGATCTGCTTGTGGTCCGTGGTCGTCAGCCACTGGATCCAGGTGGGCCGTGCGCGTCGTACGGCCGGCTGCCGCGGGCCGGCCTCGGTGACCTCGGCGCTCGGCCGTTCGGTCATCACCTTGTGTATCTGTGCCTCGTCCACCGGATGGCGTCCCTCCCAGCTGTGCATGTCGGAGCCGGCCGGGAAGCGCCACGCGTGCGGGTTGTGGACCCGGCGCTTCCCGGCCCGCCACATGATCGGCCCGGGGACACCCCCCGCCGATAGGGCCCAACAGGCCCGGGTACGGCCATCGGTAGGGCCGGGTGGCCCCTCTTGCCTCGCGCTTGCCGTCAGTGCCGGCGGTACAGCGGGGTGCCGAAGACCGCCCTGTCCCCGGGTACGACCGCGAGATCCAGGCCGCGGTCCAGGCGCACCCGCAGCAGGGGGTCCCCGGCCAGGTCGGCGGCCAGGTCGCGCACCGCCTCGGCCAAGTTGTGGGCGGCTGCGGGCAGTTGGTCGTCCGTCTCGGCGGACGCCGGTACGACGACCAGCCGGGCGTCCGTGTCTCCCGCGGCCGGCAGCAGATGGGCGCGGCTCACGGCGGGATGGCGGGCCAGGATCGCGCACAGGGCCTCGGCGATCTCGGGGTCGCGCGGCGGGGGCAGATGGGGGCGGCGTTCGGCGACCGCGCGCAGGGCGGCGCCGGAGAGTTCGTAGAAGACCGGGCCGGAGATGTCGATCAGGAGGGTCTCGGCGCCCGCGTGCCAGGCGGCCTCGACCGCCTTGCAGGCCGGGACCGGGGCGGGGCGGGCGTCGGGGCGCCAGCGGGCCAGCGCGTCGAGGCCGGTGAAGGCCGGCAGTCCGCGGCGGCCGTCGGGCAGCCGCAGGGTGGCGACCGCCATGTCGCTCGTCTTCTCGCCCTTGCGGCCGTCCGGGCCCCTCTCCGTCTCGCCGAGTACGGCGACGATCGGCACCAGCAGGCGGGCGTCCGCGAGCAGGGCGAGCAGTTCGGTCTCCGCGGTGCCGGAGGGGGCGGTGGACCAGGCGGTCAGGGCGGCGGCCAGGCGGGGGTCGGGTGAGCCGTCGTCGCCCGCGAAGCCCGGGTCGGGGATGTTCTTGCGCTCCATTGCGCGACGCTAACCAGGGCGACGCGGGGGGAGGGAGGGCCGGTCGGCCCCGGCCCGCCCGAAAGCGGGCCGGAGGAGGCCAGGTCCCGGGGAGCGGGGGCCCGAGGAGCGGGGGCCCGAGGAGCGGGGGCCCGAATGAAGGGGTCCCGGAAAGCCCACTCCCGGACGCCGGGGTCCCGAGGAGCGGGGTCCCGGAAGGAGGGGTCTCGGAAAGCCCAGTCCCGGAAAGCCAGGGTCCCGAGGAGCGAGGTCCCGGAAGGAGAGGGTCTCGGAAAGCCCACTCCTGGAAAGCCAGAGTCCCCGAAGGCGGGTTCCGGAAGCCGGGGTCCCCGGAGGCCAGGTCCCGGAAGGCCCACTCCCGGAAGCCAGGGTC